>NZ_KQ958212.1:12437-24892 GCF_001546855.1 Megasphaera sp. MJR8396C | reverse complement strand
TTTTATCATGCCTATTCGGCGCCAAAAAAAACACCAGCCCATCTGATTTTTGGGGCTGGTGTTTCTGTATCCGGGCTTACTTATCCAGTTTGCCGACTTTGATTTCTTCGACGCGGTTATTTTCGACTTCGATATCGATGCCGAGGTCCGACCGACCAGTGACGTAATAGATGTAGTGATCGTCCTTCACAGCATCGGGTTCGCCGTAGACAGCTTCTACGTCAGCGATATCCATGCCGACACGGACGCCGTCTGCCGTTTCCCAGCCATTATTGGCCGAGACTTCGATCTGGTGGACCCGATCGTATTTCAATGCGATGGAAACGGAGTTACCGTATTCATATTCCGAATCTTCCGTCGCCCGTTCCTTTTCCATGTGAACGTCGACCTTAGTCGGCATGCCATAGATGGAGCGAATGACCGAGCTTTCAGCATCGAAGGGAATGCCGCCGATGCGAAGGGCCGACTGAGGAACGGAGGCAAAGGATACGGCAGCTGCTGCCGTCAGGGCCATTGTCAGGCCAAAGATTTTCCATGTTTTCATGCTATTACCTCTTTTCATCTATAAATCGCAATTATTTAATAATTTAAAGTCATTGTAACACAGCCGCGGTGAGAAATCAAACGGACTGCTGTGCTTAGCCCTGGGCTTTAGCCGTCACATTGCGGCTCATGACCAAGCCAACGGCGATGACGCCCACAGCCAGGAAGATCTGGATGGCCAAGGGAGCCCAGGACCCGACGGAAGCCTGAATCATGGGGCCTAAGATCTTGTCGTGACCGATCATCGAGCCTGCCGTCCAGCCGAGGAGGCCGGCACCGGCGTAGAGGATGACCGGGAAGCGGTCCATGAGGCGGCCAATGATGGTGCTGCCGCCGACGATGATGGGGATACTGACTAAGAAGCCGATAGCGACCAAGAGGAAGCTGCCGTGAGACGCACCGGCAATGGCCAGGACGTTGTCGATACCCATGGCGGCATCGGCGATGATGATGGTCTTGATGGCTCCCATAAGGTTATCCGAGGCCTTGACCTCGTCGTGGTGTTCTTCCGGGACGAGGAGTTTTACGGCAATGGGCAGCAAAATCAGGCCGCCGATGACCTGCAGATACGGAATCGTAAGCAGCCAGACGGCGATGAAGGTCATGATCAGACGGATGATGACGGCCCCGGCCGTACCGATGAGGATGGCTTTTTTTCGCAGGGCCGGCGACAGCTTGTTGGCTGCCATGGCGATGACGACGGCATTGTCGCCGCCGAGGAGGATGTCCAATAAAATGATGGTCCCTAAGGCTGTGAAAAATTGCATTGATAAGAATTCCATAGTTTCTCCTACTTTCTCTGAATAAAACAAAAGAGACTTCCGCATGGTATCAGTCAAACTGGTATCATACGAAAGTCTCACCTATTGCGTCAGCAATGCTGCCACCAGCCGGTCATGACGGCACGATGTTGATGGACAGCTGAAAGGTTACTCCCCTTCGCTATTTAATTACGGGATAAGTATAGCAGAAGGGCACCTTTTCTGTCAAGATTCAGGACAGCCATATTTATATTAAAACTATTTATGCTATAATAAGAGCATGCATATCATTGGAGGTGTTACTTATGAATACAACAACCATCGGATTTATTGGAACGGGCGTCATGGGAACGGGCATGATCCGCAATTTACTCAAAGCAGGCTTCCCGGTCAACATCTATACGCGTACCAAAAGCAAGGCGGACGCCCTCATTTCGGAAGGATGCCAGTGGTTTGAATCACCGTCGGCCGTCGCCGCAGCGTCGGACGTCGTCATTTCCATCGTCGGCTATCCGAAAGACGTCGAAGAAGTTTATTTAGGCGATAACGGTATCTTGAAGGGGAAAAAAGGCGGCACGGTCATCGACATGACGACGTCGAGCCCGTCTCTTGCCAAAGAAATTTACCACAAAGCCAAATCCCTTGGCATCGACGCCCTCGATGCGCCCGTCTCTGGCGGTGACGTCGGCGCGAAAAATGGGACCCTGGCCATCATGGTCGGCGGCGATGAAGATGCCTTTAAGGCCATGAACGCCGTCTTTTCGGCCATGGGGAAGACCTTGACTTACTTTGGCCCGGCCGGCAGCGGCCAATACGCCAAGATGAGCAACCAGATCGCCATTGCGTCCAACATGATGGGCGTCTGCGAGGCCATTGCCTACGCCCAAAAGAGCGGCCTCGATCCGGAAAAGGTCATCGCGACCCTCTCGTCCGGTGCAGCCGGTTCCTGGTCCCTGGCCAATCTGGCGCCGCGGATGGTAAAAGGCGACACGGCCCCCGGTTTTTACATCAAGCACTTCATTAAAGACATGCGCATCGCCCTCGAATCGGCAGCCGAAATGAAGCTCGACCTGCCGGGACTGACCCTGGCCAAGAAGCTCTACGATAAACTGGCTGCCGACGGCATGGAAGACTGCGGCACCCAGGCTCTCTTCCAGTGGTACGCCAATCAGAAATAAACGCCCTTTCTAACCGAAAGGCATCTTAAGGAGGTGACCGCTGTCATGGCAGCTGCATCAAAAAAACTCTATGCCATGAAAGAAGCCTGTGAACAGACGGGCCTTCCCTACGAAACGTTAAAATACTACTGCAACACCGGCCTTGTGCCCAACGTCAAGCGGTTGGACAACAACCGCCGCGTCTTCGACGACCACGACATCGCCTGGATCAAAAGCCTGACCTGCCTGAAAAAGTGCGGCATGACCATCGAAGAAATGAAACAGTACCTGGCCTACTGCCTGCAAGGGCCCGATTCCATTCCCGTCCGCAAGATCATGCTCGATAAGAAGCGGTCCCTCTTACAGGAAAAGCTGCAGGAAATCCAAGAATCCATCGACTATATCGACTGGAAACAGAATTTCTACGACGAAGTCACGTCAGGCAAACGGGTCTACACCAGTGACCTCCTGCCGGAATATAACGACGACGATCCCGGCGACGAATAGCGCCGTCCCTAGCTGCGAACGACCGGGCTGACACCGAATCCGGCCGGCCTCATGAGGAGAAAACCATTGAATATCATCGAAATCCAAGAACGAACCCCAGAATTGACAGAAAAACTGCTGGCCATCTGGGAAAGCGCCGTCCGGGCGACCCATCTCTTTTTATCCCCCAGCGCCATTGAAGCCATCAAAGCCTTCGTCCCCCAAGCTTTGGCCGTCGTACCGCGGCTGATCATCGCCGAAGACGACAGCGGCAGTCCCTTAGGATTTTTGGGAATTGACGACCAAAAGGTGGAAATGCTTTTCGTCGCTGATGAATACCGCAGCCGCGGCATCGGCTCGGCCCTCCTCGGCTACGGCATCGAACAGTACGGCGTCAACGACCTGGCCGTCAATGAGCAGAATCCCTTAGCCAAGGGCTTTTACGAACACTTAGGATTTATCGTCTACAAACGGACGGAATTCGACGAACAGGGAAATGCCTACCCCCTGCTCTATATGAAGCGGTCCTAACGATTGCCATCGCCCCAAAACAGACATGACCTCCTACGCTTAGCCTTACCAGCTAACCTTAGGAGGTCATTTTTTATGGGATTTCAAGCGAAAAGTTGCCGTCGCACTATATTTAGTTTCTTACCGCTATCGATGGTCGTCCGTTTTAAAATGGTCGCCGTACTGCTGGGTATCGGGCTCGGCCTTGCGGCAGGCGTGGGTAAAGGCCGGATGGTACAGAAGGCTTCGGTCGTACGGGCCTTCGAGGACCTTGCCGACGACGATGAGGGCCGTCTTAGAAATGCCGTTCTGCCGGGCCGTTTCGGCCAGCGTCGCTACCGTGCAGGGATAGATTTTTTCATCAGGCCAGGACGCTTTATAGACGATGGCAGCTGGCGTATCGCTGTCGTAGCCGCCGTCCATCAGTTCTTTTTGCAGGCCTTCCGTAAGCGAGGCGCTGAGGAAGATGACCATCGTCGCCTGATGAGCGGCGTAGTCAGCGATTTTCTGGCCGTCGGGAACGGGCGTCCGCCCTTCCATACGGGTGATGATGACCGACTGGCTGATGCTCGGCAAGGTGTATTCGGCCTTTAAAGCTGCAGCGGCACCGCAGAAGGAGCTGACGCCGGGGACGACGTCATAGGCAATATTCTTTTCAGCGAGGATGTCCATCTGTTCGCGGATGGCGCCGTAGACCGAGGGATCGCCCGTGTGCAGGCGGACCGTCATCCAGCCCAGTTTTTCGGCCGTTTCCATGGCGGCGATGACGTCCTCTAAGGTCATGGACGCACTGTCTAAGATGACGCAGTCTTTCTTGGCATAAGATAATAATTCCGGATTTACCAACGAACCTGCATAAATAATCTGGTCGGCCTGTTCCAGCAGCGTCTTGCCGCGGACGGTAATGAGGTCGACAGCACCGGGACCGGCGCCGACAAAATGTATCATCGAACTTCCCCCTTCTGATGGACGGCCAATAAGTCTTTGGCCTGTGATGTATAACCCAGGACGCCGTAGACGTTAGAAAAGACGACGGCTCCAGTACGGATGGCACCGTGAGTACGGGCTTCCATATAGTGTTCTATTTTTTGGCAGACGGCTTCCATGACCGGCGTCAGAAGATGGGCCTCATCTAAGAGGCGGACGGCTTCATCCGTCGTCAGGCTGTCGTAAATCTGATGGGCCAACTCGCGGGATGCACCAGCAAAGACGGCTTCTAAGGCCAGCAGCGTCGTCCGTCCGTCGGCATAACGGGAATGGGTATTCATAATGCCTTGGGCGACTTTAATCAATTTCCCGATATGACCGATGAGGAGGACGTCGGAGAAATCCTTATAGACGGCGTAGTCCAGCATTTCACCGACGTAGTTGCTGATGGTCACCCGCTGGCTGACGTCGATGCCCAGTGTATCACGGCTGAAGTCGACGCCGTAGTTGCCAAAAAAGGCCAGGAGATGCGTTTTCCCGGCAGCTCTTCGCGAGTCCATTTCGGTATGGATGGTGTCGACCAGAGCCTGTTCACTCATGGGATCGACGATGCCCGACGTCCCTAAAACAGACAAGCCGCCGACGATGCCAAGGCGGGGATTAAAAGTCTTTTGCGCCAAGATTTCACCACCGGGAATGGACAAGGTCAGCTTGAGGCCGCCGTCGTAGCCGCATGCCTTAGCCGCTGCCTGAAGGGCTTCTTCGATCATGCGCCGCGGCACGGGGTTGATGGCCCATTCGCCAACGGCACAGGCAAGGCCCGGTTTCGTCACCTTGCCGATGCCGGGACCGCCGGAGATCACATAGCCCTGCTCTATTTTTTCGACGGTGGCAAAGACCAGGATGCCGTCGGTAATGTCGGGATCGTCGCCGCTTTCCTTACGGATAGCGCAGGTCACCGTCCCCGGTCCGAAAGAGATCTCTTCGGGCTGCAAGTGGAGCACCTCGCCTTTGGGCGTCGTAAGGGCCACGGCGTCGACGCGCTTTCCCGTCAGGACCATGACCGCCGCCGCTTTGGCTGCCGCCGCCGCACAAGAACCGGTCGTATAACCGCAGCGAAGTTTCTTTCCGTCTTTAATGGTAAATAAGTCCATGCCTCTCTCCTTTCAAGGCCCGCCGTCACGGCAGGGCGTCTGTGGGCACGATGAAGGGCCGGCCGTCTTTGGTGGCGACGACTTCAGCCTCGATGTCAAAGACGTCGCGCAGCATGGCCGGCGTCAGTATATCGTGAGGCGCTCCCGTCGAAACGATGGCTCCTTCTTTCATGATAATGACGTCATCAGCATATTGATAAGCCTGATTCATGTCGTGGAGGACGATGACGATGGTCTTCTTCCAAGTTTCATTGATGTCCCGGAGGAGCTTTAAAATCCGCAGCTGGTGGCGGACGTCAAGATAGGTCGTCGGCTCATCGAGTAAGAGGATGGGCGCATCCTGAGCGAGGAGCACGGCCAGCCAGGCCCGCTGCTGCTCGCCGCCGGAGAGGTGCTGCATGGCCCTTTTTTCATAGCCCGCAAGGCCTACGGCGTCGATGGCACGGGCGACGGCGTCCCGATCATCTTTGGTCAGCGGCGACAGAAGCCTGCGGTAGGGAAACCGTCCCATGGCTACCAAATCGGCAACGGGTACGTCATTGGGCAAATCGTGACTCTGGGTCAAGAAGGCGATTTCCCGGGATAAGGCCTTTCGCGAAAAGGAATGGACGTCGCGGCCGGAAAGCT
Organism: Megasphaera sp. MJR8396C; assembly: GCF_001546855.1. Classification (GTDB taxonomy): domain Bacteria; phylum Bacillota; class Negativicutes; order Veillonellales; family Megasphaeraceae; genus Megasphaera. Next base: position 18,727 of record NZ_KQ958212.1, on the reverse strand, counting down.
CGATGGAGCCGCCGGCGATGGGAATCATGCAGTTCACGGCCTTGAGGAAGGTGCTCTTGCCGCAGCCATTGGGACCGATGACGGCCGTGATGTTCCCCTTCGAAAGGGATGCCGTCATATCGTGGAGGATGGTCTTCCCACCCCGCTCGACGACGAGATTTTTGATGGTAATGGCATCCACGGCTCACACTTCCTTTCGCAGGAGAAATAAGAAGAAGGGCGCACCTAAGGAGGCGATGATGATACCCACGGGAAGCTCAGCCGGCGCCAGTAGGAGCCGGGCTGCCGTATCGCTCAAGGTGACCGTCGCCGCCCCAAAGAGGGCTGCCCCGGGAATGATATAGCGGTAGTCGGTGCCGACTAAGAGGCGCACCATGTGCGGCACGATGAGGCCGACGAAGCCTAAGAGGCCGGCGACACTGACGGCACTGGCCGCGAGGAGGGCTGCTACGGCCGTAAGTCCCAGACGAGCCATTTCGACGTTGAGGCCCAGGCTGCGGGCCATGTCTTCCCCGAGTTGGAGAAGGTTCAAATAGTAAGCGCCGATAAAGGCCAGGATAAAGCCGACGGCGGCATACGGCGCAATGACGAAGACGTCTTTCCAGCTGCTGGCCGCCAGGCCCCCGACCATCCACAAGAGAGCGCCGTGGACGCGGTCGCTGTAAAAGACGAGGATGCCGGAAATGATGGCCCCTAAGAAGGCCGACACGGCGACGCCGGCTAAGATGATGCGCACGACCTTGATGCCGTCCTTCCATGCCAAGAGGTAAATCGCCCCGGCTGCGGCCATGGCGCCGACGAAGGAAACGGGCGTCATCAAAAAGGCGTACGACGGGACGACGATGAGGACGATGAGTCCGAAGAGGCCGGCCCCGGACGAGATGCCGATGATGTGCGGATCGGCCAGAGGATTTCGCATGACGGCCTGTAAAATGGCGCCTGACAGGGCCAGATTAGCCCCGACCAGGGCACCGGTCAAGGTCCGGGGCAGGCGGATGTTCCAGATGATCTGATCCGCCGTCCCCCCACCGGGCTGCCACAGGCTGCGGATGACGTCCGACGCCGTAATGGCCGCCGCCCCCTGCATGACCGACAGCAAGAGGCCGAGAGCCGCCAAGACGGCGAAGACGATGAGCATGAACCAGCGCCAGCCGGCTCGATCCCGCCGCAGCTTATTCATGAGGCGCCACTCCCGGATAGACTAAGTTTGCCATATAGCCGACGGCCTTGGGATAATCGAGGCCGGGGTTGAGCAGGAAGTAGCGTTCGGGCAGGACGTAGAAGCGGCCCGACTGGACGGCTTTTAAAGAGGACCAGGCCGAATTGCTTTCGATATCGCTCTTGACGCGCTTTTCGATCTTGTCCGACGATCCCATGGAGGTCAGGAAGATGACGTCGGGATTGGCTTCGACGAGGCTTTCCATACTGTAAGGAATGCGGTTGTTGTCGCCGCCAGCCGCAGAAGATGCCACGACGTTCTGCAAGTGGAGCAATTCAGCGATGCCGCCGGCAATGCTGGTCGGCAGTTCCAGGGACACGGCACTAGGCGTGGCATGGATGATGGCAATGCGCTGGCCATCCTTCGGCACGGTATCGGTGATAGCCTTGATTTCCGTATCGAGTTTGTCATCGACGGCCTTGGCCTGATCTTCTTTGCCGTAGACCTGGCCCATGATGTCCAGGTTGTGCTTGACGTCATCATAAGTCTTGGTGCGCAGCAAGATGACGGGAATGCCGCTGTCTTCGAGCTGGGCCGCCAATTTTTCATGGTGGTCCGTACTGCCGATGACGACGTCAGGCTGAAGGGCCGTCACTTTTTCCAGGCTGACGCTGTAAACCGGGCCCACATCGGGCACGTCTTTATATTTTTCCGGAAGGGCTGCATCTTCGGACTTGACGGCAGCCCGGCCGACGAGGGTCCCGTCGAGGGCATCGGCAAAGTTTAAGAGCGACGTCGACAAGACGACGACGCGCTGCGGTTTCTGAGGCAGGGTGACGGTCTTGCCCCTATCGTCGGTGATGACGGCATAATTTCCATCGGACGCGCCTTGCTGATTCGTCCCTTGAGGACCGCAGCCGGCGAGGAGGAACAGACAAAGGACGATGAGACATAAGCCAAATTTTTTCACAGGAAAGGCCCCTTTCTAAAACTTCTGACGAATCCCGACCTGCCAGTTCCGGCCGGCAGCAGGATAATTATGGTATAAATCGTAGCTGGCGTTGTTGATATTGGCCACTTTGACATAAACAGTCGTATTTTCATCGGGCGAATAAGACGCGCTGCCATTCCAGACGACGTAGGAATTGTTGCTGTAATAGGTATCATTACGCCCCGTACCGGCCGTCACATCGACGTTGGCCTGCCATTTGCCCTGATGGTAATGGAGACCGGCCCGGTAGCCGTTGGGCTGGTTATACGTTTCGTCGTAGGAAAGGCCTTCGCCTTCATCGACTTTGGTATGGATGTAGGAATAGCCCAATTCATAATCCCATTTTTCATTGATCGTCTGTTTGAGGGACAATTCAAAGCCCCGTTTATCTTCTTCATTGAGGTTTTGCGGTTCCCTGGGCGTTACGTCCCGATTCCAGCGGATGACGTTCTCTAAGTCGCTGTGGAAGACGCTGCCTTCAAGGAGGGTCTTGGGCCCCATGCGGTACTGGAATCCCAGGGTCTGGGTGTAGCCTTCTTCAGGTTTCAGATTTTCATTACCGATGGAGGTGATCTTACCGCGAGACGTCACCAGGTAGAACTGGTCATTGAGGCGCGGCGGCGAAAAGACGCGGCTCCACGAAGCGTAGACGTTGAAGTCGTCGTTGGCCTTATAGTTCATGGCCAACCGCGGCGTCTGATGAGTACCGTAAGTGCTGTTATCATCGATGCGAAGACCCGGCGTCACCGTCAATTTGCCAAAATTCATGGCATCTTCGGTATAGAGGGCCGTATTGTGACGTCGCTTGTCGATGTAGTTAGCCTCGTAGTTGGTCCCCATATCTTCCGTCCATTCGGCACCGGCCGTGATGTGATGGCGGCCGACCTGCCAGTTGTTCTGCCATTCAAACCCCTGGGTACGGGTAAAGTAATGGTTGGTCCAATAGGTCCGTTGATAGTCGTTAAAATAGCGGAAGAAACCGGGCTGAGCCTGATTTTTCTTAAAATTATAGGTCAGGCTGTAATTATTGATGAGCCGCTCGATGGGCTTATTGGCACTGAGATACCAACCCGAGAGGCGCTCTTTTTGAAGCTCCTTGGGAAGCGACGTCGAATAGGAACCGAGGAAGGTCGAACCGTGGCCGTGATAAGTCTGATGATAGGCCTTGAAGGTCAACGACGTGTCGTCGGTCAAATCCTGATCGAGGCGAAGGGATAAGGACTCTTTGGCAATATCGCCGCGGGACTTGTCGGCATTGATGCCGTTCGGGAAGGCGTAATACTGGCGCCGTTCCATGTCGCCGCTGATGAGCCAGCTGGTCTTGCCCGACCGGCCGCTGTTGGTCAGCGTATAGCCGTGCATGCCCCACGAGCCGGTGTAGGCGTCGAGGGACGACTCGTTGCGGTCGCCTTTTTTGGTGACGATATTGATGACGCCGCCGACGGCCCCGCTGCCGTAACGGACGGAACCGCTGCCCTTGGTGACTTCGATGTGATCGATAGCACCGACGCCGGGAAGGTTGGCCAAATCGACGCTCCCCCGCCCGTAGCCGGCCCCCTGGGCGTTGGCCAGACTCTGACCGTCGACGAGGATCAAGACCCGGTCGTCGCCGTTTAATTTGACGTAAGACGAAATGCCCGGCACCATGTCATTGATGCTGACGCCGGATACGCGCTGCAAGGCTTCCTGGACCGACGAGTCGTGGTGTTCGTCCATCTCCTTGGCGGTAATAATGGTCGTATTTGATTGGCGAGCCTCCACCGGTGGAATGGAGGGTTCTTTCGGTTCATTTACTTGGGCTTCCGATAACTTATTAGGGAGTAGTGCCTTGACGCTGTCGAGGAAATCGGCAACCCCGTCGGGAACGTGGATGTTTCCCGATGGTGCCATGGGATCATTCGTCCCGGGACCGGCTGCCCGCCTGCCGGAAGGGCCGGTCTTACCGGTATTGCTTGCCGTTCCGGAAGTGTTGGTCTGGCCCGAGGTCTTCGCTTGATCGGCGGCCTTTTCCGGTCCCGCATCCTGCACCCGGTTCGACGTTCCCTTTTCATCGGAAGATTCCGGCTGCGATTCCCGTTGAGCTGCGGCGTAGGTAAGGGCGCCGGGCGTCGGAGGTGTCACCTCACTGGCTGGCGTCACGTCCGGCGTCGGAGCCTTTTCAGGCGTCGAAGCGACCGTTTCTCGTTGGTCATAATCACCGCCGCCATCGCGGCTGACGGCATCGGTCCCATCGGCATCGCTTCCGCCGGCACCGGCCATGTCGCCGCTATTATAAATCATGACGTCGGTCACATTGGGCTGACGCGAGTAGTGTTGAAGCACCGTAAAGAAGCCGCCCGCTGCCAAGCCTAAATAGACGGCGGCGTGAAGGGATACGGAAAATCCGGCGGCAATGCGGCCTTTCTTCTTCCCCCACCTCATGGCTGGGCCCCACTATCCGCGACGAGCCCGATGCGGGTGACGCCGACTTTCTTAAAGGCATCGAGGACGGCCATGACCTTGCCGTAATCGACGGCTTTATCGGCATAGAGGATGACGCTGAAGGATTTGTCTTCGGCCTGCCGGGCCCGTGCCGAAGCCATGAGAGCCTCGCGGTCGACGGCATTGCCATTGAGCCACAGCGTTCCGTCCGTCTTCAAAGTGACGGCATACTGGGACGACGGCGCTTCGCTGGCATCGGCCGCCACCGGCAGCTGGACGCCCAAACTATGCATATCCACCATGGATAAAGACGACATCATGAAGAAGACCAAGAGGAAAAACATGATGTCGATCATGGGGATGATCATGATCGAGGGCTTTTCAAAATCGCGTAATTGACGTAGGCGCATGTTACTGCCCTTCTTTCTGGTCCATCGTTTCCAACGCCGAGAAACAAAGCTCCATATCGGTAATGATGCGATCGAGGCGCTGGGTAAAATAAGAATGGATGACCAAGGCCAAAATAGCGACGCAGAGGCCAAAAGCCGTGGCGATGAGGGCTTCGCCGATACCGCCGGTAATGGCAATGGCCTGACCGGACTGGACGTTAAAGATACTGAACGAGCGGATCATGCCGCTGATCGTCCCGAGGAGCCCCAAGAGCGGCGCCAAGGTGACGATGACGCTCAAATAATAGAGATGACTGCGAAGGCGGGAGATAAAAATCCCCGACTGCATTTCGATAAAGGCCTTCCATTCGGCGCCCCCCTGACCTTCAAAGACGTCGTTTAAAATGAGGGGCAGACCACCGTTGCTGTCGGCTGCCAGCTGTTTGGCCTGAGCCGCCTTGTGGAACTTCATGTACGTATAAAACTTATTGGCAAAAGCCTTGCCGGCATCCATCTGGGCGAAAAAGATGGCCCGTTCAATGCCGATATACACCGCAAAGAGCGAGCAGGCCAATAAGAGATACATGACCGGACCGCCTTGCTGAAATAACTGAAAACCGTGAATGATTGCTTCCATCGTAAGTATTATCCCCTTCCTGTAGCACACCTGCGGGAGAAGGACATACAAAGATAAAGGGACCGTCGTATAGACGACAGTCCCCGAATATGCTCCGTACAATCTCCTTCCCATCGCTCGCAGGTCTATCGGTGATTATCCGTCAGGCAGTTCTTCTGGCTTGGTTTCATGGCCAAAGCTGCGCCTTCCCATACAAAAGTACAGTGACATCCTTGCAGCCTGGCTCCACCTTACAGCGGCGGGACCGCGCCGGCGTTGAACCGGCTTCTCTATTAAGTCTGTGACACCTGACCTATTACTTATATTATATCGTTCTTACTATAGCATGAGAAACAGATGACTGTCAACGAAAGGCGGAACGAGAAGAAAAGTTGAAAAATAAGAAAAAAAGCGCCGTTGCAAGATAAGATTTAATGCAGGCCCTCTTTATAATGCGACTACAAATAAGACGCCAGATCCTAAGTCTGGCGCGTTTCAATTCATGCACCCACGAAGGGTGCGACAATGGGATGCGGTCGAAAGGCTGATTTCCACCTCGTTTCAATCCACGCACCCCGAAGGGTGCGACATACACTACACCGCGGACCCATCGAAATGATCGGTTTCAATCCACGCACCCACGAAGGGTACGACCAGATTCCGGCGGTCTCCGGATACTTTCCAAAACGTTTCAATCCACGCACCCATGAAGGG
>NZ_KQ958212.1:10622-12337 GCF_001546855.1 Megasphaera sp. MJR8396C | reverse complement strand
CAATCCACGCACCCATGAAGGGTGCGACTCTTTTTTGAAGTAGGAGGACACGATGGCGACAGTTTCAATCCACGCACCCACGAAGGGTGCGACATGTGGTGAGGGACCGAAATGATTAACGTACAGGTTTCAATCCACGCATCCCGCAAAGGGTGTGACCTACGATTACATACGAGCTGTTAATTATTCCCCAGTTTCAATCCACGCACCCCGCAAAGGGTGCGACCAGGATTATTACTGCCGCTGGTAGGCACGCCGTCGTTTCAATCCACACACCCGCAAAGGGGTGCGACTCTTATCGTCTACGCAAATATCGTAATCATAGACGTTTCAATCCACGCACCCACAAGGGTATGACTTACCCATCGAAGAATTTGAAGTAGATGAAATATCTTCAATCCACGCACCCACAAAGGTGCGACAACAAAAGGACGTTTTACATTCTTTACTTTTATTATATCACCATTTCAAACCATAATGGCATAAATAACTTTCCTTCCTCCATCTATAAAGCTGTTAACGATTCCATCCCTGTGTATTGACATTTCCCTTTTAAATCCATATAATACAGCAGCATCGTTAATAGCGTCCCTGGTAGTAAGCCGTCCCGTTATAGGAAATGTGCCGGATCCGGGGACTATTTTATTTAGGGGACTTTTTTTATTTAGGCGACATTTTTATACAATCAACCTCAAAAGGCAGAAAAGCCTTCCCCCAACAAACATAAATAAGGAAAATAGTTTTCACCACTATCATCACTACAACGTAACGTTAATTACTTTACATTTTCCTCATCTATCTTTATAATGGTTGTGAAAGGAGCTGATTCACATGGCTGAAACAAAAACATTAAATCTCCGTGTCGACGCCGATTTGAAGCGTCAGGCAGAAACGATTTTTGCTGATTTAGGTATCCCGACATCTACGGCAATCAATATGTTCCTGCGCACGGTCGTCCGCTATGGCGGCATTCCCTTCGACCTTCGCATTTCCCCCAATGAACTTGAGACCCTGAGAGCCATTGACGACGTAAATCATCATCGCAATCTCAGCAAAACCTATGATTCGGTTAAAGATGCCATGGAGGCACTAAATGCTTAAAATCCGCTTCCGCAAACAGTTCCGAAAGGATTACAAGCGCGTGTTAAAGCAACCCGGGCATACACCGGAGCTGTTGCAGGAAGTGCTTGACTATCTCGTCCAAGAGCAACCACTCCCAGAGAAGTATCGTGACCATGCCTTATCCGGCAACTATGCCGACTTCCGTGAGTGCCACATTTTGCCTGATTGGCTGCTGATCTACAAGGTAGAAGAGGATATCCTGATATTAACCTTGACCCGAACCGGGAGTCACAGTGAGCTATTCTAATCATTGCAACAAAACAGAATGGACGTGAGTGAGTTTTTCTCGCTCTCGTCCATTCTGTTTTTAGTATGTCGTTTCACGCTACGCACTCACAGTGAAGGTTCAAGTCCCTCCCTCGGCACCAAGTCCCAAACCACGCGCCCAAAGGGGTGCAACGTTTGTAGCTATAACGGCAGTGTGGGCGCACTGGTTCAAAGCCACGCACCCTCACGGGGTGCGACGAATCACTTCAGCTGCCGGATTTTACGGAAACTGGTTTCAATCCACGCACCCTCACGGGGTGCGACATCTTCCCAGTAGGTCAAGCCCCATGTCGCTGTCGTTTCAATCCACGCACCCTCACGGGGTG
>NZ_KQ958212.1:10236-10522 GCF_001546855.1 Megasphaera sp. MJR8396C | reverse complement strand
ATCCACGCACCCTCACGGGGTGCGACTTTGTTCCATAATAGGAACAATCAGATTAAAAAATGTTTCAATCCACGCACCCTCACGGGGTGCGACTAATTGCAACTTTTGTTATTGACACAGGAACAGAGTTTCAATCCACGCACCCTCACGGGGTGCGACCAGTATCGACCTCCGATGTCTTAATGCCATGGAAGTTTCAATCCACGCACCCTCACGGGGTGCGACGACCATTGGCAACATGTCAATCCCGTATGACCCCGTTTCAATCCACGCACCCTCACGGGGT
>NZ_KQ958212.1:9919-10136 GCF_001546855.1 Megasphaera sp. MJR8396C | reverse complement strand
ATCCACGCACCCTCACGGGGTGCGACTCGTGTAAAATTAAGTCGTCCGGCAAATATGATGTTTCAATCCACGCACCCTCACGGGGTGCGACGGGACCATCGGCACCAACAACACGCCGTCAAAATGTTTCAATCCACGCACCCTCACGGGGGGCGACGAAGGTATTTGATAACGAATGTCTTCTTTTTGGTGTTTCAATCCACGCACCCTCACGGGG
>NZ_KQ958212.1:9465-9819 GCF_001546855.1 Megasphaera sp. MJR8396C | reverse complement strand
AATCCACGCACCCTCACGGGGTGCGACGAGAAGACGCTACACCTACCACCATGAATTGGCAGAGTTTCAATCCACGCACCCTCACGGGGTGCGACAATAAGCGTTCATTGGCTTATGTACACGGCATACTGTTTCAATCCACGCACCCTCACGGGGTGCGACAGAAAGAAAATCCCTGGGCCTTCGAAACAGAGGAGTTTCAATCCACGCACCCTCACGGGGTGCGACAGCACAGGTCATTACCAACAATGTCGGAGAGATGTTTCAATCCACGCACCCTCACGGGGTGCGACGGATGTTGGCGGGGTTGGCGTAGGCGTAAGGCCCGTTTCAATCCACGCACCCTCACGGGGT
>NZ_KQ958212.1:8820-9365 GCF_001546855.1 Megasphaera sp. MJR8396C | reverse complement strand
ATCCACGCACCCTCACGGGGTGCGACGCCGGAAAAGAAAGAAGCGGCCAAGGAAACGCCTGTTTCAATCCACGCACCCTCACGGGGTGCGACCCGGGACGTATGAAAATTACAGCCTATGCGTCAAGTTTCAATCCACGCACCCTCACGGGGTGCGACACTCAAACTTAACTTGGACAATCTGTCCATCATTGTTTCAATCCACGCACCCTCACGGGGTGCGACACCTGGTACTTGATACCGTCAAGACCGCATCCTCGTTTCAATCCACGCACCCTCACGGGGTGCGACTTACTTAGCTACCTAACTATCGAAAAAATATAACGTTTCAATCCACGCACCCTCACGGGGTGCGACTTTTGTAATTCATATTTTTGCAGTTCGTAGCTGTTTCAATCCACGCACCCTCACGGGGTGCGACTCAGAATCTAGTTGACCAGTATCAGCTGTATCTGTTTCAATCCACGCACCCTCACGGGGTGCGACGCCAGCTGGAAACGGTTACGTTCTCGGCAGACATGTTTCAATCCACGCACCCTCACGGGG
>NZ_KQ958212.1:8433-8720 GCF_001546855.1 Megasphaera sp. MJR8396C | reverse complement strand
TCCACGCACCCTCACGGGGTGCGACATCGATTGTCTTTCCGAGCACCGACGCCAACTTGAGTTTCAATCCACGCACCCTCACGGGGTGCGACATCGAAGCTCCGACGATTGACGCCGCAGCGGAAAGTTTCAATCCACGCACCCTCACGGGGTGCGACGCCGATGCGTGAATAAGATTGGCGAGGTCCTAAAAGTTTCAATCCACGCACCCTCACGGGGTGCGACCGACTCCGGAGTTGATGCCAATAGCAAGGACCGCGTTTCAATCCACGCACCCTCACGGGGTG
>NZ_KQ958212.1:8110-8333 GCF_001546855.1 Megasphaera sp. MJR8396C | reverse complement strand
AATCCACGCACCCTCACGGGGTGCGACGTGTGAGGACGTCCGGAACACGATTCTGGTCATCAAGTTTCAATCCACGCACCCTCACGGGGTGCGACGTTGCCATCAAAGCAGGCGATAATGTTATATGGAATGTTTCAATCCACGCACCCTCACGGGGTGCGACTATAATCACTCCGTTTTTAACTATTAGCATACCACGTTTCAATCCACGCACCCTCACGGG
>NZ_KQ958212.1:7788-8010 GCF_001546855.1 Megasphaera sp. MJR8396C | reverse complement strand
CAATCCACGCACCCTCACGGGGTGCGACGCTGGAGAGCGATGCGGAACTGCGTGATGCATATGTTTCAATCCACGCACCCTCACGGGGTGCGACGCGGGTGCTGGTCGAAAAAGCCCATTGGGAGTATGTTTCAATCCACGCACCCTCACGGGGTGCGACAAACGTTATTATGTAATGCTGTAAGTTTATCGCCGTTTCAATCCACGCACCCTCACGGGGTG
>NZ_KQ958212.1:7469-7688 GCF_001546855.1 Megasphaera sp. MJR8396C | reverse complement strand
AATCCACGCACCCTCACGGGGTGCGACTATTGATGCGGGCACCGATTTAAACGATATAACTGTTTCAATCCACGCACCCTCACGGGGTGCGACCGGTATTGTAATCGCTGCCCATCGGCAGCGCAACGTTTCAATCCACGCACCCTCACGGGGTGCGACACGTAGGTGTGTTCGTTCTTGCATCGTGCCATTCGTTTCAATCCACGCACCCTCACGGGG
>NZ_KQ958212.1:0-7369 GCF_001546855.1 Megasphaera sp. MJR8396C | reverse complement strand
CAATCCACGCACCCTCACGGGGTGCGACTCCTTCGTCGTCTGAAGCGGGTTCGGCTGGAATCTGTTTCAATCCACGCACCCTCACGGGGTGCGACAGCAAAAGGGCTTTTTTGCAGTCACTTTTGCTTGTACCTATGGGAATATATTCCCACAGATACGGTTTATTCTTACTAAATTTAGGGATTTCATCAAATTTTTTATATTTTGCTTAAGGATTCTGACGACTAATATGATGTTCACTATACCTTCGCACTACATAAAGCTGTTTTTACACAGGTTTCAATTCATGACTTTCGACATATATCGTATCCATATGACATCATATTAGTCGAACAAATCCAAAATCTGACTACCCTTATAAGTAGTTATTTACTGTATTTTTTCGCCTTCTTGGTAGATTTCAATACTGAGGCCTTCGATATTTTTCAAAGCGCTGTCGTCGATGACGTAGTCGTCAAAGATATGCGGTGACGTGACGCCTTCTTTTAAGCTGGTCGTGATGCTGTGATGGACGCGAGCTGACGAGGCGTTGCCCGTTTTATTGTCATGGCGGACCCAATAGAATTTCGTCATTTCAATGCTGCCTTCGGGTCGAGCCGATGAGGCATCGTTTTCAAACAAGGTAACGAGAGCTTCTTTGACTTTTTCCGCATCTTCTTCAGAAAAACCTGTCTTTTCCGCCAACTGGACGTTGATGCTGCCGACAACTTTGTAGACACCGAAGTCGACACGATGTTTCATCCCCATCGTATCAGATCCTTTTGTATCAGCAGCCTTCCCGTTAACACTTCTCGTAATCTGCATACTGGTAATGATGATGGGGGTCAGACTGACTGCCGTATGAATGGATACAGGCCCGCGCACACCGGCCGAAACAGACTCAACACTCTTCTGAATCTTTTTCTTAAAAGCAAACACTTGACCAAAAGTACGAACGTCAGTCCATATTTTGCAGGCCTCTGCCGCAAACTCTTGTTTACCTTTTATGCTGTTTTCTTTCATCGTCAATATCGGTTTTTCCATGGCAGGTTCATTTACGACTCTCGTCTCAATACTGTCACATCCATCGTCGCAACGGTCATCCGATTGGACTAAAATCCGTTCTCCCATGTCCTGCAGGCGGTTGCGAATCTTGCGTTTAATGCAGACGTCAGAAATTTCGCCGTAGCCGTCGTAATCGCTGCGCGGCTGATTGCCGTTCAAAGGATCCCCGTTAGGATTGGCATGGTCTACGGTAATGAAGCCGATAAAGTCAATTTTGTTTGCTAATGTCGTCATGATAATTCCTCCCTATTTTTTTCATCTGACTGACTATTCGTATTATTATCTGCATTGTTACTCTCTCTCAACGCTTTTTCTTTCTTTTTCTTTTCAATGAGCTGCTGAATAGCAAATTGCTGACTGTAGAATCCAAGCAGGAAGCGACTCCCCAAGGGGGCATCAGAGACAAAATCGTCTTCTTTAAAAAGGGTCATGATCTGGGCCAACAACTCCCGATCTTCTCTATATTGTTCTCGCTTATGCATATACGGGAGCAGGCGATTGTGAATGGTCATCCACGTCGTCGACGGCCTCATGGAAAAGACTTCCATGTACTTCATAGCATTCGTAATCCGTGACCCCCGTTCATCTCCCTTAAACGTCGACCGTTCTATCTGGTCGGCTACGGCAAGGATTCTCCCAAAAAGATAATCGCGATTTCGATTCGTTTCGTCAAGTGCCACAGTATATACCTCCTCTTTATGTGTTTCATTCCATCGATTACAAATTATGGTACACGCAGGTTCTAAAATTTTCTGCCTCCACGGGTAATATTTATTACCCGTGGCTTGACTCGACCGGGTAACGACGCGTCGGACGACACACCGTTCGATATCGAGTGGCAACGGCCGCCCCTGTACGATACAATAGAAAATGCGTTCGATTTCCATCTTCATTTTATTTTTATTAACTCTTTCCCCATGGCAAGCCTTGACAAGAAGCTCAGGCGTCGGCACACCATAATAGCAAAGTGACGCATTATTAACTTCATCATATTTATGCTGAGCCCAGCGACCGTATGTATGCCATTTTTCAATACGATCAATAAAATCAACACCGGAAAACTCATCGTAATAGCAAATGGATAGTCTCCCCGGTGTCGCCGCATCGAGGACCATGACATTGGCTTGGGCAGTCGGATCTTTTTTAAAAACATGAGAATAACCTCTAATAGCCTTATCAAAGCTCATTTCCCATTCTTCTTGGGTCTGAGGGCGTGTCGTTTCTGGAGGGTTCTCCCATTGATCCGCAAAACTGTCTTCCTCTGCGATAACCTCTTCCGTATCTGAATAAACGCTTGGAATGGGTCTTGAACTCCAGGCCAAAAAGATGCGGCCATCACAATTATAGCCTTGATTGCGAATGAGCCACATCAAGGTATTCATAGCCTTTTGCGACGTTTCATAGCCGATTGACACACATTCATTGCTGGTCTCAAAGCGACCGCGAAAGGTAAGATCTCTGGCATCATTGGACGAAATGAGCTTAGCTCCATCACCGGCAAATCGAATACCCTTAGCGTGTTTATCGACGGGGCGCATCATTTTACCCATTGCATAGCAAAGATCCGGTGCTTGAGGAAACTCATGCTCAAAAAAGTCGATATATCGCTGCTGTACTTGCTGATCCTTCCATAAATCCGGTTTATCATCACCGGGAATGTCAATGACGCGAAAACGGACCAGAGCCTTTAAAAGATCGCCGGTCACTGCGGTAAAAATCGCTGGCTTATCCTTATCATGAGGCCATTTTTGCATAATATTGCCCTTATCATCACGATAGAGTACGGGCGGATTGGCCTTGCAAAGGTCGTCGATAACATCGTGCCGAGTGACGTATTTATAGACCGCTTCCACCTTGGGATCGCTGTATGGGGACTGAACCCATTTGCCTAAGAGCTCTACATAGAGAGAATACGGAGATTTTCCCTCGTCTCCACTCTTTTTTGTTTTTTTCTCGTGATATAAGTTATAGTCCCGGGCAACGTAGTTCAGTTTATCATGCAGCGGATGCGGTGCCGGACTCGACGTCCTCGATGCCGAATCGGGCGTACTAGGTATAAGAGTCGGCTGTTCTACCTTGGCAAGCGGCCTGGCCTGAACGAAATTTCCCTCACCGTCGACGGTTATTTCGATTTGAGCATTCTGAATGATATGCCCAATAGGCGGCAAGACAGCCTTGCTGCCATCGACCGCAGGCTTACCAGCTAACGCCGCATTGGCGTCATAGGTCTTAACTAACTGCGCAATCCAGCTCATAAGCGTTCTCCTTCCAACCCGGCGGCTTCCCGTTCAACGGGGCAGATATCTTCAGGGGTAAAGACTTTGGCCTTCCCTTTGTGAATATCCCGCACCAAGGTACAGGCCTCAGGTCGAATAAAATGAACGACGCCATGTTCCATAACCGGCTGCCAGAGTCTAACTTGCAGCATATCACGGCCTGTTTCGTCGGGATAATTAAAACCATGGAACATCGTACCCAAAGGAATTGCTGGGGTATCATCATAAAAACCCGGAGCCTCACCGTAGGAAACAGGTTCTACATAACCTTGGCACTCCCGCGTTCCTAAGAAAATATCACGACGACCGCCTCGTTCAACCATTCGTTTAGCAATGTTATGATGCTTATTTTCATTGCGGTCGCAGGCCAGGTCGGGCCGATGAAGATTAAATTCAAAATGAGCCTTTACTTCATAACACACATCGCTTAGATACTTATAAATAGACAAATTATGTACCTTGTCATAATACCCTTTCGGTTTAACGCCCCGGGACTGGGTTCGTATTACCTTCATGACCCTCATCTCATCGATATACCAGAGAATCGTCGGCTTCCAATAGATGCTTTCGACAATTCCTTTTAAAGCTTGGTACGTCGGCACGGCATATGAAGATTTTTCACCACCCATGCGGGTAATGGGATCGGTGAATAAGGCCATCCTGCCGTATACTTTAAAGGTTATTTCATTTCGCAAAATATCCCCTCCTTAATAATTACAAAGTGGATTGGCCTGTTCTTCCAATTTAAGGCCAATGGCCGAGTCATAATACTCTTTCCGTAAGGCTAAAGGCCCTTGCAAGGTCTGGAAAATAGCTCCCATTCGCTGAAGTTGTTCCACTTCATAAGAAAAAGCATTAACTGTATACTGCTGAGCCTGCTTAAGTAAGGCCAAGAGCTCTTTTGGATTCTCAATCTGTCCATTCAAGGAGGTAATTAAATCATCCCCTTTGTCATAAGGCACGACAATACCGATGGTTGCTGAGTCGATGACACAAAAAGCTTTGCTAACGTCCCTAAAGGCCTGCTTGTCGCAAAGTATTTCTTTGCCCCCGGGGACCTTATCCCGTCCTCCACAGGCCCCACAACCGGCATCATTTGCCGAAAGGAGATCCAAGCCGGTATTGTTTTTAGGTGGTAATTTGTAGGATTTATTGCCTTCCTCATAATCATCATAGTACTTCTTAAAATAGCGAACCAGATTCTCAGGCTGAAGAATATCCTGAATATCGATGGTATGGAGTAAGTCTTTGGCTATTTTGACCCCAATTTGGATATCGGGAAGCTTATCGAGTTTTTCCCCTTCCAATTGGAAAACCTTGACCAGACCGTATTCCATTTCACCGTGGCGGTTGCAGCGGCCGGCTGCTTGAGCAATGGAATCAAAGCCTGCCAAAGCACGATATACCGTCGTGAAGGATATATCGACACCGGCTTCAATCAACTGCGTCGAGATGCATATGAGCCTACGCTTCGATGTTCCGTCGTGAAGGGCCGCCAAGGCCTCCCTCATGCGGTCGATTTCATGCATTCGATGAGCCGAACACATCTTGGTACTCAAGTGAATGATTTCGACGTCGTCCCCGCTTTCCTTAACCAGATCTTTTACAGCCTTATAAATATTTCTAGCCTGACGAGTCAAATTGACGATACAGAGGACACTGCCACGCCTCATTGCATCCTGCAGCAGTGAAGGAGCCAGTGTTTCTGCCGTATATAGTTCATCTTTCAAATACTCGAATTTGACTCTTTGAAAAACCTCAAAAGTAGATTTTAAATCACTAATCATTTCTCCACCAGAATGAAGAGGGATAGGCATTTTATCCAATTGCGGCTGCGTCGCTGTGCAGAGGACGGCCGTGACACCGGCCAAGTCCTTTAGGAAATTCATGGCCAAATTAAAGATATAAGTGCATTTGATCGGAATAGTCTGAATTTCATCGAAGATAATGATGCTGTCGGCCAAGGCCTGAAGACGGCGAGCAGATTGGCAGCCACCATCAAATAAAGTCTCGAGAAAATGAACCTGGGTCGTAAAAATAACCGGTGTATCCCAACGTTCGGTCAATAACTTTCGCCAATTCCGTTCTTCTTCACTCATATCTTCCTTCGGCAATACGTTGGAATGGTGCTCTAACACGGCCTCATCAAACTGGAATACGTCACGGATTTCTTTGGCATTCTGATCGATGATCGACGTATAAGGGATGACAACGATAATTCGTTTTTTATGGTATTTCTTGGCCTGAGCTAAAGCAAAGCGCATACTGGCCAACGTTTTCCCACTCCCCGTTGGTACCGACAAGGAGTAGATACCCGGTTTCTCCGTTCCAAAGTGTTGGCAGGCATCACTGATTTTTTGCCGCTCCAAGGCAATGGCCCTGGCCTTACCCCCAGCTGGAAGGGCAAAGGAGTGAAGTTTGTCTTCCAATTTCCCGGAGAAGAGATTCCAAAGCTTATCGTAGTCCCAATCCTGGGTCAAAGAGGATCCACCCTCGAACTCGGCCGTATCCAATCGGTCAGCATCGACTAACCAACTAAAGAGCAGCCTTTCGACCATACCCCAGTAAAACCAATAAGCCAGGCGTTGTATGCTTTTATCTTTAGTACCAATCTGGCAAACCTTATGAATGCGAGCATCAAAAGCTTTGACTTCATCACGAGCTTGATAAAACAAATCATCCAGATTGGACTGTGCTAAGACGGATTCAAAAAAATAGGCTTCTTCTTCCGCCGTTTCAACGCCTTCTTTTTGAATACGTCGTACATAATCCGATTCGCCGCGCTCACTCAAAAAATTCTCTAATCCACTATGATGAGACATAACAGCCAATCCCACCAAAGTAATGGTCCGTTTTATGTTGTTGCCGGGGCTGACGCCCTTATAACGCACTGATAAAAACTTGGCGCCACCCGTCGAATGGTCGATTTTTCCGCGATAGTGAACTGCCTTTTTGGGGTCATCATGGGCTAAGCGAATATACCGCTGAAAAGGTAGATACTCTCCACCCGACTTACTTCGACTCTTAGAAAAATCATGTAAGAGACCGGTCAATTTTGCCAAAGCGCCCAAGCCCCAAGGTTTCGCCTCCACTTCCATCTTTTCGGCCACGTTCACCAAGTGATCCCGAAGAAGTTGCTCAACAATCTGGCCGTTCTCATCTTTTCGAAAATGTGCAATAATTTTTTCCATATAATCTCCTATCGATACGCCGTCAGGCTAGTCTATGACTGCAAGATACCAACCATAGACCGGTTCACGATACTACCACTGACAAGAAACGATTGACATACATGTATCTCTTAAACTCATTATACCACTATGTAATATTTGTCACAAAGTATATACATTAGAATTAGATAAAAATTAGACTAAATCATATAAAGTGATTTCCAGTCAATATTTTGTAGAAACTGCTAGTTCAACAAAATAGGTTCTTATGCTAAAATATCGCACCCAGAAGGGTGCGATATTTTAAGTACTCTAAAGAACATGCACATGTTTCAATCCACGCACCATATGGAATATGATGCGACATTTACAAAAAAATGTTACATAGCGATAGATTGTAGATAGCCAAAATATAACATCGCCATTTATATTTTTTCACGTTGAAAAGATTCTAAGAATAGGCCTTACAAATCGTTTTTATTCGACTTTTAGGGGAATGTCCACCCTGCTTTACGATGTCTACCTGTGTATGTTCTAATTCGCATTTCACGCGACACTTTATCTGTTCAGAAACATCCATGCCAACATTAGAAATTTCTTGACATGGACAGGATAGAAAAGGTACCTTTTGTGATACATTGATGGCAATATTCATTTTCTCCGCTTCACAAATATTTATTTTCAACTCTAAGGTTGTCCTCTCTTCCATTTATTCACCTCCTCTCTAGTTATTACAATTTGCTATCTACTTATTTAGTATACGCTAACAATCTATTTAGTGTCAATTGATATTAAAAAACATACACATAAACAAAAGATACTATGTCTGCATTGTAAAAGCCCCCTATTTGAACCGACCCCCTAAAGTTGGACCAAAAA
>NZ_KQ958211.1:4635-23529 GCF_001546855.1 Megasphaera sp. MJR8396C | reverse complement strand
TTGCCAGCTCAACAGGGTAAACCCCATACTAGAAGAATCCCTATAAAGTGCTAGCCGGTCCACGACTCCCCCTTTCGGAGTTGTTTCCAGATGTACCGCTTCATAGGGATTCCTTTCTATTATACCGAATATCGAAGTTGACGGAATTCGCCTTGCTTCTTATATACTATATTATGCTTAATGCGTTTTAGGCCCCATAGCTTTGCGAATCATGTCGTCAAAAATCATAAAAACCTTTCTTCCCCTTACCGTTTTTAAACACCCCTCCTTCTCCAAGACCAAGACAGGCAGCCCCGTCGGCATCGCTCTTTCCAGCGAGTTTTTAAAGAGTGGCGTGTATACCGTATAGCCCTTCCACGTCCCCCTTTTTTCAGCTCTATCAAATCCGATGTCTCGTACATATTCATTGACACGATTCAACACGGTATCAGCTCCTCCTATTACACAAGTCTAAAAAACACGCGCCTGATTCGTTATAAGCCCGCTATCGATGGGACAAAAAGCAAAAATGTCCTCGACCTCCTGAAAAAAGTACCCGATCACCAGCCTATCTCCTCCGGCTTTAGAAAGGCTTCCAGATGGTAACAAGGCTTTCATTTTTTCTCCATATACCATTCACAGGGTCCGCCTTCATCCACCACTTTCGGCTTTATAGACGTACCCGGATACATCATGCAAGTACTCAATAAAGGCTTCCCTTCTGCGAATACACAGGTCGGACAGTATTTATAGTTCGGCGGCGTGCAGCCACACATAAAGGGACCCGTTACATTTCCTGCCATAGACAGCCCTCCTTCCTGGAAATAAAATGACCTGAACTCCACTCTTTTTAACATCAACAAGATAATGGGCCTTCTCTGAACAGACTCCTAATGCGAAAGCAATCCATCTGACAGTAGGAAATACCTTCATTCATCGTAACTTCCTTCTATTTTCTGATACCATTCGCAGGGTTTGCCCTTATACACGTGATTCGGCTTAAGCAACGCTCCTCCCGGATACATCATGCAGGTCCCCAATAAGGGTTTTCCTTCTGCAAATACACAGGTAGGACAATACTTGTATTTCGGCGGTGTACCGCCACACATAAAGGGACCCGTTACATTTCCCGGCATCGCCATCATCTCCCTATTTTTCGCGCATAAAATCAAGTAGAAACACATCGATGCGGTCCACGCGCTTCCTGCCCCGCCCAGACTCTGCCTACATTCCCCGGCTCATGATAGGCAAAGGGTACCCTTCGTCATGGACGGATTGTCGAAATTTGACCAACATCGTTTCATTTGTCAGAAAATACAGTGTTTTTGAACTACCTTCATTATACTACACGGATCCGAATTCATATCGATTCCTGAAAAAATATTAATATACGTTCTATAGAACATTAATAAACGCAAAAAAGCCGACACCCTTTCGAGGTATCGGCTCTCTTCGTGCTATTTATACTGTTTCTTTCCGTCGAGGATCATCATCTTATCCAATTTCGGGAGGATTTCCGGTTCCCTGACTTTTTTATTAAAGTCTTCGGGCGGGAATTCTTCAACGGAGATGGTGATGGCTTCTTCCGGGCAACCCCAGGTCTTTAACAGGACGTCTCGGATCTGTTCGACGGCTCGTTTTTTCGTTTCTTCATCTTTCGGATAGGCCTTGATGGCAATATAGGGCATGGTGTCCCCTCCTTATGATATTAGTCGTCGGCGTGGACGTCAAAGGCACCGAGGAGCATTTCGGCAACGCCAGGAGCGTCCGGATCGTGACGACCTTTACCCGTATCGAGGGCACGCATAGCGGCCATTTCTTCGTCGGCTAAGGAGAAGTCGAAGATGTCCATGTTGCTCTTCATGCGGGCCGGTTTGGTCGTCTTCGGGAAGATGATGGCGCCGTCTTGGTATTCAAAGCGCAGGATGACCTGGCCGGCATCTTTACCGTGAGCTTCAGCGATCTTGGTAATGGTCGGTTCGCTGAAGAGCTGCGGGTTGCCCTGGCCAAGAGGTGCCCAGGCTTCGAGATAGACGTTATCTTTAGCCATGATGGCTCTGATTTCTTTCTGTTGGAAGTAGGGGTGAAATTCGATCTGGTTGACCGACGGAAGGGTGTCGAACTGGGGCACGAAGGAATTCCAAATCTTCGGCGTCATGTTGCTGACCCCGATGGAGCGGATCTTGCCAGCTTTTTTCGCTTCTTCCATGGCCTTCCAAGCACCGGGTACATCGCCGTAGGGCTGGTGGATGAGGTATAAGTCCATGTAGTCCAGGCCGAGTTTGCGAAGAGACGCGTCGATGCCTTTCTTAGCGGCTTCATAGCCGTAGTCCTGGAGCCAGAGCTTACTGGTCACGAAGATCTCTTCCCGGGGAATGCCGCTTTCGCGAACGGCCTTGCCGACTTCGGCTTCGTTAAAATAAGCCGCTGCCGTATCGATGTGGTACAAGCCCAACTTAAGGGCTTCCTTTACGGCCTGGTAAGTACTGCCATCGGCAGGAATCTGGAAAGTCCCGAAGCCAAAGGCCGGAATTTTTACGCCATCATTTAAGGTTACGTTTTCAATCTTAGTTGTCATCTCGATTCATCCTTTCTCATACTATATTCACTGTAAATCGGAAAGCAGCAGGCTCAAAGAATTTTTGAAGCCGGCGAAACGTTTCCGTATAGATAACAAAAGTTACGCCAAGTACGGCGTCATCAGGCCCGGCAGGAAGATACGGCAAAACTCCTGGGTTCGCCATGCGAGGCTGTAGGCACCGCCGGACATATCCCAGCAAAGCATTTGGCCGTATAGGACATCGACCAAGGTGTGAGCCAGGACAGCGACCGGTGCGTCAGCCTTGACCTCGCCTCGTTCGATTCCATCCAGAATAAGACCGGTCACGGCATCGATATCGATGTAGACCTTGGGTTTATCCTCTTCGTCGTCAATCAAATCAGGATCCACCGTATTACGTACCCATTCCTGGCAGAGTTTCAAACCGCTCTTTTCGATGTAGTCTGAAAAGTTCGTCATAAAAAAGACTAACCGTTCCATGAAAGGGCCGTCAAAGGCCTTGGCCTGTTCTAAAATTTTTTGATACATCTCGCGGCTGAGGGCGTAGATGATGTCTTCTTTGCGTTTAAAATGGGTATAAAAAGTGCCGCAGGCAACACCGCAGGAATTCGTGATATCAGCTATCGACGTGTTGGCCATGCCTTTTTCACAGACGATTTTTTTAGCCGCATCGAGCAGCTTTCGCCGTGTTTCCAAGGCGGCCAGCTTCCGCTTATTCATAGTCTCACCTCAAAACTTTCCGGGTTGGACTTATTATATCATATTAACTGAATAAAAATCAATGAATATTATTCAGTGAAGTTAATTCACTAAGGTCTGCCCTTTCTTCCTCCGCGGCCATTCCAAAGAGCACTTTCCCAACGAAAAAATCTCTGCCAACCCGTTTTTAACGACGAGCTGACAGAGGTTTTCGGCTGTAAAGCCGGTCAACTCGGCTCATTCTCCACTCATTTTCTAATATATAGGCACCAATTACACCGAAGCTAGTGTGATCATATAATCGCCGCCGAGCTGTTCCTTCGCCACCTTGCCGTCGGCAAGATACGGTGCCAGCCACGAGTCCAGGGCTTCCTTCGTTTCAAAATCAAAGGCGCAGCGAATTTCTTCGGCAGCCAGTCGATGATACTGCTTCAACAGGCGGCTCAGGTATTCAAACGAGACGTCGGGCTTTGCCGGTTCAATCGCACCATCGCTCAGCTTGCGGATGCGAGCCACATAGTCATCAAAGGTATAGTAGCCGCCAAAGGTTTCTTCCTTGCCGTTAACCGTCAGGGTGACCGTCGGGAAGACCTGGACCTTAGCGGCAATGGCTTCATCGACGTCGCTCTTGAAAGCCTTTTCAGCCTCACCGCTCTTGAGGGCTTCGCGATAGGCATCCATAGGAAGGCCAAATTCCTCCGCCAGTTTATCCAAGACCTCGTAGTCGCCGGTAACGGCACCTTCGGTCAAGGTCGCTTCGCGGATGCGTCTCAAGAAGGAGTCGGCCATGTCCGGAGCGGCGATCTGGGCCGCTTTATAGGCAATGTTTTGAGGGAAGGACGAATTGAAGCGTTCCGAAAACAGATGATACTTGTCGACGGCGACGGGCATATGATGAACGGCTGTCGATTCCGCCAGATGTTCGCGAAGCTGGGCGTTAATCGTATCGGCATCTCCGCCGCCGATGCCATTTTCTTCATCATCAAAGTCGCTCAAATCGCGGACCATGCCGCCCATGACGTAGCGAATGGAAAACCGATTGGGATAATGGGTTTCCATAGCCCGGAAAATGGGTTCTGTGCCCCAGCACCATACGCAAACAGGGTCGCTGTAATTGGTAATCACAATATGTTTCATAGCTTACTCCTTTCGTCTGGTCATTCCATCACACAGTTCAAGGAAGATGGAGCCCCTGGGCCGCCATCCGATGGGAATAATAAAAATCGTATACATCCCCTTCTTAGGCCGATTATATATCGAGGCCGGCATAATTTCAACCACCCTCCATATCAATTAATCATTACGTTATGTTTTTCGAATAAAAAAAGAGACGCCGCCATCTCAAGAGATACTGAAATAGCGGCGTTGTCGATTATACGACTTGGAATAAGTAGAATTTTAAATAATTGGTTTCCGGGACATTCCAAAGAATCGGATGGTCCGGTGACTGCTGGCGGCCTTCGATTTGACGCAGGTGGACGCCGGCGTCTTTGGCAGCATCGTGGAGCATCTGACGGAAGAGGTCGTCGCGCATGAAGTGGGAGCACGAGCAGGTGGCCAAATAGCCGCCGCGGGGCAGGAGCTTCATGGCTTTCAAGTTGATTTCCTTATAGCCTCGGATGGCGTTGTGGACGGTATGACCGGACTTGGTAAAGGCCGGCGGGTCGAGGATGATGAAATCGTAGTCGCGATTCTTTTGCTCGGCCATTTCGGTCAGGAGGTCAAAGACGTTGGCCTGTTTAGCCGTAACGATATCCGCTAAGCCGTTGCGCTGGATATTGGTCGTCGTCATGTCGACGGCTTCTTGAGACACGTCGACGGCGGTGACACTGGCCGCACCGCCCTTGGCGGCATTGAGGGCAAAGGCCCCGGTATGGGTAAAGCAGTCGAGGACGTGCTTTCCGGCGGCAATCTTGGCGACGGCCAGGCGGTTGTATTTCTGATCCAGGAAGAAGCCCGTCTTCTGGCCGTTTTCGACGTCGATATCATAGCGGATGCCATTTTCTTCGATAGTCGTGATGACACTGCCCGGTTCCGGAAGGAAGTCGGCTTCATACCAGCCTTTATACTGTTCCATGCCGTCCAGTTCGCGGACTTTGACGTCGTTTCGTTCATAGATGCCGCGGATGGTGACACCCATGGCCTTCAATTCATCGACCAGAGCCTTGAAGATGACGGGTTTCACCTGGTCCATGCCGTAGCATAAGGTCTGGGCGACGAGGACGTCGGAATAGCGATCGACGGTCAGGCCCGGCATTTCATCGGCATCGCCGAAGATCAGGCGGCAGCAGGAAAAGTCCGTCTCGCCCATGACCGTCCGGCGGTAATCGAGGGCGTACTTCACCCGGCGCTGCCAGAAGGCGTCGTCGAAGCGGTCGTTGGCGTTGCGCGATACGATGCGCACGCGGATCTTAGAAATGTCGTTGGCAAAGCCTGTGCCGAGGTAGCGGTCTTTATCGCTGTAGACATCGACGATGTCGCCGGTCTGATAGGTCCCATCGACGCGGATGACTTCTTCGCCATAGACCCAGGGATGGCCTGTCTTAGCAGCCCGTTCCCCTTTTTTCGTCAGGTATAATTTTGCGTAAGGTCTCATCAGTACGTCCTTTTATAAAATATAGTGGCTGAGGTCGACGTTCTGGACGACGTCATGGAGTTTACCGGCGACGAAGTCCTTGTCGATGACGATATTCTTTTCATCGACGTCAGGCGCTTCATAGGCGACGTCTTCGAGGATCTTTTCCAAGATCGTGTGCAGCCGGCGGGCGCCGATGTTTTCCGTTTCCCGGTTGACCCGGTAAGCGTATTCAGCAATGGCATTGATGCCGTCGTCGGTAAAGTCCAGAGTCAGGCCTTCCGTTTCGAGAAGGGCCGTATACTGTTTGACCAAGGACTGGCTCGGTTCGGTCAGGATGCGGCGGAAGTCTTCAACGGTCAGCGACTGGAGTTCGACGCGGATCGGGAAGCGGCCCTGGAGTTCGGGAATGAGGTCGCTCGGCTTCGATACGTGGAAGGCGCCGGCGGCGATGAACAGGATGTGGTCGGTCTTGACCGGTCCGTATTTGGTATTGACCGTAGCCCCTTCGACGATGGGCAGGATGTCGCGCTGGACCCCTTCGCGGGAGACGTCGGGACCGTTGGTGCGGCCTTTTTCGGCGATCTTATCGAATTCGTCGATGAAGACGATGCCCGATTCTTCCGTGGCTGCGACGGCCTTATCGACGATGGTATCCATGTCCAGGCATTTTTCCAGTTCTTCTTCTTTGAAGATTTCCCGGGCCTTGGCGACGGTCATTTTCTTCTTCTTTTTCTTCTTAGGCATGATGCTGCCCAGCATTTCCTGGAAGTTATTGGTCAGCTCTTCCGTCGAATTGCCGGTCAGGATGCCCTGGAAGCCCGGGCCTTGTTCGGCCACTTCGACTTCGATTTCGCGGTCGTCCATCTTATGGGCGCAAATGTCTTCGAGCATCTTTTGACGGCGGTCGGAATTGCCTTCTTCGAGCTGTTTCGGTTCTTCCTTGGTTTCGTCGTCATCGCTGCCAAAGAAGACGTCCATCGGATTCTTTACCTTTTCGACAACCGATTTTTTCGGCCAGAAGACCTGCAGGATCCGTTTGTTGGCTTCGGCTTCGGCCTTTTCTTCATAGCGCTGGCTTTCCTGTTCCTGGACCATGCGGATGGCGTTGGCGACGAGGTCGCGGATCATCTGTTCGACGTCGCGGCCGACGTAGCCGACTTCGGTGTATTTCGTCGCTTCGACCTTGATGAAGGGTGCGCCGACGAGTTTGGCCAGGCGGCGGGCGATTTCTGTTTTACCGACACCGGTCGGGCCGATGAGGAGGATGTTCTTGGGGATGATTTCATCCTGCATTTCTTCGCTCAGGCGTTTGCGGCGCCAGCGGTTGCGCAGGGCAATGGCGACGGATTTCTTGGCGTCCCCCTGGCCTACGATATATTTATTCAATTCCGCCACGATTTGTTTTGGCGTCCATGATGATTGTTCCATAAAGGTACCTCTTTCTTAAATTTCTTCGACAATGACGTTGTGGTTGGTATAGACGCAGATGTCTGCCGCGATGTGCAGGGATTTTTCAGCGATTTCACGAGCCGAAAGGTCCGTGTTCTGCATGAGGGCCCGGGCCGAAGACAAGGCGTAGTTGCCGCCGGAACCGATGGCTAAGACGCCGTCGTCCGGTTCGATGACTTCGCCGTTACCGGAAATGAGCAGGATGCGCTGGCTGTCGGCAACGAGGAGCAGGGCTTCCAGTTTGTGGAGGACCTTGTCAGACCGCCATTCTTTCGCCAGTTCGACGGCACTGCGAACGAGATTGCCGTTGTGTTCGTTCAATTTTTCTTCAAAGTGATCAAAGAGCGTGAAAGCGTCGGCAACGGAGCCGGCAAAACCACTGATGATCTTGCCGTGATAGAGGCGGCGGACTTTTTGAGCCGTCCCCTTCATGATGACGGCATTGCCCATGGTGACCTGGCCGTCGCCAGCGATAGCCGTTTTGCCATCGCGCTGAACGGCGCAGATCGTCGTGGCATGAAACTCTGTAGACATTCCATTAGACATGAGTCATGTCCCCTTTCATTTGTTCAATTTCATCGAGTGCCCGCTGTGCTAAGAGGGCGTTTTTTTCTTTTTTCTTCATGCGTTTCTTGATGCCGAGAGGCTCCATGATACCGAAGTTGATGTTCATCGGCTGGAAATGCTTATTGGGGCCGCTGGAGATATACTGGCTGAGACCGCCGATGGCCGTCCGCTTGGAAAAGGTCAAAGGCTCTTTCTCAGCAAGGAGGCGTGCGGCGTTGACGCCGGCCAAGAGGCCCATGGCCGCCGATTCCAGATAGCCTTCGACACCGGTGAGCTGTCCTGCAAACAACAGGTTCGGCTGTTTGCGCAGCTGGAGCGTCGGCATGAGGAGTTCCGGCGAATTGATATAGGAGTTGCGGTGCATGACGCCGTAGCGCACAAATTCCGCGTTTTCAAGACCGGGAATCATGGAGAATACCCGCTTCTGTTCCGGGAATTTGAGGTGGGTCTGGAAGCCGACGATGTTGTACAGCGTCGCGCTGCCATTATCCTGACGAAGCTGGACGACGGCATAAGGCAGTTCCCCCGTATCGGGAAGTTCGAGGCCGACGGGCTTCATGGGGCCGAAACGCATGGTGTCGATGCCGCGGCCGGCCATGACTTCAATGGGCATGCAGCCTTCAAAGACGCTGTCGTCCTTTTCAAAGTCGTGGAGTTCGGCACATTCGGCCGTCGTCAGGGCCTGCCAGAAGGCTTCATATTCTTCCTGGGTAAAGGGGCAGTTCAAGTAATCGGCGCCGCCCTTGCCGTAGCGGGCCGCCCGATAGACCTTGTTCATATCGAGGGATTCGACGGCGACGATGGGCGCAGCCGCATCGTGGAAATGGAAATAGCCTTCGCCGGTCAGGTTGGCAATGGTATCGGCCAAGGCGTCGCTGGTCAAAGGACCGCTGGCGACGATGCAGATCTGGTCCGTCGGAAGCTCAGTCACTTCTTCATGGCGAATGGTGACCAAAGGATGGGCGGCCAGCTTTTCCGTCACGTACTGACTGAAAGGCAGGCGGTCGACGGCCAAAGCCCCGCCGGCAGGAACGCGGTTGGTATCGGCCGATTCCATGATCAGCGAGCCCAGACGGCGCATTTCTTCCTTCAAGAGGCCGACGGCGTTTTCAATATTCGCTGCCCGCAGGGAGTTGCTGCAGACCAGTTCGGCAAAATATTCCGTATGATGGGCCGGCGACGATTTGACCGGCCGCATTTCGACCAGTTCGACGGGAATGCCGCGGCTGACGAGCTGCCAGGCGGCTTCCGATCCGGCCAGGCCGGCGCCGATGATTAAGACACTATTCTTCATGAACTACCTCACCTTTTTTATGGTTTTCACAGTCCCCGTTACTGCAAAAGAGCTTGTCGGGGCCTTTTTTATAATGTTTGACAATCATGATGCTGCCGCACAAGTCACATTTCTTGTCGACAGGCTGGTTCCAAAGGACGAAGTCGCAGTCCGGATACTGGCTGCAGCCATAAAAGACGCGGCCCCGTTTCGACTTGCGCTTGATGAGCGTCCCCTTGCCGCACTTCGGGCAGGTAATGCCCAAATCTTCGACGATGGCCTTGGTATTGCGGCATTCCGGGAAGTTGGAGCAGGCTAGGAATTTGCCGAAGCGGCCGAATTTATAGACCATGGGCGACCCGCAGACTTCACAGATCTGTCCCGATTCCTGACCGGAAATGGTGACCTTTTCCATCTTGTCTTCGGCTTCGTCCATTTCCGGCTTAAAGATATCATAAAATTCCTGCAGGACGTGGGGATACGTATCGTCGCCCTGTTCGATGGCGTCGAGGGATTCTTCCATGTGCGCCGTGAAGCTGACGTTGATGATGCGGGCAAAGTATTTCTTGAGGAGGTCGACGATGATGACGCCGAGCTCCGTCGGGATGAACTGCTTGTCCTTCTTTTCGACGTAGTTGCGGTTTTGGATCGTATCCATGATAGGCGCGTAAGTACTCGGCCGGCCGATGCCCTTTTCTTCGAGGGTCTTGATCAGGCTGGCTTCAGTATAGCGTGCCGGCGGCTGAGTAAAGTGCTGCTGGGGCGTCACGGCCGTATTATGGACGATGGTGTTAGCCGCAATGTGGGGCAGTTCAGCCAGCATCTTGTCCTTTTTGGCATCTTCATAGAGCTCGGTAAAGCCTTTGAAGAGGACCTTGTAGCCGGCAGCCCGCAGTTCGTACTTGCCGCTTTCGATGACGATGGCCATGTGTTCCGTTTCGACCGATTCCATCTGGCTGGCCAAAAAGCGGTTCCAAATCAAAGTATAGAGGCGCAGCTGATCCCGGGACAGGAAGTCAGAAACCTTGTACGGCGTCAATTCCAGCGACGTCGGACGAATGGCTTCGTGGGCGTCCTGACTCGACTGCTTGGTCTTATAGACCCGCGGCTTTTCGGGAACGTATTCCGCCCCGTAATTGGCCGTAATGAAGTCCCGCGCGGCCTGGACCATGTCGTCATTGATGCGGACCGAGTCGGTACGCATGTAAGTGATGAGGCCGACGTGGCCCTGGTCGCCCATATCGAGGCCTTCATAGAGCTGCTGGGCCAGCATCATCGTCTTCTTGGCGCCGAAGTTGAATTTGCCGACGCATTCCTGCTGCATCGTCGACGTTGTAAACGGCGGCTGGGGCTGACGTTTACGCTTGCGTTTTTCGACCTTTACGATCTTGTCGGGTTCCTGGGTCTCACCGCGGCTTTCCCAACTGAGGTCATGGGCGATGACCTTGGCCCCTTCTTCATTTTCGATTTCGGCCTTTTTGCCGTCGATCTTGGTCAGTTCCGTCGGCAAGGTCAGGCCGTCTTCCGTCTGGTAGGTCCCGCCAATGGTCCAATATTCTTCCGGTACGAAGGCCTTGATGGCTTCTTCCCGTTCGCAGATCAAGCGGACGGCGACGGACTGGACGCGGCCGGCACTGAGGCCTTTACAGACCTTTTTCCATAACAAAGGACTTAATTTATAGCCGACGATGCGGTCTAAGATACGGCGAGCCTGCTGGGCGTCGACTTTTTTGATGTCAATCGGTTCCGGTTTTTTAATCGCTTCGACGATGGCTTTCTTCGTGATTTCGTGGAACATGATGCGGCATTTATCCTTGGGATCGATGTCCAGTAAATGCGCCAAATGCCAGGAAATCGCTTCGCCTTCGCGGTCCGGGTCAGTTGCCAGAAAGACTTTTTTCGAGCGGACGTATTCTTCCTGCAATTCATCGATGAGCTTGCGTTTGTCCCACATGTTGGTATAGGTCGGCACGAAGCCTTCTTCGATATTGACGCCGAACTGGTTGCGCGGCAAGTCGCGCAGGTGACCGCGGCTGGCCATGACCTTGTAGCCGCTGCCGAGGAACCGTTCAATCGTCTTGGCCTTGGCCGGCGATTCCACGATGACCAGATTTTTGGCGTTCTTCGGAAGCTTGTCGAGCTTCTTCAGGGGCTCTTTTTTAGGAAGGTTGACCGTACCGTGGATGACCGTCTTTTCACCGTCGGCCTTCTTTTTGCGGCCCTTCTTCTTTTTCGAGTCGTCAATAATAATCGTACGTTTAATGGGAAATTCTAACATCTATGTTTAATCCTGCCTCTCGCGATACACGAATTGTGAAAATCTATTTAAACTATTTCTCATAATACACTATTCGCCGCGACCTTTCAAGCGCCAGCCCCTTATATACTATATAATAAGGCGTAAGACCTTTGTAAAAAAACGCATATTTCCGGCTGTATCGAGCCATTTTTAAATCCCTTTTCGACAAACGACAAAAAGCAGCCTCCGTGACCTTACATCACAAAGACTGCCTTCCTTCTCAATTCTATGATATGATAGCCTGAGAGGTTTCGAAGCGGAACTATTTTTTCTTCTGGCTGCGGATATGGCGGATGACGGCATCGGTCATCGTTTTCGTATCGGCTTTTTTGAAGCCTTCTTTATAGAGGTCGGCCGTGCGCCAACCATCTTCAAGGGCAGCATCGACGGCTTTTTCGATGATAGATGCCCCTTCTTCTTCGCCAAAAGAGTAACGGAGCAGCATGGCTGCCGACAAGATGGTGGCACAGGGATTGGCAATGCCTTTACCTGCAATATCCGGCGCCGAGCCGTGGATCGGTTCATAGAGACTGGTCAGTTCGCCAATGGACGCCGACGGCATCATACCGATGGAACCGCCGAGGACCGCCGCTTCGTCACTCAAGATATCGCCGAAGAGGTTTCCCGTAACGATAACGTCGAACTGTTTCGGATTGAGGGCCAGCTGCATGGCGCAGTTGTCGACGTAAAAATGATTTAAAGAGACGTCGGGATAGTCTTTGGCCACATCGATCATGGTGCGGCGCCACAGGCGGGACGTGGCCAGGACGTTGGCCTTATCGACGGACGTCACCTTGCCCCGCCGTCCTTGTGCGGCCTTCATGGCAAAGGTGCCGATGCGCTGTACTTCGGGGACGCTGTAATTTTCAAGATCCCAGGCCCGTTCGACGCCGTTATGGATTTCCGACTCGCAGCGGTCGCCGAAATAGATGCCGCCGACGAGTTCGCGAACGATGAGGACATCGGTGCCGGTGACGATATCGGCCTTTAAGGGCGAATACTCGGCCAAGACCGGCGGCACCTTGACGGGACGCAGGTTGACGTAAAGGCCGAGGGCTTTTCGAAGGCCCAAGACGGCTTGTTCCGGCCGCAGGGTCGGTTCGACGTTATCCCATTTGTCCCCGCCGACGGCACCAAAGAGGATGGCATCGGCTTTTTTAGCCGCCTCGATGGTTTCCTTGGGAAGGGGCGAACCGCATTCGTCATAAGCCGTACCGCCGGCAATCCGCCGTTCGAAGGTAAGGCCAATCTTGCAGACGGCGTCGACTTCCTGCAGCACCTGGACGGCGCTGTCCGTAATTTCTTCCCCGATGCCGTCGCCGGGGATGACGACGATGTGTTTACTCATGAGCTTCTTCCCCCTTGATATAGTTGATTAAGCCGCCGGCAGCGGCAATATCCCGTACGAAGCCCGGCAGGGGCCGCGCCTGAAAAGTATCGCCTGTCGTCTTGTCGACGATGGTCCCCTTTTCCAAATCGACGTCGACGATGTCGCCGGCCTTGATGGCTTTTACAGCGTCGCCGATTTCAAGGACCGGCAGGCCGACGTTGATGGCATTGCGGTAAAAGATGCGGGCAAAGCTGGCGGCGATGATGACCGGAATGCCCGAGGCCTTGATGGCAATGGGTGCATGTTCCCGTGACGAGCCGCAGCCGAAATTGTGGCCGCCGACCATGATATCCCCCGGCTGCACTAGACCTGCAAAGGTTTCATCGATGTCGACCATGCAGTGCGAAGCCAGTTCCTTGGGATCAAAACTATTTAAATAACGCGCCGGAATAATGACGTCTGTATCAATGTTGTCGCCGTAGCGCCATACCTTTCCTTCTAAACTCATCTTATCGTACCTCCTTAGGAGCGGCAATCTTACCGAGAATGGCACTGGCAGCCGCAACCTGCGGCCCGGCCAGATAGACTTCACTGTCGACGTGGCCCATGCGGCCGCGGAAATTACGATTCGTCGTCGAAACACAGCGTTCCCCGGCGGCAAGGATGCCCATATAACCGCCGAGACAAGGCCCGCAGGTCGGCGTCGATACGGCGCAACCGGCGGTGATAAAGGTTTCGATGTAACCGGCTTTCATGGCCTCCATATAGACCGACTGACTGCCGGGAATGACGATGCAGCGGACGTCGGGATGAACCGTGCGGCCCCGTAAAATATCGGCGGCAATGCGCAGATCTTCGAGACGGCCGTTGGTGCAGGAGCCGATGACGACCTGGTCGATTTTGATGTCACCAAAGGTACCGACGACTTTTGTATTTTCCGGCAGATGGGGAAAGGCTACGACGGGCTTTAAGGACGACAAGTCGATATCGACGGTCCGGCAATAAAAGGCATCGTCATCGGCCGTAACAACGTCATAGCCGTCAGAAAAGCGCCCCTTTTCATAGGCCATGGTCTGTTCATCGACGGGGAAAATGCCGTTTTTAGCGCCCCCTTCGATGGCCATGTTGGCGATGGTAAAGCGGTCGGTCATATCGAGCGCGGCCACACCGGGACCAGTGAATTCTAACGATTTATACAGAGCCCCGTCGACACCGATCATGCCGATGAGGGTCAGCATGACGTCTTTCCCCGTAATGTCATCGGGTTTCTCGCCGGTCAAACGAACCTGAATGGCATCGGGAACCTTAAACCAAGCCTTCCCCGTGGCCATGGCCACGCCGAGGTCCGTCGAGCCGACACCCGTCGAAAAACCGCCGAGCGCCCCATAGGTGCAGGTGTGCGAATCGGCGCCGATGGTCAGCATCCCCGGTCCGACGATGCCCTGTTCCGGCAAGAGGACGTGTTCGATGCCGACGCGGCCGACTTCAAAGTAATGGACGATGCCGTTTTCCTTGGCAAAGTCGCGGACGATCTTGGCAAGTCCCGCCGATTTAATGTCCTTATTGGGTGTAAAATGGTCGGGGACCAAGGCGATCTTGGTCTTATCAAAGACGGGCCGTCCGATTTTCTTAAATTCAGCAATGGCCGGCGGCGCCGTAATATCATTGGCCAATACCATATCGACGTTACAAACGATTAAGCCACCGAGAGCTACGGACGCCACGCCGGCGTGCTTAGCTAAAATCTTTTGGGTCATGGTCATTCCCATAATCGATACCACTCCTTAAAAATACCGTTTTCCGAAAAGCGGGTCCGTTTCGAGAAAAGGATGAATTTTCAAAAAAGATGAATGCGTAAAAAACGATCAATGCTGGCTGGCAGCGGCTTTAAAGGCAGCTACTTCGTTGGGGCCCGATGCGAAATGGCGAAAGTGAACGCGCCGTTCCATACCTTCCATGCGATTGACGGCAGTCACGAAGGCCCGAATGGAAGCCGTCATCGTATCCGTATCGATGCCGGCGCCCCACGTCGTCCGCCCCTCCCTATCGGTCAGGCCAAAGTAGGCAATGCCCCGGGAATCGGCGTCGCCGTCGAGGTCGTGTTCGCTGTAGACGAGGTTTTCAAATTCGATGCCGTAGGCTTTACAGATGGCGTTGCTGACGGCATTCAATTGGCCGTTTCCTTCGCCTTCGAGGACGACTTCTTCCCCATTGGCCCGAATCAGGACCGTGCCGATCCAGCGATTTTCGGCTTTCTGAAGAGAAAAATCTTCGACCTTCAAGGGGCTTTCCCGATTGAGGTACTGCTTTTTAAAGACGTCGAAAATTTCCTGAGGCTTCAATTCCTGATGGGCGTGGTCGGAGACTTCTTTTACAAAATAACTGAAGTCTTCGCGCATCTTCTTGGGCATGGCAATGCCGTAATGCTGCTCCATGATGAAGCCGATGCCGCCCTTGCCAGACTGGCTGTTGATGCGGATGACATCGGCGTCGTAAGTCCGTCCGATATCGTGGGGATCGATGTAGAGGTAGGGGCAGTTCCAATACGGTTGGTGCTGTTCAGCCCGGAAGTGCATGCCCTTGGCGATGGCGTCCTGATGAGACCCCGAGAAGGCGGCAAAGACCAGCTTTCCGGCATAGGGCTGACGGGGATGGACTTCCATGCGGGTCACCCGTTCATACGTATCGACGAGGTCGGTCATGTGGGAAAAATCGAGGCCCGGATCGACGCCCAAGGCGTACATGTTCATGCCGATGGTCACGATATCGGCATTGCCCGTTCGTTCGCCATTGCCAAACAAAGTTCCTTCAACGCGGTCGGCGCCGGCCAGGATGGCCATTTCGGCATCGGCCACGCCCGTCCCCCGGTCGTTGTGGGGATGGACCGACAATACGACGTTGTCGCGGTACTTGAGGTGCTGCGAGATGTAAGCGATCTGCGAGGCAAAGACGTGAGGCATGGACATCTGCACCGTCGACGGCAGATTGATGATGGCCTTGCGGTCGGCCGTCGGCTGCCAAACGTCGAGGACGGCGTTGCAGACATCGAGGGCGTATTCCGGTTCCGTTCCAGTAAAGCTTTCCGGCGAATATTCGAAGCGGTAGTCGGCGCCGGCTTCTTCGGTCAGGCGTTTCAGCAAGACCGCCCCTTCGACGGCAATGGCCTTGATTTCATCCTTGGACTTATGGAAAACCTGTTGACGCTGGGCAAAGGACGTCGAATTATAGACGTGGACGATGGCATTTTTAACGCCTTTTAAAGCTTCGAAGGTCCGGCGGATGATGTGTTCTCGGGCCTGGGTCAGGACCTGGACGGTGACGTCGTCAGGGATCAAATCGTGATCGACCAAGTAGCGCAGGAATTCGAATTCCGTTTCCGATGCGGCCGGGAAGCCGACTTCGATTTCCTTAAAGCCCATGGCGACCAAGACCTTGTAAAATTCGATTTTTTCTTCCAAATTCATAGGGATGATAAGGGCCTGATTTCCGTCGCGCAAATCGACGCTACACCAGACCGGCGCCTTTTCCGGATATTCCCGTTGCGTCCAGGACATATCGACGACAGGCGGCATAAAATAACCTTTCTTGTAATGTTCTACGTGTTTCATGGTCATCACTCCTATGATTATGAAATAAATTAAAAACAACTCATTACACAATCAAAATAAAAAAATCTCTCATCTCCAAAGAGACGAAAGATTTCACTTACGCGTTACCACTCTAATTCCTATGCTGCATAGGCACTCTATAGGTACGGACCAACGTCGATACCCTCCTGTCTGTTAACGGCCAGGCCCCGGCTCCACCTACTCCCACGGTTTCAGCGAGCTGCTTAGAGAGGAGTTCCGTTCCATGCCGCTGCTGCCTCACACCTGCCGCCAGCTCTCTGTAAGCTTTCTGGAACATACTAGTTCTCTTCAACGCATTTTATTTTGAATTGTTTTGTTGATGGTTCGTATCTTACCACTATCATTCCCGTTTGGCAAGGCTTTTTTTCAAAATACTTTAAAGTTAAACGTCGAACCTATGTTAATAATTTCTAAACAGACTAGGTTTAACGTTTATCTTAAAAGGAGTAACTTAAAACGAACCTTCCCCGGCGCCGCCTCGTAAAACCCTATCTTTTTTCAAACATTAATGCTATAATAAATAAGTTACACAACAAGGAGGAAGTACATGTTAGAGAAATTCCAAAATTTAAATATCAGCGAAGTCATTATCCGTGCCCTGAACGAAATGGGGTTTGAAGAACCGACGCCGATCCAGTCCGAATCGATTCCCGTCGCCATGAGCGGCGTTGACATGATTGGCCAGGCCCAGACCGGTACCGGTAAGACCGCTGCTTATGGCATTCCTGTCCTGGAAAAAATATTGAAGGCCGAACCTTCCAAAGAAATTCAGACCGTCGTCTTATCCCCGACCCGTGAACTTGCTATGCAGGTCGCCGAAGAACTGAACCATTTGGCTCAATTCACCAACATTCAGGCCCTGCCGATCTACGGCGGTCAAGATATGGAACGCCAGCTGCGCCGCCTGCGCAAGAGCCCGCAGATCATCGTCGCCACCCCGGGCCGCCTCATCGACCACATGAAGCGCGGCACTATCGACTTGAGCCACATTGCGACCATCGTCCTCGACGAAGCCGATGAAATGCTGGACATGGGCTTTATCGATGACATCAACCTTATCATGGCCGCTACGCCCAACACGCGCCAGACTCTGCTCTTCTCGGCTACCATGCCGAAACCGATCCAACAGTTGGCCGAAACCTTCCTTCACGATCCGCTCATGATTCGCATGAAGACCAAAGAAGTCACGATGGACCTCATCGAACAGTCTTACATCGAAGTACCGGACCGTCAGAAATTCGACATCCTCTGCCGTCTCTTAGACCTCCAGGAACCGGATTTGGCCATCATCTTC
The DNA here is from genome assembly GCF_001546855.1 of Megasphaera sp. MJR8396C. GTDB lineage: Bacteria > Bacillota > Negativicutes > Veillonellales > Megasphaeraceae > Megasphaera. Next base: position 5,872 of record NZ_KQ958211.1, on the reverse strand, counting down.
GTCCGCACCAAACGCCGCGTCGACGAAGTCTCGGAAGCCCTCAAGAAGCGTGGCTACTCGTCGGAAGGTATCCACGGCGACCTCACTCAGGCTAAGCGCGACACGGTCATCCGCCAGTTCCGTGAAAAGACCATCGACATCTTAGTCGCCACCGACGTCGCAGCTCGCGGCCTCGACATCAGCGGTGTCACCCACGTCTTCAACTACGACCTGCCCCAGGACCCGGAAAGCTACGTCCACCGCGTCGGCCGTACCGGTCGTGCCGGCCAGAGCGGCGAAGCCACGACCTTCGTCATTCCCCGTGAAATGGAACACCTGCGGACCATCGAACGACTGATTAAACGCAGCATTGCCCGCCGCAAAGCACCGACCTTCTCCGAAGCCTTAGAAGGCGCACAGCAGGCCGCTATCCGCAACCTCGCCGCTGCTGCAGAAGAAGGTAACTTCGGAAGCTACAAAGAAAATGCCGAAGAACTCCTGGCTAACTACGACTCGGCGTCCCTCATCGCAGCCGCTATCAAGCTGCTCACCAAAGAACCGGACACGACGCCCGTCAAGATTACTGAAGAAGCCCCGCTCCGCGTCCATCGCAGCCGCCAAGGCAAAAATAACCGCGACCGCAACTATCGCCGTAACGACCGCAATCGGAAAGATCGCCGCAACGGTAAAGAAGATGGTCAAGAACGAGGCGAACGCCGTCGTCACTTCGCACCGAAAAACCGCGATTCCAACAACCACGGCACCTTCCGCAACAACCAACGCTCCGAAAAAAAACAACATAAAGAACCGAACCGTTCCGTATTCAAGCCTTACTTCAAGGACTAATACGACAATAGAAATGCCCTCCCTACCGATGTAGAGAGGGCATTTTTGCGCCTTGTTACAGTCCATTCACCTCGTGTGAGGGGCGACTACGAGCGCAACAGTAGTTAACTGTGTCGGCGTGGTTTCAATCCACGCACCCATGAAGGGTGCGACTGACATTCGAAAACGGTTTCATTGGGCCTTTTTCGTTTCAATCCACGCACCCATTGAGGGTGCGACAGTTATTCTTCGACCGAGGCGGATTGTAGGTTCCATTACAATCCACGCACCCGTGAAGGGTGCGACGTTGATTTCCACTTGATAATGCCGCGTAATTTCCCGTTTCAATCCACGTACCCGTGAAGGGTGCGACTTGACCATTTCCGGGGCTTTAATTTTTGAAGAGTTTCAATCCACGCACCCGTGAAGGGTG
>NZ_KQ958211.1:4111-4535 GCF_001546855.1 Megasphaera sp. MJR8396C | reverse complement strand
CAATCCACGCACCCGTGAAGGGTGCGACCTTGATTTACTTGTTTATACCGTGCGCTGCCTTCCGTTTCAATCCACGCACCCATGAAGGGTGCGACGACGCAAGGCTGTCAACCGCATCCGACATATAAACGTTTCAATCCACGCACCCATGAAGGGTGCGACCTTGTATACGCTGCATAACCCTTGCTGGGACGCAGTTTCAATCCACGCACCCATGAAGGGTGCGACCCAACGCGCCGTCTGTCACGGATACCGCCAGCACGTTTCAATCCACGCACCCATGAAGGGTGCGACGATCGCTATGATGAAGTCCGACAATCCGCGTACAGTTTCAATCCACGCACCCATGAAGGGTGCGACGTGAAGATCAAATTCAATCGGCAATCGAAGATATAGTTTCAATCCACGCACCCATGAAGGGTGC
>NZ_KQ958211.1:3590-4011 GCF_001546855.1 Megasphaera sp. MJR8396C | reverse complement strand
TCAATCCACGCACCCATGAAGGGTGCGACTACCAGCGCCGTTATGTCCTGGGTGAATACGAAGTTTCAATCCACGCACCCATGAAGGGTGCGACTTGAGCAAAAACAAATGATCGAGGCCTATATAACCGTTTCAATCCACGCACCCATGAAGGGTGCGACTCATATATACACATCTCCTTACATGCGATTATAAGTTTCAATCCACGCACCCATGAAGGGTGCGACGATGATTATCGCAAGTCCGCTGTACTTGATCGAGGTTTCAATCCACGCACCCGTGAAGGGTGCGACTTAATGTCTAACGTATTAACGTATGATCCGAAAAGTTTCAATCCACGCACCCGTGAAGGGTGCGACTCGTCCAGTTAAGCGACTTCGCCCAGTCAAACATGTTTCAATCCACGCACCCGTGAAGGGTG
>NZ_KQ958211.1:3070-3490 GCF_001546855.1 Megasphaera sp. MJR8396C | reverse complement strand
AATCCACGCACCCGTGAAGGGTGCGACTATGATTAGGATACCATCGGATGAAATCATACTAGTTTCAATCCACGCACCCGTGAAGGGTGCGACTCGGCTTGTTTTGCCCCGGACGGGTCCACCGAAGTTTCAATCCACGCACCCGTGAAGGGTGCGACTTGCTTTAGAGTTAGAGGGCAAACCGGGTAATTTTGTTTCAATCCACGCACCCGTGAAGGGTGCGACGGGTATGGTATAAAAGTCGAATAGGAGGATAATAGTTTCAATCCACGCACCCGTGAAGGGTGCGACTACATCCGTTTCCAGCAGTATATGGCAACATACTTGTTTCAATCCACGCACCCGTGAAGGGTGCGACTATCTCCTAAATTGCGTATTATTTCAACCAAATCGTTTCAATCCACGCACCCGTGAAGGGTG
>NZ_KQ958211.1:0-2970 GCF_001546855.1 Megasphaera sp. MJR8396C | reverse complement strand
CAATCCACGCACCCGTGAAGGGTGCGACTAAAGATGCGCGGCAGTTGGTCGCCGCGGTTGATGTTTCAATCCACGCACCCGTGAAGGGTGCGACTGGGTCTTCTCGGTCGTTCCATACGTCGTCATAAAGTTTCAATCCACGCACCCGTGAAGGGTGCGACTCGTTCTGGGCCTTCATATGCTCGGCCTCGGATATGTTTCAATCCACGCACCCGTGAAGGGTGCGACGTTAAGGCTTTGCAGTCTCCTATCGCCGCCTTTGTTTCAATCCACGCACCCGTGAAGGGTGCGACATTATACCATAGAAACATGATACGGAGTTGCTATGTTTCAATCCACGCACCCGTGAAGGGTGCGACGCCCGACAGAAGAACGCCCCTCGATCATCGGCATGTTTCAATCCACGCACCCGTGAAGGGTGCGACAGCAAAAGGACTTTTTACAGTCTCTTTTGCGTGTATCGATGGGGATATGGCCCCACTTATACACTTTCTTCTTACTACTTTAGGGATTTGATCAAAATTTTTATATTTCAATCAAGTATTTTGGCAGCGAAGAAGATGTTCACTATCTCTTCGCACTTCCGATCCTTACTTTTACCCTGGCGCGTTTTTGTGACTCCACCATAAATTTTATAGGGTATTCCATTAGTCAGTCAGCCTGGAATCCGTCGACTTCTTATTCAAGATCTCACTCATTATTCATCTCAAGTTGCTCTTTTTGTTGCTTATAACCTCTCGTGCTTAAATACCCAATTCCCAAAATCACGGCAATTTTTATCGCCGGTTTTAATATCTTCGGGAGCATAAATCCAAAACCAAAACCGATAATCCGACTTATTTTCATCTTCTTCATCTGCTTCACCTTCCTATGGTTGACACCTTACCCACTGAAAATAGAGTCTCATCTCAAGGCTATATAAACTTACACTGTATAGTCCTTGATTATAGAAAAGAAAATCATGTCCATAAAATGAATCGGTAAAATCCTTAATTCCCCTACGTTTAAGCCGTTTTTAACGGCATGTTCTTATGTATCAGTATATCATACCTTGCTTTGTCAGGCATAGCGAATGGTCTTATCGTCGATCGCCCAATGCTTACCAAATCAGCATCATCGTAACCAAGATAGCAAGATACCTCAAGGTAACGATATTAACCCCCGGCTAGACTTGCAGTCAATCCATCGTATCTCCACGCAAAAACGCCGCCAGTCTTCAAAACTCGCGGCGCTTCTATCATTTAATAAACTTCATCATCTTTCCGTTTGGTCGCTGTCGGATGATTCTCGATAATCAACTGCCGGCGCGGGCAGGTATCATCGTGGTCGTTGATGATACCGCAAGCTTGAAGGTGCGAATAGATGGTAACCGGGCCGACGTACTTAAAGCCCCGCTTCTTCAAATCCTTGCTGATCTTGGCCGACAAGCCGTTGCTGACCGGGATCTGTCCTTTGGCATGGCCCTGATAGAGGAAGGTCTTACCGCCGGTGAAGCTCCAAAAGTAGTCACACAGGCTTCCGAACTCGTCGCGCAGTTTCTGACAACACTGAGCATTGCTGATCACGGCCTGTATCTTCCGAGGCGAGCGGATCATGCCCTCGGTATTCATGATGCGTTCTACATCGGCGTCGTCGTAAGCGGCCACCTTATCGTAATCGAAATTATCAAAGCACTGCCGAAAGATGTCCCGCTTGCGCAGGACGATCAGCCAGCTGAGGCCGCACTGCAGGTTTTCCAAGGTCAGATGCTCAAACATCTGCCGATCGTCGTGAACGGGAATCCCCCATTCGTTGTCATGATACGTCGTATTGAGCGGATCTGTACTGGCCCATTCGCAATACCCCATCGTCATCTCCCCTTTCGCCAAGGTTTCGTTCTCTCTTCCCAAGAGCAGCTTGCATCACGGCTTCTGTTTAGCGCATCCCGCATTCCCCTCGAAAAGGTATCGTTATATATTGTCATTATACCATTGAACGCCGTCCCTTTCCAGCAGACGGCCCCTTGCCAAAGTCCCTCCCCCGGTACAACGATATCGTCCTTGCTTCTTTCCAAAAGATTTGCTATAATCAGTTCAAATTCATATGAAATGGTACTGACTGCTGCCGAGTAGTCAGGTTGCGCCGTGTTCCTCATCGTCAGGTCTTCGCAGATGAGGAAGCGGCGCCTTTTTTATGTTAGGAGGACACCATGGATACATTCTTTTACAAAGAACCCTATGAAGAAAATGGAAAAACCGTCTTAGAAGTCAATCTCTTCCCGGACAAATACTGTAACTTCAACTGCATCTTTTGCCCCGTCAGCCGCAAGTTGACACATAAACAAACGGCGGCCCCGGTCCATTTGGAAGACGTAACACCGGCCATCCGGGATTTACGGCAACGGCTTCATGACGTGCAGCCCGACTTGGTATTTATCAACTCCCTGGGAGAAGCCCTGCTGCTTCCGGAACTTGAATCGATCATTGATACCATCCACGACGCCGGGATTCCCGTACGCCTCCTGTCCAACGGGTTCCTCTATGGAAATCCTGACTACGCCAGACTGGCCAGTCGCTGTGAAGAAGTCATCGGCGAACTAAAAATGGCCCATGAAGGGGCCTTCCAAAAAGCCCAGCGACCTCTCCCGGGCTACACCCTTCATCAGCACATCGAAAATATGGTCCGATTCCGAAAAACCTACAGCGGCTGCTTCCACCTGGAAATCACCATTGTCAAAGGTTACAGTGACGATCCGGATTCCCTCGATATTTTCCGAGCAGCCGTCAAATCTTTACAGCCCGACGTCCTTCACGTCGTCACCTTGGAGGCCCCCTTCGATAAAGTCTTGGCCATATCTCCGGAAAGACTAGAAGAAATCACGCATTTTCTGCAAGAAGCCTTGAAAGCCTAATTTCCGTGAGGCTCAGCCTTCGTTAGCGAATCACTCCACAAAAACATCTGCAAATCAAAACCACCAGTTTAACTGGTGGT
>NZ_KQ958210.1 GCF_001546855.1 Megasphaera sp. MJR8396C | reverse complement strand
TTGGTCCAACTTTAGGGGGTCGGTTCACTTACGAGGGCTCCCTTTTTTTATTGCCTATATAGACAACAACTTGTTATTCTTCTACGCGAAAACGATAGCCGTTTCCCCAGACTGTTTCAATCGCCGTAAACGGCGGCTCTACTTCATTCAACTTATCCCGCAGGCGATTGACATGGACCGTGACCGTCGCCAATTCCCCTAAGGCGTCGAGATGCCAGATCATTTCAAAGAGGTATTTTTTAGAAAAGACCTGATTGGGGTGACGGGCTAAAAATAAAAGCAAGTTGAATTCTTTGCCCGTCAAGGCAATTTCCTGGCTGCCGCGAAAGACTTGGTGCCGTTTGACAAAGATGCGGAGATCGCCGATTTGGATATCGGGCTTGCTGTTGTCCGTCTCCGTCCGCTGGCTGCCTAAGAGGCGTTCATGGATATCGAGATGTGCTTTTAAGCGAGCAATCATTTCCGACGGATTAAAAGGTTTTACGATATAATCGTCGGCCCCCAGGCTGAGTCCTTTTATCTTATCTTCCAAGGCGTCTCGGGCCGTAACGAAGAGAATGGGGACGTTACTGATGGCCCGCAGTTTACGGCACAGCAAAAAACCATCCGTATCGGAAAGAGTGACATCGAGGATGACCGCCTCGATATCGCCCCCATCAAAAAGTTTCATCCCTTCTTTTCCTGTCATGGCGACGGCCACATCAAAGCCGTTCGTCTCCAGAAAATCGCGTTCGATAGCCGCAATCATCCGGTCTTGATCAATAATTAACACACGCGCCATAACAATCCCCCCTCAGAAACGATTCAATCAGCCTAGTTCCCGGTCTGTAACCGGCGGAACCCGTAGTCTAAAATGGCCGGAGCATCGGTCCATCGATTGTCATCATTATACAGGACCAATACTAAGGTATGGCCATTTCTCGTCGCCGATGCGACCAGGCAGTCGCCGGCAGCGTTGGTAAAGCCCGTCTTAATGCCATTGGCCCCTTCATAGCCACTGGTCAGGAAATGGTTCGTCGTCGTGACATGCTTCGGTGCCCGATTATCTAAATAATGGACGTCATAAGATTTGAGGCCGACGATGTACCGGAATTCAGGAAAATTTTTCATCCCATAGGCGGCCATCTTCGCCATATCCAGGGCCGTCGTATAGTGATGAGCTGCCGTCAGTCCGTTTGGATTGACGAAATTCGTATGGGCTGCCCCCATTTTAACAGCTTCAGCGTTCATCTTTTCAGCGTAGCCTTCAACGGAACCGCCCAAGGTTTGCGCAACTGCGACGGCAGCATCATTGCCGGATACGACCATCATGCCCCGCAGCGCTTCGCGGATGGTGATCGGATCTCCTGGCGCGATTCCAAGGCTCGAAGGTTCGGTATTGGCCGCTTCCCAAGAAATCTGCAAAGGCTGATCCAGTTTATCTTTATACTGATCTAATGCCGTAATCAAGGTAACGATTTTTGTCGTACTGGCCGGATGGACCCACTTGGTCGGATTGACCTGATATAATACTTTTCCCGTATCGATATCAATCATGCACGCCGATTCGGCAATCGTCGGCGGCATATCGGCCTGGGCCGTCACCGTCATGGAGCCAATCATAAAGCCAATTGCAATAACCGTAGTCAACATAATTCGTTTTAAAATTGAAAACATCAAATGCGCCCTTTCTTCTCTAAAAATCAATAGATAAACAGGTATCTTTAAAACCCTAAACTATTAATAATATTATATTTTTTATCAAATAATCTGTCAATAAATCGGGGCTGCCGCAGGGGCAGTAATTTCCCCGGGCAGAATCCCGATTCAGCCGACAGTGAAGCCATTTTCATTCCTACTAAGCCTGCGGTTTTACCGCCGTGTGGAAGATTTCTTCGCCGATTGTTTTAATCCAGAATCCGATGAGATTGCCGTACGTTTCCCGATTGGCATCGGCTTCGGCGGCCTTGATAAGGTAGGTCATGAACTGACTGGCCCAGGCATAGCCGAAGCGCTCAAAGGGGGCCTGGTCCTCACGGGACAGCTGCTCGATAATCGGCATGAAAATATCCTTAGTCACATCCTTCAGCCGGTTCGTAATGGGGTAGACATAAGCCATCCCCTTTTCATCCCTGCGCATGAATACCAGGGCTAACTGTTCCGGATCATGGCTGTCGTCGGCATAGTCGATATGATAGGCCTCCAGGGGAAGCCGTTCTTTATCGTCCTTGCTGAGCAGCTGATAGGCACCGTATTTAATGATTTCATACAGGCGGTCGTCGTAAGCGCCTTCGCATTCGATGATTTTTTCCCGCCATTCGCCCCAGGTCAATGCGGCCCGACAGGTGTATTCTGAAAAAGACGTCGTCCCCAAGGCCGCCTGGACTTCACCAAGGGTGACCTTTTCCTTTGGGTCCGGGATATGCCATATCAAGAGTTTCTTTTCCCGATCGATATAGAGGCACTTGCTTTCAATATGGATCTTGCTGTGGCAGTGAGGACAGGTGTAAAAAAATAAGTTTTCATCAAAAAGGACGCGGTCCTTCAGCGCTGCATCGCCGGCGTCAATGATATCCCAGGTATGGAATACGCCGGACGCCTGGCATGCCGGACACTGGATGGAAGCGTCCATTTCATGGGTTCCTATGGTCGAGGCCATGGGCTACTCCCCTTTCTCTCTGTTTTCTGAATACAAGGCCCGAATCTTCAATGCCGTCTGTTCGACATCGGCCAGGCTCGGCTTGGTCAATTGTAAAAAGGGCTGGATGATGGCGTCTACAGCCTTCACCTTCCCGGCCAGGACGATGGGATCCGGCGTTCCTTCACGGCTTTGCAGCAAGGCCAGGGCCGTTGAGGACTTCGCCGCCAGCCCGTCTCTTTCGCCGGCTGGGGCGTCCCGAAGTTGATGGAGCCAAAAGAACACCGCCGCCTCCGTATACGCGGCCTGTTCCCTTTCGTCGGCACAGACGATATCCAGTCGATCAAAATCGCCGCTCTCGGTGAGCAGCAAGGGAACGACGGCGGCTGCCCCTCGCCGCAGGGGATAGCCTTTATCGGCGGAACTCAGCGGAGCCAGTGCCAAATATTTCAACTTCTTTTCCCGGGCCAAATCCAGGGCCTCCCGGCAGGCCGATAAGAGCGATTTCTCTTCTTCCCGTTTGCCGCCGGCCCAGTACGGTCCTACGGCATGAATGACGAAGGCGGCTTTTAATTGGCAGCCCTTGGTCATGACGGCATGGCCGACGTGGCACATACCGATATGGCGGCAATAGGCCGAAAAAGAAATGCCCCCTCTTTGATGAATCTTACGGCTGACGGGACTTGTCGGCAACAGGGTTGAACTGGCAGAATATACGATTCCGTCGGTATTCCATTCCGATATATCACCGTTTAATACCCGAAACTGCATGGCAGTCACACCCTTTCACAATGGATAGTTCCATTATACCATTACTTTACAAAGGTATTAATAGCCTTCTTAAGATTTTCTACGGCAGCTTCATCGTCGTCGCGAATGGCATCGACGATGCAGTGGTCGATGTGATCCTTTAAGATGACCCGGCTCACACCGGCAATGGCCGAATGGACGGCAGCCAGCTGAACCAAGACGTCGCTGCAGTCCCGCTCCTCTTCGACCATGCGCTTAATGGCTTCGATATGGCCGCTGATGCGGGATAAGCGGTTCATGACCCGCTTCGTTTCGGCATGGTGGTGATGGTGGCCCTTCCCGGGTTTTGAAACGGATGCCGGTGACGGATCATCGTCGTAGACAAAATCGTCGGCAGCGGCGTCTTTTACGGCTTTGATAAAATAAAAGGACTCCGTATCCATGGCGACGGTAACCGAAAAGCCGGCACTGATCAGTTTTTCCCCCAGGATATCGACCGGCGGCAGAATCGGTGCCCCGCCGTGAATGGCATTGACAGCCTTGCGGGACATGTCGTGCATGATGACCAGCATGCCGCCCGGGGCAATGGCATCGTACAGGCGGCGGATGACGTCGCGGCTGTGATCGGCGATATGGGGATAAAAATTAAGGCAGCAGACGGCATCGTATCGTTGGCCCTCAAAATGATATTTAAGGACGTCTCCCGTCGTAAAGGCGACGTTCGGCAACGATGAAAATTTTTCCTTCGCCACGTCGATCATCTGCTGAGAGTAATCGAACCCTTCTACCGTCCCGTCAGATCCGACGGCATCGGCCAGATAGGGCAGGAAGACGCCGGTTCCGCAGCCGGCATCGAGGACGGCCGCCCCCGGTTTCAGCGCCATCAGGCGTAAAAATTCCGATAGGACTTCCCGGCTTTCTTTCCGGTCCCGGTCCCAGTGTTTGGCATAGTTTTCAAAAAAAACGTGTTCCTTATCCATGGTCTATATCCTCCATTCGGAGTGGATTCATGCCTATAAAAAAACGGTCCTGCCGCATAGCGGTAGGACCGTTCAGGTGGTGCGGTTGGGGGGACTTGAACCCCCATGAGCTTACGCTCACTACCCCCTCAAAGTAGCGCGTCTGCCATTCCGCCACAACCGCATATAAAATTAAAAAAAGAATATGGCGACCCCGATCAGATTTGAACTGACGATCTTCGCCGTGACAGGGCGACATGTTAAACCGCTACACCACGGGGCCGTTTCTATTCGCTGCTTCTCTTAGAGAAGCTATGGTGCGGTTGGGGGGACTTGAACCCCCATGAGCTTACGCTCACTACCCCCTCAAAGTAGCGCGTCTGCCATTCCGCCACAACCGCATGACATGATATTGTTGGTGCTCAGGGACGGAATTGAACCGCCGACACGGGGATTTTCAGTCCCCTGCTCTACCGACTGAGCTACCTGAGCAAAAAAAATGGCGACCCCGATCAGATTTGAACTGACGATCTTCGCCGTGACAGGGCGACATGTTAAACCGCTACACCACGGGGCCGTTTTCCATTGTATCGGCACGTAGTGCCTCAACGATAATTATTCTATCATGGCCGTCTATATTTTGCAAGTTCTTTTTTTATAAATTTTTACAAAGGAGTCCTTTTTCTTTTCAGACATCTACGGCGTCTGCCTCTTTTTCTATCTCGGAAAGCCCAAATCCGGCCCGCAATGGCCGTTCTTTCTGCCGCCGCTTTAGTTTCATCATCCTTTCTTTAAAATTGTCGTATCCTCTGTTACAATAAAACTATCCATCATTACCGGAATCACATCCCGCATCAACGAACGAAGGAAGTGCCTTTTATGACCCTGCAACAGCTTTATTACATCGTTGAGTTATCAAAACACAATTCCATCTCGGCGGCTGCTGAAGCCTTATTCATCGCCCAGCCCAGCCTGAGTACGACCATCAAGGAACTCGAAAAAGAATTCCATATCACCATCCTCGAGCGGAACCGCCACGGCATCACCTTTACGCCGGAAGGCCTGGAATTTCTTAACTACGCCAATCATATCATCGAGCAGACGACCAATCTGCGGGAACATTTCAATCCTCACCAGCCGAGCCAAAACAAGCTGCGCCTCTCCATCTCGTCCCAGCACTATATGTTTGCCGTCGACGCCTTTACGGACTACCTACAGACCCTGGCCAAAAAACCGCAGTATGCCATTACCTTCCGCGAAGGCCGCACATCACAGGTCATTCAGGACGTCGTCACCCAGCGCAGCCAAATCGGCATCATCTTTATCTCTAAGATGACCCAGAAATTTATGACTCGGACCCTTCGTAAAAACAGGCTGAAATTTACCGAGCTCTTTTCGTACCCGCCGTCGGTCTTTCTCCAAGCCAATCACCCCCTGGCCCAATACCCGTCACTTTCGATTGACCAGCTCCGGCCCTATCCTTATATTCAATATACTCAGGAAGAAGATTCGTACCAGTTTGCCGAAGAGGTCGTCATCCCCGACATCAAGCCCGACCGGGAAATCAGCACGACCGACCGTTCGACTTTATTCAGTGTCATCGCCGCCACCGACGCCTATACCATCGGTACGGGCATCTTATTCCGGGACGGGCGAAAGTGGCCCATCGTCTCGATTCCCATGAAAAATCCCTTGGATATCATGCGCGTCGGCTGGATCAAGCTGCAGGAAACGCCCCTGCCCTTAGCCGCCAGAGCCTACATCGAGCAGCTCGAAAAGACCTTGGTCAACAGTCACGTCATCGCCGAAGATCAGCCGGCCAAACAGGCACCGGAAAGAATCGCTCAAAGCGTCATTACCAAACACCAATTTGAATAAATTGCGTAAAAAATAGCTCTTCCCCATGCGCCGGGGGAAGAGCTATTTTATATTCACCAATCAGCCCTTACAAGGCCGCCGCCTTTTCATCCGAGCCGGTAACCTGGCTCTGCGGCTTTTGGGCTTCGAAATTCCAAGGATCCCGGCGGATAAAACCGTCCGAGAAGGGAATGAAAACGGAAATGATAGCCGAAATGCCGAGGAGATAGATGAACCAGCAGTATGGCAGAACTTCCAGCGGCGACACCTTACCGTTAGAAAAGCCGGCCATGATCAGCATCTGAGCCCCATAGGGAACGAGGCCTTGGAAAATCGTCGAGAAGGTGCTCAAGAGGGCCGCACTGCGGCGGGGATCGACGTGGAACTTATAGCAGATGCGCTTGGCCACTTCGCCGTTGATGATGATGGCAACGGTATTGTTGGCCGTAGCGATGTCGGTAATCGATACCAGGGCAGAAATCCCCAGTTCAGCAGAGTTCTTACCCTTGATAAAGCGCTGGACCGTAGCCAAGAGATAGGCGATGCCGCCGGCCTTGTTGACCATGGCCGCTAAGCCGCCGGTCAGCATGGACAGGAAGAAGATGTCGGTCATGCCCAAAAAGCCCTTGTAAATAGCCTGAGCAAACGTAAGGGCCGACAAATCGCCGTAAAAGAGGCCGATAGCCCCTGCCAGAAGGGTACCGCCGACGAGGACGGCAAAGACGTTGGCACCGGCAACGGCCGTTACCAAAACGACGATATACGGCAAAACCTTAATCAAATTGAAAGGATGATCACCGGCACTGACAGCCGTCTCAGAACCGCCAAAGAAGATGAGCAGGATGACCGTTAAAATAGCCGGCACCAGGGTCAGCCAAAAATTAAGGCGGAACTTATCTCTCATAGCGCAGCCCTGGGTCCGCGTCGAGGCGATGGTCGTATCGGAAATGATAGAGAGATTATCGCCGAGCATGATGCCGCCCATGACGCAGCCGATCATCAGCGGCAGGGGGATCCCCGCTTTTTCCGCGACGGCGACAGCAATAGGCCCGATAGCTGCGGCACTGCCGACCGATGTACCCGTTGCCGTAGCGATGAAGCTGGCGATAACGAAGACGCCGGCTGCTAAGTATTCTGGTGGAATATAGGTCAGGCCCAGATTAACCGTCGAGTCGATACCGCCCATGGCCTTACAGGTAGCCGCAAAGCCGCCGGCCAAGAGATAAATAATGCACATGATAATGATGTTCGAGTCACCACAGCCTTTGACAAAGGTTTCAAATTTTTCGTCAAAGTTACTGTCCCGGATAAGGATAAATGCCGTAATCGCACCGATAGCCGCTGCCAGCGGGGCCGGGAACTGGTAGAATGCCATTTCCATGCCACTCATATCCAAAATAATGCCGCTTCCCAAATAGACTACAATGAATACGACAAAGGGAATCAAGGCCAGCGCATTTGGTTTTATCGGGTTGTTTTCCAAACGCCGCTCCTTAGTAATGGCCTTTTCCACCTTCTTTTCGAGGCCTTCATTTTCGTTCATAAGTCGTCTCCTTTCACACCGAGAGAGTATTGTTTGGCACGGCCCTATTCCGATCTGTAGTGGCGCCGTATCACAGAAGCAGGGCCTGCCGGCCAATCACGCACGGACGATTTATGCTGAACCGCGTTCCGAAAGAGCTATCGCCGGGCGTAACGGCCTGTCTCACGATCTTTTCTTTATTGTACATCATATTATTTTCTTTGTATAATATATATTCACTTAAGATTTATATAGTCAAAGGCTATTTAAGCCATAAAAACAAACTATATCTTATGTACAGACCCTATTAACGATAACAAACAGGCGTCCCGAAACATTTCAGGACGCCTCTGTTATCACCAGTAATAGCGATTCATTTATTTGACTAAATCAAGGGCTTGTTTGAGATCGGCAATGATGTCTTCCGGATCTTCGAGGCCGACCGACAGGCGGACCAGTCCTTCACTGATACCGGCAGCCTTTAATTCGTCCGGCGTATACGTCGAGTGGGTCATGGACGCAGCGTGTTCAATGAGGGTTTCGGCATCGCCCAGGGATACGGCCAGGCTGCACAGCTTGACGTTATTCATGACCACAGCCCCTTCTTCCTTGCCGCCTTTTAATTCAAAGGAAATCATGCCGCCGGGAAGGCTCATCTGTTTTTTAGCCAGTTCATACTGCGGGAAGCTCTTGAGACCCGGATAGGCGACGCTCTTGACTGCCGGATGGGTTTCCAAGAATTCAGCGACCTTCATGGCGTTGGACGAGTGTTTTTCCATGCGCAGGGCTAAGGTCTTCATGCCGCGGGAAATGAGGAAGGCATCAAAGGGACTGAGGACGGCCCCGGTCATATCCTTGAGGCCGAAGAGGCGGACGTTGGTGATATAGTCCAGTTTGCCTACGACGAAGCCGGCAATGACGTCACCGTGGCCGTTCAAATATTTCGTAGCCGAATGAACGACGACGTCGGCGCCAAGCGCCAAGGGCTTCTGGATATAGGGCGAGCAGAAGGTATTGTCGACGACGACCGTAATGTCGCCCATTTCATGGGCAATCTTGCTGATGCCTTCAATATCGGAAATCTTCAAGGTCGGATTGGCCGGCGTTTCCAAATAGACAACGCGGGTATTCGGTTTGATCGCTTTTTTGACGGCGTCGAGGTCGGTAATGTCGACGAAGGATACGTCTACACCGTAGCGGGTCATGCCGTGGTTGAGCAGGGCAAAGGTGCAGCCATAAAGGGTGTCGCCGGCAACGACGTGATCGCCGGCGCTGAGCAGCGTCCACAGAGCCGACGAGATGGCGCCCATACCGGATCCCATGGAGCAGCAGGCTTCGCCGCCTTCGAGCATGGCCACTTTTTCTTCGACCTGGGTGTTAGACGGATTGCCAAGGCGGGAATAGATATAGCCCGGTTCCTGGAGGGCAAAACGATTGCCGCCCTGTTCCGCCGAGTCAAAAATAAAGGTAGACGTTTGATAAATCGGATTGGTGAGCGCTCCAAATTCATTCTTCATGGCACCGGCATGAATCGCCTGTGTCGCAAACCCCATTTTTTTCAGCATTTCTTTTTCCATTATGATGACCTCCTTTAATATATGTCCACTTTCAACGATATGACTGTTTCTATTGGCAAACAGTTTTTTCATCAAACCGTTGCAGTTTCGATTTTTATGCCATTATGCCTCTTTACACTCAGTGTATCATAGGCCACTCAGCCTGTATAATACGTATCTACCGAAGGATTTTCATAGTTTCCGGCTATGCACAAAAAGAGAATTTTAAGTCCCTTTTTTATCGAGAAATCCTTGCATTTTTCTCTATGTTATTCCGTGTATTTGATGTATAATATAGAAGATACACGTTGTTTACATTGTTTACATCGTTTTTACACTAGAGATAGAGAGGGTAGATCAAATCCATGTACTTCGCAATGAATGCACTCAAAAAATGGCGACACAGACTGCTTCGTCTGTTCCTCGTCTTTGCCATCGTCTATATCGCCTGCTTCCAATGGCAGTTCATCGTATCCCTGGGAATGGGGCCTGACAACATTGCCGACATGACCTTTGGTCTGCTTCCGGGCGTCACCGCCGTCGTCTTGTCCCTGGCCTTTTACTGGAAGCACCTATCGGTGCAGAACGTGCTGCCGCCGGCTCTCATCGGCCTCGGCTGGATCGTGACCGGGCCTTATCTCAGTTACGTGTCTCTCATAAACACCAACACGATTTATCTAAACAACATCTACGACATCTACGTCGGACTCTATTTCTTTGCCATCTTCTTCTGCCTGAATATGCTCATCAAGCAGTATGTGCCGCGAAAATTAGGGTCCCTCATCATGACCATCGTCCAGCTGATCGGCGTCTTCCTCATCATCCTCCAATGGGCTTACTACGCCCTGTACCACTCGTCGATCACGACGTCGGGGGCTTTGCTCATCTTTCAGACCGGGCCGGCCGAAACGCTGGAATACTTCCAGTCCCTGGGCGTGACTAAGATTGCAACCATCGTCGTCAGTCTGGCCGCCCTCCTCAGCGCCTTGTTCCTGCTAAATTATCGTCAGGACGTCCTGCCCCGGACGGAAACGTACCGCAAACTGATTCCGATTTTATCGGTCCTATTCATCATCGCCCCGTCCATCGTCGCCTTAGGGGAAGAAATCCTGCCGGAATCGTTCCCGGTCCGGACCTTCCTCGATACCCACGATTACATGCAGCGTTCGGCCTTATATGCCGAAAACCATGATTCTAAATTCGCCAATTTACAGGCCGTCCAACTGAATCCGGCCGATTATCCCAATACGGTCGTCGTCGTCATCGGCGAATCGGAAACGCGAACCTTGATGAACGCCTATAATCCCGACCACGTCCCCAATACGCCGTGGCTGACCGCCATGAAGGCCAATCCCGACTTTACCTTGTTCACCAACGCTTACAGCAGCGTTTGGTACACCGTCCCGGTCCTCGAGCACGCCTTGACGGAGTCGAATTTCTATAATAACAAGCCTTTCAACGAATCGATTTCCATCATCGACATGGCCAAAAAAGCCGGCTATAAGACGTACTGGTTCAGCAACCAGGGTTCGGTCGGCGTCGCCGATACACCGATCACCTTAGTCGCCAATACGGCCGACGTTTCGGAATGGGTCGACCGCGATTTGAAGGAATCGACACAGGACGGTGCCCTCTTACAGTTCTTAAAGCGCGTCAACCCCAAGGAAAAGAACTTCGTCGTCCTCCATCTCATGGGCAGCCATATCGAATACCGAAACCGCTACCCCAAGGAGTTCCAGAAGTTTGACGACGGCCATCTGAACCGCGCCGCCGACTTCGACAACACCGTCCTCTACACGGACTGGGTCTTGTCCCAGATTTTTGACTACGCCCGGGAAAACCTCAACCTCGACGCCATGGTTTACTTCTCCGATCACGGCAGCGATCCCGACGTAGCCCGTCAGCCGGACAGCGCCAGCTTCAAAGTCCTGCGCATCCCCATGTTCGTCTACTTGTCCGAAGGCTATCAACAGCGAAATCCCGACGTCGTCTCCGCCGTCAAAGCCAATAAAGACAAGTTCTTTACCAATGACCTGGAATACGAATTTATCTGCGGCATCCTCAACATGCAGTCGCCCAATTACGATCCTACCATGTCCATCGCCTCGTCCAAGTGGAAGATGGAACGCAAGGATCTGGTGACCCGCTTCGGGCAGACCAGCCTCTTGGAAGATAAGGAATATTGATTCAAAGGACTATCACTAGATAGTCCTTTTTTCGTGCTTAGAACGGGCCCCGGTCTATGAGGCCCTGCCCGATTGGGGTATAATAAAGTTGACTCTAACTATCCATCACAGCAAAGGAGGTAATCACGATGGAACACGTCTGTGCAGCAGCCGGATTCTTTCCCCATCCGCCCATCATGCTGCCCGAAATAGGCGGCCCGGAATTGTCCAAAATGGCCGCCACCGTCGAGGCCGTCGAAGCGGCTTCGGCATTGATCGTCAGTCAAAAACCGGAAACACTGGTCATCGTATCGCCCCATAATTACGTATTTCCCGACGGCGCCGCCATCATCGCCGCGCCCCGCCTCTACGGCAACCTGGCCGCCTTCGGCTATCCGGAGCTTTCGATGGATGTCCGGACCGACATGGACCTTGTCGAAGAAATCGTCCATCAGGCCAGCCAACAGACCGATGTCTATCGCCTCGACGCCGCTTGGAGCGACCGATTCGGCCATCCCCTCAGCGTCGACCAGGGCACTTTCGTCCCCTTATATTACCTTCGTAAAGCCGGCTTCACCGGGCCCATCGTCCTCATGGCGCCCCGCTTTGACGATTACGACAGCATGACCCGCTTAGGCGACATCGTTATAAAGGCCGCGAAAACCCTGGGCCGGCGCATTGCCGTCATCGCCTCGGGCGACTTGTCACACCGACTCCTTCAGGGCTCTCCCAATGGCTATACACCGAACGGCGCCGTCTTCGATAAGCTGGTCATGGAAGCCCTGCTCAAACAAAATCTTTCAGGCCTCAGCGACCTCAGCCGCAGCTTCATCGATGAAATCGCCACCTGCGGCCTGCCGTCGGTCTACTTTCTCTTCGGCGTCCTGCGCCACTTCCGCCCGGTCATGCCGGTCTATGCCTATGAAGCCCCCTTCGGCGTCGGCTACGGCGTCGCCCTCTACCTTCCGGAAGGACAGGAAGATCAGGTCGAAAAAAGGGCGCCTTCGGACATCCGCGTCCGCCTGGCCCGCGAAAGCATTACCTACTACCTGCAGCATCACGCTTTGATGGCCGTCCCCAGAGATCTGCCGGAAGAACTGCAGGATCAAGCTGGCACCTTCGTATCCCTTCATAAGGGAAGCCGTCTGCGCGGCTGCATCGGCACCTTCCTGCCCATGCATCTGAATACAGCCAGTGAAATCATCCACAACGCCGTCTCGGCAGCAACCCGGGACCCGCGATTCTCGCCGGTCAGCTTAGAAGAACTCGAAGATATCGACATCTCCGTCGACGTCTTGGGAAAACCAGAAGCCGTCGCTTCGGCCAGTGAACTCAATCCTAAAAAGTACGGCGTCATCGTCATGAGCCACGCCCGGACTGGCCTCTTATTGCCCGACCTCGAAGGCGTAGACACGGTAGAGCAGCAGATCAGCATCGCCAAAGAAAAGGCCGGCATCCCTCCGCAGATACAGCCCGACCTCTACCGTTTCACCGTCGATCGTTACAAGTAGGAGTCGCCTATGGAAGCAGCCTTTTATACCCTCGATGGGACCGGCAGGGCCGTCTGCGGCCTCTGCCCTCATCGCTGCCGCATCGAAAAGGGCCATTACGGTCGCTGCCAGACGCGCTATTTCGACGGCACGACCCTGTCAGCCTTAAACTACGGAAAAGTAACGGCCATCGCCTTGGATCCCATTGAAAAAAAGCCGCTCTATCATTTTCACGGCGGCGCAGCCATCTTGTCCCTCGGTTCCTGGGGCTGTAACTTCACTTGTCCCTTCTGCCAGAACTGGCAGATCTCCCAGCAGCCGGCCTCGTCCCGGGACCTGACGCCGGAAGAGGTCGTCGCCTTGGCTGAAAAATACGTCCCTCAGGGCAATATCGGCCTGGCCTATACCTACAATGAGCCGACCCTCAGCTATGAATTTATCCTCCAGACGGCAAGGCTGATGAAAGAGCGCGGCCTGTTCAACGTCATGGTCAGCAACGGCTATATCGAAAAAGGCCCTCTCCAAGCCCTCCTGCCCTATATCGATGCCTGGAATATCGACCTCAAAGGGTTTTCCGAGGATTTCTATCGATCCCAATGTGGCGCTTCGCTAAAGCCGGTCTTAGAGACGATTACCGCCGCCGCTGCCGCAAGTCACGTCGAAGTGACGACCCTCATCATTCCCGGGAAAAACGACGATGAAGAGCCGATGGACGGCGAAGCCCGCTGGCTGGCTGCCATCGATGAAACGATGCCCCTCCACCTCACCCGCTACTTTCCCCGCTACCGGGATACGACGCCTATGACGCCCATCGATACCCTTCAGCGGCTGGCCGTCACTGCCGGGAAGTACCTGCGCCACGTCTATATCGGAAACGTATGACCGATGGCCTGTTAATATTCCCAATTGTTTTAACTTTTATCTTGCATGCCAGGTTTATCATGATATAATAAGTTACAACTCGATAATTAATTTTAAAAAAGAAGTGGTGATAGGCATGGCATTAAAAGAATTTACTTTCAGCATTGGTGAAACGACACAAACGGTAAAACTGCCGGAAGAACATATTTCCGACGTCATGGAGGGAAAGCACGTTCCCGCCGTCGACGTAAAACAGGCGACCATCGACTGTATGCGCCACCCCATCGGCAGCGCCCCTCTGCGCGAAAAGGTACAGCCCGGCGACAAGGTCTGCCTGGTCGTCGCCGATATTACCCGTACCTGGAACCGTTCCAACCAGTTCCTCATCTACGTCGTCGATGAATTGAATCTAGCGGGCATTCCCGACGACGACATTTACATCGTCTTTTCCCAGGGCTCCCACCGGGCCCAGACGCCGGAAGAAGACGTCGCCGTCTGCGGTCAGGACGTCATCGACCGCATCAAGACCTATCAGCACGACTGCATGGATCCGACCCTCGTCGACTGCGGCACAACCAAGCTGGGCACACCGCTGAAGCTGAATAAACACGTCGTCGACGCCGACAAGGTCATCATCATCGACGGCATTACGACCCACCTCTTCGCCGGTTTTGGCGGCGGTCGCAAACTCATCCTGCCCGGCGTATCGGGCTTTGAAACGATTCAGCGCAATCACTGCCATGCCCTGGCCGATGAATTCGGTCACGGCGTCAATCCCAAGACCCGCTCGCTCATGATTGAAGACAATCCCTTAAACGATGACATGGTCGAAGCCTGCAGCAAGATCAATCCCTGCTTCCTCGTCCATTCCATCATCAATGCCGACGGCGAAATCTGCCGCATGGTCGGTGGCGACTGGTATGAAGCCTGGCATGCCGGCACGGAAGCCGTCCTCGATATCCAGCGCGTTCCCATGAAGCAGAAAACCGACGTCGTCTTTGCCTGCGCCGGCGGCTACCCTAGCGACGTCAGCCTCTACCAGGGCAGCAAGTGCTACGATCCGGCAGAAATGGCCGTCAAAGAAGGGGGCATCGTCATCGCCATCATGGAGGCCCGCGACATTAGAGAACCAGCCATCTACCTCGATAGTTTCAAATACGATACGATGGAAGAAATGGAAACGGCCCTGCGGGCTCACTTCACCATCCCCTTCTTCGTCGCCTTCAACCTGTTCTGCCTGGCTCATAAGAATACCGTCATCTTAGTCACACGGCCGGAAAACTTCAACGATATCCGCCGGACCGGCCAAATTCCGGTAGCCACCGTTGAAGAAGCGTGGAAGCTGGCCCAGCAGACATTAAAAGAACTGGGTAACGAAGACTACACGATCAATGTCATGCCCCACTGCACTAAAATCGTTCCGATTTTACAGGGATAGAAAACAAAAATCCATTCGTTTTGGATATGTTTATTCTTAGATATATTCATAAATAACATAACATACTTACGTTTACATCATGACAATCATGAAATTCTATGCTATAATATAGCCAAGAAATGCAAAAGGAATTGAAAGCAAGTCATTCCTTGCAAGTGCATTAGAAAGGGGTGAGTCCAGTGGAAGTAGAGAAGGTCGAACATGCCGCTGGCGGTAAGGGGTTCATCTTGAAGAGACAGCTTCTGAGCGCCACCGAACTGCGAGGAGACGTTGGTATGTTCGCAGAAATCACCTTGAAACCTGGATGTTCCTTAGGTTTTCATGCTCACACTGACAACGCAGAAGCATATTATATCCTTTCCGGTGAGGGAGAATATGACGACAACGGAGTAATCCGGACCGTTAAACGAGGAGACGTTACATACACATCAGACGGTAAGGGTCACGGCTTGGAAAACAAAAGCGATTCCGACTTGGTTTTCATTGCGTTGATCATGAACAACTAAATAATGTCTATAGGATTAACACGAGTTCGTCGATGAACATTACGAATTAACTTATCTTGATCTAAAGTGCTTCGAACTTTTCGAATGGGTGTGATGTGTTTCAAATAGGTTAGTCTAAGCAAGTTGTAACGAACGATGACTGTTTTAACGTTTTGAGTTTTAGCGAAAGCAGAATCAAAAACTAAATGAATATGAATCCTATAACGTGAGGATCGGTATACATATGTCGCTTGTGTGCCGATCCTTTTACGTGTCTTTTTTTACAATGTGAAGGCCTCTTTCATTGACAGAATGCCTGCCCTCTTCTATAATATACTGAAACGGTAGTTTATTACTGCCGTCCATATTTCTCAAAGGGGGAAGATACTCATGTCAAATGAATCACGAGACGGAGTACAAGAACAAGCCCGGGAAGCGATGCGCAACAATCGCAATCGCCATCAGG
Source organism: Megasphaera sp. MJR8396C (assembly GCF_001546855.1). Taxonomy (GTDB): domain Bacteria; phylum Bacillota; class Negativicutes; order Veillonellales; family Megasphaeraceae; genus Megasphaera. The sequence continues at coordinate 57,920 of NZ_KQ958210.1, read as the reverse complement.
GCCGTCAATTCATCTTATGGATCGGGGCCTTAATCCTCGGTGCTATCTTAGGCTGGATCGGTATTCCGGTATTAAACCAATTATTCGATTTTATCGCAACGGTTTTCACGCGCTTATTCCAGTTCATCGCTATACCGACCATCGCCTTAGCCGTCATTACTACCTTGTCGGCACTGGGTGCTAAAAAAGAAACGGGGCGCATCTTTGCCCACGCCGTTACCTACACCCTGCTGACGACGATTTGTGCCGCCGCCATCGGTTTGGCACTCTACATCTGGATCGCTCCGGGCAATCTGCCCATGGAAATGATCAGCTCCGGCGTTTCCAGCGTTCCGCAGAAACTCGAATCGGTCACCTACTACGATCATTTCCTGTCGGTTATCCCGAATAATATACTCCAGCCCTTCTTATCGGGCAACGTCCTTTCGGTCATGCTCATCGCAGCTGCTGTGGGCCTCGCTTTAGCCTTCATGCCCAAGACCGAAAACCGCGCCGTCCTGCTCAAAGGCCTCTTAGGCCTGCAGGAAGTCCTCTTCGCCCTGATTCGGGCCCTGCTTTGGATCTTACCGCTCGGCATCCTGGCCTTTTCGGCTCAGCTGTCCGCACAGATTGAAGCCGGCATCATCGTCAGTGCCTTGGGGAAATACACCTTGGTCATCCTCGGCGGCAATCTCATTCAGTTCTTCATCGTCCTGCCGATTTTCTTGGCCGTCCGCGGTTTAAACCCCATTCACGTCTTCCGCAAAATGGCTCCGGCCATTGCCGTCGCCTTGTTCACCAAGAGCTCTGCCGGCACCCTGCCGGTCACCCTGGCCTCGGCTGAACAGCGCCTCAACGTTCATCCTCAGGTATCGCGCTTCGTCCTGCCGATCTGCACGACAATCAACATGAATGGCTGCGCAGCCTTCATCCTGGTCACGTCCCTGTTCCTCATGCAAAACGGTGGTACGGAATTGACCATGGGTACGATGATTGCCTGGCTCTTCATCGCCGTTTTGGCAGCCATCGGCAACGCCGGTGTTCCTATGGGATGCTACTTCCTGACCTTGTCCCTCATGTCCAGTATCGGAGCTCCGATCGGCATCATGGGCATTATCCTGCCGATTTACACCATCATCGATATGGTCGAAACGGCAGAAAACGTTTGGTCTGATGCAGCTGTCTGCGCCATGACTGACCATGACCTGGCACACACTCTCGACGCCAACGCCAAAGAAAGCGTCGTTGCCGGTCACTAAGATTCTTTAAAAACCTTATATAGTACCTAAAAAGGGAGACTGATCCGATAGCCGTGCTATCGGTCAGCCTCCCTTTTCCTATGATGGTTTCATAACTTTTCAAAAAACGTATCTTATCGGAATAAGCCGCCGGAAATGACGAGTTTTTGAATTTCATTGGTCCCTTCGTAAATCTGGGTAATCTTGGCATCGCGCATCATGCGTTCAACATGGTATTCTTTCATATAGCCGTTGCCGCCCAGCATCTGAACGCATTCCGTCGTCACTTTCATGGCCACATCGGTGCAGGTCAGTTTCGCCACAGCCGCTTCCATCGTAAAGGGTTTGCCTGCTTCTTTGAGGCAGGCTGCCTTATAAAGGACCAGGCGTGCCTTTTCAATGTCGGCGTAGAGTTCGGCCATCTTAAAGGCCAGGTACTGCTGCTTATACAGCGGTTTACCGAACTGTTCGCGTTTTTTCAAGTGTTCGACAGCGATGTCAAAGGCCCCTTCTGCCAGGCCCAAAGCCTGAGCGCCGACGCCGATACGGCCACCGTCGAGGGTCTTCATGGCCAGTTTAAAACCTTCGCCGGGCTTAGCAATCATGCGGTCGGCTGAAACGCGAACGTTCTCTAAGACCATTTCCGAAACCTGGGCCGAACGGATGCCCATCTTATTTTCCAGTCGGCCGATGTGGAAGCCTTCCATCCCCTTTTCCAAGACGAAGGCGCACATGCCCTTGATGCCGAGTGCCGGGTCAGTCAGGGCATAGATGACCGTATAATCGGCAATAGGGCCGTTGGTATTAAAGATCTTAGTGCCGTTTAAGATATAGCCGTCACCGTCTTTGGTGGCAATCGTCTGCTGGCCGGCAGCATCAGAGCCGGCGGTTTCTTCAGTAAGTCCAAAGGAACCGATAGCCTGACCCGATGCAATGGGGGCTAAAAAGCGTTTTTTCTGTTCATCCGTCGCCGACGAATACATGACGCTGCCACCGTAGAGAGACGTGTTGACGGAAAAACCGATGCCAAAGGAGGCATCTACCTTGGAGACTTCTTCGACAGCCAGGATATAGGGCAGATAACCGACGTCGCTGCCGCCGAATGCTTTCGGATAGCAGAGGCCGAACATGCCCATCTTACCAAATTCTTTAAAGGCTTCGAGGGGGAATTCCGAAGCTTCATCGCGTTCTACCACACCGGGCCGTAATCGTTTGGCTGTAAAATCGCGTACTTGGTCGACAATTGCTTGCTGTTGTTTCGTGATTTCAAAATCCATGGTCGTCACTCCTTCTGTTAAACTGAAAATCCCCATAGGGGTTACTATATGTCTTAGTCATATAAACATTTCGTTAAGAGAAATATCTTTCCAACATAATATCATGAAAAAAAGTCTAAAGTCAACCAAATAGGTATATTATTATAGACCAATTCTTCATACCCCTATTCGCAATAAATAACGATTCTTTATAATAAAAAATCCGAATGACAGACCTGAGTTGTCATTCGGATTTTATGTAATAGATAGATTTTTCGTTTTAGGAAAGGCTGCGCATGGCCGCTTCTTTCATGCCTTTGACGTAGTCAAAAATAGCCTGTCCTGCATCGTCGCCGTACTTGGCAATCAGTTTGACGATGGCACTGCCGACGATGACCCCATCGGCGTCGCGGCCAATGGCTTCGGCCTGTTCCGTCGTATTGATGCCAAAGCCGACGGCGCAGGGAACGTCGGTCACCGCTTTAGCCGTATCGATGATATCCTTGAGGTCGGTCTTGATTTCCGTACGCGTCCCGGTAACGCCTAAAGAAGATACGATGTATAAGAAGCCTTCGCCAGCCTTGGCAATGGTCTGGATCCGGTCTTTTGAAGTCGGGGCGATCATGGAAATGATGTCGATGCCGTGAGCCTTGGCGGCAGCTGCGCATTCCCCCCGTTCTTCAAAGGGCATGTCAGGAATGATGATGCCGTCGAGACCGGCTTCCTGGCAACGAGTAAAGAAGGCGTCGACACCATAATGGAAGACGGGATTGAGGTAGGTCAAAAAGACCAAGGGAATCTGCGTTTCCTTACGAACGCGCTTTACCAGATCAAAGACGTCATCAATGCGTGTCCCTTGTTTCAAGGCTCGCAGATCCGCTTCCTGGATGACGATGCCTTCGGCAATGGGATCGGAAAAGGGAATTCCGATTTCAATCAAATCGGCACCGGCTTTTTCCATCGTCAGAATGTATTCATAGGTCTTTTCCATCGACGGGTCACCTGCCGTCAAAAATCCGATAAAGGCTTTGCCCTTTTTAAAGGCCTGGCCAATCTTACTCATGTAAATCCCTCCCCTTATATCTTGCAATAGCGGCGACGTCTTTATCGCCGCGGCCGGATAAGCAAACGATGATGCTGTCATCATGACTCAGCGTCGGTGCCAGCTGCATGGCTTCATAGACAGCATGGGCGCTTTCAATGGCGCAGATGATGCCTTCCGTACGAGCCAAATATTCAAAGGCTTCTACGGCTTCATCGTCTTTGACCGGAACGTATTGAGCCCGGCCCGTTTCGTTCAAGTAGGCGTGTTCCGGCCCGATACCGGGATAGTCAAGGCCGGCTGAAATGGAATAGACTTCGTCGATCTGACCGTCTTCATTCTGGCAGAAGATCGACTTCATGCCATGGAAGATACCGACTTCGCCCTTGGCAATCGTTGCCGCATGGAGTTTGGTATCGATGCCCTTGCCGGCAGCTTCGCAGCCGATGAGGCGGACATCCGTATCGTCGATGAAATTATAAAACATACCCATGGCATTGCTGCCACCGCCAACACAGGCCAGGACCGCTGCCGGTAATTTACCTTCTTTATCGAGGATCTGCTGACGAGCTTCCTTACTGATGACGGCCTGGAAATCGCGAACCATCATCGGGAAGGGATGGGGACCCATGGTCGAACCGATGACGTAATGCGTATCGTCGACGCGGCTGACCCATTCGCGCATGGCTTCGTTGACAGCGTCTTTAAGGACCCGGGAACCGGAGGTAACGGCGTGGACCTTAGCCCCTAAGAGTTCCATGCGGTATACGTTCAAAGCCTGACGGATCGTATCTTCTTCCCCCATGAAGACTTCACATTCAAGGCCTAAAAAGGCGGCTGCCGTCGCCGTCGCTACGCCGTGCTGACCGGCACCGGTTTCGGCAATGACCCGGGTCTTGCCCATCTTTTTAGCCAGCAGGCACTGCCCTAAGGCGTTGTTGATCTTATGAGCCCCGGTGTGGTTCAAATCTTCGCGCTTCAAATAGACTTTCGCACCGCCCAAATCTTTCGTCATCCGTTCAGCATAGTAAAGGAGCGACGGCCGATTGGCATAGTTATCGAGGAGTTCTTTTAATTCTGCCTGAAAGGCCGGGTCATGCTTATAATGGTCGTAGGCTTTTTCCAAGCGCTGAATTTCATTCATCAGCGTTTCCGGTATATATTGGCCGCCAAAGGAGCCGAATCTTCCTGTACTCATCTGTTTACCTCCTGTAAACACCTAGTGTGGTCATAAATAATGTCATCTTGTCTCTATCTTTCACCCCATCCGTTTCGATGCCGCTGCTGACATCGAGGGCGTAGGGTCGGAGTTTTGCCGCTTGGGCTGCATTTTGCGGCGTAAGGCCGCCTGCTAAAAAATACGGCCTGTCGATTTCTTTTAATAAGGACCAGTCAAAGGCCTTCCCCGTACCGCCTTTCCCCTGATCGAGGAGGATGTAGTCAGCACGGCTTTCCAAGGCCCGTTTTATATCGTCTTGATTGGCGATAGAAAAGGCCTTGATGACGGGAACGCCCAACTCGGTCTGAAGCTGCTGGACAAGGGCGTCTTCTTCCTGTCCGTGGAGCTGAATGAGTTGGATGACGCCTTTTTTTACCAGCGACGCCATGTGCGGCAGCTCGTCGTCGACGAAGACGCCGACGGCCGGTATCGACGGATCCAACTCGCGTCGAAGGGCGGCTGCCGTCTCGTCAGACACGCGGCGTTTCGTCCCGGCAAAGACGAAGCCCGCGTAGTCGGGATGTAGTTCATTGGCCCAGGCGATGTCACAAGGCCGCTTGAGGCCGCAGAACTTTACCTTAACCACGAGTTCCGGCAGCCAGGGCTTCCAGGGCCGCCTTCTTGTCGGGGCTGCGCATCAGCGTCTCGCCGATCAGGACGGCGTCGGCGCCATGATCATAGAGGCTCTGCGTATGATCGCTCGTCTTGATGCCGCTTTCAGCCACAAAGAGGATGTCTTCGGGAACGAGGGTACGCAGGCGAAAGCTGGTATCGAGGGAGACCGTAAAATCCTTTAAATTCCGGTTGTTGACGCCGATGATACGGGCGCCGACCTTGATGGCCCGAAGGACCTCCGTTTCATCGTGAGCTTCGACCAGTGCCGAGAGCCCCAAGGAATCGGCCAGTTCAAAGAATCGTTTCAATTGCGCATCATCGAGGATGGCGCAGATCAACAGGATGGCCGAAGCGCCGATGGCCCTAGCTTCATAGATCTGATATTCATCGATGATGAAATCCTTACGCAGGACCGGCGTCGTAACAGCCGCTGCAATGTCCTGTAAATACTGGGGACTCCCTAAGAAGTAATCCCGCTCGGTCAAGACGGAAATGGCAGCCGCACCGGCCTGTTCATATTCCTTGGCAATGGCCACATAGGGAAAATCCGGAGCAATCAGGCCTTTAGACGGCGATGCTTTCTTTACTTCGCAGATAAAGGAAAGGCCCGGTTGTTTGAGGTTCTTTTCAAAAGGGAAATCTTCTTTTTTCGGCGCAGCCAGGGCTCGCTCTTTCATGTCCGATATGGAAACCCGTTCCTTATCTTCGACGAGCCGTTTCGCCACTGCCGCCGTTAAATCGTCGAGTATCATGGGTCCACCTTCTTACGCGTTGCTGACGGCAATGCAGCGGTTCAGTGTTTCCATGGCCTTGCCGCTGTCGATGAGGTCGGCTGCCATCTTAATACCGTCGCCGATGGAATCAGCTTTTCCGGCAATGAACAAAGCGGTCCCGGCGTTTAAGAGAACGGCGTTTCGTTTAGGTCCCTGAACCTTACCGTTCAGGATGCCTCGCGTGATGTCGGCATTTTCTTCCGGCGTGCCGCCGACGAGGTCTTCTTTTGTCCCCGGTACCATGCCGAAGTCTTCCGGACGCAGGATGGAGGTCCGATAATAGCCGTCGCGGAGTTCACAAATCGTCGTCGGTCCGTTCGGCGAAATTTCGTCGAGTTTTTCCTGGCCATAGGCGACGACGCCGCGTTTGACGCCGAGCGTCGACAGGACTTTGGCCAGGGGTTCAACCAAGTATTCATCGTAGACACCGAGGAGAATCATGGTCGGCTTCGCCGGGCTGGTCAAAGGGCCGAGGATGTTGAATACCGTCCGGAAGCCCAGTTCCTTGCGAATGGGTCCGATATATTTCATGGCGGCGTGATATTTCTGGGCAAAGAGGAAGCAGAAGTTCGTTTCTTCTAACATTTTAAGGGCCAATTTCGGATCCTGTTCGATATTGACGCCCAGTGTTTCCAGGCAGTCTGCCGTACCGCACAGGGACGAAGCAGCGCGGTTACCGTGCTTGGCTACTTTCACGCCGGCCGAGGCGATGACCATGGCCGACGTCGTCGAGATATTGAAGGAATGAGCGCCGTCACCGCCGGTCCCTACGACTTCCAGGACCTCCATGCCCGGATGAGGAACGGGTGTCGCCATGGAGCGCATGGCTTCGGCACAGCCTGAGATTTCATCGATCGTTTCGGCTTTGGTGCTCTTTGTCGAAAGGGCTGCCAAAAAAGCGGCATTCTGGGTCGGCGTCGTCTGGCCGTTCATGATTTCCAGCATGACCGTCTTGGCTTCGTCATAGGTCAAATCACCTTTATTTACAATCTTAATAATCGCATCTTTAATCATCGTCGTTACCTCCTCGTAAGCAGTCTGTCTATTATAATTTCAAGAAATTTTCGACCATCATCGGTCCCGTCGGCGTCAGTATCGATTCCGGATGGAACTGCAGGCCGTAGATCGGATAGTCTTTATGGGCGACGGCCATGATTTCGCCGTCATCGGTCCGAGCCAGGACGCGGAGCGCATCGGGCAGGGTATCGGGGTCCAGGGCCAGCGAATGGTAGCGGCCGACGTCAACCGTTTCGGGAAGGCCCTTAAAGAGCGGATTGTCCCGGTCGAGGGTGACGACGGACTGTTTGCCGTGCATCAATTCCTTGGCGTAGGTAATGGTACCGCCGTAGACTTCACAAATGGCCTGATGGCCCAGGCAGACGCCGAGGATAGGAACTTTTCCTTCAAAATAACGGATGGCCTGTTCGCAAATTCCGGCTTCCGACGGCCGGCCCGGTCCCGGCGAAATGATCAGGTGATCCGGATGCAAGGCTTCGAGGCTTTCCACCGTCATTTCATCGTTGCGGATGACCTTAATGTCCGGATTCAGCTGCCCGATGAGCTGGTAGAGATTATAGGAAAAACTGTCGTAATTATCGATGAGTACAATCATTTGTCAATCCCTCCATTGGCCCGCTTCAAGGCGATGACGACGGCCTTGGCTTTATTCAGGCATTCCTGGTGTTCCTGCTGCGGTACGCTGTCGGCGACGATGCCGGCACCGGAGCAGGCGAAGACGTGATTTCCTTTCTTATAGGCCAGGCGGATGCCGATGCAGCAATCCATATTGCCGGTAAAATCGATGTAGCCGATGGCGCCGCCGTAAACGCCGCGCTTGTGGCCTTCCAATTCGTCGATGATTTCACAGGCCCGGATCTTAGGAGCCCCGGACAAGGTGCCGGCCGGCAAAGCGGCGGCAATGGCATCGACGGCCGTCTTATCTTCCCGGATCGTACTGTGTACGGTGGAACCGATATGCATGATGTGGGAAAAGCGCAGGACGTTGAGATAGCGTTCGACGTGAACGCTGCCAAATTCGCTGATGCGTCCCAAGTCGTTTCGGCCTAAGTCGACGAGCATATTGTGCTCGGCCAGTTCCTTCGTATTGTGAAGGAGTTCATCTTCCAACTGGTGATCTTCTTCCACCGTCTTTCCCCGCGGCCGCGAGCCTGCCAACGGAAAGGTGAAGAGGTCCCGCCCTTCGAGGCGGATCAGCGTTTCCGGTGAAGAACCGGCCAATTCGATATCGTCTCCGGAGAAGAAGAACATGTACGGCGACGGGTTGATCGTCCGCAGCACGCGGTACGTATCGAGGAGGCTGCCTTCGGCCTCAGCCTGAAGGCGATTGGCTAAGACGACTTGAAAGATATCCCCTTCGCGGATGTAATGTTTCCCCTTTTCAACCATTTCACAGTATTCCTGTTCATTAAAGAGGGGCTTGAAATCGCTTTTTAACTGGAGGGGCTGAGCCGGTGCCTTTTCGCCATAGCGGATCAAATCTTCCATGCGCTGTAATTCCAACATAGCCCGATGATAGTTTTCTTCTACCCCATCGAGGCGGACGTTGACGATGAGGTACATCTGCTGCTTTAAATTGTCGAAGACGATGACCTTGTCAAAGAGCATGAGGTCGAAATCGTTAAAGCCATCGTCATCGGCGGCGTTGAGTTTCAGGGACGGTTCGGCATATTTAATGAAGTCGTACGAGAAGTAGCCTACCAACCCGCCCGTAAAGGGCGGTAAGTCTTCAAGGCGGGGCGCCTTGTTGTCGGCTAAAATCTGGGAAATGAGTTGTTCCGGATGATCCGTATGGATTTTAACTTCAGCGCCGGTTTTGAGAGTAACCGTCCCGTCTTTGCAGAAAATTCCCATCTGCGGATCGTAGCCGATGAAGGTGTATCGGCCCCAACGCTGGGAGTCTTCCATACTTTCCAAGATATAGCAGTGAGAGCTGATATGCTTGACCGTTCGCAAGACTTCAATGGGCGTACAACTGTCGGCATACAAGCTGACGCCGACAGGAACGACCTTATATTGATCCTGGTAGGCTTTTACCTGTTCTAAGCTGAGCGTTTCCATACAAACCTCCTAAAAAAAAATAATCCGTCCATGACAATACGATTTGTCAAGGACGGATTTAAGTTCCGCGGTGCCACCTTGTTTTAGGGTTTGATCCCTACTCTCGACGGAATACCAACATATTCCCGGTAACTGACGTATACCAACACGTCGCAGGATACTCAGCCTTGCGGCCTTTGACTGCGCCCTCAGCGGTCCATTTAACGAGCTGCGTCGGCCGGCTCTCAGCCCCCCGGCTCTCTGTACGTGCACGTCATCGTTTTTACTTCCGCCTCAATGGTTTCATGGACGATGTTCAATTGATGTTTGTATGATACACCGCATGATTTAAACTGTCAAGGTAGTTTTTGTATAATTTTTAAGATAATCGTTTTACTTACTTTTAAGCACAGACTTTTTTGTTGAGAAAGTTTCGTCTTACATCATGGCGATGATCGGCGAGATGATCAAGAGGATACCGGCGAAGACGATGAGGACCAGCGAAATTCCCTTGTATTTGTGAAGGGCATTGACTTTGTAGACCAAGTACGCCGGGATAAGGCAGGCGATGATACCGAAGATCGGACCGAGGAGGGTCAGGAGCTTCAAGACCGGTGCATTGAGGACGATAGCGCCCCAGGCAACGGCAACGGCGAAGATGAGGATGCCGAAGCTGACCATTTTCTTATTGATCTTGTCTTCCGGCATGAAGCGGTGCAGGATGTTCATGGCGATACCCTGGCAGGCTTCGCGGAAGCCGAGGAAAACGCTGAAGAAAGCAGTCATAACGGCGAATACGTTGAGTACCAGGCTGAAGATTTTAACAGCGCTGCCGTCAAAACCTCTGGCGACGATGGCCAAGGCAGAAATGTTCTGGGAATAAGCGAGAACGGCTTGGTCGTGGCCGAGTGCCAGGTTAAAGGACATCGCATACGAGAAGATCGTAATGAACAAGACCGAGAAAGCGATTTTCATAGCCCGCATGGCTTTGTAGCGAGCGACGTGGATCGATTTGTTATGAGAGCGGTAAGAAATGACCATGGGGCTGATGCTGGGGATAAACAGGATCGAGGTCAAGGTTACAGGCAGCATGGCAATCGTGTTTTTCACGAGGTAGCCTAAATCGGGGAATACACCGATATTGGCGATGTTCCAGTGCTGGATCATGATGCCGCCCAAGCAGATGACGACTAACAATTTCGTCAGGACCATCAGCGTCGAAATCCGGAACAAGAGCTGTTCGCCGCGAGACGCGAGAACGACCATGGCACAGATGATAGCCAGTCCATAGAAGGGGTTGTCGGACAGGAGCGTATCGGTGACGCCGAAGGAATAGAGGAAGGATGCACTGTCATTAGTCAGTGCCGTCGAATACATGAAAACACAGATGAGAATACTGAGGAAGTAAAGGATGCCCAGCAGGAAGCCCCAGTTTTTACCGAGGTAACCGCTGATAACGCTGGGATAGTCTTCACACCGCGGCGAATCGGCCAGGGTATTGATGAACAAGCGCTGCAGAAGATAAATGGCAGGGTAAGCGATGATAGCGGAGAATAAGTAGACCCATACGCCGACTAAGCCGACCTGAACCGGTAAGAACACGATACCGGCACCGATAGCCATGCCGATACTCATAATAATCCAGCCCCAGTCCGTACTGTCGAACTTGACGGCTGCTTTCCATTGTGCATCTGTCATTCCCGCTTGGCGGGCCAGTGCTGCTGATGAATTCATATCAAAGACCTCCTATGGTGAATAGATTGAATGAATGATGTCCCCTCGACACTTACATTTTATCCCCTGATGCGGCTCTCCTTTCTCAACTTCAGTGTATATACTTTTTACCTATGTCGTTTTTTATCATTTTTCTTAAAACCGTAAATTTTAATGTACACGTCGGGGTTTTACCTTTTACTTAAACGTTCTATTCTATGGTTAAAGTATATCATGAAAGGTATTGGCTGTAAAATATTCATTGTGCAATTTGCATTCATAGTATTTATCTATGGAATAGGTCGTTATTCCTTACTTTTTTGTCAGGCAAACAGGAAATATATCGGATTTAAAAATGAATCATTATCACTGTAGGCCAAATTTCACGAACATTTGTCTTTTTCAAAAAGCCAAATTTGGTTAACTTTTCTTTATAATTTAAATTTTTAAGTGGGATTTTTCTTTTTTCATTTTTGCTGTTTCGAGATCAAAATTTTCATTTTAAAACTTTCTTTACTGTGTCAAAAAATCATAACTTTCCCAACTTTGCTTATTTTGATACAATAAAGACAATAAGGGCGTCTCTATAGGTACGGTTTATATTTGAGGTGGTTTTACTATGACTTTACAACAATTACGTTATATCCTCGAGTTATCTAAGCACAATTCCATTTCCGCCGCCGCCCAAGCCCTGAACATCGCTCAGCCCAGTCTCAGTGCGGCTATCAAAGATTTGGAAACGGAATTTGCCCTAACCCTGGTCAAGCGAAACCGTCACGGCATCACCTTCACGTCCGCCGGATTAGAGTTCTTGCACTATGCCGACCACATCTTGACTCATGCCGACGAAATGCATGACCATTTTCACCCTGAAATCGGCCAGGAAGCCTCGCATACCCTGACCATTTCATCCCAGCACTACCCCTTTGCCGACGAAGCCTTCATCCATGCCCTGCAGCGTATTTCTCCGACATCGGCTTACACCTTCACCCTGCGTGAGGGGCGGACATCGCAGGTCATCCACGACGTCGTCACCCGCGAAAGTCAACTGGGCATCCTCTTTTTATCGCACATGAACGAAAATTTTTTGCAGGACCTGTTCCAAAAAAACAAGCTGGAATTTACGTCTCTCTGCACCTTCACGCCCTGTCTCTACGTCCGCCTGGACCATCCCCTGGCAGAGAGTCAAAGCATCGCTCCCAGTAAGCTGAAGGACTACCCCTGCGTCCGCTTCGAACAAGGTCACGACCGCTCGCAGTTTTCCGAAGAGCTGCTCCTGTCGGACCCATCGAGCCGTCAAAGTATCTACGTCACCGACCGGTCGACGCTGTTCAGCGTCATCCGCGCTACCGATGCCTACACCATCGGCACGGGCCATATCGCCCCAGCCATCATCGGCCGCCACATTACGGCCATTCCCATTGCCAATCCCTTAGATACGATGACCGTCGGCTGGATCAAGATAAAAGAGGAATCCCTGCCGCCGGAAGCCCTCCTGTACATCGACATCCTGTCGGGACTGCTTACGGGCCGCGAGTAAGGCTATCCGGACAAAAACAAAGACTCGGAGTTCACGAAAAAGATTCGTGAACTCCGAGTCTTTGTTACGTTTATCCCCGTTCCTCCAAAAGAAGGCCGAGGGCGTACAGGATGTCTTCTGATGACGAAAAAAGGCGGCTCTGCTTCGATATACATCTCCGGGCAACATAAAGTCTCAAGGGATAAAAAGCCTTTACAGCGACGATCAAGGCCCATTTCCGTCCTGATAGACGTTTCGGTCACCACCAGCCTCCCAATCGCCCTACATCGATACACGGCCGCCCAGGAGCCTTGGTGACCGACAAGTCCCCTCCTCTGCCAAATCTTATGGGGTCAATAAATAGCCTGTGAGTCGCCAGGCCGCAGGACTCTTATTTCTGATAGCATACAAAAAAACGGACTGCCATAGATACCTATGGTAGTCCGTTTTTTTCATGAGGCCGTCCTCCCGGGACAGCCCCGCCTAACAGTCAAATCTTACTTATCGTATGCTTTTTCTAAGCGTACATAGCCTTCATAACGATCCTTAGCGTCTTCTTCGGTCTTTTCAAAGAGAGCTTCGGCAATTTCCGGGAAGGTGCGCTGCAAGGACGAGAAGCGAGTTTCGCCCATGAGGAATTCGCGGAAGTTATCTTTCGGCGGCTTGGAATCGAGGATGAACGGATTCTTACCCTGTTTCTTCAATTCCGGATTGTAGCGCCAGAGATGCCAGTAACCTGCATCGACAGCACGTTTTTCTTCGAGCTGGCTCTGACCCTGACCGATCTTGAGGCCGTGGTTGATGCACGGTGCATAACCGATGATGAGGGACGGGCCATCGTATTCTTCAGCTTCTTTGAGGGCTTTCATGAACTGGTTCTTATCGGCGCCCATAGCGACCTGTGCGACGTAGATGTAGCCGTACTGAGCCTGCATCATGCCGAGGTCTTTCTTACGGGTCTTCTTACCAGCTGCGGCGAACTGAGCAACGGCTGCCGTCGGCGTAGCTTTGGAAGCCTGGCCGCCCGTGTTGGAGTAAACTTCGGTATCGAATACGAGGACGTTGATATCTTCACCCTGAGCGAGGACATGGTCCAAGCCGCCGTAACCGATATCATAAGCCCAGCCGTCACCGCCGAAGATCCACTGGCTGCGTTTAACGAGGAACTGTTTCATATCGTAAACCTGTTCCAATTCAGGTTTGCCGTCTTTTTCAGCTTCGAGGAGGGCGATGACCTTATCGGACCGTTCGCGCGTGCCTTCACTCTTAGCCATGTTGTCTTTCCATTCTTTCAATGCAGCCTGAAGTTCAGGGCTGGCAACTTCCATAGCAGCGTCAACGTACTGAGCCAGGAGTTTCCGTTCCGTCTTTTCAGCCAGCATCATGCCAAAGCCGTATTCAGCATTGTCTTCGAAGAGGGACGTCGACCAAGCTGGGCCGTGACCCTGTTCGTTCTTGGTGTAGCCGCAGTCCGGTGCACTGCCGCCCCAAACGCTGGAGCAGCCATGAGCATTGGCAATGATCATGCGGTCGCCATAGAGCTGGGTAATGACTTTACAATACGGGGTTTCAGCACAGCCTGCGCAAGCGCCGGTGAATTCGAGCAAGGGCTGTTCGAACTGGCTGCCGATGACGGTGTTCTTATCCATCGGATTCGGTTTAATCGGCAGGTTGATGACGTAATCCCAGAGATCTGCTCTGTATTCTTCTTCGTCGAAGGGTTTCATCGTCAAGGCCTGTTTCGGGCAGACATGAGTACAGCTTCCGCAGCCGAGGCAGTCCATGACCGATACGACGATATTGTATTTGTATTCTGGAGCTGCTTTGATTTCCTTGTCCTGATAGCCTTTCGGAGCTTTAGCAGCTTCTTCCGGCGTCATGAGGAAGGGACGGATAGCAGCGTGAGGACATACGAAGGAACACTGGTTACAGCCGATACATTTTTCAGCATCCCAGCTTGGTACGAACATGGCAACACCGCGTTTTTCTTCAGCAGCCGTGCCCGTCGGCCAACGGCCGTCTTCAAAGCCGTCATAAGCGCTGACCGGGAGGTCGTCGCCTTCGAGAGCGTTGACAGGAATGGAGAAGTCACGGAAGAATTGCGTGTGTTTCGACATGTCGACCGGTTCGTCAACAGCATCAGCCCAAGCGGCCGGAACATTAACTTTGACGATAGCAGACAAGCCCTGGTCAATGGCTTCGTTGTTCATATCAACGATGTTCTGACCTTTTTTGCCGTACGATTCGACAACGGATTCTTTCAATTTAGAGATAGCCAAGTCAAGGGGAATGACGTCAGCCAGTTTAAAGAAGGCCGACTGCATGATCATGTTGATGCGGCCGCCAAGACCGATTTTCTGTGCAATGCCGACGGCGTCGATGATGTAGAACTGGACGTCGTTGCGGGCGATGGAGCGTTTAATTTTAGCCGGTAATTTTTCATCGAGTTCTTCCGGTTTCCATACGGTGTTCAGCAGGAAAGTACCGCCCTTCTTGATGCCCCGCAGGAGGTCGAAGCCGTGCGTATAGGACTGACGATGACATGCGATGAAGTCTGCGTCATTGATGAGGTACGGCATCTTGATCGGCGTATCGCCAAAGCGCAGGTGCGATACGGTAACGCCGCCGGATTTTTTCGAGTCATAAGCAAAGTATGCCTGAGCGTACATATCGGTGTTATCGCCGATGATCTTGATAGCGCTCTTGTTAGCGCCAACCGTACCGTCGGAACCGAAGCCCCAGAACTTACAAGCTTTCAGGCCTTCACCAGCCGTATCGACGTTCTGGACGCGCGGCAGGGATTTATGGGTAACATCGTCGACGATGCTCAAGGTGAAGTCGTTCTTCGGTTCGAAGGCTTTCAAGTTGTCAAAAGCAGCAACGACGTCGCCCGGTAAGAATTCTTTCGAAGCGATGCCATAACGGCCGTGGTAAACTTTCGGAGCTACGTCAGCAGCCGCGAAGGAAGCAGCTACGCTGTGGTACAGAGGTTCGCCGTTAGCGCCCGTTTCTTTCGTACGGTCTAAGACGGCAATTTTCTTAACGGTATCGGGAACGGCTGCCAAGAAGTGTTTTTCCGACCAGGGACGGAACATGTGAACGTTGATACAGCCGACTTTTTCGCCTTTTTCGACAAGCAGTTTAACCGTTTCTTCAATGGTCTGTGCGCCGGAACCCATAGCGACGAGAACGAGTTCAGCATCGGGAGCGCCAGTGTAGTTGAAGAGGTGGTATTCACGGCCCGTGATTTCGCTGATCTGCTTCATGTAGCCTTCAGCAACTTCAGGAACGCGGTCATAGAATTTGTTCAAAGATTCACGATGCTGCATAAAGACTTCAGCCGGTTCGCAGAAGGAAATAGCTTCCGGATTGTCCGGGTTCATGCCGCGTTTACGGAATTCGCGAACGGCATCCATATCGAGCATCGGACGGAGTTTTTCATAAGGAATAACTTCGATTTTCTGGATTTCGTGAGACGTACGGAAACCATCGAAGAAGTTGATAATAGGAATACGACAGGTAATGGCCGTCGCATGGACGACAGCAGCCAGGTCCATGATTTCCTGAACACTGGATTCACACATCATGCTGATGCCCGTGCCGCGCATAGCCATCGCATCGTCGTGGCCGGCAAAAATCGTGTAGCCGTTGGTAGCAACCGTACGAGAAGCGACGTGGAAAACGCCCGGCAGCAATTCGCTGGAAATCTTGAACATATTGCTGAGCATGATCATCATGCCCTGGGAGGACGTGAAAGTCGTCGTGAGGGCACCGGTATTCAAAGCACCGTGCATCGCGCCGACAGCACCTTTTTCAGACTGCATTTCCTGAACCTGTACGGTAGCGCCAAACAGGTTTTTACGGCCATGAGCAGCCCATTCATCAACGTGTTCAGCCATCGGCGACGACGGCGTGATCGGGAAGATGGATGCCAGTTCCGTAAAGGCATAGGCGATATGGGCGGCTGCCTCGTTGCCATCCATTGTCTTAAAAACTTTCTGTGTCATAATACTGTTCCCCTTTCTGTAAAACATCGTAACTTGAAAGAATCCGTGTACACATTGGAGTCATCCCATTACATTGCAAGGACAAAATAATCACTATAAGCTATGTAGCTATGGTATTAACTAGATGACTATTTGTTATCCTCATTGTACTATTTATAAAAATTTTACGCAAGAGCTTTCCAGTAAAACGTTCATCTTATGCCGATTCTGTCTAAACGCATACATATTTATGTAATCGTCGCATGGCCTTTTCAAGGAGCAAAGATTCATCGTGACGACGATTACATTTTATAAAGAAAAGAATCCGTAAAGGTTCTGAAAAACAAGACTGTCTTAAATTTGTGAAAGTTTTCCCATCAAAAGTCAATACAACAAACAAAAAAAGAAGCCCTGCATTACAACACAAAGTGTAATGTAGGGCTTCGATTCTTAGAGATTAGAGAGCCTTTTCGATAATGGGATCTAATTCTTCCGGAGTCGTGCTCGGTTCAAAACGCTGAACCTGGCTGCCGTCACGGCTGACGAGGAATTTCGTGAAATTCCATTTAATGCCGTTGCCTTCGGCATTGTCCGGATAGTGTTCAGCTACGACCTGCTGAATCAGGCGGCCGCTGTCTTTATCCGTTTCATAACCTTTGAAGGGAGCTGCTTCGGTGAGATATTTGTAAAGGGGATCTGCTTTTTCGCCGCGAACGTCGATCTTAGCGAAGAGCGGGAAGGTAACGCCGTGGTTCAGGCGGCAGAAATCTTCGATATGTTTATTATCTTCCGGATCCTGTTCCAAGAACTGATTGCACGGGAAACCGAGGATGACTAAGCCTTTGTCTTTATATTTTTTATAAAGGGCTTCCAGGCCGTCGTACTGCGGCGTAAATCCGCATTTGCTGGCCGTGTTGACGATGAGCAGCAATTTGCCTTCGTACTGGCTCAGGGCAACGTCACCGCCGCGGATATCTTTAACGGTAAAATCAAATACTTTCATGGTGTTATTCCTCCTGTTTCTCTTAGACGTCGTGAATTACGCAGCCACCAAATTCCGGTGAACACATTGCGCTGTCAAGGGCCGGAGCTTCTTTAACGGAGAAAGTTTCTTTCCACAGGCCGTGGAGGTTGCAGTATGCATAAACTTCGCCATTATCACCAGTTTCGAAATGAGCCTTCGGTTCTTCACCCGGTTTGAGATAACGGATATCTACGCCTTTATCATCGACCAGGGCAATCCATTCAATATAGTGTTTTTCTTCCATCGGATGAATGACAGAGCCGACCTGAACTTCCAAATGGTTGTCAATCTTCTGGATACACGGTACGTGTTTTTCCTGTGCTGCATCAACAGAGCCAGCGACGAGATGCGTCAATTTTTGGCCTGCATAAATGACTTCTTCCGGTGCCTGTGCGCCGACGACGACCAAAACTTTACCATCTGCATCATTGCGGTAAAATTCAACATGCTTCATATCAATTCCTCCTCCAGGGGATTGTACCCCTCAATCAAAAATAAAAATAAGCTATATAATCTAAATAAATTATAAGCATTTGCTTCCTAATTAATACTTTTTCTTATGTGACTATTATAGGTCAAATTGTCATATTTGTCAATAACGGAGAATTATTATTCTTTATATAAGTAAATGAAGGAAGACCTTACATAGTTCCAGTTTGTATGATTTTATGCAGTATTTACGGGCTTTGCCGCCCTTTACAAAAAGACAAATCAGTTCCATAATTTTTTCATCCGCTCGGATTACGCCGCGTTCATCACAAATCGTTCTCCATCAGGTTAGACAACATGAGCTTTTTAGGGGCCACCTGTCTTGCCAAAAAAACGGCCCGTAAAACGAAAAAGGGTAAAAAAACGCACTGCGAAGGTGAAATATCGCAGTGCGTTTCGATAAACAAAAGATAATTAATTACACGCCGTCAACGAGATGAGCGACGTCCATCCCGGGGACGACGTCATACCGGCGGACGCCCCCTTCTTCCGTGCATCGGAGAAGGCCCTTATCCATGAGGTATTCGATATGAGACAAGGTTTCCCCTAAGGCAAACCACTTCTGCGTCGGCGGGAATTCATGCCAGGGCTTGCCGCGCATGGACCAGGTCATATGAGGGGCAATTTCATAGGCCGTGCTGTGAGGATAGTCTCCGGCCAAACGCAGGACTTCCCGCAGGCGTCGGTCATGATGAGCCAAGAGTTCATCAATGCGGCCGGTAATAGCAGTATCCCCTTCCCGGTGAGCTGGCAGGGCCAGGCGGACGGGAAGTTTCTTCACTTTTTGCAAACTTTCCAAGTACCGCCGCAGGGCATGCTTCATATGATACCAGACTTGGATGTTGGGCGTAATATCGAAGAGAATATGGTCACTCGTAAAGAAAAGGCCTTCACAGGGCATATAGAGGCAGCACAGGCCCGGTGTATGGCCCGGCGTATGGATGACCGTGAGTTCACAATCTGCCAGGTGCAGGACGTCCCCATCGCCGACGGCTTGAATCGGGAAGTGCGGATCCGGCGAAAAGGTCCGGGCCTGGTTGGAAAATTGGCTTTTAATTTCTTCCGGCGGCATCCCTTCACGCATGAAATTATCTTCGGCCGCCTTCCAGGTCGAGCCGTCTTCAGAGTCGACGAGGTATTGATAGTCGACGGGGTGCATGTAAATCGGGCAGCCTTCTTTGGCAAACAGGCCGACAAGGCCCGTGTGATCGGCATGGAGATGGGTCAAAAAGAGGGACGTGTGTCGGAACTCGATGCCCAGTTCTTCCAAACCACGGCACAGGGCATCCTGACATTCCGGACGATTGAAGCCCGTATCGATGACCAAATTCTCGGTCTTGCCCTTGATGACATAGGCATTTAAATATTGGAGCGGATTATCCGGTAACACGACGCGGATACGGTATACGTCCGGCGACGTATGCAGTTTCTCAATCATAGGGTTCCTCCTGAAAGGTACGTAGAAAAAAAGACTGCCGCAGACGCGGCAGCCTCTTATCTCATTGTTTCTTTTTCCGCGGGTTATAGCGGTTCATGCCTTTATCGACACCGAGGCGCAGGCAGCCTTCAATGGCCGTCGCCGCGTCTTCGATTCCCTGATGATACTTTTCGCGAAGTTCTTCCGGAAACGGCGTCAAGACATGGTCGATGACATCGTGATGAGGCAGCGGGCGGCCAATGCCGACGCGGAATCGGGTAAAATCGGTACAGCCGTTGGCAAACAGGCTCTTAATGCCATTGTGCCCGCCGTCACTACCGTTTTTGCGAATGCGCAGGCGGCCGACAGCCAGATCCATGTCGTCATAAGCGACGTAGACGTCAGGCTGCTCTACCTTATACCAACGCATCAAAGGGCCGACAGCCCGGCCGCTGTCATTCATGAAGGTCTGGGGCTTGACCAGGATGATTTTTTCATCGTCAACGGTCACCTGGGCGACGAGAGCGTCCATCCGCTCCTGCCAGGACGTAACTTCCCAGCGCTTGGCCAGTTCATCGATGACATCGAATCCCGTATTATGTTTTGATTGTTCATATTGGCGGCCCGGATTGCCCAGGCCTACGATCATATGCACGGTGCAGTTTCCTTATTTATCGAAAAGACGGCTGACAGAGACGTCATGGAAGATGCGCATGATAGCTTCCCCTAAGAGAGGTGCTACGGAAAGGACTTTGATCTTGTCGCTCTTCTTTTCCGGCGGCAAGGGAATCGTATTGGTAATGATCAATTCGGAGATGACCGATTTCTGAATCCGTTCGACAGCCGGATCGGTGAGGACGGCATGAGCGCAGGCAGCAAAGACGCGGGAAGCTCCCATTTCTTTCAAGGCCTTAGCACCGCCGCACAAGGAACCTGCCGTATCGACGATGTCGTCGACGAGGATACAAGTCTTGCCTTTGATGTCGCCAATGATATTCATGACTTCAGCGACGCCCGGACGAGGACGGCGTTTTTCAATGATGGCGATAGGTGCACTGACCCGGTCAGCCAAGTCACGGGCACGGGTTACGCCACCGAGATCCGGAGATACGACGACGAGGTCGCCCAAATCCGTTTCTTCTTTTTTCTGGTTAATATACCGAGCAATGATGGAAGCCGAGCCGAGGTGATCGACAGGGATGTCAAAGAAGCCCTGGATCTGACCGGCATGGAGGTCCATCGTAACGACGCGGGTAATGCCCGCTCTGGTCATTAAATCAGCGACCAATTTAGACGTAATCGGTTCACGGCCGCGGGTCTTGCGGTCCTGACGAGCGTAACCATAGTACGGAACAACGGCGGTGATGTGTTTTGCCGAAGCGCGTTTCAAGGCATCTGCCATGATCAGCAGTTCCATAAGGGTATCGTTAGCCGGTTGGCAGGTCGGCTGAATGACGAATACATCCTTACCGCGAACGCTTTCATCGATCATGACCTGAATTTCACCATTATTGAACTTGCCGACAAAGGCCTTGCCTAATTCTAAGCCAAGGTACTCAACAATTTCTTTGGCCAATTCCGGATTGGCGTTCCCCGTAAAAATCTTCAGCTTTTTCCCGTCTTCGTAACTCATAGTGAGCCTCCCTGATATGAATATTGTAATATATGATTCGATATAAAAACCGATAAACGCTAGGTGGAGAAAGTATTATTTCTTATATGTATCGTCTTTAACCCAGCCTTCGATATTGCGCTGCCGTGCACGGGCAACGGATAAGGATTTTGCCGGTACGTCTTTGGTAATCGTAGATCCGGCACCGACATAGGCATAATCACCGACCGTAACCGGGGCCACGAGGTTGCTGTTGCAGCCGACAAAGGCATGGTCGCCGATGGTCGTACGGTGTTTGATCTTGCCGTCGTAATTGACGGTAATCGTCCCACAGCCGATATTGACGTTCTGACCGACATCGCTGTCCCCGATATAGCTGAGATGGGGCAGTTTCGTGCCGTCACCGATCGTCGAGTTTTTGACTTCCATATAATTTCCGACTTTTACGTGATTGCCGATGACCGTATCGGGTCGGAAGTGGACGAAGGGTCCGACTTCACAGCCATTTTTGATCTGGCAGTCGTGGGCGTACATGAATTGGACATGGTCATCGTCGCCCATCTGTACATTGGTCATGCGGACATAGGGTCCGATGTGGCAGTCTTCGCCGATGACCGTATGGCCCTCGAGGATCGTCCCCGGATAAAGTACCGTATCGCGGCCGATGGTAACGGTCGTATCGACATAGGTATTATTGGGATCGATGATCGAAACGCCGTCAGCCATGAGCTGCTGAAGCTTGCGACGGCGCAAAATCTGTTCGGCTTCGGCCATTTGCTGGCGGGAATTGACGCCCAGCGTTTCGTCATAAGACGGTGCCGCAAAGGCGCTGACAATGTGGCCCGACGATACGAGCATGCCGATGATATCGGTCAGATAATACTCGCCCTGGGCATTGTCATTGGTAACGTTATGCAGCATATCCCACAAAAGGGGCATATCAAAGCAGTAAATGCCGGCGTTTACTTCGTCGACAAGGAGTTCTTCCGGCGTGCCGTCTTTCTGTTCGACAATTTTGACGACCTGCCCTTTATCATCGCGGATGACACGGCCATACCCCGTAGGATCCGGCATATGCGCCGTCAGTACCGTTGCCGCAGCACCGCTTTTTTCATGGCAGTCGACGAGGGCCGTAAAGGTCTCTGTCGTTACCAGCGGCGTATCACCGCAAGTGACTAAAAGGGTACCGGAAACGCCGTTTAACAGCGGTTCTGCCTGAAGTACGGCATGACCCGTACCGAGCTGTTCCTGCTGTACGACCGTTTCGGCCTGATCACCGAGGTAATCGCGGACCGTTTCCCCGCCAAAACCGACAACAACAATTTGGCGCGTCGTTCCGGCTGTCTTAACAGCCCGAAGCACCTGTTCCACCATCGGAACGCCGCCGACTTTGTGCAAAACCTTGGGGAGCTTCGATTTCATCCGAGTCCCTTTGCCGGCAGCGAGGATAAGTGCAATAGTATTTTTCATTCAGCAATAGCCTCCCTGAATTACATCACTATATAAATCCTTTTAAGGATACCACAAAACGGGGCGAAAAAAAAGGCTGTTGCACAACTTACTGTACAACAGCCCCTTTTCAGCTAATTGATATCCTAGCATCAACTTGAGATTAACCTAATACATAAACGACGACGTCTTGACGGCCAAAATTGAGGGCTTCACTCGTGGAGTCCATAGCCAAGTCAATACGGTCACCTACGATAGCTCCACCGGTATCGGCAGCCACGGCATAGCCGTAACCTTCGATGTAAAGCTGTGAGCCAAGGGGAATAACCGACGGGTCAACGGCAACCATCCCACGCTGGAGATACTGGCCGGTAGCCGTATAACCGCTGCCACCGCCATCTTGAGCCGTATAAGCCGTAGCTTCCATAACCAACCGACGCTGATGACCTTCCGTCGCCGACGCAGCTTCTTCCGGAACCGGACGGCCACTGGCTTCAGAGAGCGCTTCCATCGTCTGCGAGCCGACGATACCGTCGGCAGACAGACCATGGTCTGTCTGGAATTGTACGACAGCCTGCTGCGTCTGAGCACCAAAATCACCATCTGCACTACCGGACAAGTAGCCCGCATCTTGAAGCATATATTGAACGCTCTGAACAAGAGAGCCCTTCATTCCCATTTGTACACTTGCACAAGCCAAAGACGAAAATGCAAATACAAAGATCATTGTCACTAAGATTAACATACGATGTTTCAAAATACGATTTCGCAAAAAACCACCTCTTCGAATGAATACAATCTCAAGTACGTCCTGAATTATAGCAAACTCATCACCATAAGTCAAAAAAATGGATAGTTAAACCTACTTTTTGATTGTTTTATTCTCTGTTCTGATTACTTTCGAAACATCATATATGCCTTAATACTCAAGTATGACAGATATTTTTTAGCACCTAGTCTTATTTTTCTATAATTATTATACAATTTTACATGTTCTCGTCGCCTGTTCTCTCCACAATATTTCTTATCGCTTCGGCCCCTTCAATGGAGTCGGTCAGTACATAGAGGTAGTCTCCCGCTCGAAGACAAGTCTCATCATCAGGGATGATGTCGCCACTGCCGCGTTTTACGTCAACGATGGCCGTATGAGAGGGCCAGGCAATGCGTCCGATATACTTGCCGTCAGCCTGACTTCCACTGACGACGGTCAATTCTAAGAGGTTTCGCCGTTCACTCGACGATAAGGCAGGTTTATGCTTGGCCAGACTGCGCTGGAGCAGTACTTCATAAATCGGTTCGCCCCGAAAGAGCTGGGCCACGACGAGGGCTACCAAAGAGACCGTACACAAAGCCAACAGGTGTTCATAGGAACCGGTCATTTCCATAATGAGGATGGTCCCCGTAACCGGAGATTGAACGGAAGCGGCAAAAAAAGCGGCCATGGAAAGGACGACGATATTCGATAGATAATACGA
Source organism: Megasphaera sp. MJR8396C (assembly GCF_001546855.1). Classification (GTDB taxonomy): domain Bacteria; phylum Bacillota; class Negativicutes; order Veillonellales; family Megasphaeraceae; genus Megasphaera. The sequence continues at coordinate 34,057 of NZ_KQ958210.1, read as the reverse complement.
TGAAATAAGGCCCATCTGAATGAAAATAATTCCCACCATGCCGCCAGTCAGCGCCCCTAGTACCAGCATGGGCAAAAAGAAGCCGCCAGGAACGCCGCAGCCGTAACTGATAAGAGTGAAGAGAAATTTTCCGACCAACAAGAGGGCAAACAGCTGAAGGGACAGCGGCAGGGTGTACAAAGCGTTAACCAGCTCATTGCCACCGCCTAGGACGTCGGGAAAAACATAGCCTAAGACGCCGGCCATGCTCATGGCAAAGGCGATGGGCATATAGCGATTGCGAAATACCGGAAGCTCATAGAAATAATGTATATTTAGCAATCCTTTATTAAAAATCACCCCGGCAATTCCGACAATGATTCCCAAAATTACGGCCAGCCACATATACCGCAGAGGAAAGTGCGGCAAGATGCCGAAATGAAAAACCGGTTCCCGTCCAAAAAGGTAACGACTGACCATGGTCGCCATCAAAGCCGCTGCCATGGCCGGTGCCAGGACGACACCGGAAAAATTGCGGTGCAGCTCTTCCAAGGCAAACATGACGCCTGCCAGGGGCGCGTTAAATGCCGCCGCTAACCCGGCACTGGCCCCGGCTGTGATAAGGTATCGCTCCTCCATCCGCGTCCGTCCGAACAGACGACTCATCCCTTGAGCCGCGACGGCACCGATCTGAATCGACGGCCCTTCCCGACCTAAGGATAAGCCTAATCCGATGCCGAGTATCCCACCGACTAACTTGACCCAAAGGACGCGAAACCAGCGGAGGCGAATGGCCCCCAAGATGACCCCTTTGATCTGAGGTATCCCGCTGCCGCCGGCCTGCGGCTCATAACGACCGAGAAGCCATAGAATAAGGGCTGCCGCCAGTAACAGGGCAAACCATAAGCCATTTACAACGAGGCTGCCACCACTCAAGACGTTGGCATAAAACCACTGGCGCCAAACAGATCCTGTTTCGAGTCCCCAGCGAAAAAAGCTGATGACCGTTCCCGACAACAAACCGACTAAGATGCCTTCCAAAAAAAGCTGCAGCCGAAATCGAGGCCAATGGTTCAAAACGCGAAGAACCGCTTCCAACCGTGTATCACCATGCATATGCTCACATTCCTTTCTGACTCACTGTGAAAATTATACCACAGGAGTCGGTTGTTTCGTATAATAAGGATATATATAATATATATAAAGAGACCCTTCGAAACAGAATGAGCCAAAAAATCGGCCCCAATGGCAGGATTTCAAGCTTTATTATAGAATTATATACATATATATAGAAAACCGGAAGGAGGAGCGGCTTATGAACGACAGCTATAGACCGACATTCAATATTCACGAAGCAGTACGCAAAACCTTGCCTTATATGATGGAAATGAGAGAATATTTCCATGCCCATCCGGAATTGAGCGAAAAAGAATTTGATACCTGCAAGACCATTTTCCAAGAATTATCCCTGATGGGGATTGAAGACGTGCGAATCATCGCCGGCACCGGGGTAACAGGCCTGATACACGGGGCCCTTCCCGGTCCGGTCGTCCTCTTACGAGCCGATATCGATGCCCTGCCGCTGACCGAAAATTATGACTGCCCTTATTCATCCCTCGTCGAAGGGGTCATGCACGCCTGCGGCCACGACGGCCATGCAGCCAACTTATTGGGCGTCGCCAAGATTCTCAATAAGCACAAGGACTGCCTGCGCGGCACCATTCGCCTGGCCTTTCAGCCGGCCGAAGAGGGAAACGGCGGCGCAGCCCGCATGATCGACGCTGGCATCCTCAACCTGCCGCCCGTTGATTACGCCCTGGGACTTCATGTCGCTGGCAGCCTCCCCAAGGGCTACGTCGGGATCGGCCGCGGCGAAATCGCCTCCTCTTGCGATGATTTCACTATCACCCTCCACGGCCGAGGCGGTCACGGATCCCAGCCTTCAGCCTGCATCAGCCCGATCCAGATGGGCGTCGATATCATCCAATTGATCCAAAACTTCGTCTACAACCGCTATGCCGACGGCGATGGCATCGTCCTGACCTTCGGCCAATTCCAAGCTGGGCATAATCCCAACGTCATCCCCGAAACAGCCGTGTTAAAAGGAACGCTGCGGACGTATCACGAAGAAAAACGGCGCATCATCCTCGACGCCTTGGAACAGATTTTAAAAAATGTGACCACGACTTATGGCGGTTTCTTCGATTTAGACGTCGTCCCCTTCTCACCGGTCTGCGTCAATGACGACGGTGTAACCGACAAAGTCACCCAGATTCTGCAGCAGCATTGTGCCGATCGAGTCAAATTAATAGCCTTGAAGCGCGGCGCCGGATCCGAAGACTTTGCCTATTTCAGCGAAGCCGTCCCCAGTTCCTTTTATTACGTCGGCGTCTACGGTGACGCCCCGGTCAGCGGCCACTCTCCGGACTTCCACTGGGACAGCAACGCCTTGAAATATATGTGCGAAACCTTGCTGCACATCGTCTATTACTTCGAAAGCTATTGAGTGGCATTGTATAATTGCATATCCATAGTATAATGAGGGAGTATCCATATAATAAGGAGTGATATGACTCATGGTCTTCTGGTTCATCATTGAACATACGATGCTTCCGATTTTCGCCCTCGTCCTCTTAGGATATTTTCTCGATAAGAAATTCCATCTCGACGTAAAAACCTTATCGAAACTGATGTTCTACTTGGTCATTCCCAGCTTCCTTTTTACCAATATCTATACGACCCAGTTTCCCGAAACAAGCGTTAATATCATCGCGGCCATCGCCATCTTCATGGTGCTCTGTTTCGTCATCGCCAATATCGTCGGCCGTATCCGTCACTATGATGCCGCCATGCTGGAATCATGCCGCAACGCCTTTATGTTCAATAATACTGGCAATCTCGGCGTCGCCTTGATTATCCTCGTCTTTTCTCACGATCCCTTCGTCGTAAACGGGCAGACACCCTACCTTGCCGAAGCCATGGTCGTACAAATCATCATCTTTATGATTCAAAGCGTCGCCCTCAATACCCTTGGTCTCTATCAGGCCGGCCGCGGCAAATTAGCGGCGAGGGACACCTTGGCCGTCATGCTTCGCATGCCCTTACTGTACGTCTTAGCCGCTTCCCTGTTAGCCCGAAACGTGGGCTGGGATGCAGAAAACTTCTTCTTATGGCCCATCATGGGCATGGCCAGCAAAGCCCTTCTCCCCTTGGCCATGGTCAGCATCGGTGCCCAGCTGTCACAGACGAAGATCCACTGGCTCGATAAGGACGTCTGGATCGTCAGCATCCTAAAGATGACCCTTCTCCCCTTATTGGGGCTGGCCATGATTTACGGAGCCAACGCCTTTCGCCCGGGCACGTTTACAGCCGTCAGTGCGACGGTCTTTCTCATTTATTGCGCCATTCCGACAGCCGTCAATACAGCCTTGTTTGCCATCGAATTCGACAACAATCCCGACTATGCGACACAGATTGTCATGAACACGACGGCCCTCAGCGCCATATCACTGACCTTTTATATTTTCCTGGGCCATATTTTATTTGTTTAGGATGATTCCCATTATAATATTATATATTTTAGGTAAATTATGAGTTTTGTAAAATAAATTACCTCCATTCTGTTGACAACTTAACGTTTTGCTTTTATAATAAATTCATCAACAGAATAGACGCCGGCAATGAAGCCCAAGGTGATAGTCTTTCTATCCCTTGGGCTTTTCATATTCTGAGGATAATCACAATCGAACGATAGACAATGATGTCTCTCTTGATAGTATCTATCAGGACAGGCATCTTTTTTTATGGGTCAGGAGGCTACGAATATGAAACAATTAGGATCTCGTTTATCGGTCCTGCTGCCTTGTCTTTTCGCAGCAGCGCCTTCCGTTTTTGCGTCTTCCCCGGGAACGATAGATCCAGGCGATACCGCCTGGGTGCTCATCAGTGCGGCCTTGGTATTTCTCATGACACCGGGACTGGGCTTCTTCTACGGCGGCATGGTCCGCAATAAAAACGTATTGGCAACGATTATGCAGAGCTTCTTCATCGTCGCCATGATTTCCGTCGAATGGATTCTCATCGGCTATGCCATGACCTTCGGTACCGACATTCACGGTTTCATCGGGTCTCTTGATAAAATAGGCCTTACCGGTGTCGGCATGGCCGTCCTCGACAACGGAACGATTCCGGAACTGGCCTTCGTCGCCTTCCAGTGCATGTTTGCCGTCATCACGCCGGCCCTGATTACCGGCGCCTTTGCCGAACGCATGAAGTTTCATGCCTTTGTCACCTTCATCCTTATTTGGGCGCTCTTTATTTATAATCCCATGGCCCACTGGGTCTGGGGCGGCGGCTTCTTGGCCAAGCTCGGCGCCCTCGACTTTGCCGGCGGCCTGGTCATTCATATCCTATCTGGCGTTTCCGGTCTGACCCTCTGCGTCCTCTTAGGCCGTCGCTACGGATACGGAAAGAGTCCCATGGTCCCTCATAATCTTCCCATGACCGTCCTCGGCGCCGCCCTGCTTTGGTTTGGCTGGTTCGGTTTCAACGCCGGCAGCGCTCTCGGCGCCAATGAACTGGCTGCCAGTGCCTTTATCGCCTCTCAGGCCGCCGCTGCCGCCGCCACCGTCTCCTGGGTCGTCGTAGAATGGAAGGTTCAAGGCAAACCGACTATCCTCGGAGCCGCTTCCGGCTGTATTGCAGGCTTAGTCGCCATTACCCCGGCAGCAGGCTTCGTCACACCCCTTCCGGCCCTTCTCATCGGCGCCATCGGCGGTGTCATCTGCTACGTCGCCGTCGCCGTCGTCAAGACCAAGATCGGCTATGACGATTCTCTCGACGCCTTCGGGATTCACGGCATCGGCGGTACCTGGGGATCCATCGCCACCGGCCTCTGGGCGACGACCGACGTCAATCCCGCCGGTGCCAACGGCCTCTTCTACGGCAGCAGCCACCTCCTCGTCGCTCAGCTCATTTCTACGGCCGTCGCCTATATGCTGGCCATCGTCGGTACCTTCATCATCTTTAAAGTCATCAGCCTGTTCATGACGGTCCGCACCGATAGGGACGAAGAAATCACCGGACTCGACATTGGAGAACACGGCGAACAGGGGTACAATTACGCCATCACTGCCGGCAGTCCCCTTGAAGAAACGGCAGCCTTACCCTTAGAAAATACGGCCTTGAACCATGCTGCCGTCATCCATCAAACCGACATGAACAGTCACACGATATAGAGGTGATCGAGATGGAAGAACATACACTTACCAAAATAGAAATCATTACCCGTCCCAGTAAACTGGAAGAATTGAAGGAAGCCCTGAACAAGATCGGCGTCATGGGCATGACTGTCAGCCAGGTCTTTGGCTGCGGCCTCCAAAAGGGCTACGTCGAAGTCTATCGCGGCCAGCGATACAACATCAATTTGCTGCCGGGCATCAAGGTAGAAACCGTCGTCTGCGAAGTCCCCGTCGATCAGGTCGTCGAAGTCGCCGAAAAGGTCTGCCAAACAGGCCGTCCCGGTGATGGCAAGATTTTCATCTACCCCTTATCAGACGCCGTCCGTATTCGTACCGGTGACCGCGGTCCCGAAGCCATTATGGATGAAAAATAAAGAGATTCAAAAAAACAGGTATGCGAAGCGTAATCCTTCGTATACCTGTTTTTTTTGGATGCAAATTATAACGATCCATCGCCACAGAGAGAAATGCTTTTAAAAGATCAATAAAAAATACGTATCGATTTATGCGAAATAGGTAATAGTATCTATCTATAATCTTAGTTACAATAAAATTATTCATCCATATTATAAAGCTATCATTGCATGTGAATATTAGAACAAGTCAGGAAAGGAAGATGAACATATGATTCGTTCAAGTGCTAAGAAAACGAAGAAGCGGTGGTTTATGCTGTTTCTCTTATTTATCCTCACGGCCATCAACTACCTGGACCGGACCAACATGGCCGTTGCCGCCTCCAGTATGAGTGACGAACTCGGATTCAGCGCAGCCACGATGGGACTCTTATTTTCAGCCTTTTCCTGGTCCTACGGACTGATGCAGATCCCCGGCGGCTGGTTCATCGAACGCTTCGGTTCTCGTATCGTCTATACGGCCTCCTTATTCCTATGGTCCTTATTCACAATGTTCATGGGCCTTGGGAAGTCCTTCGCTTCCCTCTTCGGCATCCGAATGGCTATCGGGGCCGCCGAAGCTCCCGCCTTTCCTACCAACAGCCGCGTCGTTGCCGCCTGGTTCCCGTCTCACGAAAGGGCGACTGCCACGTCCATCTACACGGCCGGCGAATTCATCGGACTGGCATTTTTAACGCCTGTTTTATTTTGGATTTTAGAAACCTACGGTTGGCGGGAAATTTTCTATATCACCGGCTTTATCGGCATCGTCGCCAGCCTCTTTTGGTTCTTTCTCTACCGTGAACCCGGTCCCGAATCTGGTGCCAACCAAGCCGAACTGGACTACATCCGCCAAGGAGGCGGCTTAGGTGGCCAAACAGCGGAAAAACAAAAGATCACCTGGTCTCAAATTGCAGAATTATTTAAACATCGCCAACTGTTAGGCATTTACTTAGGTCAATTCGCAAATACGAGTACGATGTTTTTCTTCCTGACCTGGTTTCCGACGTATCTGGTCATGTCCAAAAATCTTCCCTTATTAAAGGCCGGCATCTACGCCATCATCCCCTATGTCGGCGCCTTAATCGGCGTCCTCCTCGGCGGCTATTGGTCCGACTTGATGCTGCGCCGCGGCAGTTCCCTTTCCAAAGCCCGTAAGCTGCCCATCATCTGTGGTCTCCTCTGTTCGATGACCATTATGGCAGCCAACTACTTCGATTCCCTGAACGCCATCATCGCCGTCATGGCCTTAGCCTTTTTAGGTCAAGGCATGGCCGCCATCGTTTGGAGTACCGTCGGCGACGTCGCTCCGGCTCATTCCGTCGGTCTTGCCGGCGGCGTCTTCAACTTCATCGGCAACTTAGCCGGCATCATCACCCCCATTGCCATCGGCGTTATCGTCCAAGCCACAGGCTCTTTCGTAGGTGCCATGATTTTTGTCGGCTGCATCGCCGCCATCGGCGTCTTCTCTTTCATCTTTATCGTCGGCGATCTTCACCGCATCGAAGAATAACTTATAAGGAACCCCTTTGCCATCGGGACAAGAGGAAATTCCGGAATCGTTCTACCACCGGCAATACTTGGGATTGACGAAGGAGCGCCAAAAACAGATAGCGGCGTTCAAAGGAATCGGCAATGGGAATCCGATCGAGATTATAGTATTGAAGTGTATAAAAATCAGGTAAAATGGCAACGCCATAGCCGGCCGCAACAAAGCCGGCCATGGCGTTGTCTTCTTCTACATGGCAGGCCGTCTTCAAGTGAACCTGAGCCTGTTCGAGGAGCTTATTGATCATCTCGTTTAAACCACTGCTCTTATCGAAGGCAATGATGGGGTACGGTTCAAGTTCCTTTAAGGAGACGGAGCCGCGGTTGCTCAAGGGGTGTCCCTTAGGGACGGCGACGACCAGTTCTTCTTCGGCAACAGGATAAAAGAGAACGTCCGGTTCATTCTCAACAGACGAGCAGAGGGCCGCGTCGATTTTCTCTTCTTTTAACTCCTTTATCAAAGCCGCTGTCGTCCCTTGGTGAAAGTCAAAGGTAATGCGGTCGTTGCCTTCAGCGGCCTGAAACTGGGTGATCATCTCCGGCACCAAAGTGTATCCCATGGTATAGATAAACCCCAAGGTGATCTTGCCCTGATCGGGACGCGTATAGGCTTTCATCAAGTCAACACCGCGTTCTAGCTCCTGCAGGGACCGTTTCACATAAGGCAAAAAAAGATGGCCATACTTATTCAAATAAATATTTCGTCCCCGTTTCTCAAAGAGCTGGATTCCCAGCTCTTTTTCCATTTCCCGAACGGCACGGTTAAGACTCGGCTCGGTAATGAACAAGGCTTCTGCCGCCTTTCGATAATGCTCGGTTTCAGCTAGTTTCAAAAAATATTGAAGTTGCTTTAAGTTCATAATACACTCCTTACGTATACCTTTTGCTCAAATCACGTGGCAAAAGCCAATAGATCGATAGCTTATTATTTATCACTCTCATCTCATTTTCTATCAATAAGATGCAATCGTTTATAAATCATAACGTTTGTAAAAAGCCGCATCGAATCCTGTATAGTCGCATAGTTATGCCGAAATTACATTCTTTTCAAGGATATTTCTTTTTGTTTTGACCTCCTTTTCTCGACATATCCTAGGCTTATTATATCATTTTCAATAGCTTTTTTGAATTGTTTCTCCGTATTTTAAGAAATTGTGTTATCAGTATTTTGTTCGTATAATAAGGGCGTATCAAAAATATAGTTCTATGTTTCACATAGATTTCAGTCCTATATAGAAGGAGGGTCTCTCTTTATGAGCCAGCAGTATCCACATATTTTTGAACCCTTCACGGTCAAGCGGACCACCTTCCGCAACCGCGTCATCATGCCCCCGATGGGTTCTAACCTCGCTACATTCACCGGCGAAGTATCGGAAGAAATGAAGAATTACTACGGTCTTCGCGCCCGCGGCGGCACGGCCTTGATCACCGTCGAAAACGCCTGTATCGACTATCCCTTAGCAACCAACGGGACGAAACAGCTGCGCATCGACAAGAAGCAGTTCATCCCCGGCCTCTATGAATTGACCGAACGGATTCACAAATACGGTGCTTTGGCATCGATCCAGCTCAATCATGCCGGCGCTTCGGCCTACCCGGAACGGCTGAATGGACTCCAGTCGGTATCGTCCTCGTCGATTCCTTCAAAAGAAGGCAACCCGGCACCGCGTCCACTCGACAAATGTGAAATTCTCAACATTGTCCAGAAATATGCCATCGCCGCTCAGCACGCCATTCAGGCCGGCTTCGACATGGTAGAAATCCACGGTGGCCATTCGTATCTGCTGGACCAGTTCTTATCTCCTCTGTATAATAAACGTACCGATGAATTCGGCGGTTCCTATGAAAACCGCGCCCGCTTTGCCCGTCTCGTCGTCGAAGCCGTCCGCAAAGCTGTCGGTCCTTGGGTTCCCATTTCCTTCCGTATTTCGGCCGATGAATTCATCGAAGGTGGCAACACCTTAGAAGATACGCTGAAACTCCTCGAATACATCGAACCGGAAGTCGACATTATCAACGTCTCGGCTGCCGTCAACGATTCCATCCAGTACCAGATTGACAAATGCGACATGCCCGATGCTTGGCGTGTCTACTTGGCCGAAGCCGTTAAAAAGAAATTCAACAAACCAGTCATCGCCTCCGGCAACATCCGCAATCCGCAGATTGCCGACCAGGTCATCGCTGAAGGCAAGACCGACTTCATCGCTATCGGCCGCGGCCTCATCGCCGATCCCGACTGGGCTCGCAAAGCGCAATACGGCCGTACGGACTGTATCCGTCAGTGTATTTCCTGCAACATCGGCTGTGCCGATCACCGCATTTCAAAATCACAGCCCATCCGTTGCACCGTCAATCCCGACGTCACCGGCGGCGATCAGTATAAGAAACAGCAGGTCACCCGCGACATTCACGTTGTCGTCATTGGCGGCGGTACGTCTGGTTTAGAAGCAGCTTGCTCGGCAGCAGAAGTCGGCTGTCGGGTCACCCTTCTCGAACGAGAAGATAAACTGGGCGGCTTGACCCGTAAGATTGCCTTGTTCCCGGAAAAGAGCCGTATCGAAGATTTCCCGGCTTACCTCGAACACCGCGCAGCCAAACTGCCGAACCTTACGATTCGCTTGAACACGACGGCAACGAAAGAACTCCTGGCAGAATTAAAGCCGGATATCCTCTATGCCGCAACAGGCTCTCGTCCGATGCTTCCGCCTATCGAAGGACTTCGTGAACTGACCGATGCCGAAGGTTCCAACATCCGTTCCATCTATGGCTTCATGGACAACATTCCTTACTACGAAGCCAATGCAGAAGGCAAAAAAGTCGTCGTCATCGGCTGTGGTGCCGTCGGTCTGGACGTCATGGAATTCTTTACCCTGCGAAAAGCTGAAGTCACGATGATCGAAATGATGCCTTCCTTCGGGAAAGACGCCGATATCGTTTCCAAGTCGACATTCAAAGAACTCTTAGAAAAACACCCCGTCGACATGCACCTCAGCACGGCGTTAGAAAAGGTTTGCCCGGATAAATTCATCGCATCCCACAACGGTGAATCTGCCGAGTACCCCTTCGATTATGGTTTCATCTGCATGGGCCTCGTTCCCGACATCCCGGCGGACAATCCCTTTGAAACCTATGCCAAAGAACAGGGAATTCCTTTCTGCAACTTCGGCAACAGCCGTAAGACGGGCCAAATTATTCACGGCACGGAACTCGGCCGCGACATCGTCGCTACGATCGACATGATCGGTGGTTTTGATGATTAAATGAGCAGAAAAACAGGATACTGCCGCCTTTTCAAGTGACAGTATCCTGCTGCTTATCTTTTTATACAACTACATGTGAAAATAAACACATGTGTTTTAAATACCTTATTCCATTATCTATAAACAACAGGAGGATTTTTATCATGGGTAAAATTGCAGTTACAGAACGAGTTACAGGTCATACGGAATTAATCGGTCTCATCGCTTATCCGATTCGCCACAGCATGTCGCCGACAATGCATAATGAAGCTTTCAAAAAATTGGGCCTCGATTATGTCTATGTCTGCTTTGAAGTCGACAACTCGACGCTGGAAGATACGGTAAAAGGCCTTCGTGCCATGAAAGTCCGCGGCTGGAACGTTTCCATGCCCAACAAGGGACCGATCACGAAGTACCTCGACAAATTGTCGCCGGCTTCACAGATCATCGGTGCCTGCAATACCGTCGTCAACGATAACGGCGTCCTGACCGGTACCATCACCGACGGTATCGGCGCTATGCAGGCCCTCAAAGATGAAGGCGTTGAATACGTCGGCAAAAAAATGGTCGTCATCGGTGCCGGCGGCGCTGCAACGGCTATCCAGGTTCAGGCAGCCCTCGACGGCGTTCGTGAACTGACGATTTTCAACCTCGACGATGAATTCTTTGCCCGCGGCGAAGAAACGGTCAAAAAACTCCGCGAACGGACGGACTGCATCGTCAACATTTACCACCTCGAAGACCATGCGAAATTGAAAGAAGAATTGGACAGCGCCGACATCCTCATCGACAGCTCTTCGTGCGGCATGAAACCCCTCGAAGACGTCGTCGCTCTTCCGGATAAATCCTACCTCCGCCCGGATCTGGTCGTCATGGATACGGTCTATGCTCCGCGTCAGACGAAATTGATGAGATGGTGCGACGAAGTCGGCTGCAAAAACTTCAACGGCCTGGGCATGATGCTTTATCAGGGCGCCGCTGCCTTCAAACTTTGGACAGGCAAAGAAATGCCGGTAGACTTCATTAAAGACGTTCTTTTCTAATCATCAGGTAAAGGAGACATCTATTCATGGAACAGACACATTCCTATCGCCCCTTATGCCTTAGCCTGTATCTGAACTACTTTGTACACGGCATTGGCGTCATCGTACTCGCCCAAAATATGGATGCCCTGGCAGCTCGCTGGGGCAGCATTGCCGACGTCGCCTGGGTCATTTCTATGCTCGGCATCGGCCGCCTCATCGTCTTATTCGTATCGGGCAAATTATCGGATAAATACGGCCGCAAGCCCTTTGTCCTCTTGGGCATGGTTACCTACGCTGCCTTCTTCGTCGGCATCCTGCTCAGTCCGACATCGGCTGTCGCCTGCGTCTTCGGCATTCTCGCCGGGATCGCCAACTCCTTCCTCGATGCCGGGACCTATCCAGCCCTCATCGAATCCTATCCGGAAAGCGCCAGCACGGTTACGGTTCTCTTGAAAGCCTTCATTTCGGCAGGCCAATTCCTCCTGCCCCTGTTCATCGGCATCTTAGTTTCTATGCACGCTTGGTACGGCTGGTCCTTCATTGTCGCCGCCGTTATCTTGGCCCTCAACATCCCGGTCATGATGAAACTGAGCTTTCCGTCTATGAATCCTGTAAAAGAAGCACAGGAAGAAGGCAAGGATACGGCAGCTGCTTCTTGGATTCCTAAATCCAAGTGGTACCTCGAAGGCATTTGCTTCGTCCTCTACGGTTATATCTCGCAGGCTACGTTCTACCTCATCAGCCAGTGGCTCACCAAATACGGCGCCGCTGTTGCTCAGATGTCGGACATGGCTGCCCGTTCGCTCATGAGTTATTATTCCGTCGGCTCCCTGGCCTGCGTCTTCTTCACGGCCATCATCACCAAGAAAGGGATTCGTCCGATTACCCTGCTCGTCGCCTATACCTTCATTTCTACCCTTTCCATCAGCGGTCTCTACTTCATGCCTTCGAGCACGTTAGCTCCGATTCTGTCGTTCATCGTCGGCTTTTCGGCTGCTGGCGGCGTCATGCAGCTCGGCCTGGTCATGATGACCGAAATGTTCCCCAAGGGAAAAGGCACGATGACCGGTATCTTCTACACCACAGGCTCCATTGCTTCCTTTACGATTCCCGTCATCACCGGCTATATGGCTGACAGCGGCATCAACAGCATCATGGGCCTCGATGCCGCCATCGCTCTGGCAGGCTTCATCATTGCCTGCATCATCTACGTACGCTACAATAGTGTCATGAAAGAAAAAGCCACTGCATAGGAGGATTTAAATATGGTTAAAATTGGCAATGTCAACCTCGATAACGGAATGCCTAAAATCTGCGTTCCCATCGTCGGCCACACCGTCGACGAACTCGTTCAAGAATGCCGCTATCTCCAAGATAAAATTTACGACGTCGTCGAACTCCGTATCGACTTCTTAAAGGACGTAACGTCCCTCGACGCCGTCGGCGAAGCACTTTCCGCTGTCCGTCGGGAACTTCCCAACGGCGCCATCCTGTTCACCTTCCGTACCAAGGAGGAAGGCGGTGAAACAGCCGTTCCGGAAGCGTACTACTTCGACCTCATCAACTACGCCATCGAAAGCGGTAAAGTCGATGCCGTCGACATCGAATACTTCCGCAGCCGCGAAAGCATCGAAAAAACGTTGGCCGTCGCCAAAGCCCACAGCGTCACGGTCGTCATGAGCAACCATGACTTCGACAAGACGCCGTCCTTCGATGAAATCACCGAACGTTTAATCGGCATGAAAAAGATCGGCGCCGACGTCGCAAAATTGGCCTGCATGCCGAATTCTGCAAAAGACGTCCTGACCCTTTTGTCGGCAACGGAAGCCGTAAAATCGCAGTATCCGGATGAACCGATCATCACCATGTCCATGGGTAAACTCGGTGCCGTCAGCCGTATTAGCGGTGAAATCTTCGGCTCAGCCCTGACCTTTGGCTCTGCCAAAAAAGCATCGGCTCCGGGCCAGATTGAAGTCACCATGCTGCAGCAAATCTTACGGACGCTTCACTAATAGCGGTATCGTAAACAAAATTTCCAACAACCTCTATAAACAGCGGTCCCTCATGAATCAGATTCATGAGGGACCGCTGTTTTCTATTTATTAAATATTTTCGATCAAGGCTTCAAAATCATCGAGAACTTCTTCGATCGTCCTATCGTTGGCAATGTGATAGTCAGCCGCCTGTCGGTATAAGGAAATGCGTTCGTCGTAGAGGTCGTACACTTTCTTCTTGCCGTCTTTTAAGAGGGGTCTCGTCGAGACATCAACGTCGCTGACGATGTCATCGGGAGAACGATCGAGAAAAAAGACGATCCCCGTCTGTTTAAATATCTCAATATTTTCCGAGCGCTTGATGACGCCGCCGCCGCAGGCGACGACCGTCCCTTCTTTGGCTGCTAAAGCTTTGCTGGCCCGTACTTCGGCATCGCGGAAGCAGTCTTCACTGACAGCAAAGAGTTCGGGAATCGTTTTTCCTTCTTGGGCCACGATGACGTCGTCGGCATCGTAAAATTTCCGCCCCAGCCGCTGGGCTAAGGCCTGTCCGAAAGTCGTCTTGCCGCTGCCGGGCATGCCGATGATAATGATGTTCTGTTTATTTTTCATAATAATGTTCCATCTCCCTTGCAATTTGTTCAATCACGTTCGATGCAATATCCTGATCCATCCAAATTTCTTCAGAACCAATGGCCTGAGCGACGAGCATGTACATGCCGTTCAAGGTCCTGGCCCCGTGGCGTTTGGCAGCCTGCAGGATGCAGGTATCTTTCGGGTTGTACACGATATCGACGACGGCCGGGAATCGGGCGATAGCCCCTTCCGATATGGGACAGCCGTCAATATTGGGAAACATGCCGACAGGCGTACAGTTGACCAGGAGATCACCGCGACCAGACAGTTCAAAGGTATGATAATCGATGATGTTGACCCCGATGTGTTTCGTAAAAGCCTCGAATTCCGACTTCGAGTGGGGATGCCTCGATACGACGACGATGGATTTCGCCCCGTAATCGAAGAGATACTGAATGATGGCCCGGGCCCCTCCGCCGGACCCGAGGACGACACAGTCCTTATCTTTTACGGAGATGCCGGCATGAGCCAACGACCGGCCGAAACCGCAGTAATCTGTATTGTATCCGAAGGTACCGTGGTCCGTAAAATGAATCGTATTGACGGCGCCGATGATGCGGGCTTCCCGAGAAATATCCGTCAAATAAGGCATGACGTCGAGTTTATACGGAATGGTGACATTGGCCCCGGTATAACCTTCACGGCGAAGGCGCTGCAGTTCATTGGGGATGTCGTTGCGGTCCATTTCTAAGACGCCGTAGCGAGATCGGTCCTGAACTTGTAAGATGCGAAACAGTTTGTCGTGGATTGCCGGAGAAGCCGTATGGCCCAGCTTGGCTCCGATGACGCCTAACTTCATCTAAATCCCTCCTCGGTCGGATACATAATTCCCTAGAATTTTAAAGTAGTTACAGTTTTCTGCCAGATTGCGAAGCACCCGAGCCGTTGCCGGATCGCTTAGATTTCCCATGACATCGATATGGAAAAAGTATTCAAAGGGCCTGCCTTTAAGGGGCCGCGACTCCAAGTGCGTCATATTCATGCCGTTGTAGAAAAAGTAGCCCAAGACGTGATACAAGGCCCCGGGGCGGTGCTGGGTCGTCAGGACCAAAGTGATTTTATCGGCGCCCGGCACTTCTTCCCGGTCAGAAGTAATGATGAAAAAACGAGTATAGTTCTGCCTATTGTCATTGATCGATTCGGCCAGCACGTCGAGGCCGTACATCCCGGCTGCCGTCCGATTGGCAATGGCCCCAATGTGGGGATTTTTCATTTCCCGGACCTTTTCGGCACTCTCTGACGTGCTGAAATAAGGGTGAAGCTGCCAATCTTCATGGCGCTTTAGATAATTCCGACACTGATGAAAGCCCTGGATATGGGAGTAAACCTCGCGGAGCTCGTCAATGGATGTCCCCGGCAATCCGAGCAGGCAATGGTCTATCTTGACGTATTTTTCTCCGACGATACAGCAGTCATAGCGATGGATAAAATCATAGACATCGGTGATGCCGCCCGTCGAGGAATTTTCAATGGGCAAGACGCCGTAGCGGACCTTCCTCGAGGACACGGCTTGGACGACGTCTTCAAAATGAGGGTAATAGGCCGCCTCAAACTCCCGGTCATGGAAATAGAGATTCATGGCTTCATCCGTATAGGATCCGGGCCTTCCGAAACAAGCGATACCCAGCTTCTCCTCCCCTGCATCCTCCATTACAGACACCGCCCTTTCGCCGACAGCCAGACGTCGAGAATGGCCCAGGCCGCAGCCGCTTCGACGACGGGAACGGCCCGTTGGACGATGCACGGATCGTGGCGCCCTTTGATGACCAATTGGCAGTTTTCCTGCGTATCCGTATCGATGGTATCCTGGCTCTGACTGATGGACGACGTCGGTTTAACGGCCAGGCGGAAGATAAGGGGCATGCCGTTGGTAATGCCGCCGTTAATGCCGCCGTTGTGATTGGTCTTGGTCTTTACGACGCCATCATCGTAATAGAAAGCATCGTTGGCCTGTGAGCCTCGAAGGCCGGTCAAAGCAAAACCGTCGCCAAACTCGATGCCTTTTACGGCCGGAACGGAGAACATCATGTGACTGATACAGCTTTCGACAGAATCGAAAAAGGGATCGCCGAGGCCCGCCGGAAGGCCGGTGACCATGCATTCGATGACGCCGCCGACGGAATCGAGGTCGTTTTTCGCAGCCACGATTCGTTCCTCCATCTTCGCCGCCTGTTCCTTATCGAGGACGGGAAGGGTTTCCCCTTTTAAGGCCTGCAGGGTAGCCGTCGATTCCCCGAGAGGCGAAAAGCCCTTGTCGGTGACGTCGGCCAGGTGCAGGATATGGGATCCGATGACGACACCTTGACTGGCCAGAATCTGGGAGGCGATGGCACCAGCAAAGACCAAGGGCGCCGTCAAGCGACCGGAAAAGTGACCGCCGCCACGGTAGTCATTGAAGCCGCCATAGCGGATTTTTCCGGAATAATCGGCATGGCCGGGGCGCATGATGTGGCGCAGCTGATCGTAATCCTGGGAATGCTGGTCGCCGTTGCGGATCATGGCACATAAAGGCGTCCCCGTCGTATGACCGTTAAAAAATCCGCTTTGGATTTCAAAGGCATCTTTTTCCGAACGCGTCGTCGACAGTTTATTCTTCCCCGGTGCCCGCCGGGCCATTTCCTGGTTGACGGCATCCCAGTCGATGGCGACGCCCGCCGGAAGTCCGTCCAGGACGGCTCCGATAGAGACGCCATGGGATTCCCCGAAAATCGTAAGTCCGAGGGTCTGTCCAAAGGTATTCATCTTATCCTTCCTCCTTTTCAATCATACCGCCCAAGGTCTCGAAATCCTTCCAGAAGTCAGGATAAGATTTACGGACGCATTCGGCGCCTTCAATACGCAGGGGCTGACGGCAGCGCTGGGAGGCCACGGCCAGGGCCATGGCGATGCGGTGGTCATTCCAGCCGCTGACGGTGCCGCCGGTAAAGCCGTCGACGCCGTGAATGATGAGGCCTTCTGCTTCTTCTTCGACGTCGCCGCCGATTTTATTAAGCTCTGTGGCCATGGCGTGCAGGCGGTCACATTCTTTAAGGCGAACCCGGCCGGCGTGAACGATGCGGGTAATCCCTTTGGCACAAGAGGCCAGTACGGTCAGGACCGGCACCAGATCCGGGCAGTCCTGGACGTCGATGACCCGGCCGACGAGGTCCGACGGGCAGGCCGTCAATTCCGTCTTGCCCTCGATTTGGCCGCCCATGTCGCGGATGAGGGATACGATGACTTCATCGCCCTGAGAAGAGTGCTGGCGAAGGCCGGTGCAGCAGACGGCCCTGCCCAAGGTCCCTGCCGAGAGCCAGAAGGCGGCTTGAGAGTAATCCCCTTCGACGGTGTACGTTCCCGGCCGGTAGGACTGATTGCCGGCGATGCGGTACGAACCGTCCCATTCTTTATCGATGACGACGCCGTGCTGGCGCAGGCAATCGATGGTCATGTCGACGTAGCTCGCCGATTCCAGCGGCGTCGTGCTGCGAAGGCGCGAATCGCCGTCGAGGAGGGGCAAGGTCATGAGCAGGCCCGAAAAAAACTGAGAGCTCACATCGCCTTGCAGGGCGTAGGTTCCAGCTTCAAGGCGACCTTCTACGGTGAGGGGTAGGCCGCCTTCGGTCGTCTCATAGGCAATGCTCTTTTCATCAAAGAGGTTGTAATACGGGGTCAGCGGCCGTTTGGCTAATCGGCCTCGCCCGGAAAAAGTACAGCGGTTACCACTTAATACAGCGACGGGAACCAGGAATCGCAGGGTCGACCCCGATTCGTTGGCGTCGACGGCTAAGGTTCCGGGCCGTTTCTGTAATCCCCCCTGCACGAGGTACGCCGATCTTCCGGGATGGGCCGAAGGCGCTGGTGTAATCTTGGCGCCGAGGGCGTTCAAGATATGGCACGTCGCTTCGATATCCTGAGATAAGGAGATATTGTCGACCAGGCTCTCACCGTCTGCCAGGGCTGCGCAAATGAGGTCGCGATGACCGATGCTCTTGGAAGACGGAGCTTCTACCGTCCCTTGCAAGGCCTGTGGTTTAATGGTTACATTCATGGAGCGACCTTCTTTCGGATGTATTTCGGCAGTTCTTCTGCCTCGAGGGGAAGCAGTCTTCCCTTGCCGATTTCTTTCAAAATGATGAGCGTCATGTGATTGCCCCGCATCTTCTTGTCATTACTGATATAGGGGATGAGGTCTTCTGCCGAGGCATCGACGTCGACGGGCAGGCCGTAGCGGATAAGGAGCTTGCGCAGCCGTGCCGTCGTACCCTCTTTCGTAAGGCCCATCGCTTCGGTGACGCCGGTCAGCATCGACATGCCAGCAGCGACGCCTTCGCCGTGAGTATAACGGCCAAAACCGTAACAGCCTTCGATGGCATGGCCAATGGTATGGCCGAAGTTTAAAATCATGCGTTCCCCCATGTCGAGGACGTCTCGTTCGACGAGGTCGGCTTTACTCTTACAGCAACGTTCGATGATTTCTTCCCAGTGGTCAAAAATCCCTTCATCATCGAGACCTTCGAGGAGTTCGAAGAGTTCTAAATCGCGGATGCAGCCGTATTTAATGACTTCCCCCATGCCGTCGTGGATAAATCGTTTCGGCAGCGTCTGCAGCAGGGTCGGGTCGATGAGAACGCCTTTGGGCTGATAAAAGTTACCGGCCTGGTTCTTGCCGCTCGGCAAGTCGATGCCGACCTTCCCGCCGACGCTGCTGTCGACCTGGGAAATGATGGTCGTCGGAATCTGGATGAAAGGAATGCCCCGCAAAAAGGTCGCTGCCGCAAAGCCTCCTAAGTCGCCGACGACGCCGCCGCCAAAGGCGATGACATAGTCGCTGCGGGTAATCCCCGAATCGGACAGGGACTGATATAAGTCGAGGAGCGAAGAGGCACATTTATGTTCTTCTCCAGCCGGAAATACCAAGCGATGGACCCGAAAGCCTGCCGTCTGCAGGGAATTTTCCAGGCGCTTTCCATAGAGGGCGTCGACGTGAGAATCGGTAATGACCGCCAAGGTCTTTGACTTGGTCAGGCTGCGGATGTAATCACCGGCCCGGTCGAGGAGTCCATTTTCAATATGAATATCATACGAATCTTTTCCTAATTCAACGTGAATGTGTTTCATAAACTAAGTCCCTTCTCCGCGCAGCGGCTTGCTGTAAAAATCGGGTCATCCCTTCGGCATCTTCATCGGACAACATCGTCGAAAAATCAGTTAAGGCCTTCCGGAAGCAATCGATTTCATGTACGAGGTTCTCTTTATTGGCCAAGAACAGGCTGGTCCACAAGGCGGCATTGATATCGGCTACGCGGGTGCCGTCGCGAAAACTGCCGGCCACGAAGTATTTGGTCATCGGATCCATCGATTCGCTGTTGACCAGGGCCGTCGCCAAGACGTGGGGCAGGCAGCTGGTATAGGCAATGAATCGATCGTGTTTTTCCGGCGATACGCGAACGACATGGGCACAGCCAAGGGCCATGGCCATACTGGTAACGGCCAGAAGGTGGTTTTCCTTGTTCTCCGGCATAGGCACGAGGATATAATTGGCATTATTAAAAATATCGGCACTGGCCATGGCATAGCCTTTCCCTTCCCGACCGGCCATGGGATGACCGGGAATGAAGTCGACGCCTTCCGGTAACAGCGCCTTAATGGCATCGGCCGTATCGCCCTTGATGCCAGCCACGTCGGTTACGATCGTCCCGGGAGCAAAGCAAGTCTTATGCTCCGCCAAAAAGCGAATCATGACGGCTGTCGCCGTACAGAAAATAATCATCCTGGCCCGCCGCAAAGCTGTACTCCCCGTCGTATACACCTCGTCGACCATCCCTTCCTGCTTGGCTTTTTGAAGGGCCTTTTCATCGGTATCGACAGCGATGATATGCTTCGTTCCGATGCGCCGCAGGCCCCGGGCGAAGGAGCCGCCCATGAGGCCCAGTCCGATGATGGCCACCGTCTCGTTCGTATTAAAACCACTAGCTTCCGTATCCATTACACTCCCTGCTTTCCTTATAATTCTCGTCCGACAATGGGCGCTAATTTACGAAGCGAATCCATCAGATCCGTAAACATGGCCGGCGTAATCGACTGAGCCCCGTCACACAACGCCTTGTCGGGATTATTGTGTACTTCAATCATCAGTCCGTCAGCACCAGCAGCCACGGCCGCTCTGGCTAAATCAGCCACCATCCAGCGTTTCCCTGTCGCATGACTGGGATCGACGACGATAGGCAAATGGCTTTGCCGCTTGACGGCAAGGACGGCGCTTAAATCCAGCGTATTGCGGGTGTAGGTCTCAAAGGTCCGAATGCCGCGTTCACAGAGGATGACGTTGCGGTTGCCTTCAGCCATGATGTATTCCGCGGACATGAGCCATTCTTCGATGGTCGCGCTGAGTCCTCTTTTTAATAAGACCGGTTTTCTCGTCTTGCCGACTTCCCGAAGGAGGTCGAAGTTCTGCATATTGCGGGCCCCGATCTGGATGATATCGACGCCGTCTTCCAGGAATACCGGCAGTTTGTCGGCCGACATGATTTCGGTAATGACCGGAAGTTTAGCCTTACGACCGGCATTTCTCAGCATATCGAGGCCCTTGTTGCCCAGCCCCTGGAAAGAGTACGGCGACGTCCGCGGTTTAAAAGCGCCGCCGCGAAGGACAGCGGCTCCGGATTTAGCTACGTCACAAGCGACGCCTTCGATCTGTTCCGGCGTTTCAATCGAGCAGGGACCGGCAATGACGGCCAGTTTTTTACCACCAATGGTCACGCCGCTATTGCCGATCGGGATAACCGAATCTTGAGGATGGAAGGCACGGCTGGCTCTTTTATATGGGACTTCGACACGCATGACTTTATCAACGAATTCATAGCTTTGGACTTGTTCCACATCGATGACGGCCGTATTGCCGACAAGGCCCATCACCGTCTGTCGGGTGCCTTTACTGATATCGATCTGCATTCCCTTGGCTTTCAGACTGTCCATTAATGGTTTTACTTCTTCTTTTGTCGTATTTGCTTTCAACACAATAATCATTGGCGTGTCTCCTCCCTTTCCATAAAAAAAAGCAGGCTCCCATGAGCCTGCTTCTAAAAAGCTTTATTTCTCGCCTGTTATCCGCGCCTTGCTTATCCGGCTAGAGCCGGCTTTAACGGAACAGATGGAAGTCTCCTCATGTCTACATCGGTCATATTGAATTCGTTGTACCAAAAATAGCCAGCGCTAAAATACAGGTAGCCCCAGCCAAAATAAGTAAAGACGTATTCAATTGCCTGACGTAAGCATGGCATGTTCATAATGATCTCCTCATTTAAAAATTCGTTGTCGTCATTGTATACCTCAACGAGATAGTTGTCAAGGCTAAAAAAACAAGGATTCTCTGTATAGATATGAGAATCCTTGTAGATAATCGTTTAACTAGCCGTTATTTTACATACTTTATACACATACCTTGCATGCTCTACCAAGATGGCGGGATGGCTGTCGTGACGACGCGGAAGGTATAACCGCGGTCTTTTAAAAGCTTAATGATAGCCGGCAGGGCGTCAACGGTTGCACCGTGGCCGGAGGCATCATGCATGAGGATGACCAGATGGCGGTGAAGGTACGGCCGCAGTTCGAGCTGCTGTTTAATGTTCTCAACGGCTTTGCCGGCAGATTTTCCGGTCCCGTCGGCATCGCCGGTCAAGGCATTCCAACCGACTTCAACGTAGCCCAGCTGTTCAATGGCCGGCCAGAAAGCATCGGTAAAGTGACCTTTCGTTCCGCCCGGCGCGCGGGAAATAATCGGCCGGACGCCGATGACGTTATAAATCGCCTCTTCGGTCTGCATCATTTCATCGATGTACGCCGTCGGAGACTGGTATAATTTTTTATAATCATGGGTATAAGAATGAAGGCCCATGGCATTTCCTGATTGATAGATCTGCTTGACCACATCGGGATAGCGAGCGACATTTTGACCGGTCAGGAAAAAAGTAGCCTTTATATTTTCCTTTTTCAGGATTTCCAGGATACGAGGTGTATTCTTATCGTTCGGTCCGTCATCAAAGGTCAGATACACGACGTTGTCGCCATAGTAATAATCCCGCGTCCCACCGTACGTCGTCGGCAGGCCTTTTTCCTGGCGCTGGCGAGTCGTATATTTATCATAAACCGGTTTATCATTATCGACAGAGGGCAACGAAAAATCGTCGCCGACAAAGGCCACGTCGGGTTTAGAAGAAAAGACTTCTTTTACCGGAGGAACGTGACTTTCTTCCGCCGCAGCAATGACTTCATCGCGGTCGACATTCAATAGAAAGCCCAGGGTAACCAGGGCAGCACACAAAACACAACCAAAAAATAATCTTCCTTTTTGTTTCATTCGTTTACATCCGTTTCTTTCTTACATTATCGTAATTGATATACTGTCGTATCGTGCAGGTTTCTCGATAGCCGTCAGCCAGGACACTGGCCGTAAGGTCGAAGTCTTCGAGATCGTCGAGGAGGGCTTCGGTCATGCGGTGTTGAACGGAATTATAGCCTGTGCAGAAGAGGATGCGCGTACAGCGCGTCCCACGGAATAAGCCGCGCGGGTGCTGGATGAGCTTGGCCAGCATGGCCGGCGTAATGACGGCACCGCAGGGACGTCCCATGATAGCCGCCGCCGTTTCGACGCCTTCTATTTTTTCACCACTGATGACATTGCCTAACATTTGCAGATTGAGGACACCGATGACCGTATCGCAGCTGTCCGGAAGGGGGATATCGTCAGCCAGAGGCGCCTTGAGCCATTTATCGCGGCCGGCATCGCCTTCGATGAGGATATACCAAGCCGGATGGCGCTGCTTGATTTCATCGATGACCTTAGGATCAAGACCGATATAGCAGTCCTGGTCATCAAGGCCGGCAAACCAAGCCGGAACGTGGCCGGACGCAATTCGTTCAGCACAAAAAGCCTCGCCCTTTTCTACATCTTCGGTGCAGATGACGTCAAACGGTTCGACATTGTCGACGCGCGTGCTGTCCATGGGCACGATGCTGCTGACCATCATAGGCAGATGGCCGCCGTGGCCATACGTACCGAGACGCTCTAATACCGTCGTCTTTCCACCGGCGCCTACAATGGCCGTAATGCCAGGCTGCAGCATACGCCGCCAACGATTATCTTTAAACATGAATGAACCCCCTTTTATACGCCTAATTTGCAATATGACGGCTGTATCCCTTCGAAGCCGCTTTAATAAGACCGCGAACCATTTCAATCGTCAAACTCCGCCGTTCGGCTTCCGAGCAGGTTCCGAAATTTCCAAAATCCAATTCTTCACTGGCTAAATGAGCTACATTTTCCTTAACAGCCATGCCCTTTTCCGTCAATTCATCACTGGCTGACCAGGCAATGGCCGCTGCCCCGGGACGACCGCCGACGACGATGCGCCAGGAATCATCCCGCAAAGACGCCGCACCGACCAAATAAGGTTCGTCCGACGGCAGCCGGCGATAGGCCTTATAAGCAGTATACACTTCTTCCCGGGCAATGGAAATACCCGTAACCAATTCTCCCATCGGCGGGCACTGCAGGTAGTCTTCCAAACTCATACGCCCCTTATCCTGAAGCAGGACGTCGACGTGCAGCGACAGGAAAATCGGCAGCAGCACGGAAAAAGCCCCTTTCCCTGAAATGACGCCGCCAAGGGTACCGTAACGCTGAACATCCTTATCGGCAATATCACTGATGGCTCGACTGACGGCTCCACCGGCCAATTTTTGAATGACCGAAGAAATCTTAAGCTGCCATAAGGGCGTCATGGCACCGATGACGATTTCATCGCCTTCATCTTCAATGTAGCTGAGCCCGGCTTTTGATAAATCAACGACCAGCTCATAATGCTCTTTTCTATATTTCAACCCCTGCGCTCCCGCCAGAAAAACAGCGGACGCAGCCTGACGATAGGCATCATAGGCAGCAGCCGGACTGTCGGGAACGAGCGTCGTCGTACTGGTAATCAAATCGTCCAATCCACCTTTCTTTAAGGCCCCCAATCGTCCTCAAGGGCGATATTCGGCCGATCTTTATTGAGCAGGAAAGAACCGCCGCATTCATCGAGCACAGCATCGACTAAACTATCGATACCAATGTCGCTGCACAGGTCCATTTCCTCTTTGTATAAAAGGATGGGCATGAGAAGTTCCACAGTCGTCCCATCGGGCATCTTCACGCCTCCCAGCTGTCCTTCAAACTGAACGATGACCACGCCGGACAGCGCCGTATCCTCAGCAAAAGACTCCGGTTTTTCCCGATTGGGCAATAAAAAGCCATACCCCATCCACACGTCGTGAACGTGGGGAAAGCGCCCCAATTCCATGAGCAGCCAAATCGGCCAGGCCGCCTTATCGTTCAGTGACAGTCCCCGCTCTCGTCGAAACGGCCACCGGGCCGGCAAGATGAGACACAGTTCACTATAGCCTTCGTTCGCCGAAAAAGCTCCCGACGGATAGCGCATGGGCGACGCACTCATGCCCATGGTATGAAGCAGGTAAAAAGGCTCTTCCTCCGTCGGATACAAGATTTCTACATCGATGGCCAGCGGCGTGCCGACGGGATCTCGGAAAACCTGCCAGCGACGGTGAGGAAAAAGGCGGTGGAAATACTGCTGGACGGCCTGTCCGTATTCATGGTGCAGCCCTTTGATCTTTTTCGTATCCGTTAAGGAAAAAAAGCGGGGCCGACAGGCTGTCTGTAACGGTAAGGTATTCATGGAATCTCCCCCCTTTGCGTTATACTCAACTTCATTATAACATAAATATTCCGTCTTTTGGCAACCAAAAAAGGGGCCCCGCAAATGCGAAGCCCCTCTTTCACGATTATGACGATAACCGTTTCAGAGTCGCCAGTCTCCTTGTCGGAGAGATTCCCTGCGGACCGTATCGCCTGTTCAATTGACGGCATATATCATAGCAATAAACCTCAAAATTGTCAACTCAGAGGGACGCAAACTGTCTTGTAAAAGGCTGGACGGTATAGTAAAATAGGAAGTAACGAACCGAACTATATTAACCGCAAAGGGATGACTTACATTGAAGGTACGCTGGGTAGAACTGAATCGTTTCGAAGCTGAATTGATCGTTGAATTTACCTGTCAGCCTAAGGATGCTCCCATTTCTGCCAGCCTATGCCGTATGATTTACCGCCGTCTCGAGGGACAGCCGGCACTTGCACAAAACCGAGCAGATATCAGGGAAAAGGAGTAGTACAGGGAGGGCCGGAAAGACTGCCGTATGGGCAGTCTTTTTTCATTGCCCAAAAATCCCTGCCAACACTCTTTTTTATGCTTCCATGGCCTTTTCCAGCCGGGCCGCAATAGCTTTTCCCGTTTCCGTCCGAGCCAGGCCGCCGTCGGACGTTTCTTTTAAGGCCACCGGCATGATCCGGCCGATTTCAGCCATCGCCGAAATGACTTCATCCGGAGGAATGACGCTCTTGATACCGGCCAAGGCCATTTCAGCAGCCGCCAGGGCTTCCACGGCAAAGACGGCATTTCGCTTGACGCAGGGAACCTCTACGAGCCCGGCAACGGGGTCACAGGCCAGGCCCAAGGTATTTTTCAAGCAGAGGGCGAAGGCCTGTAAAATCATGTCGTTGCTGCCGCCGGCCATCGAGGTCACGGCCGCAGCGGCCATGCCTGCTGCCGTACCGCATTCAGCCTGACAGCCGCCGACGGCGCCGGCAACAGTCGCATTATGAGAGACGACGGCGCCGATACCCGACGCGATAAACAAGGCATTTACCATGGCTTCGCGCGATACGTCGAGGGTCTCAGCGGCAGCCATCATGACCGCCGGAACGATGCCGCAGGAACCGGCCGTCGGGCAGGCGACGATTTTAAACATCTTGGCATTGGCTTCACTGACCGCCAGGGCATAGATAGCCGCCTTGTGGGCCAAGGGCCCCAAGAGGGTCGGCGTGCTTTCAGCCAGCTTATGGGCATCGCCGCCGACGAGGCCGCTGACCGATTTTCCCGGATCACTCATGCCGGCATCGATGGACTCTTGAAAGACATCGAGGCGGCTGTCCATCATAGCCCGTACTTTTTCTTCCACTACTTCCGATGATTCCACTTCATGGCGGACGACGATGTCCGACAGCGTCGTCTGTTCCTTTTCAGCCAGGGACAGCAGGTCATGAAGGCTGTTGTATTCATATTTATACATCTTATCCCTCCTAAATAGGCCGCAAGGTCACGACGCTTTCAATGGCCGTAATGTTTTCAATCATATGCACGATTTCCGGCGGTACGGCACTATCGGTGCAGACAATCATGACCGC
This sequence comes from Megasphaera sp. MJR8396C, assembly GCF_001546855.1. GTDB lineage: Bacteria > Bacillota > Negativicutes > Veillonellales > Megasphaeraceae > Megasphaera. Next base: position 7,724 of record NZ_KQ958210.1, on the reverse strand, counting down.
CGTTGCATTCTTGGCACTGCGGAACACGCGCATATTCGATACGTTGATATGGCCGATGGCCAGGACCGTCGTCGCCTGGGCGATGATGCCCGGCTGGTCGCGATGGACCGTAATCAAGGTATGTTCTTCCCCATTTAAAGCGACGTCGGCTCTGTTTATTTCACGAATTTCGATTTTGCCGCCGCCGAGAGAGACGCCAAGGACTTCGACCTGTCGTCCCGAGGCCCCGGTCATGGCAATGCGCACCGTATTCGGGTGGTGGACCTCTTCATCGGAACGATGAAAATCGATATCGAGTCCCGCTTCTTTGGCCAGTTCGAAGGACGTACGCAAGCGAACATCGTCTGCCGAAAAGCCGAGCAGGCCGGCGACGAGGGCCCTATCCGTGCCATGGCCTTTGTAGGTTTTGGCAAAGGAACCGTAGACGGTAATGACGGCTTTTTTCGGCTCGTCTTTCAAAATCTCCCGGGCCATGAGACCGATGCGGGCAGCCCCGGCCGTATGGGAGCTGGAGGGTCCGATCATAACCGGCCCGACAACATCAAAAACACCCATGAAAAAACCTCCTTTTAAATCATAATTTCACGCTGTAAATGAAAACTATAGATATAGGTTTCCCGGACGGGAATCCCGGTAATCTGCTCCACAGCTTGTTTATACAAATCCAGCTGGATGGCATAGCGTTCTTTAAAGTCACGATCGCTTTCCAACCGGTCCGACTTATAGTCGACGAGAACCCAGCCGTCGTCTTCACGGAATAAACAGTCGATGATGCCTTGAATCAAAAAGCGTTCCCCGTCTTCGATGTCCGGCAGGGCGCCGCCGGCTAACAGGACCGTAAAGGGATATTCACGATGCAGCTCCGGTGAAGCCGCCATCCGTCGTCCCAGTTCAGACCGCCAAAAAGAAGCTAAGACTGGAATATATATCAGTGACGATTCTTCCGGACTGAAGGTCCCTCGCTGCACAAAGGCCGCCAGTTCCCGGCGAAGGGACCCTTCCGTATGATCGGCAGCCGGCGTGATGTACTGCATCGCTTTATGAAGGGCCGTACCACGCTGAGCTCCGCTGACGTGATCTTCATCGGAGGCCAGCCATGGCGGCAGGTCTTCAAAGGGATTCTCGACCGCTGTCTCCGGCGGAAGAATGGCTTCCGGCGGAAGAATGGCTTCCGGTGAAAGGGCCAAGCCCTTTTCTTCCGCCAGTTCTTCGCTCTGCAGTTCGTGGTACTTGCGCTTTACTTCAGATACTGAAAACTTGGCAGCTGTCGTGACGGCCTTTGGGAAGGCATACTGCCAGGATAACTGGCGATCGAGCCAATCGGGAATGGCCGTATCGGTCATATCACCGCGCCGCAGAGCTTCTAACCTAGGTTCCCCGGACAGCACTTCTGCTGTCAGTCCAGGAGCCGGTTCCGGCGAGACGATGCGAAGCTTCCAGCGGTCGCCCTGCCAGGACGCGCCGGCTCGGATCGTTTCGGCATTGACCTCATTTCCAAAGTAGGCTGCCACCGTCGGCATGACCCAGTCAAAGTATGAATTCCCCTGGGCCGGATCGAGTCCGTCAGCCCAGCGGCTCCAATGATCGGCCGCTTTGGAATCGTGACCGATCAAGATCAGTTGATCCCGAGCCCGGGTCATGGCTACATAGAGCACCCGTTCTTCCTCGGCCGTTCCTTCCCAGCGGAGTTTGGCTTCGATACCGCTCCAGATGAGGGTCGGATAAAACATTCGCCACGCCGAATCGTACTGTTTAAGGCCGATGCCCAGCTCATTGTGAAAGAGGATCGGTTCATGAAGATCCATGCGGTTGAATTCTTTCCCCATATCGGCGACGATGACGACGGGAAACTCGAGGCCTTTGCTCTGATGAATGCTCATGATGCGGACGACGTCTTCTTTTTCACTGACTACCTTGGCCGGTGCCAGGTCGAGGCCGTCTTCCATCATCTTATCGATGAGCTGTAAGTAGCGGAACAGGCCGCGGAACCCGGCATCTTCATATTGCTGCGCCCGATCATAGAGGGCTTTCAGGTTAGCCTGACGAAGGTCACCGCCGGGCATGGCCGCGACGAAGTCGACGTAAGCCGTATCGGCATAGAGCCGCTGAATGAGTTCCGCCACGCCTTGACGGCGGCTGTACGTGCGCCATTCTTCAAAATGACTTATAAAATCGTCGATATCTTCTTTTAAGGGATCCGAATCGTCAAGGGAATCGGAAAAGACCGGCAGATTCTGCCACAGTGTCCCGTCGCCACAGAGGCGCAGTTCGGCTAAGGCCGTCTCATCGAGACCGACCAGAGGTGAACGCAGGACGGCGGCCATGGGCAAATCCTGCTCCGGATTATCGATGCAGCGCAGAAGGGCCAGCATGACCTGGACTTCAACGGCGGCAAAATAGCCGCCTCGCTGCTCGGCATAGGACGGAATCCCTCGTTCCTGCAAGGCCTGAATCAATTTATCGGCTTTATTTTTCATGGACCGGACGAGGATGACGATATGGCGATAGGATAAGGGTTCCAAGGTCCCGTCTTTTCGGGCGGCCATCTTTCCGCTTTCCAAGAGTTCGCCGATGCGGGAAGCCACAAAACGGGCCTCTTGTTCAAAGGCCGTCAAGCCTTCATTGTCGCCGGATGTATCGACCAGGTCGACTTCCGTCGGGCCGCCCAGCCAGGATGGATCATCGGGTGCCGTCCGACCGGCATAGAGCCTTTCCCTTTCTCCATAATCCATCCCGGCTGCATCCATCGTCATGGCCCGGGAAAAGACGTCGTTTACGGCATCGAGAACAAGTGGTACACTGCGGAAGTTCCGTCCTAAGTCGATACAGCGCTGATGGGCCTCGGCCTCGCGGCTGAAGGTGCGGTATTTATCCATGAACAGCGTCGGATCGGCCAGGCGGAAGCGATAGATACTCTGCTTGATATCGCCTACCATGAAGCGATTGTCGTCGGATGAAACGAGGCGGGCAATCAATTCCTGTACGCCGTTCGTATCCTGATACTCGTCGATGAGGACTTCCTCATACTGGCTTCTCAGTTCTTCGGCTGCCGCCGAACGCACGGGGTTATCCGGCGTTGCCTCGGGGCTGAGGAGGATTTTTAAGCACAGGTGCTCGAGATCACTGAAGTCAATCCAGCCCTTTTCCCGTTTCGCCTTCGAAAAGGCCTGGGCAAAATCTAAAGTCAGGGTGACCAGTCCATCCATGATCGTTTTCATGGCCCGGATTCCATCGAGCCACTCTTCAGACGACGCCGAAAAATAGACGGGCTGCAGCGTTTTCGTAAGGTCTTTCTTGACGCTGTCCCGAAGGGCCTTGCACTGCTCCCAAATGGCCTTGTCGTCGTCATCTAAGCCGCGCAGCGTCTTTAAACGGGAAAATTCAACGGCATTGATGCGGCATCTCAGATCATCCCAACGCTTTTCACCAGCAGCCGCTTTTAACGCTACCTGTTCCGCTGAAAACTGGTCACAAGCCGCCGAAAAATCATCCCGTTGGCGCAGATGATACAAAGCTCTTTCATAGAGGGCGATATCTTTTTTAAGGATTCGCTGCACGAAATCTTTGACCGGCTGTACCCAGGGAAGGTCATCGATCGTCGTGTCAGGCCCCGTTTCATAGGCCATGGCCGACGATTTCAACCAATGTTCCGGCCAGGCCAGGCTCCGGGCATAGGTATACATGCGGCTCACCGTATCCATCAGGACATCATCGCCGCGGTCACTGCCGAACATATCGGCCAAGGGATAGAGGATGGAAGCTTTTTCCTCGTCTTCGTAGTACGACAAAAAGACATCGGACAGTACTTGACGGCGCAGGAGGTTCAATTCTTCCTGACCAGCAATGGAAAAGGTCGGGTCCAGGTCAATGGTATAGAAATATTTGCGAATGACGTACTGACAGAAGGAATGAAGGGTCGAAATGTGAGCCGACGGCAATAAGGCCAGCTGCCGTTCGATACGCGGATCCTTGGTCTCTGACAAAGCCTTCATCAATGCCTGTCCGACACGGTCCCGCATTTCGGCCGCCGCCGCGTTGGTGAAGGTAACGACCAAGAGTTCCGTAATGTCGATGGGATACGTCTTATCCAACAGGCGGCGGATAATGCGCTCGACCAGGACGGCCGTCTTCCCCGAGCCGGCAGCTGCCGACAGGAGCAGCGTTTGTTTTCGGCTGTCAATGGCCTCCTGCTGTTCATCAGTCCATGCCATGGTCCTCACCTCCTCTGTCAAAAATAGTACGTATCATCTCATCCGTATCTTCCTTCTCGGCAGCATCGTAGGTATTGCCGGTCATGGAAAGATCGAAGCGGCAGACGGCCCGATACGGGCAGTACTGGCAAGGCGTCTGCTGTTTCAGCATGACCGGATGAATGGAAATATCGCCATCGCCGATGCCGCCGGCCAGTTCCTGCAGCTTTTGAGAAGCCCAGGTCAGGAGGTGGCTCCAACCGGCTTCGTCGTAAATCGACTTCGACTGATCACTTAAGGTCCCGTCTTTCTTCAATCGTAAGTTCAAAAAGTCCGAAAAGCCCTCCATGGAGCGATCCAACTCTTTCATGACGTCGCCATCATTGAGGTAAAACCCAGTCAGCTTGCCTTTGGCATCGTACTGCTTCTTCTTATCGGCCTCGTCGATGCGGTACGACAACGACACTTTATCATTGCGGACGTAACAGTAGAGTACAGCCGCCGGAACGGCACCGTCGCCAATATTGAGGAGGGCGACGAACATGTAGGTCAAGAGCTGCAGTTCAAGGCCCATAAAAATCTGACTGATATCGAGCTGTTTCCGCCCCGATTTATAATCGATGACGACGACGTAGGTCCGATCGTCCTGACGCAGCATATCGATGCGGTCGATCTGGCCGGTAACGACGACGTCGAGACCACTTTTTAAGGTAAAATGAAGGGCTTCCCAAGGACTTCCGGGCCGGCCGAAGGATTTTTCAAGGCCCGTCATCCGGAATCCCGAAGCGGCACTGAAGGCACAGAGATGGCGGACCGTACGAGTCAGGGTTTGAATGAGCCGTTCTTTAATCTGCGAAAAGTAGGCGTTCGACATCAGGATGTCATGCTGAACCTGCGGCGCCAGCTCATCCGTCGCCTGGCGGCAAATAACCGGCACCTCGTCATCAGGAATATCCTGCCACTGCTTCTTTTCCCGAAGCAGCTTTTCACCGATGATGCGCAGCGCCCCATGGACGAGCATCCCCAGATCAGGCGCCGCAAACTGATATCGGCGCCGTTCTTCCAGATTGAGTCCATAGCGGGAAAAATAAGCAAAGGGACAGTTCCGGTACTGTTCAAATTTCGTAACCGACCCTCGCAGCACGCCGTCGGGTGCAAATAAGCGGCGTACGAGGTTGGCTGGCAGGGTAACCGGTAAATTCGTATGGAAGAGGCCCTGCACAGCCCGTACGGCCTGGTGACGCCAGCCCTTTTGCCAAGCCCAATCGTAGAGGGCCCACCAGGTATCGTCTACGGTCTGACCGTCGAGGGCCGGACGCAGTTGACCGGGCAAGTAATGAAGTCCTGCCGGCAGAGCCAGGACAGGCTTTTCCTCCTTAGAAAAATCCATCGCATCATCGCGACGAAGGATATCCGCCACATAGCCTTTATCACAGAGCTGATGAATCCATGACGATTTTTCCACGGCACTGCCGTCATCGTCGGCGACCATATAGGAAAGGACGAAGCTTTCACTGGCCCGTGTGGCGGCCAAATAGAACAGGAACCGTTCCTGGAAAGAGCGGAACCGGCTGCCCGGCCCGAGAACGATACCGAGGTCCGCCAGACTGCGCCGTTCCTTATCACTGAACAGCCCTTCTTCACTACTGTGCTGGGGAAAAATCCCGTCGTTGACGCCGCATAAAAAGACGACCGGCGCCTGCATCGTATAGCCTCGTTCGACGGACGTAAGGGTTACATGATCCAAGGTCGGCGGGATGAGGCTGAATTTGAGCGTCGCCAACCCGCCTTCAATGATCTGAGAAAATTCGTCGATATCGGTCACATCGTCGCCGCAGAAGTCGACGATTTCCGTGAGAAAGTCCATGATGCGCTTCCACACCTGTTCGTGTTCTTTTCCGGCTTCGGTCTGCCCTGCGGCTTCATCGTCTTCCTGCCAGCGGGCCAGGGCCTCCGGAACACCGAGCGTCCGCAGCCATTGGTACAGCAAGGTACACCAGTCGCGAAGACTATGTACGTCTTGGGCTTCCTCCCAGGCCGGCATCAAAATATCCCGAACAGCTTGGCAAATATCCTGGATCCGTTGCAGCTGAGCTTCTTCCCGCTCTTCAATGATGGCCTGACCTTCATGGCGGCGGCCATAATTCCACGTCTTTCCACTCAGCCAATGATAGCCCTGAATGCCGTAGGCCAGACAATAGTTTTCCAAATCATCGACGTCGTGACGGCTGATGGGAAAGAGGTCGCTTTTGAGCAGGCGGAACAAGGCCTCATGAGACCAGCGTGTACGAAAGACACTGAGCAGGGCCGAAATGGCTTCCGCTGCGGGATGACTTGTCATCGGTCTCCGATAATCGCTGAAACAGGGAATCCCGTAGCGGCGAAAGATGCGTTCCATCCGATTATGGTACATTTCACTCGACCGGGCCAGGATGAGAAAATCACGGAACCGCCGCCCTTTACGGCACTGGCGGAGGATTTCCCAGGCGATACTTTCGATTTCGCCGTCCTTATCCTGACATTCCCACACAGAGAGGGCCGATACCGGGTGCGACTGTTCCGCTGGGACAACCTGGAAGAAATCACGCTGGAAGGCCGTCAAAGCCGTCGGCGGCGGCTCGGGAACGACGGCCGTTTCCAAGTGCGGAAAGAGGCGCTGTAAATCACGGTATACCTCATACGCCCGATGGAAGAGTGCCGTTTCCCGCCGCTGCTGCAACAGGTGGTCGGCATCAATAGTCAGGGTAATCGTTAAATGATCGGTCACCGCCTCGATTTGTTGTAAGATATTCATCTGCTGCGGCGTAAACCATTGAAAACCATCAACCCAAACGCGGGCTCCCTGTAAAAAAGGATCCTTGTCAACGGCCTTGGCCAACAGGGTCATGGTATCATCGGCCGAGCCAAAATGGTCGCTTAAAAAGGCCTGATACATATCATATAATAAGGCCATATCCTGCAATTTATGGGACAAGGTCGTACTAGAAACAGCGTCAGCCGCCTTGCGAAGCGTATCGGAAGACACACAGAAAGAACGGCATTCCCCTAGAAACCGGCCAGCCGTATCGGCAAAATTCGGCTGTCTGGCTGCCGTCTGCAGCAGGGAAAAATCCTTTTCGCCCTTATGGAGCAGGCGCTGTAAAATAATCTTCCGGGCCAATTCCGACAACGAGGCATGAGAAAGTCCCTGCTCTTGGAACACATTATAGGCCAGGCGGGAAAAACCGACGACCTGCGTTCCGACAAAACCACGGCCTTTAGCGTGTTCTGCCAACCGCCGTTCAGCGCCGTATGTCGCCTGGTCCGGGACCAGGAGCATCGCCTTGCCGCCGGCCGCTTCCCAAGCCTGCAGTTCATTAAAACATTGGGATGACTTACCGTTTCCGGCCTTGCCCATTAAAATGGTAACTGCCATAAAAGTGCCTCCTTACGCCAATCTGATCTACCCTTATTATACCCGATTTCCACTGGAAAAGAACAGATAAAGTATCTGTCCCGCGCCTGACAAATCAAAACCACCAGTTTAACTGGTGG
>NZ_KQ958209.1 GCF_001546855.1 Megasphaera sp. MJR8396C | reverse complement strand
TTGGTCCAACTTTAGGGGGTCGGTTCACTTCGGGGGTAGCTTTTTTTGATTACATAGGACGAGTGACTCGATAAATAACTTTATGCTTTAATCATGGCAAGCTTTGGCATATGTTTTGATAAAGATTAAAATATATTGATTTATCCTTTCTGTCTATTATATAATCTTTTTATGTCATAAGGGAATTGATATTTTTAAAAATGATTCTCTTGAAGAATTAAAAAAGCGAAAAGAAAGGATGAGTTTCTATTATGGTATTTTTATTGGCATTATCTCCGATTCTATGGCTTATCGTATCCCTGGGGGTCTTTAAGATGCCTGGTTTTAAGGCCTGTCCCCTAGCCTTGGTCCTGGCGTTTGCAGTAGCCCTCACGGAGTATCAAATGGCTGGATTGGATGCCGTCACGGCGGCGCTGGAAGGGGCTGCCCTGGCTTGCTGGCCTATTTTACTGGTCATCATTGCGGCGATTTTTACGTATAATCTCGCCGTTCATACCAAGAGTATGGATATTGTCAAACATATGCTGATGACGGTCAGCAAGGACCGCCGTATCCTGGCACTGCTCATCGCTTGGGGATTTGGCGCATTTATGGAAGGTATGGCCGGTTTCGGTACGGCCATTGCCATTCCGGCATCGATGTTAGTCGCTCTTGGCTTCGATCCGATCAAGTCGATCCTAGTCTGTCTGGTAGCCAATTCCGTTCCGACGACGTACGGTTCAATCGGCATTCCGGCCAGTACCTTAGCGAATTTGACCGGCCTTGATCCGATTTTGCTTTCGTCGTATATCAGTTTGCAGCTGCTGCCCCTCAATCTGATCTGTCCCTTCCTCATCGTCCTCATTATCGGCGGCTCGGTAAAAGCCTTGAAAGGTGTCTTTTTGATTACCCTCTTGTCGGGACTGGCACTGGCCCTTCCGGAACTCGTCATCGCCGCTACGGTCGGTCCTGAACTGGCTGTCATGGGGGCATCGGTCGTCATCATGGCGGTCATCATCGTGTATTCCCGGTTTCAATCGACGGAGGACCCGGAATATACCATGGACATACATCCGGCTCATGTCTCGCTCAAGGGGGGACTGCTCGCCTGCTTACCCTTTATTTTAATCTTCGTCTTCTTGCTGTTGACGTCGAAGCTCATTCCCTTCATCCACGGTCCGCTCATGGCGATTAAATCGTCTGTCCTGATTTATACCGGGGAAGGCGGCGTTCCCTATACCTTTGTATGGGTGAATACGCCGGGGGTTCTCATCTTGTTGGCTGCGTTTATCAGTGGTAGAGTGCAGTCTTCCAGCTTTGGTGAAATGGTGACTGTACTGGGCCAGACCATCGTGGGACTGCGAAATACCATTATTACCATCATCGCCGTCATTGCTACGGCTAAGGTCATGGGCTACAGCGGGATGACTTCGGAGATTGCCCGGACGGCCGTCGAGGCGACGGGATCCATGTATCCGGCGATTGCGCCTCTCATCGGATCGATTGGTACCTTTATCACCGGCTCCGGTACGTCGAGCAACGTCTTGTTTGGCAATCTTCAAACCGATGCGGCAGTCGCCATCCATGTCGATGAAGCCTGGCTGGCAGCGGCCAATGCAGCCGGAACCTGTGCCGGCAAGATGATTTCGCCGCAGAGTATTGCCATTGCGGTAGGAGCGATTTCGCTTTCTGGGCGGGATAATGAAATTTTAAGGGCCATCGTGAAAGTATATATCCCATATATCATCTTGTTGGGGATTGTCGTTTACTTTGGTCACGCTTTGGTGAGTTAACCCGTTTAGTAAGCAGCGGATGCGGCATCTGTCGTGTCCGCTTTTTTTTATGGTTGACAGGATGGATGAGACATAATGTTCTTATTACAAACTATTCTCCAAACAAAATAAGTACCGTAATTCACAAACCATGCTTAATTATCATAAATGAAAAGAGACGGTACTTTTTAATCATGCAAGTTTTAGGAGAGTTTTTATATTTATGATTTTGATTATTAGAAATAAAATGAAGGGAATCTTTCCATTCAGAAAGAAAAAGGGAAGAAGTCATGGTTGTAAAGCCATTGTAAATTTGTAATGAATAATGCTTACAGAATAGATTCGAGTTTTTATATCAAAACGATTAATTCTTAAACGGAATTGATTTTAGAATTATTCATTCCGCAAAATGAATTTTCTCAATAATATTCGTTGACGTTATCGATTTTAAGTGATATCATTCTATTAAGTAATTGGGATATGGAAAATTTTCACAAAGAATGAACGACGCACGTCGAACCATTCAATATGCAGGAGGCAATCAGGGGAATGAGAAAAGTTAAAATCATTACGGCTGAACAAGCAGCTCAGCTGGTAAAGGATAACGATACGATCACATCGATCGGGTTTGTCAGCAGCGCCCATCCGGAAGCGTTGACCAAAGCCTTGGAAAAACGGTTTTTGGAAACGAACAAACCGCAGAACCTTACCTATATTTACGCAGGTTCGCAAGGGATTCGCGACGGCCGCGCTGCCGAACACCTGGCTCATACGGGCCTTTTGAAACGGGCCATCATCGGTCATTGGCAGACCGTACCGGCAATCGGGCAGTTGGCTGTCGATAATAAAATCGAAGCCTATAACTTTTCTCAAGGCACCCTCGTTCATTGGTTCCGTGCTTTGGCCGGTCATAAGCTCGGCGTCTTCACCGATATCGGTTTGGAAACCTTCTTGGATCCCCGTCAGCTCGGCGGCAAACTGAATGACGTCACCAAGGAAGACTTAGTTAAACTGATTGAAGTCGAAGGCCATGAACAGCTTTTCTATCCGACCTTCCCCGTACAGGTTGCTTTCCTCCGCGGTACCTATGCCGATGAATCGGGCAACATTACCATGGATGAAGAAATCGGGCCCTTTGAAAGCATTTCCGTAGCCCAGGCCGTTCACAACTGTGGCGGTAAAGTCGTCGTCCAGGTCAAAGACGTCGTCGCTCACGGCAGCCTCGACCCGCGGATGGTCAAGATCCCCGGTATCTATGTCGACGATGTCGTCATCGCCGCTCCGGAAGATCATCAGCAGACCTATGACTGTCAGTACGATCCGTCCTTAAGCGGTGAACACCGTGCCCCGGAAGGCGCTGCTGATGAAGTACTCCCCATGAGTGCCAAGAAAATCATCGGTCGCCGCGGCGCTTTGGAACTGACTGAAAACGCCGTCGTCAACCTCGGCGTCGGCGCTCCGGAATACGTTGCCTCCGTTGCCGGTGAAGAAGGAATCGCCGATACGATTACCCTGACCGTCGAAGGCGGTGCCATCGGCGGCGTACCGCAGGGCGGCGTTCGATTCGGTTCTTCCCGCAATGCCGATGCCATCATCGACCATACGTATCAGTTCGACTTCTACGATGGCGGCGGCTTGGATATGGCTTATCTGGGCCTGGCTCAGTGCGACAGCACGGGCAACATCAACGTCAGCAAGTTTGGTACCCACGTTGCCGGCTGCGGCGGCTTCCCGAATATTTCTCAGCAGACCAAAAACGTCTTCTTCTGTGGCACCTTTACGGCCGGCGGCCTGAAAGTCGCTGTAGAAGACGGCAAGGTCAAGATCCTTAAAGAAGGCAAGTCCAAGAAATTCATCAAAGCCGTCGATCAGATTACCTTCAACGGTTCCTACGCCGCTCGCAATGGCAAGCGCGTCCTCTACATCACCGAACGCTGCGTCTTTGAATTGACCAAAGACGGCTTGGCCCTCGTCGAAGTCGCACCGGGCATCGATATCGAAAAAGATATCTTAGCTCACATGGACTTCAAACCGATTATTAACAACCCCAAAACCATGGACGCCCGCATCTTCCAGGACGGCCCCATGGGACTGAAAAAATAAAGCTTCTCGCCATAAAGGAGACCTTACTATGAAACCAATGAGACTCCATCACGTAGGCATCGTCTTGCCGACGTTAGAAAAAGCCCATCAATTCATGCAGAATAACGGCCTTGAAATCGACTATGCCGGCTACGTCGACGCTTACCAGGCCGACCTCATCTTTACCAAATTCGGTGATTATGCAAGCCCTATCGAAATGATCATCCCGCACTCCGGCGTCCTCACCAAATTCAACGGCGGCCGCGGCGGCATCGCCCACATCGCCTTTGAAGTCGACGACGTCGAAGGCGTCCGTAAAGAAATGGAAGCCAACTGCCCGGGCTGCATGCTCGAACAGAAGGCCGTCCAGGGGACGGATGATATCATCGTCAACTTCCGCCGTCCTTCGACCAACCAGGGCATCCTCGTCGAATACGTTCAGACGACGGCGCCCATTACGGGACGTGGCGAAGATCCTTTCGTAAAAGCCATGGGGGCCGAAAAGGGAAAGCTTCGCGAACCGTGGCACCCCATGCGTCTTCACCATATTGGCATCGTCCTGCCGACTTTGGAAAAGGCTCATGATTTCATAGAAACCAACGGCCTTGAAGTCGACTATTCCGGCTTCGTCGACGCCTACCATGCCGACCTCATCTTTACCAAGAAAGATAAAAACAGCACGCCCATTGAATTCATCATTCCTCGCGAAGGCGTCTTGAAGGACTTCAATCACGGCAAGGGCGGCATTGCCCACATCGCCTTTGAAGTCGACGACGTCGAAAAGGTACGGCAGATCATGGAAGGCCAGCAGCCGGGCTGCATGCTGGAAAAGAAAGCCGTTCAAGGCACAGACGACATCGTTGTCAACTTCCGCCGTCCCAGCACGGACGCCGGCATCCTCGTCGAATACGTCCAAACCGTTGCGCCCATTAATCGCAGCAATCCCAATCCGTTTCAGAATTGATTTTTGTGAAAAAAGGTGACCATCATGTATACTCTCGGAATCGATGTTGGTTCGTCTTCTTCGAAAGCCGTCATTTTGGAAGACGGTAAGAAAATCATTGCCCAGGCCGTCGTTGAAATCGGTACCGGTTCATCCGGTCCGGAACGGGTCTTGGACGAAGTCTTTGAAAAGACGAACTTAAAGATAGAAGATATGGCGAATATTATCGCCACCGGCTACGGCCGCTTTAATGTCGACTGCGCCAAAGGCGAAGTCAGCGAAATTACCTGCCATGCGAAAGGTGCCCTCTTTGAATGCCCGGGCACGACGACCATCCTCGATATCGGCGGCCAGGACGTCAAGTCGATTAAGCTCAACAGTCAGGGCCTGGTCATGCAGTTCGCCATGAACGACAAGTGCGCTGCCGGTACGGGCCGTTTCCTCGACGTCATGTCCAAGGTACTGGAAATCCCCATGTCTGAAATGGGGGACTGGTACTTCAAATCGAAGCATCCTGCCGCTGTCAGCAGTACCTGCACGGTCTTTGCCGAATCGGAAGTCATTTCCCTTTTGTCGAAGAACATCCCGAAAGAAGACATCGTAGCCGGTGTCCATCAGTCCATTGCCGCTAAGGCCTGCGCCCTCGTGCGCCGCGTCGGTGTCGGCAGCGACCTGACCATGACCGGCGGCGGTTCCCGCGACCCCGGTGTCGTAGATGCCGTATCGAAAGAATTAGGTATCCCTGTCAGAGTAGCCCTTCATCCTCAGGCCGTTGGCGCCTTGGGAGCCGCTCTGATTGCTTATGATAAAATCAAGAAATAAGTCAAAGGAGAGAACAGAATCATGAGTGAAGAAAAAACAGTAGATATTGAAAGCATGAGCGCCAAGGACGCCCTTGGTTACTTCTTGCCGAAAGTCGATGAAGACGCACGCAAAGCTAAAAAAGAAGGCCGCCTCGTTTGCTGGTCCGCTTCGGTAGCACCTCCGGAATTTTGCACGGCTATGGATATTGCCATCGTATATCCGGAAACCCACGCTGCCGGCATCGGTGCCCGTCACGGCGCTCCGGCTATGCTCGAAGTTGCTGAAAACAAAGGCTATAACCAGGATATCTGTTCCTACTGCCGGGTCAACATGGGCTACATGGAACTCATCAAACAGGAAGCCCTTACGGGTAAAACGCCGGAAGCTTTGAAAAATTCGCCGGCTTCTCCCATTCCCCTTCCGGACGTCGTCCTCACCTGCAACAATATTTGCAATACCCTCCTCAAATGGTATGAAAACCTGGCTAAAGAACTGAACGTTCCTCTCATCAACATCGACGTACCGTTCAACCATGAATTCCCGGTTACGAAACACGCAAAACAGTACATCGTCGGCGAATTCAAACATGCTATTTCTCAGCTCGAAGAACTCTGCGGCCGTCCCTTTGACTATGAAAAATTCTTTGAAGTTCAGAAACAGACTCAGCGCTCCATCGCTGCCTGGAATAAAATCGCAACCTACTTCAAATATAAACCGTCGCCGCTCAACGGCTTTGACCTCTTCAACTACATGGGCCTCGCCGTTGCCGCTCGTTCCTTAAACTACTCTGAAATCACGTTCAACAAATTCCTCAAAGAATTGGATGAAAAAGTTGCCAACAAGAAATGGGCTTTCGGCGACAATGAAAAATCCCGTGTTACCTGGGAAGGCATTGCCGTTTGGATCGCTCTCGGCCACACCTTTAAAGAACTGAAGGGCCAGGGCGCTCTCATGACCGGTTCGGCTTATCCTGGCATGTGGGACGTTTCTTACGAACCGGGCAACCTCGAATCCATGGCAGAAGCTTATTCCCGCACGTACATCAACTGCTGCCTCGAACAGCGTGGTGCCGTTCTTGAAAAAGTCGTCCGCGACGGCAACTGCGACGGCCTGATCATGCATCAGAACCGTTCCTGCAAGAACATGAGCCTCCTCAACAACGAAGGCGGCCAGCGCGTTCAGAAGAACCTCGGCGTACCGTACGTCATCTTTGACGGTGACCAGACCGATGCCCGCAACTTCTCAGAAGCTCAGTTCGATACCCGTGTCGAAGCTTTGACCGAAATGATGGCAGACAAAAAAGCCAGTGAAGGAGGAAATCACTAATGAGTCAGATTGATGAACTTATCAGCAAATTTCAAGAAGTATCCAACCATCCTCAAAAGACGGTTTTAAACTATAAAAGCCAGGGCAAACGCCTGGTCGGCATGATGCCTTACTATGCTCCGGAAGAAATCGTATACGCTGCCGGCTGTCTCCCTGTAGGCATGTTCGGTGCCCAGAAGCCGCAGATCGCAGCCGCTCGTACCTATCTGCCTCCCTTTGCTTGTTCTTTGATGCAGGCCGATATGGAACTCCAGCTCAACGGTACCTATGACTGCCTCGACGCCGTCATCTTTTCCGTTCCCTGCGATACCCTTCGCTGCATGAGCCAGAAATGGCACGGCAAGGCTCCGGTCATCGTCTTTACCCATCCTCAGAACCGTAAGATCCGCCCGGCTGTCGACTTCCTCAAAGCCGAATACGAACACGTCCGCTCTGAATTGGAACGCATCCTCGGCGTCAAGATTTCCGACCTTGCCATCCAGGAAGCTATCAACGTATACAATGAAAACCGCCGCACCATGCGCGAATTCTGCGACCTCGCTGCTCAGTACCCGCAGATCTTCACGCCGGTAAAACGTCACGACGTCATCAAAGCTCGTTGGTTCATGGACAAAGCTGAACACACGGCCCTGGTTCGTCAGCTCATCGACGCTGTCAAAAAAGAACCGGTACAGCCGTGGAATGGTAAGAAAGTCGTCCTTTCGGGCATCATGGCCGAACCGGATGAATTCCTCGATATCTTCAGCGAATTCAACATCGCCGTCGTCGCCGATGACCTGGCTCAGGAATCCCGTCAGTTCCGCACGGATGTACCGTCCGGTATCGATCCTTTGGAACAGCTTGCCCAGCAGTGGCAGGACTTCGACGGCTGCCCCCTGGCACTGAACCCGGACAAACCGCGTGGACAGATGCTCATCGACATGACCAAGAAATACAATGCCGACGCCGTCGTCGTCTGCATGATGCGTTTCTGCGATCCTGAAGAATTTGACTATCCGATTTACAAACCGGAATTCGAAGCTGCCGGCGTCCGCTACACCGTCCTCGACCTCGATATCGAATCGCCGTCCTTGGAACAGCTCCGTACGCGTATCCAGGCCTTCTCGGAAATTCTCTAAGCCTTTTGGTTTCACTTGGGCGGGACCCCGTGAGGAGCCGGCCACATAACATACACCTGTCGTCCCTGGCAGGCTGCATAGCTTGAAGCCCGTTTCAAGCGGGCTTTGGGCTATCAATGATGCTTTAAAGACGGCCTCGC
Organism: Megasphaera sp. MJR8396C; assembly: GCF_001546855.1. GTDB lineage: Bacteria > Bacillota > Negativicutes > Veillonellales > Megasphaeraceae > Megasphaera. Next base: position 39,253 of record NZ_KQ958209.1, on the reverse strand, counting down.
CGTTTTTAAATATAAAGATATACACATAATCTTTTAGGAGGAAATTCAATCATGGATTTTAAACTTTCTGAATTACAGCAAGATATTGCCAATCTCGCAAAAGATTTTGCTGAAAAAAAATTAGCTCCTACTGTAAAAGACCGCGATGAAAAAGAAGTTTTTGACCGCGCTATCCTCGATGAAATGGGCACTCTCGGCCTTCTCGGTATTCCTTGGGAAGAAGAAAATGGCGGCGTTGGCGCCGACTTCCTCAGCCTCGTTGTAGCCTGCGAAGAAGTCGCTAAAGTCGACCCCTCCATTGCCCTCAGCTTCGAAGTACATACCATGCTCTGCTCCTGGCCGATCTGGAAATTTGGCACGGCTGAACAGAAAGCCAAATTCCTCAAACCCTTGGCAGAAGGCACGAAACTCGGCGCTTTCGGTCTTACCGAACCGAATGCCGGTACCGATGCTTTGAACGGTTCCACCTCGGCTGTTAAGAACGAAGACGGCAGCTACACCCTGACCGGTTCTAAAGTCTTCAACACCAACGGCGGCGAAGCCGATATCACCGTTGTCTTCGCTTCGACGGACAAATCGAAGGGCGCTAAAGGCATGAGCGCTTTCATCGTTGAAAAAGGCATGGAAGGCTTCACCTACGGCAAGAAAGAAGTTAAAATGGGTATCCGCGCTTCTGTACAGCGTGAACTCGTATTCCAGAACGTAAGAATCCCGGCTGAAAACCTCCTCGGTAAAGAAGGAGAAGGTTTCAAGATCGCTATGATGACCCTCGACGGCGGCCGTATCGGTGTCGGCGCTCAGGCTCTCGGCATCGCTGAAGGCGCATACAATGCAGCTCTCCAGTATGCAAAAGAACGTACCCAGTTCGGCAAACCGATCGGTAAGTTCCAGGCTATCAGCTTCATGCTCGCCGATATGAAACTCAAGATTGAAACGGCTCGCCTTGCTGTATATCAGGCTGCTTGGAAGATGGCTCAGCCCGACGTTAAATCCTACTCTGTCGATGCTGCTATCGCTAAGAAGTACGCTTCTGATGTCGCTATGCAGGTAACCACCGACGCTGTTCAGGTTTTCGGCGGCTACGGCTTCACTCGTGAATATCCGGCTGAACGCTACATGCGTGATGCTAAGATCACCCAGATTTATGAAGGTACTAACCAGGTACAGCAGATGATCATCTCTGGTGCCATCCTCAGATAATCAAAGGGTTTCCTAACCAAACTCTCCTCCTTTTGAAACACGTATAGAAATAGTATATAGTATGAGATAACAACCGCTTACATAAAGGCCCTGCATTCGGAATAGTGCAGGGCCTTTTTTTATGGAAAATGTATTCAATTTTATGACCAAACGAAGAAAGGGGTGACGGTGCGAAATGGGCTGTCAGCCCGTGACGACGAAGGCGTTGTACAGTTTGAGGAGGCGGATATCTTCTTTTGAAATGCGCAGTGTATCGGCGAAGTCCTTCGTTATTTTTTCCGGCTTTTTGCTGATCCATAATTTAGTGGCAACGGGCATGAAGGGGCGAAAAGAGATGCCTTTTCCCATCGCCCATTTATGAGGCGCATCGAGGAAGGGAGCTAAGATGTTGATCATATAGAGCTCCATAGGTGACGTGGTGTGCTCCATGACCAGATTGGTGATGGAGTCATAATGCTTCATATAGCCGGTATAGGTGTTTTCGCAGTTCTGATACTGTTCAGGGTTCTCACAGTTCATATACATGGCGATGGCGAAGCTGCCGTCGGGCCGGCGGGATAAGATGTCGATGACACTGAGGGCGACGTCGTTGCTGCGCCCGTCATAGTAATAATAAAAGAGGCGGGACACATGTTTGAAGAAGGTCGGCACGTCTTCCCAAAAGGCGGTCGGCGCCTTCTGTGCATCCCGATACAGCAAGTCATCGATAGAAACCCGAAGGGCTTCGGCAATGTCATAGAGGGTCTCGATATCGATCGCAATTTCACCGCGTTCATATTTTGATACCGTGGCCTTGCTCTTATAGATGTGAACGGCTAATTCTTCAATCGTCCAATGGCTGCGCTTCCGGTAGAGCCTGATTTTTTTTCCTATTTCTTGGGAAATGAGTGACATATCCATCATCCGTTTCATTAAAATATACCAAACCGATGTTTTTCATCATATAGGCTAAGTATACGTTAATTTACCTTTAAAGTCTACTTAGATGAAACAAAAGACGTGAAAAATATCGTATCAGTAGAAAAATACGCTTTTGACGATAAACCGATACTTTGCTATACTTTGCTCCATCAAGCAGTTACGGCAGGGCAACCTGTTCTTGTTGATGTTGTGAGGAAAGAAGGGACTCGTTCATGATATACGATTTTGATGAAATCATCGATCGGCGAGGTACGAATGCCTTAAATACCGACGGATTCAGAGGCTATATTTTCAAGGATTTTGCCGGGAAAAAGAAATTTCCGTTTAAAGACGAAGAATTTATCCGCATGTGGGTGGCCGATATGGAATTTGCAGCCCCGCCGGAAGTGTGCCAGGCTATGAAAGACCGCATCGATCGGCGCATCTTCGGTTATACCGTGCTCTGTGATGATTCGTATTATAAAATCTTTTCCGGCTGGTGCCAAAAGATGTATGACTGGGAATTTCCTAAAGAAGAGCTGACCTTTTCTTCGGGGATCATACCGGCTCTATATCAATTCGTCGAAGATCTTGTTAAAGACGATGAGAAAGTCCTTATGACGACGCCTTCGTACGGATTCTTTCAGCATGCGGCGGAATACTCCGGTAAAGAATACGTCTGCTCGTCCCTTCGCCGGGATGAAGACGATACCTATACCATCGATTTTGATGATTTTGCCCGAAAAGCGGCAGATCCTAAGATGAAATTGGTCATCTGGTGCAACCCGCACAATCCGACGGGCCGCGTATGGACAGCTGATGAATTGAAGCGAGTCGCCGACATCGTAGAAGCCAATGATTTATGGATCATCAGTGACGAAATCCACTGCGACCTCCTTCGCAGCGGAGTCCGCCATATTCCCATGGCAAAAATCATGGATACCTACCCGAAACTCATTACCTGTATGTCGGCCAGCAAGACGTTTAATCTGGCAGGGCTCATGTTTTCTAATGTCATCATCCGCGATCCGAAACTGCGGCGGACTTTTGTAAAGCATGATAAAAATGTGGGCGACCTGAATCCCATTTCCCTGGCGGCGCATGAAGCGGCCTATGAATATGGCGGCGAGTGGCTGACACAGCTGCGGGCCTATCTCGATGGGAATTTCCACTATGTTCATGACTCCCTGAATGCAAAACTGCCTCGGATCTCTTTCAAGATCCCCCAAGCGACGTACCTGGCCTGGGTGGACATGAATCCTTACCTGGGTGACGTGTCGGATCTGCCGGACTTCTTTGCCAATCAGGCCGGCGTCCTCTTAGAAGGCGGCGACCGTCTCTTTGTCGGAAATGCCAAGGGCTTCATCCGCCTGAATCTGGCCATGCCCCGCGCCGTCGTTGAAAAGGGATTGCAGCGAATCTATGAAGCCATACGTGACCATGTTGATGTCGCGAAGTAGGGAATCTTCGGAGGTCGATGACTTTTCCCGATATAATTATGATGAGGTGATCGTTTTGAATATAAGAACCGCAACATTAGAAGATTTACAGGCCGTTACGGCCGTTGAAGCGACCTGCTTTCCGCCGGCTGAAGCGGCAACGGAAGCAGATTTTCGGGACCGCCTGACCCATTATGGCAATCATTTTTGGCTGCTGTTTGATGAAAAGGGGCAGCTCTTGTCCTTCGTCGACGGCATGGTGACCGATGAACCGGATTTGACCGATGAGATGTACGCTCATGCCTCGCTTCATAATGAACGCGGTGCCTGGCAGATGATATTTGGTGTCAATACGGTTCCTTCCTGCCGCCGTCAAGGCTATGCCGGGACATTACTGCAGGCTGCCATTGATGCGGCTCGGCAGCAGAAGCGAAAGGGGCTGGTACTGACTTGTAAAGATAAACTGGTCCACTACTACGCCTCCTTCGGGTTCGTCGATGAGGGCGTGAGCGATAAATCGGTCCACGGCGGTGTCGTCTGGCATCAGATGCGGCTTACCTTCTGATATCGATAATAGCCTAATAGCACGGCCGTCTCATGCGATAAAAATCTTGCATGGGACGGCCTTTTTGGATGCCTAAACTGCATATAAAATTAACATATGAACACTTGAACATATATTGGTTTAATGCTATCATTAATCATATAAAGAGTGTTTTTCAAAAGGGGGCTGTATTATGGCAGAGAAAACGTTACATGAAGACGACTGCACTTGCTGCGGTCATCATCACCATCACGATCATCACGATCATCACGATCATCACATGGAAGAAGCAGGACAGTGCAGTTGCTGCGACGGTGAGGCAGTCGTAAGCCTTTCCTCGATTGGCACCTGCAGCTGCTGCCACGATGAAGACGTGGAAGAGGAAGAAGGGGGCGCCTTGTGGACCCTGGTCGTCGGCACACTTGTCTTTTTAATTACTTATTTGACCGACCTTGTTCCCGAAGCTTTTTCCCTTCCGGCTTATATCGTCGCTTATTTACTTCTCGGGTATTGTGTGCTTCGTGAAGCGGCTGAAAACATCCTGAAGCGTCAGCCCTTCGATGAAAACTTCCTCATGGCCGTAGCGACTATCGGGGCCTTTGCCATTGGCGACTATCCCGAAGCCGTTGCCGTCATGCTCTTCAGCCGTGTCGGCGAAGCCCTTGAAGAACGGGCCGTAAACCGCAGCCGTAAACAGGTTGCCGCGGCTATCGATATGCGTCCTGACGTCATTCACCGCCTGATGGAAGATGGCAGTACCGTCGAAGTCCCGGCCCGCGATGCCGTCATTGGCGACGTCGCCGTCGTCCGCGTCGGCGACCGCATTCCCTTAGATGGCGTCGTCGTTTCCGGCGACAGCCTTCTCGATACGTCGGCCCTGACCGGGGAACCCGTTCCCGTGGCCTGCCATGAAGGCTCGGAAGTCATGTCCGGCAGCATCAACACGACGGGCGTCCTCCACGTCAAGGTTACCAAACCGCTGGCCGAATCGATGGTCACCAAAATCTTGGAATCTGTCGAAAAAGCGGCGGCCCGTAAACCGAAAATCGACCGCTTCATCACCCGTTTTTCCCGCATTTATACGCCGGCCGTCGTCGCCATCGCGGCTGCGACAGCCATCATCCCGTCTCTGGTAACGGGCCAGTGGCATTACTGGATCTATACGGCCCTGACCTTCCTGGTCATCAGCTGCCCCTGCGCCCTGGTCCTCAGCGTGCCCCTCAGTTTCTTTGCCGGCATCGGTGCGGCATCGAAGCAGGGCATCTTGTTTAAAGGCGGCATCGCCGTCGAACAGCTCAAAAATATCGGCGCCGTCGTCTTCGATAAGACCGGTACCATTACCAAGGGCAACTTCGTCGTCCATGAAGTTCGTCCTGCCGACGGCCGTCGTGAAGAAGACGTCTTCCGCCTCTGCGCTTCAGTGGAACAGGCCTCGAACCATCCCATTGCCCGCAGCGTCGTCGAAGCGTCGGAACAACGGGGATTGACCTTAGGAACGCCTTCTAAGGTTGAAGAAATTGCCGGCCATGGTCTGAAAGCTATTGTCGAAGGCCATGACGTCCTCTGCGGCAATCAAAAGCTCATGGACCGCCATCAGCTTGCCCTTCCTTCGCTGGAAGCGGCTGAATACGGTGCCGAATTGTTCATTGCCGTCGACGGTCAGTATGCCGGACGAATCGTCATTTCCGACACGCTGAAAGAAGACGCTGTCGATGCCATCAAGGCCATTTCCAGCTTGGGGATTACGACGGCCATGCTTACCGGCGATTCGCAGCAGGCTGCCGATTACATCGCTTCTAAGACGGGAATCGATGACGTTCGGGCTAAACTCCTGCCTCAGGATAAGGTCCGTCAACTGGATGAACTTCGCAAACAATACGGCTCGGTCATGTTCGTCGGTGACGGCATCAACGATGCACCGGTCCTGGCCGGTGCCGATGTCGGCGCGGCTATGAACAGCGGTGCCGATGCGGCCGTAGAAGCGGCTGACGTCGTCTTCATGCACTCTAAGGTCAGCGCCGTTCCCAAGGCACTCCATCTTTCCAAAGAAACGATGAAGATTGCGAAACAGAACGTCGTCTTTGCCTTAGGCGTCAAGGGCCTGGTCATGGTTGCCGGCTTTGCCGGGTTTGCCTCCATGTGGGGTGCCGTCTTTGCCGATTCCGGCGTTGCCGCCTTGTGCGTCCTCAATTCGGTTCGCATGCTCTATAACAAATAATAGCTCGAGCCTACATTTGATCCGTAGATCGTAAAAAAGCCCGGCGAAGGGATTTCCTTCGCCGGGCTTTTGGCGTTTATATGATTTATTTTGTTACGGGCTTTTTATCGCGTAAACTGCAGGGGAACCGTCGATACGACGACGTCTATGTAAGGCAGGGTACGCAGCCTCAGGAGCCAGCCGCTCTGGTTGTGGAGCAGGCGGTGCCATAATTTTTTTGTTTCAAATTCCGGAATGAGGACGGTAATCGTATCTTTCGGTGCCGTCTCTTTTCGCATTTCCTGGATGAAGGTGATGAGCGGGTCGGTCAGCTGCCGGTAAGGCGACTGAAGCATGATCAGTTCGATATCCGGTTCCAGTTTCTGCCACAGGTTTTTGATCTTTTTGCCGCGCTCTTCGTCACTGTAGACGTGGACGGCGTAGATCTTGTCTTCCGGGCCGCTGATGATTTTCGCGTAGCGAATGGCTCGGGCCACGGCCTGGGTCGGCGAGGCAATCGGGATGACGATCATATTGTGGCCTAAGTCGGTCGTCATGACCTTGGTATATTCTTCCGGCGTCAGCAGCAGCTGTTCGCGGACGTCGTCATAGTGGTGGTGAATCTTAAGGAACATATAGACCAGGGTCGGGATGAGGAGGACGATGATCCAGGCTCCGTAAATAAACTTAGTGATGAGGACGATGACGACGACGCAGGCCGTGACCAGAGCGCCGAAGCCATTGATGCCGGCAAAGAGGCGCCAGTTCCGTTCACGGCATTGTCTCCAATGGACGACCATGGCTGATTGGGCGATGGTAAAGGAGAGGAATACGCCGATGGCATAAAGGGAGATCAGGTGCTCGATATTGCCCTGGAAGAGGACAATCAATATGCCGGCCATGATGGTCAGGGCTTCGATGCCGTTGGAATAGCTCAATCGTTCACCGCGGTTGGCAAAGTAGCGGGGCACGTAGCCGTCGACGGCCATGAAAGAGAGGAGCGGCGGCAGGCCGTTGTAAGCCGTATTGGCGGCAATGTAGAGGATGACCATCATCAGGATTTGGATGATGTAGTAGATCAAGGTACGGCTGAAGATATCTTCGACGAGGAGGGACAACAAGGTGTAACCCTGGGTCGGCAAGAGGTGAAGGTAGACGATGAGGTAGCCGAGGCCGCCGAGCATCGTTGCCAGGATACAGGCCATGATGGCCGTCGTTTCAATGGCATTTTTCTGCTGCGGTGCCTTGAACATAGTGACGCCATTGGCAATGGCTTCGACACCGGTCATGGAGCTACAGCCGTTGGCAAAGGCTCGAAGGACGATGAGAATCAAGGCTGCCTGATTCAAAGGAGCCACTGTTTCAACGGCAACGGTATGGGCCGTGAGGGTTCCGTTCCAAATCTGATAGAAGCCGCCGACCAGGGTGATCCCCATGGCGGCTAAGAAGAAGTACGTCGGCCAGACGAAGAAGGTCGATGCTTCCCTTGTACCGCGCAGGTTGACGATCATCATCAGGATGAGGACGCCAAGGTCGATGTAGACGTGATAGGGATGCAGGACCGGGAAGGCACTGACCAGGGCGGCTGTCCCTGAAGAAATGGAAACGGCCACGGTCAGGATATAATCGGCCAGGAGGGCCGCCCCTGCGGTCAGGGCCGGATAGACGCCGAGGTATTTCATGGCGATGCCGTAAGAACCGCCGCCGCCCGGATTGACGCGGACGACCTGGGTATAGGACAAGGCAACGATGAATAATAAGGCGATAATAGCTAAGACGATAGGTCCGAAATAACGGTATGTCGCTAAGGTCGGCACCGACGCCAGGACGATGGCAATCTGTTCCGGCCCGTATCCGACGGATGACAGGGCATCCGATGAAAAGATAGGCAGGGCCTTCCATTTTGGCATCTGTTCGGCTTCAAGCTTGGTGTTTTCCAAAGGCTTGCCGATGAGGTGGCGACTAATCGTTTTAAATAGCATGATAGCCTCCTTTTTTTATTTGTAAGAAACTGCATTTTGTTAAATACAGCTTAGTATAATACCTCTTCATACTCCTGTCAACTGAGGTTTTTCTCCGTTATGCATGTTGACCATAAGACGGCAAAACAATAAGCAAAAGGCATCCTTCGATGCGGATGCAAGTCAAAGGATGCCTTTTTTGCTAAGGAGGAGATCGTATTATTTAGAGGCGATGAGAGCTTCTAATTTAGCGAGTCGTGCGTTGAGATCCTGGTTTTGGCTTTCCAGGGTTTCAATCTTCTGATTTTGGTCGGTCAACTGTTTATCCTGAGATTCCAGTTTGACGGCCATTTCAGATTTGCTCATATGAGCGTAAGGCGAAGAAGAGCCAATCTTGAAGGAAACGCCGGCGCTGTACATGTTGTCGTTGTTTCCGACGGTGGCTGCGAAGTTTACCATCGTGTCTTCGTTTGGACGATAGAAGGCGCCGACAGCGGCAGCGTGTTCGCTCTTGTAGGAACCGAAACCGACAGCGAAGGAACCTTTGTCATCAGGATCGTAATCCAGTGGATGGAGGGATGCCAAGGCTGCGGCACCGGCACCGACGCGGTTGACGTCGCGGCCGATCTGGTTGATGCGGCCATTCATTTCGTTCATGCCGTTACCGATATTGTCAATCGTCCGGTCGAACTGACCTTTATTGATGGCATCGCTGGCACTTTGTGCGTCACCGACGTTATGGATGACGTTGCCGCCCATGTTGACGCTGCCATCCTGGATGGTAATATTTTTCGTCGAATCGGAATTGGTGACCGTCAGGCCGTTGTTGTTGATCGTCGTATTGCCTGTATGGATGGAGTCACCGGTAATGACCGTCTTGTTGTCGCCAGTACCGACGGTGATGCTGTTGGTGATATTAGCCGTTTCACTGTTCAGTTCTTTCGTCGTTACCGAATTGAGGCCCGTTAAGTCTTTTGACAACTTGATGTCGAAGCCGTTCTTAGCGCTGTTGGCAACAACGCCAATATTGTTATCGGACAGGTTATTGACGTCGGCACCGCCGGTAAGATTCATGGTTTCACCGAGTTTGACGCTGACTTTATTGGTCGAATCGTCACCAGCAAAGTCGCGAGTGCCGGTACCGATGACACTAATCGTATCGCTGATATTTTTGATCGTATCGGATACATTTTTGAGCTGACCTTCCGTAGCGGCCCGGTCGGCGACGTAGCCATTCGTGTCCGGATTCCATGTCGTATTATCGAGACCGGTAAGGTAGCTGCCCGTTTCGGACTTAACGACTGTGCCGTCGGCTTTTGCAGCATCGACGGTCTGATTGCCGAGGGTGATGCCGCTGCCCGTCGTAATCTGGCCTTTAGAGCCATCGACGACGACCTGATTGGTATCGCTGCCGGCCGTAACCGTAGCAGCATCGCCGTTAATGTTTACCTGTTTAGCAGCATCGGTTTTATCACCTAAGGTGATGTCATTCTTCAAGGAAACCGTCGTACCACTGCCATCTGCGTTTTGGCTGACGCTGATGTTGTCGCCGGCGATGACTTTATTGGCGTTTACCGTGTTGGTGATGCCGCTGGCAACGGCCTGCAGCTGATCTTCCGTTGCCGCACGACCGCTGACGATGTTGTTCGCATCCCATGTCGTATTGCTCAGGCCGGTAATGCTGTTGATACCGGTCAAATCCTTGGACAATTTAACGGTCAAGCCGCCGTTTGCATCGGCGACGACACCGATATTTTTATCGCTCAGATTTGTCATGTCGGCACCGCCGGTAATGGACAAGGTTTCGTTCAGCTTCTTAGCAACGGAGCCAGTATCACCGGAGAATTTCAAACCGTCATCGAGGGTGGCGACTTGGTGTTCATTGCCGTCTTCATCGGTGTAAACGATGCGGGTAAGGCTTTCGCCGTCAAGGCCGTTGGCTCCGTCTTTGACGGTGAGGTCAGCGTAGGCGTTCTTTCCGTCTGCACCCTTCGGTCCGACAATGCCGATACTGCCAGGCGTGCCGTCTGCACCGTCGGCACCTTTTTCGCCAATAGTGACATTGTTGCTCAACTTCAGATCATACGTCTTCTGGCCGTCTGTTTCGGTCAGGCCGAGTTTCAAGTTGCCCGTGCCGACGTATTCGCCGGCTTTTGCTTCCGTGCCGTCTACGGTAATCGTCGTGTGCTTCCCGTTTACAGAGGCTGTAGCATCGGAGATAGCCTGGGTTAATTGACCTTTGTTAACGGCGTCGGTATCCTTGACGCCGGCTGCGACGTTGGTAATCGTCTGTCCGCCGTTGTCGAGGCCGCTTCCTGATAAGTTAACCGTGGATGTGGTTGGACTGTCGACAGCTGTTACCGTCGTACCGTCGGTCTTGATATAAGTACCGCTCGTAGCGTCATAGGTGGCATCGCTCAAGTCGGAATACCATTTGCCGTCCTGGCCTTGTACCAAGGTATTGTCGTCAGCGTCTTTGGCGCCGATAAGGGTAATGCTGCCGTCAGCCAGGTTAAGGTCCTTGGCTAATTTAACCGTCAGGCCGCTGGCTGCATCAGCGACGACGCCGATGTTGTTGTCGCTCAGTCTGGTCATATCGGCACCGCCGGTAATGGGGAGGGTTTCGTTCAATTTCTTGGCGACGGTTACGTTTGCTGTATCGCCGGTAAATTTCAAGCCGTCATCGAGGGTTGCGACTTGATGTTCCGTTCCATCTTCATCGGTGTAAACGATACGAGTAATATTTTCGCCGTTAAGGCCATTGGCCCCATCTTTAACGGAGATATCGGCATAGGCATTTTTGCCGTCTGCACCCTTCGGGCCGACGATGCCGATACTGCCTGGTGTACCGTCTGTACCATCAGCGCCATCGGCTCCTTTTTCACCAATGACGAGGCTGTTGCTCAGTTTTAAGTCGTACGTTTTCTGACCGTCTACGTCCTTTACGGCCATGGTCAGGTTGTTGTCGCCGACATAGTCGCCGAGTTCACCGTTTTCTCCAGCTGTCGGAGCTTTTCCGTCTACGGTAATGGCAGTGTGATTATTGGCAATGGTGGCTACCTGTTTCAACTGGGCAACGTTGACGGCATCAGTGTCAGCCGTACCGGCAGCCAGGTTGGTGATTTGGCGGGTAACGGCTTCGTTACTATCTGCAGTACCATAGCCTAAGCTAACGGCAGCAGCTGTCGCCTTATAGGTGGACAGGGCACTATCTTTGCGGAGAACGGCAGCGGCAATGCCTGTATGTTCATTTTCAAAGGCCTTCAAGGCAGCGATGGCTGCTTTTTTACCGTCCGATAAGCTGGTGAGTGTGGCCAGGTCGGAAGCTCTATCGGCTTCCGTGGCGTAGGTCGTACTGTTCATTTTAGCAGCCTGTTTATCATAGGCCATGACGGCCTTTTCATAGGCTGATTCTATCGTTTTGTAGTCATTATAGACGTCTTCGCCATACTGATTATAGAAGTTGGTAACGGCAGAGACGACACTGGCGTCGCCTGTCTTGTTGGCCAGTGCCATATCGTTTGCCATCGAGTCCGTAGCCGCTGTTGTAGCGTACACGTTCTTGACAATGTCTGTCGTGTCTTTGAGAGGAACGTAGCCATAGATGCCGTAACCACGAGTGGCATAGGAACTATCCCCTAAGGCGACGCCGTCAGCGCGGAGGTAAGAGTAGGTGCTTTCTGCCGTAGAAGCGCCTTTCCCGATGGCTGTACCGCCGTACATAGCATTGGCTCCGGCACCAACGGCAACGCCGCCGTGATCTGATTTTGTATTGGCGCCAAGGGATGTCCCGACAAGAGCGGAGGAAAAGTTGCCGATGGCCGTTGACGTGTAGGAGAGGGTCGGGTCATTTTTGGTGGTAAGGTCGATATTAAAAATCCCGCCGCTGGCTTCCCGGCCCATAACGACGGCGCCGGCACTTCTTGAATCCTTACCGACGAGGGTGGCCCAACTGGTACCGTAGCCGTTCTGACCGATGACGGTACTCCCTGCCAGGGCCTTATTATTGTAGCCGACGGCGACGGACCCGTTGTTGGCATTATTATTTCGTCCGACAGCTGTACTATTCGTATTGATCGCGTAATTGTCATCGCCGATGACCAGGGCCCCATTATAAACCTTGTTGTCAAAGCCGATGGCTACCGTATCGGCCGTGGTGGAACTGGATGATACTTTATTCGGGTGATCCGTGCCCGATGTTAAATCCATTGTAACGGGATCGGCGGCTGAGACCGATAAGGTACCGCAGAGTGCTAATACGGTTAAGACTGTACTTAGAGCAGCCTTTTTTTGAGCCAATTTTTTTGCTTTTTTCATAATCAAACTTCCTCCTTAGCGATTCCTGATGGGATAATTCCAGTCCAATTTGTTTTAAGTAAATGCGACACATTTAATCCAAAATAAGACGTTAAATAAGATTAAAAAAATCCTGTTTAACGGGAAAAATAAATGAACCGGCAATATGCAAGCCCAAGGAATATTAAGTGTATTTTTGCTATGCACTTTTCATGGAGTATAATACTCCTATTTATGACAAAATGCAACTATTTATAACGATTTTTATTTAAATATATCATTATTATATTTGTAAACAAATGTTTTGTAGGAAATATTCCTACAAACTTTAAATATCGATAAACAGCTTAACCACGCCGATAACAATTGGTTCTGGGATCCGTAAAATAAGCAAATTGTAAGAAAAATTCCTACAAGCAATACGTTGTTAGAATCATGAACGGGATTGTGATAAATGGGCTGAATATGACGAAGATATGATAATGAATGAAAAAGACATCCTTTAATATGATAATCATATCAAAGGATGTCTCGGTTATAGGTAGGATAAGTTATTATTTAGAGGCAACGAGGGCTTCTAATTTAGCCAATCGTTCGTTGAGTTCCTGGTTCTGGCTTTCGATCTTTTGATTCTGAGCCGTCAATTCTTCCAGTTTGACTGCCATTTCAGACTTGCTCATATTAGTGTAAGGAGAGGACGAGCCAATCTTGAAGGAAACGCCGGCACTGTACATATCATCACTGTTTCCGATGGTTGCGGCAAGGTTTACCATGACGTCTTCGTTAGGACGATAGAAGGCACCGAGGGCAGCAGCGTGTTCGCTCTTATAGGAACCGAAGCCGACGGCGAAGGATGCTTTATCATCGGGATCAAAATCCAAGGGATGGAGGGAGGCTAAGGCAGCGGCTCCGGCGCCGACGCGTTTGACGTTGCGGTCAACCTGACCGATACGGCTGCTCATGTCGCTCATGCCGCTGTTGAGGGTGCTAATCGTCCGGTCGAACTGACCTTTGTTGATGGCGTCGCCGGCATTCTGAGCTTCACCAACGTTGTGGATGGTGTTGCCACCCATGTTGATGTTGTCATTCTGGATGGTAATGTTTTTCGACGAGTCTTCGTTTACAACTGTAAGGCCGTTGTTGTTGATTGTCGTATTGCCCGTGCGAATGGAGTCGCCGGTAATGACCGTCTTGTTGTCGCCGGTACCGACAGTGATGCTGGTGTTGAATTCTGCCGTATTGAGGCCTTTTAAGTCCTTGGACAATTTGATGGAAACGCCATTTTCCCCTTTTTTTACGACACCGATATTGTCGTCAGACAGGTTATTTGTAGCAGCGCCGCCGGTGATTTCCATGGTTTCACCGACTTTGACGCTGACCTTATTCTGGTCATCGCCGGCAAAGTCACGATTGCCGTTGACGACTTTGTCAGTTAGTTCTTTGACCGTATTGGCAATGCCATCGGCATAAGTCTTTACCTGTTTCAGCTGGGCGACGTTGACGGCATCGGTGTCAGCTGTACCGGCGGCCAGGTTGGTGAGTTGTCGAGTAATCGCTCTTGTCAGAACGGACCCATCGGCGCCTATGACGGCTGCTCGGCCGATGCTGACGGCACTGCCGTTAGCCTTGAAGGGCGACAGGGTATGTTCTTTGAGGCGGACAGCATTTCTGAGGCTGACGCCATCATGGGTGTTTGCTTTTTCAAAATCCGTCAAAGTATTTCCCGCATCTGTGAGCTTTTTGCGTAAATTCTCTAACTCATTGTAGTCTTTTAGGCGGTCGGCTTCAGACGCATAGGTTGTCTCTTCCATGGCAACTTTTTTCTTATTATAAGCGATGTCTGCTTTGTCATAGTCTGCTGCCAGAGACTGCCACTGTTTATAGGTAGCTTCGCCGTATGTATCGTAGAAGTTCTGTACCGCTGTAAGGACAGAGTCGCCCATCTGCTTTGCTAAGGCAAGATCATTGGCCATTGAATCTTCTGTATTTAAGGTGGCAGCCATATCGCTGAGGGGGGCGTATCCATAGGCACCGTAACTGCGGTCGGCATAGGCACCGTCGCCGAGGGCAACACCGTCGGCATGCAGGATAGAGTAGGTGTTTTCCGCTATTGAAGCGCTGCTGCCGAGGGCCGTGCCGCCGTACAAGGCGCTGGTCTCGTTGCCTAGGGCGAGCCCTTCAAGATTTGATTTAGTCTTAAAGCCAATCGAGGTCCCGTTTAAGGATACAGCACCATTGCCGATAGCGGTGGTAAAGGTTACCATAGTTGCGGTATTGGGCTTATCAGAAATCTGGAAAGCGCCGGATCTGGCACCATCCCCAATTGCAATGCCACCGGCAGATTTAGAATTGAGGCCGAGAACCGTTGCATAAGAGGACCCATAGTTATTGAAGCCAAAGACGGCACTGCCGCCGATGCCGGTGTTACTGTGGCCGGCGACGACGGAATTGTTGTTGGCGGTATTGTTTCGACCGATTGCCGTAGCCAGATGAATGGAGGCCGCATTGCTTACGGTATTGTTGGAACCGATGGCTAAGCCGCCATCCCATACGGTATTATCAAAACCAATGGCGATGGTGTCCTTTTTGGAGTTGCCGTTATTGGTTACGCTGTTCTTGTGTGTCGTGTCGGACGTCGTTAAATCCAGCAGAGCGGGATCGGTAGTGGCAGCTGATACCGACAGGGTTCCACAGATAGCCAATACGGCGAAGACGGCTCTCAGGGCAGTTTTTCTTTGGTAGATTGATTTTTTCATCAACGTACTCCTCCTTGGTGAGTTCGGAATGCGGAGACTATCCATTCATGTAAGTTTTTTCGAGGGTATAGGTCAAAGATTGACGGATATATGATAAAAAATATCCGTATTTTCTGTAAACAAAAATCAGCAGGACTCACGAGTGGGAGGGCTGTTGATAAAAAATATCGAGATTCATGCAGCGAAAAAACTTAAGCGATGGGTAATATACGCATCTCAGTTTATATTTTTTTTATTTAACACAAAAAGACGTGTCAAATCTGTTACAGTAATAATACACCAACACGTTTAAAAATTCAAGAGTAATTCTTAAAATATGTATTTAATATGTATATTACATAACGATTTAAGCGTTTGATATCCCTGAATTTTAAGCCATATTATAAGCTTCATTTATCGAATAAAAGGCAATCATTAGAGTCTGATAAACTTTTTGTGATTATATTTATTTACATATATCGAAGTAACGATATATTGATAAAATGAAATTATTTTAAAATTATTTGTTTTATACAAAGGCGCATCAGCGATATAATTTTTATGAGGGACGATGATTCATCTATCAATCTCCGTGCAAACAAGGCGACAAAAAAGGACTCACGACATGTCGTGAGTCCTTTTTATATCATGGAGCGGATGAAGGGGATCGAACCCTCGTACCAAGCTTGGGAAGCTCGTATTCTACCACTGAATTACACCCGCACATATTAAGTTACTATATCAGTTTAACAGTAAAGTCCCTTTTTGTAAAGCGTTGATTTTAGTTTCCCTAGATTGATCCGTCTAGCTTTTAATTTCCTGTGGCGATAAATTTTATTTTTCTGTTGGATTTACAACCGCCTAAACAATACCGATTGGGTATACTAAAGCCATGAAAAGGAGGGAGTACCATGAATGAACGAAAAGGTGTTGTTTTTTCTATCCATGAAGATAATTTGCCGGTAGAAGGCTGTACGATTTCTAAGGAAGTCGTCAATGAGCCCGACTATCATCTGTTTTACTTTTCTTTGGCCGCTCATACGGATATCAGTCCTGAAACGTATCAGAAAGCCAAGGTCATTTATGTTCTTTCCGGAAGCCTGTCTCTGTATGGGGAGGTCGGTGATCGGGAAGTCCCTTCCGGGCAGGTCGTGGCTGTACCGGCTGGTAAAGCCGTCGGTATGAGAAGCCGTGATGGTGCCGTCTATGTTGAAATTACGATTGAGGAGGAATCTCTTATGAATATCGATACTGGAAAACTCTTTTCCCTGGCTGAACTCGTTCCCTGCCAGGAAGGTAAAATTATTAATCGCGACATCATCCAGTCGCCGAAGATGAAATTCGTCGTCATGAGCTTTGGCGCCGGTACCGGTCTTTCGGAACACGCTGCACCTGGCGAAGCCCTTGTTTTTGCCCTTGAAGGTAAGGCTGTCATTCAATATGAAGGTCAGGATTTCCCCATTAAGGCCGGTGAAAACTTTGCCTTTTCCAAGAACGGCCGCCACGCCGTTACGGCCGATGGTCCGTTTAAAATGGCATTGCTTTTGACATTAGACTAAAATTTCAGTAAAAAAACTGTCAGCCCCCTTAAAAATCTGTTATAATGAAACTAACTGATTTGGCTTCGTTATTTCTTTAAGGGGGTTCATGTATGAAAACGTTAGATGAATTATATCAGCAAATGCTTAAACGCGCTGCTGATGGTAAACCTATTGGTGTTGAAGGGGAACCGAGATTGATCGACTGTTTAGCTCATCCCGATGACCATCCGCTGGTTTGGCGGGTTAAGCCCTGCCTCTGCCCTCCTGATGAACCGCACAGCTGTGAAGAAGCGTGCGATTGGGGCGCTATTAAACGCGGTCCTGAAGGCGTTGAAGTCGATGACAGCCAGTGCGTCGGCTGCCAGGCCTGTGTCGATGCCTGCAAGCTCGACAACTTGAAGACCCGCAAGGACATCATTCCCGTCGTTCAGGAGCTTCGCGAATACGACGGCCCGATTTATGCCATGGTTGCACCGGCCGTCGCCGGCCAGTTCGGTCCTGACGTTACCATGGGTAAACTGCGCACGGCTTTTAAACGGTTAGGCTTTACGGGTATGCTGGAAGTCGCTGTTTTTGCTGACATCCTGACTTTGAAAGAAGCCTTGGAATTCGACCGCAACATCCAGAGTGAAGATCAGTTCCAGCTGACCAGCTGCTGCTGCCCGATGTGGATTGCCATGATTAAAAAGCTCTATCACCAGTTGCTGCCGAACGTTCCCGGCTCGGTATCGCCGATGATTGCTGGCGGCCGCACGGTAAAGGCCCTTCATCCTAAGGCTAAGACCGTCTTTATCGGCCCGTGCCTGGCTAAAAAAGCCGAACGGAATGAACCGGATTTGGTCGGCGCCGTTGACCACGTCTTAACCTATCAGGAAGTAAAAGATTTATTCTCCGTAACTGACATCGACTTGGCGTCCCTTCCGGAAGACAACGTACCGCACGCTTCCGAAGCCGGTATCAGCTATGCCTATGCAGGCGGCGTTGCCGAAGCCGTTACGACGACGGTACATCAGCTCGATCCGGACCGCAAGGTCGATATCAAGACCCGTAAGGCCGATGGTGTTCCGGCTTGTAAAGCTATGATCAACGACATTTTGGAAGGCAACCGCGACGGTAACTTCTTTGAAGGCATGGGCTGCATCGGCGGCTGCGTCGGCGGTCCTCGCGCCATCATCAAGAAAGAAGAAGGCAAAGCCAACGTACAGGCTTATGGTAAACAGGCCTTCTCTCGCACGCCGATGGAAAACCCCTATGTCATCGAACTCTTGAAGAAACTCGGGTTCCCGACGGTTGAAGAATTCTTGGAAAACAGCCATCTGTATGACCGGCATTTTGACTGAGAAATCGCAGGTTTTACTGAAGAACAGAATACATTGCAAATGAAAAAATTGCCGTCATGGTGACGGCAATTTTTTTTTGGCTAAAATCAAAAGCTTCGGCTTTCTTTTAAGGCGGTGTATTGTTCTAAGAGATTCGTCTTTTCCGGGCTTTGGTAGGTATAATCCGGATTTTCGGCTTTAGCCTTTTCCACGGCGGCTTTAAAGTCGTAATAGACCTGCCATTTCGATTCGACCAGGTCGTGGCCGGTCTGGCGCAGGAGAAAGGCCGGGTGATACGTCGGCATGACGGGGTAGCCACGCCAGGTGAACCACTTGCCGCGATTGCGCATGATGCTGGCGGCCTTGCCATAGAAGTACTGGAAGGCGACTTTTCCCAAACAGACGATGACCTTTGGCTGAACCAGGTCGATTTCTTTGACTAAGTGGATATCGGCACAGTGACGGCCTTCATCTAAGGTCGGTGTGCGATTGTTTTTGGGCCGGCATTTTACGATATTGGTGACGTAGACCCGGTCCCGAGTCAATCCGACGCTCCACAGGGCCTTGTCGAGGAGCTGCCCCGACGGTCCGACGAGGGGAACGCCGTATTCATCTTCCACACCGCCAGGTCCTTCGCCGACGAACATCAAGGGCGACGTGATATTTCCGGTATACCGAGTCGGACCTCGGTTGCCTTCTTGTCGTAGATGACAGGCCTGGCAAGTCATCAGGTTTTCTAACCAGTCCTTCATCGTTTGATCCTGTTCCATGATACCCCTTCTTTGCGCATTAAAGTAATTTAACTATAACAAGGGAGTCGGAGATTTGCAAGGAATTGTTATTTTTCCGTTCATCAACTATAATATATTTATATTTATACTATGCGGTTACAGTCAAACGAGATGGCTGTTTACCCGTCCTGAAAGGGGTTGAAATTATGCGAATTTCACTGATTCAATTTTCGGTCGTCCCCGGCGACCGGGACGCAAACTTTGAACAAGCACGTCGCCATGTACAGACGGCTGCTTCAGACGGTGCCGATGTGGCCGTCTTGTCGGAATTATGGGATACGTCTTTTTATCCTTCCGACATCCGTGAAAAGGCCGATGAAGAAGGTGCTCTGGCCCGTGCTTTTTTACAGGATTTGGCCAAAGAATATCATATCCATCTGGTCGGGGGTTCCATTGCCCGCCGTCATGAAGATGGCATTTATAATACGACCTATATCGTTGACCGTGACGGCGCCCTCGTTTCATCGTACGATAAGTGCCATTTGTTTACGCCTGGCAAAGAGGATAAGGCTTTTACGGCCGGAAGGGATCTCAATGTGTTTTCCCTCGATGGGGTAACCATGGCCTCGATTATCTGCTATGACGTCCGTTTTAGCGAATGGGTTCGTATGGCGGCCTTAGCTGGTGCCAAGGTACTCTTCGTACCGGCGGCCTGGCCGGAAGAACGGCTGGAACACTGGAGACTCCTCAATCGGGCCCGGGCGATTGAAAACCAGTTTTTCGTCGCCGCGGTCAATAGCTGCGGCACCTGCGGCCGTTTAACGTTTGGCGGTCATTCTCTGTTGGCCGATCCCCAGGGGAATGTTTTGATCGAAGGCGGCAGTGACGATGCCGTCCTTACGGAAACGATCGATTTGTCTGTCGTCGATGATATCCGCAGCCGTATCAATGTCTTCCGCGATCGGCGGCCGGAGTTATACCATTTGTAGAAGGGAAGCGATTTTTTGGAAGGCGTACTTCATGGGTTAGAGGGAATTTTTGAGGTTTTATTTATCATTGCCATTGGCGTTGTGCTGTCAAAAAAAGGGTGGTTCGGCTCGAATATGAGCGCTGTTTTTTCAAAGCTGGTCATGAAGGTCAGCCTGCCCCTGTACATGCTCTGTCAAATGGAAAAGGATTTTACGCATGACTCGTTGATTCGTATTGCACCGGATCTTATACTGCCTTTTGCGTCGATTTTCTTAGCGTATATCGTCGGCCGCCTTGTTGCCAAAGTGCTGCACATCCGTCAAGATCGGCAAGGGGTATTTGTCACCTGCTTTTTCATTGCCAATACGATTTTCATCGGTCTGCCGGTCAACCTGGCCCTCTTTGGAACGCAGAGCGTGCCATCGGTTATGCTCTATTACATGGCTAATACGACGATGTTCTGGACCTTTGGCGTCTATCATATCGTCAATGACAGCCAGGGAGGGAAGGGGAATATGCCCTTATTTTCCATGCAGACCATTAAAAAGGTCTTTTCTCCCCCTCTGATGGCCTTTTTGATCGGCCTGGCTCTTGTCCTGGCCAACATTAAACTGCCTGATTTCCTGCTTACGTCCTTCCAATACGTCGGCAATATGGCGACGCCGTTGTCGCTGCTGGTCATCGGCATTGAAATGGCCGGAATCTCTCTTTCAGATGTTCACTGGGACCGCGACGTCATCGGCGCCCTGGTCGGTCGGTTTCTCGTCTGTCCGGCCTGCGTCCTGGCCCTCCTGCCTTTCATTCCGGTAACGCCTATGTCGGCCCAGGTCTTTACCATGCAGGCCAGCATGCCGGCCATGACCCAGATGACGGTCGTTGCCAAATCCGTCGGTGCCGACGTCCGTTACTCGACGCAGGTTTCCTTTATCACCGTCGTCATGGGTATCGTCATCATCCCTTTGTACATGTTTATCATCGGATAGAAGGAGCTTTTAATCGTCATGAATCTTGTTGCTGCTTTGAAATCGGGACTGGATGTCCATAAGGACCAGGCCTTTCAGTTGAATTATGCCATTGCTAATGATCCGGAACTGTCGGGGGAAGAATTTCACGCCTGTCAGCGCTATGTTGATGCTTGCCGGGCTTTAGGCATGGCTGTAGAAGAAAATTTTACGGGACAGAAGACGGCCTTTCGGGCCGTTGTTTCCCGGTCGCCTAAGGCTGTTCTTAAAATTGCCCTGCTTGCCGAATACGATGCCCTGCCCGGCGTCGGCCACGGCTGCGGTCATTCGGCCAACGGGGCTATGAGTCTGCTCGCCGCTGCCGCCTTAAAAGACTTGAAAGACCTTCCCGTCGACGTCGATCTCATCGGTACGCCTGATGAAGAATTGCGCGGCGGCAAGGTCATCATGTGTGAGCACGGCGTTTTCCATGACTATGACCTGGCGGTCATGGTCCACATATCGCCGACCAAGACCAATGCCAATTCCCATTTCTTAGCTCTTGATGACTATCGCATTGCCTTTCACGGCCAGACGGCCCACGCTGCCGGCGAACCTTGGAATGGGCGAAATGCCCTCAATGGAGCGATGCTGGCCCTCCACGGCATCGATATGCTGCGCCAACATGTCCGACCGGAAACGCGCATCGGTTCGTATATCGTCGACGGCGGAAGGGCTTCGAATGTCGTACCCGACTATGCTGAAGTGGAATGCTGTATTCGCCATAGCGAACGGGCTTATTTGGATACGGTCGTGGAGAAGGTCATGAAGTGCTTTGAAGGGGCGGCTATCGCTACGGAAACGACGTATGACGTCCGTCAAATGGGGGAAAAATTCGACAATATGGTCTGGAATGAAACGGCAACCCAGGCGGCGGAACAAGTTTTGTCCGATATGGGCATCGCCTATGAAGCGCCGAAGGACTGCGGCAGCTCCGATGTCGGCAACGTCAGCCATCAGTGCCCGGCCCTGCACCTTCATCTGGCCCTGGGCGACGTGCCCATGCCGGAACACTCCGTTGAAATCGCCAATGCCGTCAAAGACCCTGCGATTGAACCGATCATCGTCCGCGGTGCGGAAATCATGGGGCGGCTGGCCATTCTCTTGGGCAGCGATGAGACACGCTGTCAGGCCATGATGGATGAATTTAAAGGCCACGTTGCCGTCCGCGTATAACAAATAAGTGAGCCTCGACAGCTATCCCTGGCGTCGGGAACGCAAGAAAGGACCTGCCACTTCCGTGACAGGTCCTTTTTCAGGCTCTCTATTCAGTTTTAGGTATCTTAGAAGACGCCTTGAGCCAGCATTGCATCAGCAACACGTTCGAAACCAGCGATGTTAGCGCCAGCTACGAGGTTGTAGCCAAGACCATTGCGTTCAGCTGCATCTTTACAGTTTTTGTAAATCGTGTTCATGATTTCGTGGAGACGAGCGTCAACTTCTTCTTCCGTCCATACGAGGCGTTCGCTGTTCTGGCTCATTTCCAGGGCCGACGTAGCAACACCGCCTGCGTTAACGGCTTTCGACGGAGCGACGATCATGTCTTTTTGTTCCATCAAGAACTGAAGTGCATCGTTGGTCGTCGGCATGTTGGCGACTTCGATGTAGTAACGTACTTTGTTAGCAGCAATCTGTTTTGCCTGTTCCATGTGAACGTCGTTCTGCATAGCGGACGGCATAACGATGTCGGCTTTGCGGCCCCACGGTTTTTCGCCAGGGAAGAATTCTACGCCAAA
Organism: Megasphaera sp. MJR8396C; assembly: GCF_001546855.1. GTDB lineage: Bacteria > Bacillota > Negativicutes > Veillonellales > Megasphaeraceae > Megasphaera. The sequence goes on along the minus strand of NZ_KQ958209.1, from coordinate 16,684 downwards.
TTTGTCAGCATAGTCCTGTACGCGGTTACGCCCGCTGTTACGCATTTCGAGGAGGTAGTTGATCTTTTCTTCGGTAACTACGCCATCGGGATCATAGATGTATCCATCAGGACCGGAGAGGGTAACGACTTTAGCGCCGAGTTCAGCAGCTTTTTTGCAGATGCCCCAGGTAACGTTGCCGAAGCCTGCAGCTGCGATCGTTTTGCCTTTGATATCCTGGCCGTCATCGCGGAGGACGTTTTCGAGGTAGTAAACAGCGCCGTAGCCCGTTGCTTCCGGACGAATGAGGGAACCACCATAGCTGAAGCCTTTACCAGTGAGAACGCCGTTTTCGAAGTTGCCTTTCAGGCGGCGATATTCACCGAAGAGGAAGCCGATTTCGCGGCCGCCAACGCCCATGTCGCCAGCCGGTACGTCGATATCGGGACCAATGTAACGATATAATGCCTGCATGTAGCTCTGGCAGAAACGCATGATTTCAGCGTCGGACTTGCCCGTCGGGTCGAAGTCGGAACCGCCTTTACCGCCGCCGATAGGAAGGCCGGTCAAAGCGTTTTTGAAGATCTGTTCAAAGCCCAAGAATTTGATGATGCCGGAGTAAACGTTTTTCTGGAAGCGGAGACCACCTTTGTAGGGCCCGATTGCGCCGTTGAACTGGACGCGGTAGCCGGTGTTGGTGTGGTAGTTGCCATTGTCATCTTCCCAGACAACGCGGAATGTGAATTGCCGTTCAGGTTCGACCAGTCGGCTGATCAGGTCGTACTTTTCATATTCCGGATGTTTTTCGACGACAACATCGAGGGAGCTCAAAACTTCTTCGATCGTCTGGACGAATTCTGGCTCGTTGGCATGTTTGACACGGACGTTTTCAATAACAGATTGCAAATACTTGTTCATAATGTAGTCACCTCATTTAAAATAGTTATACCTAAAACTGATTTCTACGATTACATAATAGCATGTTTTTTCCGTCTTGGAAACACCACAATGCGGAAAATATTTTTTCATTGCGGCATCGAAATGCCGTCATGCGAAAAAAATAATGAAAATTCAAGGGTTTTTAAGGGGGTGAAGAGGGGTTACCGTAGGTCAAAGCATAGCTATGCATTAAAATTAACTGAAACATGATTTTACTTCATGTAATAAGCCGGCTCATACTCATTTTGAAATCGTTGAAAAATCCAAAAAAATCTAGTCACTTTTACGTCGATGATATACAATAAAGGGTAAATGAATCATACAATATATACTATATGGAAAAGAGGGGTACTCGAATGGAGACCTACGATGCGTATTCTGCTCAATATCTGCGGTATCTGGAACTCTTAGCGAAAGACTATCCGACCCAGGCTGCGACCTTTACAGAAATCATTAATTTACAGGCTATCGTCAATTTGCCGAAAGGGACGGAACACTTTATGAGTGACCTTCACGGTGAATACGGGGCTTTTTATCATATCTTGAATAACTGCTCCGGCGTCATCCGGGAAAAGGTAGAGATGATTTTTTCGGATAAGATGGATAAGGCAGAACAGGATAGTTTACTGACTCTCATTTATTACCCGAAGGAAAAACTGAATATGCTCTATCGAGAAGGCCAAGTCACGGGCGAATGGGCCCGGACGACGCTGGAACGGATGATCGACCTGGCCAAACTCCTGTCGTCTAAATATACGCGTTCTAAGGTCCGTAAGGCTACGCCGGAAGCCTTCCGCTTCATCATCGACGAATTGATCCATGCCCAGCCCGACGAAGATCAGAATCAGTTGGTATATCATCGCAAGATCCTCGATACGATTTTAGAGACCGGCAGTACCCGCCAATTCATCTATGCCCTGGCAGCCCTCATTAAGCGTCTGGCCGTCGACCACTTGCACATCATCGGTGATATCTATGACCGCGGGGCCCATGCCGATAAAATCGTCGATACCTTGATGGGGCACCATTCGCTGGACATTCAGTGGGGCAATCACGACGTCCTTTGGATGGGCGCGGCAGCCGGAAACTTTGCCTGCATCGCCAACGTACTGCGCAACAACATCCGTTACCATAATATGGAAATATTAGAAAGTGGTTATGGCATCAGCCTGCGGCCCTTTGCCCTCTTTGCCATGAAGACATATAAGGAAAATGATGGCATCGAACCGATGGTAAAGGCCATCAACGTCATCGTGGCTAAATTGGAAGGACAGACGATTTATCGCCATCCCGACTATAATATGGACGACCGACTGCTGTTCCATAAATTCGATTGGGAAAAAGGCACCGTCGATTTGGACGGCAAGACCTATGAGCTGAAAACGAAAGACTTTCCCACTGTCGATCCCATGGACCCCTACACCTTGTCGCCGGAAGAACACCAATTGATGAACGATATCCAATTGGAATTTCTCGAAAGCGAACGCCTTCAGCGCCATATCCGTTTTCTCTACAGCCACGGGTCTCTGTACCGCTGCATGAATAATAATCTCTTATTCCATGGCGGCCTGCCCCTCAATCCGGACGGCAGCTTTAAAGAAATTTACCTCGAAGGCAAACCGTATAAGGGCAGAGCCTTCATGGATAAGGTCGAGCACCTGATCCGTAAAGCCTATGACCAGCGCGATACGGACAGCCTCGATTACATGTGGTACCTGTGGTGCGGCGCCGATTCGCCGGTGTCGGGCCGTATCGTAAAGACCCTTGAACGGAGCTACATCGTCGATGAGGCTACGTGGAAAGAACCGCAAAATGCTTATTATCACCTCAATCGGGATAAGGATGAATGCATTAAAATCCTCCATGAGTTCGGCATCGATTCGCCTCAGGGGCATATCATCAACGGTCATACGCCGGTCAAGGTCAAGAAGGGCGAAAGTCCGGTCCGGGCCGAAGGCAAGGAAATCTGCATCGACGGCGGTTTCTGCAAGGCCTATCAAGGCTCGACGGGGATTGCCGGCTATACCTTGATCTTCAATTCTCACGGCATCCGCATCAAATCCCACTATCCCTTTGAAGATGTCTATCAGGCCTTGATGAATAATGTCGACATCGACTCGGAATCGACGCAGGTCGAACTGGAACCGAAGCGGGTCATGATCGGCGATACGGATAACGGGAAAAAGCTGCTGCAAATGATCGACGACTTAAAGGCTCTCCTCGAAGCGTATCGTCAGGGCGTAATTTTAGAAAAAACTGTCCAATAAGAAAATATTTAAAGGGGATCTGCATTGACGGAACGGACAGGCCTCGTTATAATGAAATGTATCTTATCATTTTTTATAATAAAGGAGCGAATTCGATGAATATCATTGATGAATTGTCTTGGCGCGGCGCCGTCAATCAGATGACAGATGAAGAGGGGCTGCGGAAGCTGACGGAAGAAAAGAGCATCTCTCTTTACTGCGGCGTCGATCCGACGGGCGACAGCATGCATATCGGGCATTTGATCCCGTTCATGATGCTCAAGCGCTTTGCCAATGCCGGTCATCATCCCTTCGTCGTCATCGGCGGCGGTACGGGTACCATCGGTGATCCGAGCGGCCGCAAGACGGAACGGCAGCTGCAGACCCTTGATACCATCAAGAACAATGCAGAAAAATTAAAAGCCCAGTTCACGCACCTCTTCGGTGATTCAGAGAATATCACCTTTGTTAATAACTACGACTGGCTCAGCCAAATCGGCCTCTTGGAATTCCTCCGCGACTACGGCAAACTGTTCAGCGTCAACATCATGCTCAGCAAGGAAGTCGTTGCCAGCCGCTTGGAAGCGGGCATTTCCTTTACTGAATTTTCTTACCAGATCCTCCAGTCCATCGACTTTGAACACCTCTTTTCAAAGAACGACGTCCAGCTTCAGATCGGCGGTGCCGATCAGTGGGGGAACATTACGGCCGGGATCGATACGATCCGCAAGATGCATGGCAGCGAAGCTAAAGCCTTTGGCCTGACCATCCCCTTGATGCTGAAGTCGGACGGCACGAAATTCGGTAAAACGGCCGGCGGTGCCGTTTGGCTCGATCCGGAAAAGACGTCGCCCTTCGAATTCTACCAATTCTGGCTCAATCAGGATGACGCCGACGTCGTAAAATACCTGAAGTATTTTACCTTCCTCAGCAAAGAAGAAATCGACGCCCTGGCCGAAGCCGTTGAAACGGAACCGGAAAAACGATTGGCTCAGCGCCGCCTGGCTGAAGAAGTCACGACCTTCGTCCACAGCCCGGAAGCTTTGAAGGAAGCCCAGAATATTACGGAAGCCCTGTATCACGGCAGCATTGCTGACTTGTCGGAACACGAATTGGAACAGGCTTTCGGGAAGATGCCGACCGTCGACGTTACCAACGAAGACAAGGACGTCGTCAACTGGCTCATCGATGCCAACATTTACAAGTCGAAACGCCAGGCTCGTGAAGACATCACCAACGGTGCCGTCACCATCAACGGCGTCAAAGTGACCAGCGTCGATGAAATCGTCAAACCCCATAAGAACTCGAACGGGAAATTCGTCATCGTCCGCAAGGGCAAAAAGAAATATACCCTGGCCCGGGTTCAGCAGTAAAATCAGGCTAAATTATTTAAAAAAGAATATTGACGGAATATTTTCTATATGCTATAATAACTCATTGCAGAATGTTCAATTGATGTTATGAGATGCATGGAGGAAACGCTTCCGGTGAGCAAAAAATTAAGCAAGGTTCAATGTCTCTAAGAGCCTTGCTTTTTTGTCGCTTTATGAAGCGCTTAACGACGCGCTTGGCGCGATTATAATGGTTTACTTTTTATAAGGGGTGAAGAATCAGCATGTTCAAACCTGTACAAGTAGGGAAAAGGACTCGATACACATATGCTAAGATTAACGAGGTCTTGAAAATGCCTCATTTGTTGGATTTACAGAATAAATCCTACGAATGGTTCCTCGAAAAGGGACTTAAAGATATCTTCAAAGACATTTCTCCTATCGAAGATGCATCGGGCAACCTGTCTTTATCCTTTGAGGGTTTTAAATTAGGGGAACCGAAGTACGACATTCGTGAATGTAAGGAATGCGATACGACTTATGCCGCACCGCTCCGAGTCCAAATCCGTCTTGTCAACCACGAAACAGGTGAAATTAAGGACCAGGAAGTATTCATGGGTGACTTCCCTCTGATTACTGATACAGGCACATTCATTATCAATGGGGCCGAACGTGTTATCGTCAGCCAGCTCGTTCGTTCTCCGGGTGTATACTACGGTCGCGAAATTGACCCGATGGGCATCCGCCTTTACAATTCGACGGTCATCCCGAACCGCGGCGCCTGGATTGAACTCGAAACCGATGCCAACGATATCATCTATGCCCGTATTGACCGCAACCGTAAGATTCCGGTTACGGTTCTCATCCGTGCCCTGGGCTGGGCGTCCAATTCGGATATCCTTGATCTCTTTTTCGATGACAAACGCCTGAAGGCTACTTTTGAAAAAGATACGACGGAAAATCAGGACGAAGCCTTAATTGAAATTTATAAAAAACTTCGCCCCGGTGAACCGCCGACTGTTGAAAGCGCCCGCAATCTCTTTGAAGGTTTGTTCTTCGACCCGCGCCGTTATGATATGGCCCGTGTCGGTCGTTATAAAGCCGGTAAGAAGCTCGGTTGGGAACGCCGTCTCTTCGGCCTTACCCTTCACGAACCGATCGTCAATCCGGAAACGGGGGAAATCATCGTCGATGCCCATACGGAAATCGGCTCGGCAGAAGTTGAAAAAATCCGTGAAAGCGGTGTCTTCCACCGTGAAATCGCAGCTGATGCACCCCTCGGTGATGGCGGCGGTTTGGTAGAAGCCTTCGTTGAAAAGCAGGATGGCTCTGTCTATAAGATTATTTGCAATAACAGCGACCTGCCTTATGACCATCGGACGATTACCCGCGAAGATATCATCGCTCATATCGGCTACCTCCTCAATTTGATGGATGGTTTTGGCACTGTCGACGATATCGACCATTTGGGCAACCGCCGTCTGCGCTGCGTCGGCGAACTCCTCCAGAACCAGTTCCGTATCGGCCTCACCCGAATGGAACGTGTCGTCCGCGAACGCATGACGATTCAGGATGCCGAAAGCATTACGCCCCAGGTCCTGATCAATATCCGCCCGGTCGTAGCCGCCATTAAAGAATTCTTTGGTTCCAGCCAGCTGTCCCAGTTCATGGACCAGACTAATCCCTTGGCTGAAATTACACATAAACGCCGTCTGAGTGCCCTTGGCCCCGGCGGTTTGTCCCGTGAACGTGCAGGCTTTGAAGTCCGCGACGTCCACCATTCGCACTATGGCCGTATGTGCCCGGTAGAAACGCCGGAAGGTCCGAACATCGGCTTGATTTCGTCCCTGGCTTGTTTCGGCCAGGTCAATGAATTCGGTTTCATTGAAGCTCCGTACCGCCGCGTCGACAAAGAAACGGGCGTCGTAACGGAAAAGGTTTACTATATCACCGCCGATGAAGAAGAACAGTACGTCATTGCTCAGGCCAACGAACCGCTCACCGAAGACGGCCATTTCGTCAACGAACGCGTTGCCTGCCGTCACGGTGAAGATACTCGTGAATTCCGGGCTGACCGCGTCGACTTCATGGACGTATCGCCGAAGGAAGTCGTATCTGTCGGTACCTCGATGATTCCCTTCCTTGAAAACGACGATGCCAACCGTGCCCTCATGGGTGCGAACATGCAGCGTCAGGCTGTACCGCTCCTCCGTACCCAGGCTCCGCTCGTCGGGACCGGGATGGAATACAAGGCAGCCTGCGACTCCGGTGTCTGCGTCCTGGCAAAACACAGCGGCGTCGTATCCCACGTTACCGGCGATACCATCGAAGTCCGTACTGATTCCGGCTCGATTGATACGTATAAACTGATTAAATTTGTTCGCTCCAACCAGAGTACCTGCATCAACCAGCGTCCTTTGGTTTACAAAAACGAAGTCGTTACCGAAGGTCAGGTCCTGGCCGACGGCATGGCAACCGATGGCGGCGAATTAGCCCTCGGTTACAACATCCTCGTAGCTTACATGCCTTGGGAAGGCTACAACTACGAAGACGCCGTTCTCCTCAGTGAAGAACTGCCGAAGAACGACCTCTATACTTCGATCCATATTGAAGAATATGAATGCGATGCCCGCGATACGAAACTCGGCTCTGAAGAAATCACCCGTGAAATCCCCAATGTCAGCGAAGAAAGCACGAAAAACCTCGATGAAAACGGGATCATCATGATCGGTGCCGACGTATTCCCTGGCGACGTACTGGTCGGTAAGGTTACGCCGAAAGGTGAAACGGAACTGACTCCGGAAGAACGTCTCCTCCGCGCTATTTTCGGCGACAAGGAACGGGAAGTCCGTGATACGTCCCTGCGCGTTCCTCACGGCGAATCGGGCAAGGTCGTCAACGTTCGCGTATTCTCCCGTGAAAACAACGACGAACTGCCGCCTGGCGTAACTCGCCTGGTCCGCGTCTACATCGCTCAGAAACGTAAGATCCACGAAGGCGATAAGATGTCCGGTCGTCATGGTAACAAAGGTGTCGTCTCCCGCGTCATGCGCCAGGAAGATATGCCTTTCCTGCCCGATGGCACGCCGGTCCAGATCGTCCTGAACCCCTTGGGCGTACCGTCTCGTATGAATATCGGTCAGATTTTGGAAACTCACCTTGGCTGGGCTGTCCATGAATTGGGCAAACAGATCAAGGAAATGGATCCGGGTCTCGAAGAAAGACTTCGTGCTGCCGGCTATGACTTTGATAAGTACGGCATGCCGAAACCGGACGTAGCCGGGATTCACATTGCTACCCCGGTCTTTGACGGCGCTCAGGCTGAAGATGTATTTAATGCCCTTGAAATCGCAGGTCTCCCCAGTGACGGCAAGTCCGTCCTCTACGACGGCCGTACGGGCGAACCGATGGATCGCCGCGTCACTGTCGGCTATACATACTTCCTGAAACTGCATCACCTTGTCGACGATAAGATCCATGCTCGTTCGACAGGCCCGTACTCCTTGGTTACGCAGCAGCCTCTCGGCGGTAAAGCCCAGTTCGGCGGCCAGCGTTTCGGGGAAATGGAAGTTTGGGCTCTGGAAGCTTACGGCGCAGCCTATACCCTCCAGGAAATGCTTACGGTTAAATCTGACGATGTCGTCGGCCGTGTCAAGGCTTACGAAAAGATCGTCAAAGGTGAAAACATTCCGGAACCGGGCGTACCGGAATCGTTCAAGGTCCTCCTCAAGGAACTCCAGGCTATCGGCCTCGATGTTCAGATCCTCAATGAAGACGGCGATGAAGTCGTCATCAAGGAACTTGACGAAGACGATGAAACGGAACCGGAAAAGAACGACGAACTCCGTCGCGTCATGGAAGGTGAAAATGGTCCGGATACTCCGGCAGTACCTGCTGAAGGCAGTGATGAAAACGGTGAAGATGGCGATCAGGAACCCGCTGCCAACGGCGACGAAGATGACGTCATGAGTGCTATGAGCCTCGATGCCGTTGCCGAAGCAGAACAGGCTGACGATGATGATACTACTGACGAAGATGAATAACGAGTCGATAGAAGGGAGCGGTATTAGTGCTTGATGTGAATGAATTCGATTCCATGCGGATTGGCCTTGCTTCGCCCGAAAAGATTCTCGAATGGTCTCATGGGGAAGTCAAGAAACCAGAAACGATCAATTACCGTACATTAAAACCGGAACGGGATGGGTTGTTCTGCGAACGCATTTTTGGGCCGACGAAGGACTGGGAATGCCATTGCGGTAAATATAAACGTATCCGGTATAAAGGTGTCGTCTGCGATCGCTGCGGCGTCGAAGTCACGCGCGCCAAAGTCCGTCGTGAACGGATGGGCCATATTAAATTGGCTACACCTGTTTCTCATATTTGGTATTTTAAAGGCATTCCCAGCCGGATGGGGCTGATCCTCGACATTTCGCCCCGTTCGCTGGAAAAAGTCTTATACTTTGCTTCGTACATTGTCCTCGATCCCGGTGATACGTCTCTCCAGAAGCAGCAGCTGATGACGGAAACGGAATATCGCCAGTATCTCGACTTGTACGGCGATAAATTCCGCGTCGGCATGGGTGCCGCTGCGATTAAAGAGCTCCTTCAGGGACTCGACCTCGACCAGCTCGATAAAGAGCTGCGCGATGAACTCCGCGATTCTTCCGGCCAGCGCCGCGTCCGTGCGATCCGCCGTCTGGAAGTCGTCGAAGCCTTCCGTCATTCCGGCAACAAACCGGAATGGATGGTCATGGACGTCATTCCGGTCATTCCGCCGGAACTGCGCCCCATGGTTCAGCTCGACGGCGGCCGTTTTGCAACGTCTGACTTAAACGACCTCTATCGCCGGGTCATCAACCGTAACAACCGCTTGAGCCGCCTCCTTGAATTGGGTGCGCCGGACATCATCGTCCGCAACGAAAAGCGCATGCTTCAGGAAGCCGTCGATGCTCTCATCGACAATGGCCGCCGCGGCCGTCCCGTTACGGGCCCCGGTAACCGTCCCCTCAAATCTCTTTCGGATATGCTGAAAGGGAAGCAGGGCCGTTTCCGTCAGAACCTGCTCGGTAAACGTGTCGACTATTCCGGTCGTTCGGTTATCGTTGTCGGTCCGGAAATGAAGATGCACCAGTGCGGTCTTCCGAAGGAAATGGCATTGGAACTCTTCAAGCCTTTCGTCATGAAGAAGCTTGTCGAAAAAGAAATTGCGACCAACATTAAAAACGCTAAGAAAAAAGTCGAACGCGTCAGCAATGAAGTTTGGGACGTTCTCGAAGACGTCATCAAGGAACATCCGGTTCTCTTGAACCGTGCCCCGACACTGCACCGCTTGGGCATCCAGGCCTTTGAACCGGTCCTTTGGGAAGGTCGAGCCATTAAGCTCCATCCCTTGGTCTGCACGGCTTTCAACGCCGACTTCGACGGTGACCAGATGGCCTGCCATCTGCCGCTGTCGGTAGAAGCCCAGTCTGAAGCCCGGACGCTCATGCTGTCGTCGCACAACATCCTGGCTCCGAAAGACGGCAAGCCGGTTGCTGTTCCGACGCAGGACATGGTTCTCGGTGCTTACTACCTGACCTTGGTTAAACCGTCTGCCAAGGGTGAAGGCAAGATCTTCTCCGATTACGATGAAGTCATGCTGGCTTATGATGCCAAAGTCATCGATATCGAAGCCTTGATCAAGGTCCGCATTCCGGGCCACGGCCTCATCGAAACGACGGCAGGTAAGCTCCTGTACAACTACCAGATCTACGAACCGCTGCGCCTCTTCCATACGGATAAGGTCATGGTATTCGACGATCCGAAGGATGCCGTATTTGCTTACGAAAACGGCATCATCGACTGGACGCACTTCATCAAAGTCAAAGATGAAAACGGTCAGATCCTGGATTACGGTTTCTCCCAGTTGAAAGAAGCTTTCGGCGTCGACCTCATGGCCGTCCGCCAGCTTCCGAAACATAAGATTGATAAAGATGCTGTCGCAGCTTTCAAAGAAGGCAAGGAATATGTCGACGTCGATTGCCTCGGCGTCCTCATGAGCAAGAAGGAAATCGGCAAACTTGTCGATGCCTGCTTCCACCTCTTTGGCAACACTAAGACGGCAGAACTTCTCGATAATATTAAAGCTATCGGCTACCACTACGCTCGTCAGGCCGGTATGTCCATCGCGATTTCGGACATTCAGATTCCGGAAGAAAAATGGGATATCCTCGGCGCTGCTGACAAACAGGTACAGAACGTATCCAAGATGTATCAGCGCGGTCTCATTACGGAAGATGAACGGTATCGCAAGACTTGTGCTATTTGGGAAAAAGCGACCGACGACGTTACGGAAGTCATGATGGATAACATGGACCCGTTCAACTCCATCTTCATGATGGCTGACTCCGGTGCCCGTGGTAATAAACAGCAGATTCGTCAGGTTGCCGGTATGCGTGGTCTGATGGCTGACCCGTCGGGTCGTATCATCGACTTGCCGATCAAGGCAAACTTCCGTGAAGGCCTGTCCGTACTGGACTACTTCACCTCGTCTCACGGCGCCCGTAAAGGTTTGGCCGATACGGCTCTCCGTACAGCTGACTCGGGTTACCTGACCCGCCGTCTCGTCGACGTCTCCCAGGATGTCATCGTCCGCGAAGACGACTGCGACGTATTCGGCATCGATCTCGTCCGCGAACGGGCCCGCTTGGCAAGCTCCTGCCGCCAGGCTGTCAACCTCCTTCGCGATAAACTGATTGGCCGGGTTCTCGCCCGCGAAGCCATCGATCCGGAAACGGGTGAAGCTGTATTTGAAGCAGAACACCTCCTGACCAACGACGACATGGACACGATCATTGAACACCAGATTCCGAAACTCTATCTCCGCGGCAGCCAGATGGATATCAACGATGACCTCAATCATACCAACGTCATCGAAACGGTTTCCCTCGGCGCTCCGGAAGAAGGGTTCCGGGCAGCGATCCGCAAATCCATGGCGGAAAACATGCTCGGCAAGACCATCGAAGAAGCCGTCATCGATTCCAATGGCATTGAAATCTGCGCCAAAGGAACGCCGCTTACGGAAGACGCTATCGATCGCATCCTCAATAGCGACGTCAAAGAAGTCAAAGCCCGCAACAACGATATCCGCGGCGTAGAAGTCACGGCCATCGTCGAAGGCAACGGCGTCATTGAACCGCTCGAAGAACGAATCGAAGGCCGTACGGCCGCTGAAACCCTGGTCAATCCGGAAACGGGTGCCGTCATCGTGGCCCTCAATGAAGAAATCATGGCCGATCAGGCGAAAGAAATTGCTAAATATTACGATACCGTCCGCATCCGCAGCGTCCTTACCTGCCACAGCCGTTACGGTGTCTGTGCTAAGTGCTATGGCCGCGACCTCGGTACTGGCGGCAAGGTCAATGTCGGCGAATCGGTCGGCACCATTGCAGCCCAGTCCATCGGGGAACCGGGTACACAGCTGACGATGCGTACCTTCCATACCGGCGGTGTTGCATCGGCCGGCGATATTACCCAGGGTCTTCCTCGTGTCGAAGAATTGTTTGAAGCTCGTAAGCCGAAGGGCAACGCTATCGTCACGGAAATCAGCGGTACCGTATCGATTACAGAAAAAGAAGACCATCACGACATCAACATCGTTCACGTCCTCTCGAAAGATGGCGAAGAACGGAGCTACACGATCCCCTTCGGTTCGCACCTCGTCGTACACGAAGGCGATGTCATCGAAAAGGGCAGCCGTATCACGGCAGGCTCCATCAACCCCCACGATATCCTGCGTATCCAGGGCGTCGAAGCAACACAGCGCTACCTGGTATACGAAGTACAGAAGGTATACAAATCACAGGGTGTTGGTATCAACGATAAGCACATCGAAGTCATCGTTCGCCAGATGCTGCGCAAGATGAAGATTGAAGAATCCGGAGATGCAGATGTATTGCCGGGCGATTATATCGACGTCAATATCTTTGAAGATATGAATAAGCGCATCGCTAACAACGGCGGCAAGACCGCCATCGGCAAACCGATGCTCCTCGGTATCACCAAGGCCGCACTGGCAACGGATTCCTTCCTGTCGGCTGCATCCTTCCAGGAAACGACTCGTGTCCTGACCGATGCCGCTATTAAGGGTAAGATCGATCCGCTCTTAGGCCTCAAAGAAAACGTCATTATCGGTAAACTCATCCCGGCCGGGACCGGCATGAGCCGCTACCGTAAAGTAAAAGTAGTAAAGACCGTCCCGTCCATCAGCTATGAAGACGAAGACGGAAATCCCGTAGATGCCCCTGAAAGTGCTGTCGAAGCACCGGAAGCCGGACACTAAGAGAGAAAGGGAGCCCTCGCAAGAGGGCTTCTTTTTTATTTTTGACAGAGCGTCCTGATTTTGACCTGCTTGGAGTGGCTCAGAAAGAATATGAAACACACGGGAGAGTGTAATAAAAGATGTACTGGTTACGCAGTTTTTACCAAAAAACGCATTGACAGATAATTACCATGATGATAAAATATCTAAGTGTCGCAATGCGTGCATTGCGCCTAATTTGCAAGACGTAAGGAGTGAGGTTTCGTGAGCTTAGATGTCGCTGCCGGTGTCCGCAAAACTGTGGGGGCCAAGCAAACCTTGAAGGCAATGAAACGAAACGAAGTCACACACTTGTACATCGCCAAGGACTGCGATGAGCAAGTCGTAGCGCCGCTTGTAGAAGCATCTGAAGGGGCGCACATTCCTGTCGACCGCACGTATACCATGGCAGAGCTGGGAGTGGCCTGCCATATCAAAGTAAAGGCTGCGGCCGTAGGCTTGTTGAAATAACTTTTGGTAATATCATCTTATGAGCTCTGCTCGTTGATGATTACATTATAAATCTAATTGTTTGGAGAGGAGGTGCCCACATGCCAACAATCAGCCAATTAGTTCGTAAAGGACGTCAGGTTGCTTTAACCAAATCGAATGCGCCGGCTTTGAAAAACAGCCCGCAGAAACGTGGTGTCTGCACTCGTGTATACACTGCTACGCCGAAGAAACCTAACTCGGCTCTGCGTAAAGTTGCCCGTGTTCGCTTGACGAACTCTATCGAAGTAACAGCTTATATTCCTGGCATTGGTCACAATTTACAGGAACACAGTGTTGTATTAATCAGAGGCGGTCGTGTCAAAGACCTTCCTGGTGTACGTTATCATATCGTCCGCGGTGCTTTGGATACAGCTGGCGTTGCAGATCGTCAGCAGTCCCGTTCGAAATACGGCGCAAAAAAAGGTAAGTAAGATTTACCATTAAGATGAAACAGATGACATACACAATATAGAGGAGGAATTAGACATGCCAAGAAAAGGCCCCGTTGCGAAGCGTGATGTGCTGCCGGATCCGGTGTACCATTCCAAATTGGTAACGCGCTTCATCAACAAAGTTATGTTGGACGGCAAAAAAGGTGTCGCTGAAACCATCGTTTACGATGCTTTCGACATCATCCGTTCGAAAATGAATAAAGATCCTTTGGAAGTATTTGAACAGGCTCTCAACAACGTTATGCCTGTCCTGGAAGTCCGTGCTCGTCGTGTCGGCGGTGCTAACTACCAGGTTCCTGTTGAAGTACGTGCAGACCGTCGCTTGTCCCTCGGTATCCGCTGGACTGTCGGCTATGCCCGTCAGCGCGGCGAACGTACGATGAAAGAAAAGCTCGCTGGCGAATTGATGGACGCTTTCAACAACACAGGCGCTGCTATCAAGAAAAAGGAAGATACTCATAAAATGGCAGAAGCTAACAAAGCTTTCGCTCATTATCGTTGGTAATTTACGATATTTATTATTTTTTGAGGAGTGGAAAAAACCGTGCCAAGAGAATTTTCTTTGGAAAAAACGAGAAACATTGGCATCATGGCTCACATCGATGCTGGTAAAACCACGACAACCGAACGTATTCTGTTCTACACCGGCCGAGTTCATAAAATCGGCGAAGTTCATGACGGCGCTGCTACCATGGACTGGATGGCTCAGGAACAGGAACGCGGTATTACGATCACGTCTGCTGCTACGACAGCTCACTGGAAAGATCACCGCATCAACATCATCGATACTCCGGGGCACGTTGACTTCACGGTTGAAGTTGAACGCTCCCTGCGCGTACTCGACGGTGCTGTTGCTGTTTTCTCCGCTAAGGGCGGCGTAGAACCGCAGTCGGAAACGGTATGGCGTCAGGCTGAACATTATCATGTTCCCCGTATCGCATTCGTCAATAAGATGGATACGACCGGTGCTGACTTCCTGAACGTTGTCGAAATGATGAAAGACCGTCTTCAGGCCAATTCCGTCGCTATTCAGCTCCCGATCGGTGCTGAATCGACATTCAGCGGTATTATCGACCTCATTACCATGAAAGCTGAAATCTATGATGATGCTCTCGGTAAAGAAATCGAAATCGTTGACATCCCGGAAGACGAATTAGAAGAAGCAAAAAAATATCATGACATCATGGTTGAAGCTGTTTGCGATACCGATGAAGAACTCATGATGAAATACCTCGAAGGCGAAGAAATCTCCGTCGACGAATTGAAAGTAGCTATCCGTAAGGGCGTCTGCACGAACAAATTGTTCCCGGTCCTCTGCGGTTCTGCTTACAAGAACAAAGGGATTCAGATGCTTCTCGACGCTGTCGTCGATTACATGCCGTCGCCGCTGGATATTCCGGCTGTTAAAGGCACCAACCCCGACACCGATGAAGAAGAAACCCGTGCTGTTGATGACAAGGCTCCTTTGTCTGCCTTGGCCTTCAAGATCATGGCTGACCCCTTCGTTGGCAAGATGGCCTTCTTCCGAGTTTACTCCGGTACCCTCCAGTCGGGCACCTATGTTTACAACTCGACGAAGGGCAAAAAAGAACGTGTCGGCCGTATCCTTCGTATGCACGCTAACCACCGTGAAGAAGTTCAGGAAGCTTATACCGGTGATATCGGCGGCATCGTAGGTTTGAAAGATACGACGACAGGCGATACGCTCTGCGATGAAAAGAATCCGATCATCCTCGAAAAGATGGAATTCCCGGATCCGGTTATTTCTGTCGCTGTTGAACCGAAGACCAAAGCTGACCAGGAAAAAATGGGCATTGCCCTGGCTCGTCTGGCTGAAGAAGATCCAACCTTCAAAGTTAAGACCGATGCTGAAACGGGTCAGACCATCATCTCCGGTATGGGCGAACTCCATTTGGATATCATCGTCGACCGTATGTCCCGCGAATTCAAAGTAGACTGCAACGTCGGTAAACCGCAGGTTGCTTATCGCGAAACGATTCGCAAAGAAATCAAATCCCGCGGCTTCTTCAAACGTCAGTCCGGCGGCCGTGGTCAGTATGGTGACTGCTGGCTCGAACTCATTCCGCAGGAACAGGGCAAAGGCTACGAATTTGAAAACAAAGTCGTTGGCGGCGCTATTCCTAAGGAATATATCGGTTCTGTTGAAGCCGGTGTTAAAGAAGCAATGGAAACTGGCGTTTTGGCAGGCTTCCCGATGGTTGACATCAAAGTTGCCGTATATGACGGCTCCTACCATGAAGTCGACTCCTCGGAAATGGCCTTCAAGATCGCAGGTTCTATGGGCTTTAAAGAAGGCGCCCGCAAAGCCGATCCGGTTCTCCTCGAACCGTACACGAAAGTCGAAGTTGTCGTTCCTGAAGAATACATGGGCGACGTCATCGGCGACCTCAACTCCCGCCGTGGTCGTGTCGAAGGTATGGAAATGCGCTCCGGTGCAGAACATATCAACGCCTTCGTACCGCTGGCAGAAATGTTTGGCTATGCAACGGATTTGCGTTCCCGTACGCAGGGCCGTGGCGTTTATACGATGACCTTTGACCACTACGAAGAAGTTCCTAAGAACGTAGCTGAAAAAGTCATCAGTGAAAAAGGCTAATGCCTAATATAATTTAAATCACACTGGAGGAACAACAAATGGCTAAAGAACATTTTGAAAGAACCAAACCGCATGTCAACATTGGCACGATCGGTCACGTCGACCACGGCAAAACGACATTGACGGCAGCCATCACCAAAGTTTTGGCTGAAAAAGGCTACGCTAAATTCGAAGACTATGCCGATATCGACAAGGCTCCGGAAGAACGTGAACGTGGTATTACAATCAACACCGCACACGTTGAATATGAAACAGACAACCGTCACTATGCACACGTTGACTGCCCGGGC
>NZ_KQ958208.1 GCF_001546855.1 Megasphaera sp. MJR8396C | reverse complement strand
CCGATGTTGTCGCCAGCTTCTGCGCTGTCGAGGATCTTACGGAACATTTCAACGCCCGTAACAACCGTGTCTTTCGGTTTATCAGCAAGGCCAACGATTTCAACGTTGTCGCCGACTTTCAATTCGCCACGTTCAACACGGCCCGTAGCAACGGTACCGCGGCCGGTGATGGTGAAGACGTCTTCGACCGGCATCAAGAACGGCTGATCCGTCGGACGCTGCGGAGTCGGGATGTATTCGTCAACGGCATCCATCAATTTGAGGATCGACGGTTTGCCGATTTCGCTTTCGTCGCCTTCGAGGGCTTTGAGAGCGGAACCTACGATGATAGGTACATCGTCGCCGGGGAAGTCATAGGAGCTCAGGAGGTCGCGAACTTCCATTTCAACGAGTTCCAACAGTTCCGGATCGTCAACCTGGTCAGCTTTGTTGAGGTATACAACGATAGCCGGTACACCAACCTGGCGAGCCAACAGGATGTGTTCACGAGTCTGCGGCATCGGGCCGTCAGCAGCGGATACGACGAGGATAGCACCGTCCATCTGAGCAGCGCCGGTGATCATGTT
>NZ_KQ958207.1:91793-96775 GCF_001546855.1 Megasphaera sp. MJR8396C | reverse complement strand
TCAGCGCCGTTGATAACGACGGCCGAACCGTCTTTACCGTTGACGCCAATCTTACCGTCGACACCGTCTGTACCGTCAGCGCCGTCTTTCGCACCGATGGAGATATCGTTGCTTAAGGCAACGGTAATCTTGCCATTCGTTGCATCGGCTGTGGTCGTGATATTCTGACCGTCACCGGCAACTTGGATGGTCTTGCCCAGGTCCTGCTTAACAGCAGCACCGCTGTCGTCGGTCAAGCCGAAGCCGCCACCATTTTCCGCATTTTTAACGTCATTGATAGCTGTCGTCAAATCACCGATATTGGCTGCGTTGTTGTAGTCTTCCTGCCCGTCTACAGAAGTGTCGTAAGTAGTACCAGTTGTACCGCTGGCTACGTTGGTAATCTTGTTACCACCGTTATTAAGGCCTGTTCCGGTCAAGGTTACAGGGTTACCCGTAGACGGTGTAATGGTAACGCCATCGTTGTTGACAACCGTAGCCCCTGTGGTGACAGAGCCGGTCGAGCCTAAGTTGATGTCTTTATTGAGCTTAACCGTCAACAGACCATTGTCACCAGTCTGGCTGGATACAACACCGATATTGAAATCAGTAAGATCAGCTTCATTTGCAGCATTACCTTTTACGTTAACTTGGTTGTTCAACTTGACGTTGGAAACACTACCGAAGTCACCGCCGTACTTCATGCCGTCATCGAGGGTAGCGACCGTCGCACCACCTACGGTGATACGATCAATGGGCGTACCGGTTACGTCATTAACGGGGTCAGCAACTTTAATCGTTACCGTCGTGCCCGGTGTTCCGTCAGCGCCGGCAGGGCCAGTCAAGCCGATAGAGCCGTCAGCACCGTTAAGCGCTACGCCAGAACCGTCTTTGCCGTTGACGGCCACTTTACCGTCTTCACCATCCGTACCTGCGGTACCGATGGAGAGATCGTTGCTCAAGCCTACGGTGAGTTTTTTACCATCAGCATCGGCAATGGTCGTAATATTACCGTCGCCGGCGATTTGGATGGTCTTACCCAGGTCTTGCTTAACAGCTGTGC
The DNA here is from genome assembly GCF_001546855.1 of Megasphaera sp. MJR8396C. Taxonomy (GTDB): domain Bacteria; phylum Bacillota; class Negativicutes; order Veillonellales; family Megasphaeraceae; genus Megasphaera. Next base: position 95,733 of record NZ_KQ958207.1, on the reverse strand, counting down.
CGCTGTCATCGGTCAAGCCGAAGCCGCCGATTGCATCTTTACCGGTACCATCAATAATCGCATCGCTTACAGATTTCAGCTGGTCTTCCGTAGCTGCACGACCGCTTACGATGTCAGGGTTAGTCATATCCCAAGTCGTATTTTCTAAACCGGTTACATAACTACCGGATTCAGTATAGCCATCGCCTGTGAGTACCGATTGATTACCGATCACAGCATCGCCGGCTTCTACCGTATTTAATCCGGTAATATCTTTCGCCAGGCGAACGGTCAATTTAGCATTATCGCTATCTTGTTCAGCAACGATGCCAATGTTGTTGCCAGTGGATAATTTGGTAGAATCCGTTTCTCCACCGACAATATTGACGGTCTTATTCAGTTTCACGGCAGCAGAACCAGTATCACCGGTGTATACCATACCATCGTTCAAAGTAGCAACGGTCTGGTCACCAATAGTAATTCTATCAGCTGCCGTACCTGTTACATCATTAGCACTGCCCGCCTTAATCGTAACCGGCGAGCCGTCAGCCGTGTTCAAGGTAATAGATCCGTTGGAGCCATCGATAGCCACAGAGGATCCGTCTGCACCGTTCACGGTAATGGAGCTGTCTGTACCGGCTGTCCCGGCGGTGCTGTCAGCTGCGCTGCCTAAGGTAATCTTATCGGCAAGCTTGAGGTCATAGGTCGTCTTATCGCCAGCAGTAGTAGCTGCAAGCTGCAAGTTTTTGCCTGCATAATTATCACTAGTACCTGCCGGTGTACCACCTTCAACTGTAACAGCTGTAGCTGCTGCTTTCAACTGGCCGTAATTGACAGCATCCGTGTTAGCTGTGCCTGCTCCCACATTAGTGATTGTATTACCACCGTTATCGAGGCCTGTGCCCGTTAATTTTACAGGGTTACCGGTTGTTGGGGTAATAGTTACGCCATCATTATTAATAACAGTAGCACCTGTTGTTACAGAACCTGTATCACCAAGTTTAAGATCTTTATTTAACTTAACTGTTAAGAGACCGTTAGCTCCCTCCTGACTGGATACCACACCGATATTGCCTGTAGTGAGGTCACCTTCAGTTGTTGCTTCGCCTTTGACGTTAACTTGATTATTCAATTTAACCTTGGAAACAGTACCGAAGTCGCCGCCATACTTCATGCCGTCGTCGAGGGTTGTCACCGTCGCACCACCTACGGTAACGCGGTCAATGGGCGTTCCGGCCAAGTTATTAACTTGAGTACCCGGTGCAATCGTAATCGTTGCGCCAGGAGTTCCGTCAGCGCCGGCAGGACCTGTTAAGCCGATAGTACCGTCAGCACCGTTGATAACGACGGACGAGCCGTCTTTACCGTTGACACCAATCTTGCCATCAGTACCATCTGTACCTGACTTACCAACAGAGATATCGTTGCTCAATCCTATAGTAAGTTTATTGCTGTCAGCATCGGCAGTGGTCGTAATATTACCATCACCTGCAAGTTGAATCGTTTCACCAAGGCTATCTTTAACGGCTGCGCCATTATCATCAGTTAAACCAAAGGCGCCAGTACCGGTCGAAATGGCATTCACCTTGTCGTTGATCGCTTTGAGCTGATCTTCCGTTGCGGCCCGTCCGCTTACGGCATCTGGATTAGCCGTATCCCAAGCTGTATTACTTAAACCTGTTAAGTAAGTACCAGTCTGAGATACACCGCTGGCCGTGGTTACCGTCTGGTTACCCAAGACGGCTGTACCAACAGTTACAGAACCGGTATCACCTAAGTCGATGTCTTTTACTAACTGAACTTTTAACTGGCCATTGACGTTATTGACGCCAATGTTGTTGTCCGTCAATTTAGTTGCGTCAGCACCGCCAACGATATCGAGCTGTTCGTTGAGTTCTTTCGCAATGACTTTCGTCGTGTCCGTCTGGCCGTCATCACCGGCGTACTTAAGACCATCGCTCAAAGTAGCAACGGTCTGGCCGCCTACCGAAATACGGTCTACAGAGGTACCGGCCAGGTTATTGGCACTAGTACCGGCCTGGATGGTTACCGGCGAACCGGAACCGGTGTTCAGAACGATAGAGCCGTTGGAGCCATTAATAGCTACGGCCGAACCGTCTGTACCTTTAGTAGTGACGGAGCCATCAGCACCATTAACAACTACGGAAGAGCCGTCAGCACCGTTCAGGGTAATAGAGCTGTCGGTGCCGGTTGTCCCCGTCGTGCTGTCAGCTGCGCTGCCCAAGGTAATGTTATCAGCCAGTTTTATATCATAGGTCGGTGAGCCATTGGCTGTAGTGGATGCGTTCACCTGCAAGTTGCTGCCTGCATAGGTTCCATCCGTCGGTGCAGCGGTACCACCGTCAACCGTAATCTCGGTTGTTTTCGATTCGCCAATAGCTATCTGGGCGATTCGCTGTTCTAACTGAGTTACGTTAACAGCATCGGTACCATCTGTACCGGCAGCAACGTTGGTAATCTTATTGCCGCCGTTGTTAAGGCCACCGTCAGTGAGGCTTACAGCCGTATCACCACTGCCAATGGTTACACCGCTGTTATTAACGACAGTGTTGCCCATGGTAACGGAACCTGTGGATCCCAGATTAAGATCTTTATTCAATTTCACGACTAAGAGACCGTTGTCGCCAGCCTGGCTGGATACGACACCGATGTTTCCTGTCGTGAGGTCAGCTTCTGTCGTCGCCTCCCCTTTTACATCAACTTGATTATTCAACTTGACATTGGAAACGGTACCGAAGTCGCCGCCGTACTTCATACCGTCATCTAATGTCGCAACAGTAGCACCGCCTACGGTAATTCGGTTAATCGGCGAACCGGTTACGTCATTGACACTGGAACCTGCCTGAATTGTTACAGGAGAACCGGAGCCGGTATTCATGACGATAGAACCGTTGGAGCCATTGATAGCTACGGAAGAACCGTCCGTACCATTCACGGTAACGGTACCATTTTCACCATCTGTACCGGTTGTACCAACTGCAACGGTGTTGCTCAAGCCTACGGTGATTTTACCATTCGTCGCATCACTGGTAGTCGTGATGTTGCCGTCACCGGCAATATTTAAGGTTTCCCCTAAATTACGATGTACGGTATCACCACTGTCGGCCGTGAAGTTCAAACCTTCATTGGTTAATTCGGTCTTAGCTGCATCGGTAATATTTTTAATGTCACCGATGTTAGCACCATTGGTAAGATTAGTGTACGTCGGGTTACCACTAGCATCGACACCATCGGAGCCGCTGGCTACGTTGGTAATCTGTTTGCCGCCGGCATTGATACCGTCAGTTGTGACAGACGGACCATTGGTGATGGTCAATCCACCAGTCGTGAGGGTCGTATCGCCGACTTTCACACCGTCATTGTTAACAACGGTATTGCCAGTCGTGACTGAACCGGTCGAGCCCAAGTCGATATCTTTATTTAGGCTGACTTCAAGGGCTCCGTCTTTAACGGCCGTCGTGATATTGGAGGTACCCGTCGGATTTTCAGTCGTAGCGGTACCATCGGTGACTCCGCCTTTGACGGTAATGGTCTTGCCGAGGTCCTGCTTAACCGTGGTGCCGCTGCCATCGGCAAGGCCGAAGCCACCGGTTGCGTTTTCACTGGTGCCATCGGCAACAGCAACGACTGCATCGCTTACGGTCTTCAGCTGATCTTCCGTAGCTGCACGACCGGTTACGATATCCGGATCGGATACATTCCAAGTCGTGTTATCCAAGCCGGTTACATAGCTGCCGTCTTGAGCCACACCACCGGCCGTAACGACGCCTTGGTTACCGATGACAGCATCGCCGGCTTCTACGGTATTCAAGCCGGTAATGTCTTTCGCCAGGCGAACGGTCAATTTGCCATTGTCTCCGTCTTGGGCGGCCACAATGCCAATGTTGTTGTCGGTCGATAATTTGGTAGCATCCGTTTCTCCACCGACAATATTGACGGT
>NZ_KQ958207.1:88668-91693 GCF_001546855.1 Megasphaera sp. MJR8396C | reverse complement strand
ACCGGTGTATACCATGCCGTCATCAAGGGTAGCTACGGTCGCGCCGCCTACGGTAATACGGTCAATAGATTTGCCGTTTACGTCATTAGCGGCAGGACCTGCGGCGATAGTCGCAGTAGAACCATCAGCACCGGTTAAGGTGATAGAACCATCTACACCGCCTGTTCCGTCACTGCCGTTAGCACTACCTAAGGTAAGGTTATCAGCCAGTTTCACATCATAGGTCGTAGAACCGTTAGTTTCCGTCTTTTCGGTTACTTGTAAGTTAGTACCTGTATAGTTACCATCGGTACCAGCTGCCGTGCCGCCTTCAACCGTAAGATTCGTCTTGCTGCCTTCACCGGCATTCACATCTTGGATGGCCTTGGTCAGCTGATCCACATTGACCGCATCCGTGCCTTTAACACCGGTTGCCACATTGCTGATGACATTGTTGCCGTTGTCGAGACCAGAGCCGGTCAAGGATACAGGGTCACCCGTAGACGGAGTAATGGTAATGCCATCATTGTTGACGACGGTATTTCCGGTCGTTAAGGAACCTGTAGAACCTAAGTTGATGTCTTTATTGAGTTTAACCGTCAACAGGGCATTGTCGCCGTCCTGACTGGATACGACGCCGATGTTGCCTGTCGTGAGGTCTGCTGCCGTGGTTGCTTCGCCCTTGACGTTAACTTGATTATTCAACTTCACCGTGGCAAGAGTACCAAAATCGCCATAGTACTTCATGCCGTCATCAAGGGTTGCCACCGTCGAACCACCGACCGTAATACGGTCAATGGGCGTACCGGCCAAGTTATTCACTTGAGATCCCGCTGCAATCGTTACCGGCGAACCGGAGCCGTTGTTCATGACGATAGAGCCGTCAGAGCCATTGATAGCAACGGAAGAACCGTCCGTACCATTCACGGTAACGGTACCATTTTCACCATCTGTACCGGTTGTACCAACTGCAACGGTGTTGCTCAAACCTACCGTAATTTTGCCATTCGTCGCATCACTGGTAGTCGTGATGTTGCCGTCACCGGCAATATTTAAGGTTTCCCCTAAATTACGATGTACGGTGTCACCACTGTCGGCCGTGAAATTCAAACCGTCGTTGGTTAATTCGGTCTTCGCTGCATCGGTAATATTTTTAATGTCACCGATGTTAGCACCATTGGTAAGATTAGTGTACGTCGGGTTACCACTAGCATCGACACCATCGGAGCCGCTGGCTACGTTGGTAATCTGTTTGCCGCCGGCATTGATCCCTTCAGTCGTGACGGACGGGCCGTTGGTGATGGTCAAGCCATCGGTTGCAAGTTTTGTATCGCCAACGGTTACACCATCATTGTTGATGACCGTGTTGCCCGTCGTGACCGAACCGGTTGAGCCTAAGTCGATATCTTTATTCAAGCTGACTTCAAGAGCTCCGTCTTTCACAGCCGTCGTGATGTTAGATGTACCCGTCGGATTTTCAGTTGTAGTCGTTCCGTCGGTAACACCGCCTTTGACGGTAATGGTCTTACCGAGGTCCTGTTTAACCGTTGTGCCGCTTTCATCGGCAAGACCGAAGCCGCCGGTTGCGTTTTCACTGGTACCGTCAGCAAGAGCATCGCTTACGGTCTTCAGCTGATCTTCCGTAGCTGCACGGCCACTTACGATGTCAGGATTGGAGACATTCCATGTCGTGTTATCCAGACCAGTTACATAGCTGCCCGTTTGAGCAACACCACCTGCTGTCGTTGTCGATTGATTACCTAATGTAGCATCGCCGGCCGTTACAGTGTTCAAACCGGTAATATCTTTCGCCAGGCGAACGGTCAGTTTGCCATTGTCGCCGTCTTGTTCGGCAACGATGCCAATATTGTTGTCCGTAGATAACTTCGAAGAATCGGTTTCACCGCCGACAATATTGACAGTCTTATTCAATTTAACGGCGGCCGTACCGGTATCACCGGTGTATACCATGCCGTCATCAAGGGTTGCGACTGTCGCGCCGCCTACGGTGACACGATTAATAGAATTACCGTTGACGTCGTCAGCAGCCGTACCGGCTTTAATCGTAACCGGCGAACCGTCAGCCGTGTTCAGGGCGATGGAGCCGTCAGCACCGTTAATAGCTACTGCCGAACCATCAGCACCATTTACGGTAATGGAGCTGTCCGTACCGGTTGTACCGGCTTCAGTATCAGCTGCGCTGCCTAAGGTAATGTTATCGGCCAGTTTCACATCATAAGTCGTAGCACCGGTCGTTTCTGTTTTTTCAGTAAGCTGCAAGTTGCTGCCTGTGTAATTACCGCCTGTACCGGCCGCAGTGCCTCCTTCGACAGTAAGGTTCGTTTTGCTGCCTTCACCGGAGCTTACCCCCTGAATAGCCTTTGTCAACTGACCCACGTTAACAGCATCCGTATCGGCTGTACCGGCAGCAACGTTGATAATCTTTTGATTGCCATTGTCGAGACCGGAACTGGTCAAGGATACAGGATCACCGGTGGTCGGTGTAATCTTAATACCATCGTTATTAACAACCGTGTTACCTGTGGTTAAGGAACCGGTCGAACCTAAGTCGATGTCTTTATTCAATTTAACAGTCAAAAGACCATTATCGCCATCCTGATTGGATACGACACCGATATTGCCCGTCGTAAGGTTCGCTTCTGTCGTCGCTTCCCCTTTTACGTTAACCTGATTATTCAATTTAACGTTAGAAACGGTACCGAAGTCGCCGCCGTATTTCATGCCATCATCCATAGTGGCAACAGTCGCGCCGCCTACGGTAATGCGATCAATAGGAGTGCCGGCTAAGTTATTAACTTGAGTGCCCGCTGCGATAGTTACGGGTGAGCCGTCAGCTTTATTCAAAGCGATAGTACCGTCAGCACCATTAATGGCAACGGAAGAACCATCGGTACCGTTAACGGTAACCGTACCGTTGACACCGTCTGTACCTGTCGTACCGACGGAAACAGTATTGCTCAAGCCTACGGTAATCTTGCCATTGGTAGCATCTGACGTAGTCGTGATGTTGCCGTCACCGGCAATA
>NZ_KQ958207.1:88003-88568 GCF_001546855.1 Megasphaera sp. MJR8396C | reverse complement strand
GTTGCCGTCACCGGCAATATTTAAGGTTTCTCCTAAGTTACGGTGTACAGCATCACCGCTGTCGGCCGTGAAATTCAGGCCATCATTGGTTAATTCGGTCTTAGCTGCATCAGTAATATTTTTAATGTCACCGATATTAGCACCATTGGTAAGCGTATTATACGTCGGGTTATTGTCAGCATCTGTACCATCGGAACCGCTGGCTACATTGGTAATCTGTTTGCTGCCAGCATCGATGCCCGTCGTCGTTACGGACGGACCATTGGTGATGGTTAAGCCTCCTGTAGCGAGAGCTGTATCACCGACTTTTACGCCGTCGTTATTGACAACGGTGTTGCCTGTGGTGACAGAGCCAGTATCTCCTAAGTTGATATCTTTATTGAGTTTAACCGTCAACAGGCCATTGTCGCCGTCCTGGCTGGATACGACGCCGATGTTGCCCGTCGTAAGGTCAGCTTCAGAGGTAGCTTCGCCCTTGACGTTAACCTGGTTGTTCAGTTTTACAGACGAAGTCGTGCCGAAGTCACCGCCGTATTTCATGCCGTCATCAAGAGTTGCGACGGTC
>NZ_KQ958207.1:0-87903 GCF_001546855.1 Megasphaera sp. MJR8396C | reverse complement strand
GTCATCAAGAGTTGCGACGGTCGCACCACCTGCGGTAATGCGGTTAATGCTCGTACCGGCTAAGTTAGGCGCACTGGTTCCGGCTGCAATAGTCGCCGTCGAACCGTCATTACCGGTCAGAGTGACAGAGCCGGTAGATCCATCAACGGCTACGGAAGATCCGTCCTTGCCGTTAACAGTCACAGAACCATCGACACCGTCTGTACCTGTGCTGCCTAAGGTAATGTTATCAGCCAGTTTCATGTCATAGGTTTTCGAGCCATCGGTAGCTGTAGTAGATGTTACTTGTAAATTACTACCTGCATACGTGCCACCTGTGCCGGCTGCCGTGCCGCCTTCAACGGTAATCGATGTTGTCGTACCGGAACCACCGGAAATATTTTGAAGTTCTTTCCACAACTGACTGCCGTTAATAGCATCGGTAGAAGTTTCACTAATTTCACCAGGCGCAACGTTAATAATCTTATTATTACCGTTGTCGAGACCGGAACTTGTTAAGGATACAGGGTCACCGGTAGCCGGGGTAATGGTAATGCCACTATTATTAACAACGGTATTCCCCATCGTTAAGGAACCTGTGGAGCCTAAGTTAAGGTCTTTATTGAGTTTAACCGTTAACAGAGCGTTATTGCCATCCTGGCTGGATACGACGCCGATGTTGCCCGTCGTAAGATTAGCTTCCGTCGTTGCTTCGCCCTTGACGTTAACTTGATTGTTCAATTTTACAGACGCAACACTGCCAAAGTCACCATAGTACTTCATGCCGTCATCAAGAGTTGCGACGGTCGCACCACCGACAGTAATACGGTTAATAGAAGTACCGGCTAAATTGGGCGCACTGGTGCCTGCTGCAATAGTCGCCGTCGATCCGTCCGTACCGGCCAAAGCGACAGAGCCTGTGGCACCATCAACAGCTACGGAAGAACCGGCAGCCCCGTTAACCGTAAGGGAGCCGCTTTCACTGCCTGATTCCCCAAGAGCCACGGTATTTTTCAAACCTACGGTAATCTTTTTACCATCCGCATCAGCGGTAGTCGTGATGTTACCGTCACCGGCAATCTGGATTGTCTTGCCCAGGTCTTGTTTAACTGCTGTATTATTGTCATCCGTCAAGCCGAAGCCGCCAGTTGCGTTTTCACTGGTGCCGTCGATAATAGCATCGCTTACGGTTTTCAGCTGATCTTCCGTAGCTGCACGGCCGCTTACGATATCCGGATTGGCTACATTCCACGTCGTGTTATCCAAACCGGTTACATAGCTGCCTTCTTGAGATGTACCACCAGCTGTAGTAGCGGTTTGATTACCTAAGATAGCATCGCCGGCCGTTACGGTATTCAAACCTGTAATATCTTTCGCCAAGCGAACGGTTAATTTACCATTATCACCGTCTTGAGCGGCTACGATGCCAATGTTATTGTCGGTCGATAATTTGGTAGAATCAGTTTCACCGCCAACAATATTGACGGTTTTATTCAATTTTACAGCGGCCGTTCCGGTGTCGCCGGTGTAGACCATGCCGTCATCAAGGGTTGCTACAGTCGCACCGCCTGCGGTAATACGGTTAATAGAAGTACCGTTGACGTCGCTAGTCGCCGTACCGGCTGCGATGGTAGCCGTAGAACCGTCGGTACCGGTTAAAGCCACAGAACCGGTTGCCCCATCAACGGCTACGGAAGAACCACCGGTACCGTTAACAGTAAGGGAGCCGTCCGTGCCAGTCGTGCCGGTGCTGCCTAAGGTAACCTTATCAGCTAATTTAAGGTCATAAGCGATAGAATTGGTGCCTGTCGTCGACGTAATTTGTAAGTTGTTGCCTGTATACGTACTGTCGGTACCGGCTGCCGTGCCGCCTTCAACGGTTACCGTAGTCGTTGAACCGGAGCCACCGCTAACACCGGCGATAGCCTGATTCAATTGACTTACGTTAACACCATCGGTGCCAGCTGTACCGGCAGCAACGTTGGTAATCTTGTTCCCTCCATTATTGAGGCCCGTACCGGTCAGAGATACAGCGGTGCCACCACTGGGTCTGATAGTAATGCCGTTACCGCTAAGGGTTGTGGCATTGCCGGTGGTCGGATTGGTCAAATAGATTGTTTCCAAGCCACGGAGAGTTTTATTTAAGAGAAGGGTAACCTTGTTGTCACTGATTACGCTACCGATATTCGGGCTAGTGGAAAAATCAGACTGATAGTACAGTGTATTGTCTACGCCACCGGTAATCTTCAAGGATTCATTCAAAAGTTTAGTCGCTGTACGCGGTGTGTTGTCCGAGCCATATTGTGTGGATCCACTGGCTTGGAAATCACCGGTAGTAGCCAGCATGGTATTGGTCCACTGCTTCATGTTCACGGCATCCGTATCATACTGACCGGCTGCTAAACCGGTGAGTTTACGGGTCACGGAATTTCCGGCAAAGCCATCTGTACCAATGGAAACGACACCAGCACTGCTGTTCCATACGCCACCGCTGGTAGTACCGGCATTGCCTTTGGTAGAAAGCCAGCTGCTCCATGTACTGTCCTGAACATTCCAGCCCTGGCTGGTAGTATCTGTTGATCGCTCTGTAGTGGATCCAGAACCAATGGCCACACTAGTTGCAATCTTGGCCGTAGCAGCACTGCCTAATGCAATAGCACTAGCCGCCGAAGAATCTATAGCAGCCGTTTTACCAATAGCAATAGAATTCCCAGCCGGAGCGACGGTCTGATAACCGATAGCAATGGCGTCCGGATCCGTTGAAGCTGTACCAGCAGAGGCTTCTCGACCAATAGAGATACTTCGCGTACCTAACGATTTTGCCAAATAGCCAAAAGATATAGCACTACCGGCACTGGCGACCGTATCATAACCAATAGACATAGAATAAGAACCACTTGCATTTGCATTAGTCCCTTGGGCCATAGCACCGCCACCGCTGGCTACTGCATTATAACCGAAAGCACTGGCTCGGACGCCGGCGGTAGTAGCATTACGGCCTACAGCCATAGCATTTTCACCACTAGCATTTGCAGATGCACCGACGGCAATGTTTCCTTGATTTGTAGCTTGCGCACCCGACCCCGTAGCTACTGCATAAATCGCGCTCGCATTAGAGTTTTTACCAATGGCAACGGCTTCAATCGCGGTAGCCGAACTCGCACCACCAATTGCTACCGTAAAGCCCGAAGTCGATTGAGATGCAGCACCGATGGCAACCGCAGAGTCTCCATTTGCATCATATGAGGTCCTAGAAGTATCCGTATTACCGGCAATAGCATTATTACCAATAGCGATAGTATTCGTAGAATACGAGCGAGTATTTGTACCAAAGCCCATAGCATTTTCATAGGCTAGTGTGCCGCCGTCAGGTTGACCGACGACAACATTTTGACCGATAGCAATACCATGAACCGCATTTGATCGGTTGTTAGAACCTAAAATAACCGAGTTACCGGCACGACCGTAGGCAATATTGTCGTGACCGATTAGGACCCGGCCGCCGAAAGCCGAACTCGTGTTAGACCCATTAGGCGTATCTTCTGACGGCCCATAGTTCGCCGTTATGGCAGTCTGATTTGCGCCGATTACAACGTCATTAAGACTATAAGCTATGGCATTATAGCCGATAGCAACGGCTTTATTATTAGTGGCTCCTGCCGTACCGGCAATACTGCCTAGACCAAAAGCAAGGGAATAATCATTGGCAGCCGTACCACCGGCTATAGCTGCCGCATTGGTGCCGCTCGCCGTCGAACCGTTACCGACAGCTACAGAGTTAGTACCGCTTGCATTGGATCCGCCGCCTGCAGCCACGTTTGTGGTCCCACTAATAGTCCCCCAGGCATTGGTTGCAAATGCCGGAAACGTTAGGGTTGAAGCAATCCCCAAGGACAGACTGGTCACGACGGCCAGCCGCAGCAGGCTATGGGGTACGCGCGACGTGTGCTGCGATTTTGTTTTACTATTTCTCTTAGCAAGTTCTGAAACGACTATGTAGGCATTTCTCACCTTACTCCAAACGACCTTGTAGATCTTATTCATAAAAAAACCTTCCTCCTTTTAAATCCCAATAACAACTCGTAAAAAACGGATGTACTCGGAATCTATCCTGACAGTAGGCAAATCTAGGACCTGTCAGGATCTGTCAATGACTTGTGATGTATGGTTACAACAAAAAAAATACCGTCTCGGTAAATCGTTCCCCCGTTGAAACGATCAATCACAGGTCATGCTGTCAACACCCCTTCCTGCTGTGATGTTTTTTCAATGAAACGTATACACTCTAACGATAAGTTACACTTCAAAAAATAAAATTGGGACCACATAAAAACTTATTTATAAATATCATTTCTCTTTTAATATTTGACAATACTCATCCACAAAGTTTTATTTATTTTGTTTTATTATTGAAGTTGTAAGCTAAATCATGTACTACAAATACGCTAGTTATCCCAATTTATCTTTATATTATAATGTGGATTGTTTTAATCTTTGATATAGTATATCATTCTGTCAAATAACTTGTAAAGCTTATCTATAAGAAATTTTGTGTCTTTACATAAATATTAACACCATAAAAAATATAAATTTTCTCTAACAAAGTATATCATGTGTCAATATATTACAATTTTAACTATAAGAAAGGGCCCCTATTCCCTTTTATAGAAAGGCGAAAACAAAAAGGACAACATAATTTCTATATAAAAAAACAGCCGAATTGGGATATATCGGCTGTTTCTGGAATACATCTATTGTTTAGCATATCTTGTCCCAAATAAGCGTATAGATCACTAATCAGGACATAATTTGTCTATAATACACCTATTATTCGCAAAAGTTTTGAATAATTTTTCTGATTCAAAAGGGCAAAAAGAAAAAGCCCGGTTGTATCATTACTCAAAGAATAATGGATACAACCGGGCTCATGTATGGTGGGCGGTAATGGATTCGAACCATCGACCCCCTCGATGTCAACGAGATACTCTAACCAACTGAGCTAACCGCCCATACAGCGCAAGTTTCATGCGACTTGTATAGTATACCGTGTTTTCGTCTTCTTGGCAAGTCTTTTTTATTATTTTATCTTTTCCAATTCTACCTCCATTTGGCGCTCGGTCAGGACGCCGCGATAAGGAAAGCTCATCTGGCCGCCCCGGGCGATGAAGATGACCTGCGGCACGTCGGCGATGCCGTAGTCACGAAAAAGTTGGCCGTCACCGCCATAGACGGGGATCCCGTAGCCTTTCTTGCGGCAGTAGGCTGCCCCCTTGTCAGCATCGGGACCGGTAGGCACGGCGACAAAGGTAACGTCCGCTCCATACTTCTGATACATCTCTTCCAGAAGGGCTAAGTTCTTCAGGCTGTCGTCGCTCCAGACGGCCCAGAAAAAGAGACAGACCGGTTTTTGATTATATAAGTCCTGCAGGCGCACGTCACCATCTTCACCGTAGAGCCGTTCATCAGGGGCCAGCATTTCCGTTTCGGCCCGGCTCACTTCTTCGGCCGCTTCTATTGTCGCCGAGCTGTAGGCATCGGGTTCTTTTTCGGGCCAAAAAAAGAGGCTGAGCACGACGCAGACGGCGGCTAAGCATACCAGTACTTTCGTTTTTGTCCTCATGATTTCTCCTTTCGTCTATTATACCCGACTGACGAATAAACTTCAAACGACCGCAAGGCCCAAAAAAGGGACCGTGCTGAAGGTAAGGCACAGTCCCTGAATCCGGGGAAAATGAAATATATGAGACGCCTCAGGCGTGAATATAGATACGGACGGCACGATTGATGAGGTTGATTTTCCGTCCATAGAAGAGATAATACAAGACGAAGCAGGCAGCGGCGATGACACCGGCTACAATGTAGAGCTGCGGGAAGGTCAAGAGGCCCTGGAGGCTGCCGAGAACGTAAGGACCGACGCCGATGCCGAGGTCAAGGGCGACGAAGTACGTCGACAAGGCAACGCTGATACGGTAGGGCGGCGTCAATTTGATGCAGACGGCCTGACCGTTCGACATGAAGGTCCCATAGCCGAGGCCGACGAAGACGCCGGACAAGAGGAGCTGCCACGAAGTCCCTGTAATGCTGAGCAGGAAGAGGCCGATGGCAAGACAGATGTAGCAAGGATAGAGGACGTAGTTTTCGCCTTTGCGGTCGAAGATGATGCCCGTCAGCGGACGAGTCAAGGTAATGACGACGGCGTAGACGACGAAGAAGAAGGTCCCGGCTTCGACTAAGTTGATTTCCCGGGCATAAGCGGCCAGGAAGGTCAGGACGCTGGAATAGGCAAAGCCCATGAAGAAACCGATGATGGAGATGACCATGACGCGGTATTCGACGTAGTTGTCGAGGGTCATGGCTTTCATCTTGGCGATCTGTTCGGACGTCAGTTCAATTTCATTGATATGAAGGATGATGCAGCCGATCATGCACAGGCCGACCAAGACGGCGCAGAGGGTAATGATGAAGGTGAAGTTGGTAATGACGATGAGGAGCATGCCCAAGAAAGGACCGACAGCAGCGGCCAGGCTGGTGCTGAGGCCGTAATAGTTGATGCCCTGGCCTCTCTTTTCAGGCGGAATACAGGAGGCAACGATGGTGTTGGTCGCCGTCGATACGATGCCGTAAGCCATGCCGTTGAGGAAGCGGATTACGTAGAGAATAGCTAGATTCGGGATATAGAAATACAATAAGGTCGTTACGAAGTAAAAGATGATGCCGCCATAAAGAGACATGCGGCGGCCGTAGAGTTCAATGGCCTTGCCGAACTGAAGGCGTGCCAAGAGGGTGCCGACGATGAAGATGCCCGATGCCAGTCCCGCTTCCCCTAAAGAGGCGTGGAGTTGGTCTTTAGCGACGACGGCGATGATGACCATTAACAGATAATAGATGAGGTAGACGACGAAGTTGATTCCCGTATCAAGCAGGAAATCCTTGTTCCAAAGTGATTGATTTGACATACAGCATTCACTGCTCCTTTCGTATTTGCAAGCTAGATTCTACACCTTCCGCCGCCCCTTGTATAACAGAAAAAAAAGATATTTGTCATCGTTTTTTTTGATGACAAATATCTTTCATGGACTAGGTTTCAATGTGGTAGACGCGGCGGATATACTCGACAAATACTTGGATGGCAGCGTACTTAGGATTCTTTTTTTTGTAGACCAAATAGCATGGCAAATGGATAGGCGGATCGAGCTGAGCGTAGTTTTCGACGACGCCCATAGCCCGTAAAAATCGTTCGGGCAGCAAGGCCCCGATCTGGTTCTGCTGACAGTAATTGAGCATGGCATAGGGCGTAGAGAACCAGGCTTTCGTCTTCTGGGGCTGACAGTCCTGGGCTTCAAAATAACGGCCGATATAGGCGTTCATCTCATACTGCGGCGAATATTGCGCCAAGGGCTCTGCTGCTACGTCTTTCGCGGGAATGGAAGTACCGCTGACGTCGAGACCCGGCTTATAGTAGACGATGTTGTCGGTCCCAAAGAAAACCTTTTCGTAGTCGTCGAGGTTAAGGCTCGGCAAGTAAAACAGGGATACGATATCGAGACGGTCATCCTTCAGCCATTGGAGCATTTCCCGCACTTCGAGGTTATAGACCCGAAAGGACGCGCCGCTGTGATGATCCTGAAAGTAAGCCAGATGGCGGTTCATGTGGACGTCACCTAAGGACAGCATGATACCCACGGCCAGAGGTTGGGCCGTCGCCGCCCTTCCGGGAAGCTCACTGACGACGGCTTCGAGTTCACCGAGGATATGGCTTATCTTGGTATAAAAGTCCTTCCCTTCCGGCGTCAGGTGGCTGCCGCGGTTGGAGCGCTCGATGAGGTGGACGCCTAGGAGTTCTTCCAGCTTCTTCATTTGAGCGCTGAAGGCCGACTGAGTGATGTTAGCCGCCTTAGCAGCGGCTGTAAAGTTACCGTATTTACTGTAAATGACAAAATTCCGCAATTGCTGTATCGATGGCAATTCCATGTTACTCCCCCACTTGAAAAGGGACTTCGCATCCGGGCATCTTGCCGGGGCGCGAGTCCCTGTGTCATCCTTACTGCAATACAAAACGAGGAAACTGTCCCAAGCTTTATGCCGGGACAGTACCTACTGAATCGTTATTCCGAAAAAAGTTCATCAAAAGCGGCATTAGCTGCGTCGAATTCTTCATCCGTCGGCGCAACATAGACTTCTTCGCCGTCTTCCACATCGACGCGGGCTACGATAGCATCGCCGTCGTCGTCGGCATCGTCGTCTTCACTGTCAGGAACTTCGACGAGAAGGGCGAATACTTTGCCGTCAATGTCGATGCGCTGTACTTCCTGATAATTTACTTCATTGCCGTCGTCATCCGTTGCGGTAACGATGATAACTTCTTCCAATTCGTTGTTCATTTCTTCCGACATGATAGTCCTCCTTAGTGAGCATGAGCGTCTAAATAATTTTGTAAAATAAGGATTGCCGCCATTTTATCGACAAATTGCTTGCGCTTTTCGCGCCGCACATTTCCTTCTTTTAATACATTCTGGGCCATGATGGTCGTCAGGCGTTCATCCCAATAGACAATGTCTACGTTCGGGACGGTTTTCTGGAATCGTTGAACGAATTCTTCGATGTGTTTCATGTTATCACTGTAATCACCATTCATATGGCGTGGTTTGCCTACGACGATGCAGTGTACTTCTTTTTCTTTGATCAGTTCGTGCAGGCGGGCAAAGTCTGCTTCATCCGACTTGCGGCGAATCGTTTCTACGCCTTGGGCCGTAATCAGCAGGGCGTCGCTGCAGGCAACGCCTATCGTCTTGGAACCGACGTCGAGTCCTAAAATTCGCATATGCCTCCTATAAGTTCCGCTGTTTGACGTAGGAACGGACTAATTCTTCGATCAGTTCGTCCCGTTCAATGCGGCGGATATTGCTGCGAGCATTGTTGTGGCTCGTAATATACGTCGGATCACCGGACAGTAAGTAGCCGACGATCTGATTGATCGGGTTGTACCCTTTTTCTTCCAATGCGTGATAGACATCTTCGAGAATCATGGACGCAACGGTCTGTTCTTCGCTGCGGTTTTGCATAATCATCGTTTCGTCATTGACTGCCATATTGACTCACATCCTTTTTATTCAATTGGCATGACTGCCAAAAATTTATCCTAACAAATCACGGACGGCATCGGCGCCAGCTTTTAAGGCATCGGCCAATTTTTCCGGTTCTTTGCCGCCGGCCTGGGCCATATCGGGACGACCGCCGCCGTTCCCACCGGCTGCCTGAGCGGCTGCCTTGATGATCTTGCCGGCGTGGAGGCCGCGTTTGACATCGGCTTTAGCGACCTTGCAGACGAAGTTAACTTTATCGTCGTGGGCCATTCCCAAGAGGACGACGCCGCTGCCGACCTTATCGAGGACGGAGTCGGCCAAATCGCGGAGGTTGTCCATGGAATCGGCCTGGGCTACAGCCGTGATGACCGAGACCCCGCCGATATCTTCCTTACCGGCTAAGATGCTGTCCATATCGGACATGGCGGCTTCTTTCTTGAGCTGAGCCAGTTCTTTTTCCATGCCTTTGGCCTGAGCCAGGAGGGCTTCTAATTTAGCCGTCGTATCGCCGACTTTGGCTTTGAGCAGGTCGGCCAGTTGCTGGAGTTCACGGGATTCTGCTTTAGCTACTGCCAGGGCTGCTTCGCCGGTGACGGCTTCGATGCGGCGGACGCCGGATCCAGTCCCGGATTCACCAGTAATGCGGAAGGAGCCGATGACCGACGTGTTGTCGACGTGGGAGCCGCCGCAGAGTTCGCAGCTGAAGTCATCGACGGAGACGACGCGGACGACGTCGCCGTATTTTTCACCGAATAAGGCCATGGCGCCCTTTTCTTTGGCGTCATCGATAGGCATTTCTTCGATGGTTACAGGTATATTCTTAAGAATTTCTTCGTTGACCAGGTTTTCGATAGCATCGAGTTCGGCCTGGGTCACGGGCGAGAAATGGGTAAAGTCAAAGCGCAGGTGGTCCGGCGTGACTAAGGAGCCAGCCTGGTTGACGTGATTGCCCAAAATCTTGCGCAGGGCGGCCTGCAGGAGATGGGTTGCTGTGTGGTTACGGGCCAGGTTCAGATGGCGTGTCTGATGGACTGTAACGTCGACAGTATCGCCTGTCTGAAGTGTCCCTTCATCGACGGTGGCGATGAGGTATACTAAGCCATTCGGAAGTGCTTTGGCATCGGTAACCTGAACCTTCCCTTTTTCGCCGGCCAGAACACCCGTATCGCTGAGCTGGCCGCCGCCTTCGGCGTGGAAGGGGTTGTTGTCAACGATAATCGTCACTTCTTCCCCAGCCTGGGCTGCATCGACTTCGACGCCGCCTTTACCGATCATGACGATAGAGGCTTTGGTGGCCGACGGGTCGTTGATCAGTTTCGACTGGTCAAGTTTGGTCGTGTCCGGCGTAGCTACTTTGGCTGATACGTCGGCACGGGCAGCGCGGGCCCGTTCCTGCTGTTCCTTCATGGCTGCTTCAAAACCATCGGTATCGATGGTCATGCCATTTTCACCAGCGATTTCTTCGGTCAGTTCCATGGGGAAGCCATACGTATCATAGAGTTTGAATACGTTATCGCCGGAGAGGACTTTATTGTCGCTCTGGCTCATCATGTCGTTCAAGAGTTCCATGCCCTGAGCCAGGGTAGCACTGAATTGTTTTTCTTCCGTATCGATGATCTGTTTGATCAGTTCCTGACGTTCCCGCAATTCCGGATATTCATCGCCGAGGATATCCATGACTGTATCGACGAGGCTGCCGAGGAACATGTCGCGGATGCCCAAGAGGCGGCCGAAACGGACGGCACGGCGCAGGATACGGCGCAGGACGTAACCCCGGCCTTCGTTAGACGGCAGGATGCCGTCGGAGATCATGACCGTAATGGCCCGAATATGGTCGGCAATGACCTTCATGGCGATCTTCTGCTGCGGATCGCTGTAATCGCCGTGGCTGATGGCAATGACCTTTTCGATAATCGGGAAGATCAGGTCTGTTTCAAAGTTCGATTCCTTCTGCTGAATGACCGAAGCCAGTCGTTCGAGGCCGCAGCCGGTATCGATGTTTTTCTTTTCGAGGGGTTCGTATTTTCCGTCTTTCGTCCGGTTGAACTGGGTGAAAACGAGGTTCCAAATTTCCAGGTAACGGTCGCAGTCACAGCCGACGTTGCACGTAGGCTGGCCACAGCCGCGTTCAGGGCCGAGGTCGTAGAAGATTTCGCTGTCCGGACCGCAAGGGCCTTCGCCGATTTCCCAGAAGTTATCGTCGAATTTGAAGATTCTTTCGTCGGCAAGACCGATCATATTATGCCAGTAATCATAGGCTTCTTTATCATCGGGATAAATGGTAACGTATAATTTGCTCTTGTCCAGTTCGAGTACTTCTGTCAAAAATTCCCAAGCCCAGGAAATGGCTTCCTTCTTGAAATAGTTGCCGAAAGAGAAGTTGCCGAGCATTTCAAAGAACGTATGGTGACGGGCCGTGCGGCCTACGTTGTCGATGTCCCCGGTACGGATGCACTTCTGGCTCGTCGTGACCCGGTACGACGGCGGGACGAGCTTGCCCGTAAAGTACGGCTTGAGCGGGGCCATGCCGGCGCCGATGAGGAGCAGGCTGGGGTCGTTTTCCGGAATGAGGGGAAAACTGTGCAGGATCAGATGTTCCTTGCTCTTAAAAAATTGTAAATAGGCCTTACGGATTTCATTACCCGTCATGTACTTCATAGTAATAAACACTCCCTCTACATATCTTTCTATATGGGAAAATTATACGCTCATTTCCCCCGGTTCGGCAACCTTTTTTGACGATAAAAAATCGGAAGGACTGCCGTATAAGGAATGGCTAGAGACGACTTGTTCCCTAGCCATTACATCTTATTTTCGAACCCTGGTAGCGCCGACGTAACGCGACGACCAGTAGCCGCTGTCTAAACTGTCTACGCGGATACCGCCGCTGCTGGTAGCGCTGATGAAGTTGTTGTCACCGACATAGATACCGGTATGAGACACGCCCGGTTCATAGGTCGTAAAGAATACTAAATCGCCCGGCATGAGGTCCGTGCGGCGAACCCGCTGGCCGACTTCGTACTGTTGATCCGCCATACGCGGAAGTTCGATGCCGTTATGGGAAAAGACATACTTGGTAAATCCCGAGCAGTCAAAGCCATCGGGCGTATTCCCGCCAAATACATAGGGAACGCCCAGGTACTGATACGCTGAGTTGACCAATTGATTGCCAAAGGCATCACCGCCGCCAAAGTGCTTATATTTCGATACGGCCTGGTCGTTGACCTTGATATCTTGTGCTTTCTTAGCGACTGGGGGATTATTCTTGGGTGGATTCGCAGGTAACATGGAGCGACTGCCCGTCAGGAGATAATAAGTCCAACCGCCAACGGTACCGCTGACCTGGATTTTCTTATCTTTCTGATATTTCGACACGGCCTGTGCCGTTTCTTTCGTGTATACTCCGTTGACATTGACTTTGTAGCCCTTGCTGCGCAGCCCTTGCTGAACAGAACGGACTTCATCGCCGCGGCTGCCGACGGTTAAGGTCGACGCAGCCAGTGCCGGTACAGCAGTACACATGAAAATGGCAGTCAATATCCAAACTTTACTGTTTTTTCTCCACATAAAAACTCCTCTCTGTCTCGAAGTCCATACAACGCAATAGGCATTTATGGTTCTTTTCGCTGGCCCAGTTCGGCACGCAGCCAATACAGGGGCCTGTGTTTTACCTCTTCAAAGATACGTCCTATATACTCTCCGATGACACCGATAAAAATGAGCTGAATACCGCTGAACAGGCACTGGACGATCATCATCGTCGTCCATCCCGGTACCACTTTGCCCACTAAATTACTGTAAACGACATGCAGGATCAGCAGTAAACTTAAAATCCCGCTTAATATGCCGATGTAAAAGGAAACCCGTAAGGGTATTTTTGAATAAGCCATGATTCCATCTAAGGCAAAATGGAGCATTTTGCGCATGGAAAATTTTGAACTGCCGGCGTAGCGTTTAGGGGCTACGAAACGAACGAAGGTCTGTGTATAGCCGATATCCCCGATCAGGCCGCGAATGAAACGGTCGTGTTCGCGAAATTGTTTAAACGTTTCCAAAACCTTTTTGTCAATGAGGCGGAAATCAGAGCCGCCGGGCGTGATGTGAACCGGTGACACGGCATTCAAGACGCGATAGTACCATTTGGACGTCAGTTTCTTTACAAAACCTGCGTCGTCGGTCGCTTCGCGAATCGTCTGCACGACGTCACTGCCGTCACGCCATTTCTGAACCAGGTCGGGAATCATTTCCGGCGGATGCTGCAAATCACCGTCCATGGTGATAATCGCATCGCCGCGGGCATGGTCCATTCCACAGGTAATGGCCAGTTGATGCCCGAAATTGCGAGCCAGGATAAAGGCCCGGACGTGTTCGTCCTCTTGGGCCAGCCGACTGAGAATAAGGGGCGTAGCATCCTTAGAACCGTCGTCTACGAAGATTATTTCATAATCCATATCGAGTGTCGCTGCGGCTTTCGTCGCCTCCATATAGAATTTCTCAATATTCGGCTGTTCATTATATACGGGAACGACAATCGACAGTAATTGTCCTTCCGTCCCTCTTTCTTCTAAATTCAATTATATCATCCCAATATTTTTATTGTCAAAACCGGCAGCCTTGCATTCGGGTACAAGGGTTACCAAGAAGTCACTGATTTCAGCTTGTGAAGCGTAGCCAATGATTCGTTTAAGCGGTTTACCGCCTTTAAAAAACAATAGCGTCGGAACGGCCATGATTTCATACTTTTCAGCGAGTGCGCGGTGGTTGTCGACGTTGACCTTCACGACGCTGACGGCGTCGCCAAAGCGAGCGGCAGCTTGTCTGACTTCGGCATGAACCATCTTGCACGGTCCGCACCAGGGTGCCCAGAAGTCGACGACGACGATGCCCGGCTGATGAAAGACTTTTACTGAAAAATCGGAATCACTGTCAAGCGACACGATTGCCATAATTACCTAACCTCCTAACTAGCCGATAATAAATCACACTAATTATATCAAAAAACACCGCGATTTTCCAGTAAAATCGCGGTGTATCTCGTGTCAACAAGAAAAAAATATATATTTTTAAGGCAGATTCGTAAACTCCATGATCCGATGAAAGAGATTTTTAGCCAAGGGCCCGAAGCCGTCGCTTTTAAGGGACGAGTAAGCCAGGGCCGGATGGTCCGTCGGAAAGAGCTTGTTCAGCTGCGCTAAGTTGCGGTGCTTTTCATTGGCCTTCAATTTATCGGCCTTGGTCCCGACGATCTGCAAAGGTACGCCGCTGGAGGCCAGCCATTCATAGGCTTCGCGGTCGATGGCAAGACCGGGATGACGCAGGTCGACGAGGAGGCACAAGACGCAGAGGTTTTCAGAGGCCGTGACGTATTCACTGATGAAAGCACTCCAGCGGTCGCGGTTCTTGCCGCCGGTCTTGGCAAAGCCGTAACCCGGCAGATCGACCAGGAAAAAGGGAAGGCGCCGCTCCCCTTCTTCTTCATCGCGACGCCGCAGGGCGGCCTTGAAATAGTTGATGGTCTGGGTCTTCCCCGGCGCGCCGCTGACCCTGGCCAGGCCGCGGTGGCGGCAGAGGGAATTGATCAGGCTCGACTTGCCGACGTTAGAGCGGCCGAGAAAGGCCACTTCCGGAAGATTGTTCGTCGGATATTGATCGCGGCGGACAGCCGTTGCCGCATACTCGGCCTGAATGATGTCGAAAGAGGCCATCAGGACTTCACCAGTGCCTGAGCCAGCACTTCATCCATGTGGTGGACGAATACGAATTTGACGTCGTCCTGAACGGACTGGGGCACGTCGACCATGTCGCGGCGGTTCTGTTCCGGAAGCAGGATCTTTTTAATGCCGGCCCGGTGGGCAGCAATGACTTTTTCCTTGATGCCGCCGACGGGAAGGACTGTGCCGCGCAGGGTAATTTCACCGGTCATGGCGACGTCGTGGCGGACCGCTTTACCGGTCAGGGCCGACGTAATGGCCGTGGCCATGGTAATCCCGGCTGACGGACCATCTTTGGGGATGGCCCCTTCGGGCAAGTGGATGTGCAAATCGGTCTTGGTGTAAAAATCTTCGGCAAGGCCTAAGGCTTCGGCACGGCTGCGGATATAGGTGACGCCGGCTTCGGCCGATTCTTTCATGACGCTGCCGAGTTGTCCCGTAAGCATCAAACGGCCACGGCCTTTGACGGCCACGGCTTCTGTTTCCAGGACTTCTCCGCCGACCTGCGTCCAGGCCATGCCGGTGACGATGCCGACTTCGTCGTCTTTATGAATCGTGTCGGGCAGGAATTTTACCGGCCCTAAGAGCTTTTCTAAGTTCTTGACCGATACGCTGAGGGGCACTTCGTCATTCATGAGCAGGGATTTCCCGATGCGGCGGCAAGCCGTACCGATCATCTTTTCCAAGCGGCGGACCCCGGATTCACGGGTGTAGCCGGAGATGATACGGCGCAGGACGGCATCGGAGAATTTAGCCTGGCTGGCTTTAAGGCCGTTTTCCTTGATCTGTTTCGGTACCAGGTATTTCTTGGCAATCTGGACTTTTTCGTCTTCCGTATAGCTCGTGAAGTCGATGATTTCCATGCGGTCCATCAAGGGACGCGGAATGTTGCTGAGAACGTTGGCCGTCGTGATCCAGAAGACTTTGGACAAGTCAAAGGGCAGTTCCAGGAAATGGTCACTGAAGGTATGGTTCTGTTCCGGGTCGAGGACTTCGAGGAGCGCCGACGACGGGTCTCCCCGCATATCGGCGGTCATCTTATCGATTTCGTCGAGGAGGAAGACCGGGTTCTTGACGCCGGCCTGCTTCATGCCGCTCAAGATGCGGCCCGGCAGGGCGCCGATATAGGTCCGGCGATGGCCACGGATTTCGGCCTCATCGCGCACACCGCCTAAGGAGACGCGGACGTATTTACGGTTCATGGCTCTGGCAATGGACCGGGCGATACTGGTTTTCCCCGTTCCAGGAGGGCCAACGAAGCAAAGGATCGGTCCCTTGAGGCTATGGGTCAGTTGTTTTACCGCCAAGTATTCGATGATGCGGTCTTTGACCTTATTCAGACCGTAATGGTCTTCGTCGAGAACCTGCTGGGCTTCATTGAGGTCCAGTCGGTCCTTCGTTTCTTTCTTCCAAGGAAGAGCCATGGCCAGGTCCAGATAGGTCCGGATAATCGCCGATTCGGCCATCATAGGCGGCATGGAATCGAGGCGGTCCGTTTCTTTGAGCAGGGCCTTTTCGATATCTTTATCAAGTTTCATCTTCTTGATCTTATCGCGAAGTTCCTGCACTTCCGTATCTTTATCGACCTTGTCCCCCAGTTCATCGTGGATGGCCTTTATTTTTTCGCGCAGATAGTATTCTTTCTGCTGCTGATCCATCTTACCGCGGACTTCGCGGTTTAATTTCGATTCGAGGTTAGCAATGTCGACTTCCGTATCGAGAAGCGAGCCGATGCGGCGCAGACGAGCTTCGACGTCGGTCATTTCCAGAATCTGCTGGCGGATGACCAGTTTCAAAGGAAGCTGCGACGCTGCGTAGTCGGCCAGGACGCCCGGACCTTCGATGCTCTTGGCAATTTCGCTGGCTTCTTCGCCGTCACGAAGTTTATCGAGCCAATCGAGGAGGCGTTTGAGAATGACCCGGCGCAGGGCTTCTTCTTCCGTCGCATTGCGGCTGATTTCAGCTACTTTGATGGCAGCGCCTTCGAGATAGCCGGCTTTCTGGGAAAAGCCCTGCATGCGGACACGGGAAATCCCGTTGACCAAAATGCGGACCAAGCCGCCCGGCATGCGGAGAAACTGTTCGATTTTTACGACGCAGCCAATAGTATAGACGTCGTCAAAGCCCGGATTGTCTTCGTTTTCATCGACCTGGGTAGCCACTAAGAGCTGGCGGTCATGCTCCATGGCATAGTCGACCGCTGCCAGGGACGTATCCCGGCCGATGTCGATGTGACTGACCAGATTGGGGTAGACGACAATACCGCGAAGGGGAACAAAAGGCAAAGACAGAATATCGCGTTCATCCATGACAATGTTTTCTTCCATATTTTCACCTTCTTCTATTGAAAAATAAAACTCATTTCCGGTTTAAGAAATGAGTTTTATCATACCACTATATCATTTTGCCTCTTTCAAAACGAGATCCGGCTCAGCGCCGTCCTTGACGCAGGCATCCGTTACGACGCATTTTTCAACGTCGTCGCGGCTCGGTACGTCAAACATGACATCGAGCATGATCCGTTCGATGATCGAGCGAAGTCCGCGGGCACCGGTATTGCGCCGCAGCGCTTCCTTGGCAATGGCCTGCAGAGCGTCCGGCGTAAATTCGAGATCTACGTCATCCATGGACAGCATCTTCTGATACTGTTTGACCAGGGCGTTCTTGGGCTCTGTGAGGATATGTACCATCGCTTCTTCATCAAGAGGATTGAGTGTAACTAAAACAGGCAGACGGCCGATCAATTCAGGAATGAGGCCGAACTTCTGGAGGTCCGTCGGGATGATGTCCCGCAGGAGGGATTCCATGGAATGTTCTTCCTTGGTCTGAATGTCAGCGCCAAAGCCCATATTCTTATCCGTCGTCCGGCTCAAGATGGTCTTATCGATGCCGTCAAAAGCACCGCCGCAGATAAAGAGGATGTTCGTCGTGTCGATTTGCAGCATTTCCTGATGAGGGTGCTTGCGCCCGCCCTGAGGCGGAACGCCGGCAACGGTCCCTTCGAGGATTTTCAGGAGGGCCTGCTGGACACCTTCACCGGATACGTCGCGGGTGATCGACGGGTTTTCTGATTTACGGGCAATCTTATCGATTTCGTCGATATAGATGATGCCTCGTTCGGCCTTGGCAATATCGTAGTCCGCAGCCTGAATCAGTTTGAGCAGACAGTTTTCGACGTCTTCGCCGACATAGCCGGCTTCGGTCAAGCTCGTCGCATCGGCAATGGCAAAGGGCACGTCGAGGAGTCGCGCCAGGGTCTGAGCCAACAGGGTTTTACCGCTCCCCGTAGGGCCGACCATGACGATATTTGATTTTTGGAGTTCTACGTCGCCGGAAACGGACGTCGAATTGGTCTGCAGCCGTTTGTAATGGTTGTAGACGGCAACCGAAAGGGTCTTCTTAGCGGCCTCCTGGCCGATGACGTATTCATCGAGGGTTGCCTTAATTTCATGCGGTGTCGGCAAATCCTTCAATTCGAACTCTTCTGTATCTTCCGTCTTTTCTTCTTCGATGATGTGCTGCGCTACGGCAACGCATTCATCGCAGATGTAGACGCCAGGACCGGCGATGAGTTTCTGCACTTCGTCCTGAGGACGACCGCAAAAACTGCAGCGCGGTTCATCATGCTTATCGTTCATGTATCTTCCTCCTGTCCTATTTCGTTTCATGGGTCAACGGGCGGGACAGGATTTCATCGATGAGACCGTAAGCTTTTGCATCTTCAGCCGTCAGGAAGTTGTCCCGTTCCGTATCCTTTTGGATGACGTCCACAGGCTGTCCTGTGTGTTTCGACAAGAGGCCGTTTAATTCTTCACGCATGCGCAGGATTTCGCGGGCATGGATTTCGATTTCCGTCGCCTGGCCCTGAACACCGCCCAAAGGCTGGTGAATCATGACCTGAGAATGAGGCAGGGCAAAACGCTTGCCTTTGGCGCCGGCTGTCAGGAGGACAGAGGCCATGCTGGCAGCGGAACCGACGCAGATGGTCGATACGTCCGGCTTGATGTACTGCATGGTATCATAGATAGCCATGCCGGCCGTAACGACGCCGCCGGGGCTGTTGATATATAAGTGAATATCCTTGTCAGGATTTTCGGCTTCTAAAAAGAGGAGCTGGGCGATGATGCTGTTGGCAACGGTATCATCGATAGGGCCGCCGAGAAAGACGATGCGGTCTTTTAACAGGCGGGAATAAATATCGTAACTACGTTCACCCTGCGCCGTCTGTTCAACGACGATAGGTACATACATATTTGTCAAAACAAACACCTCCGGATGACGCGTTTCCGGTATTAGTCTTCAGCCTTTGCAGGTTCTTCAGCTTTTGCTTCTTCTTTCTTATCTTCGTTGGAGTCGATAGCGTTGCTCAAGATGAAGCTGGCTGCTTTTTTACGGCCAACAGACTGTACCAGCATGGGAACGCGGTGTTCTTTCAAAATAATCTTATAAACTTCTTTCGGGTCAGCACCGAAGTTCTGAGACATGGTGATGATTTCAGCTTGGAGATCGATGTCTTTTACTTCGATGTTTTCCGCTTTCGAGATGGCTTCGAGGACGAGGTCCATCTTGACGTTTTCTTTAGCAGGTTCGGCATAGCTTTCTTTCAGCTTGTCCATATCCTGGTTCATATATTTGAGATAGTCGTCGAGGTTCATGCGCTGCGTTTCGAGCTTAACCGACAGTTCTTCGATCATCTGATCGATTTTGTCGTCGACCATGACCTGCGGGATATCTACTTCAGCGTTGTTGACGACGGTCTGCAAGACTTCGGCATTGAATTTTTCCAAAGCCTGGTAGGATGCCTTCGATTCAAGGCGTTTGCGGATGTCGGCTTTGAGGTCGTCGACACTTTCAAATTTGCCGGCTTCTTTGGCAAATTCGTCATCGATGGCCGGGAGTTCGCTGCGTTTTACGTCGTTGACTTTAACGGCGAAGACGGCTTCTTTACCAGCCAGGGATTTTTCAAAGTAATCTTCCGGGAAGGTAACTTTGACGTCTTTTTCATCGCCGGCTTTGCTGCCGATGAGCTGATCTTCAAAGCCCGGAATGAAGCTGCCGGAGCCGATCTGGAGCGGATAGGACTTGCCTTCGCCGCCTTCGAATGCGACGCCGTCGACGGTGCCTTTGAAGTCGATGACAGCAAAGTCATCTTTTGCGATTTCCGTGCCTTCCGGAGCTACGACCAGTTTAGCGTGCTGTTTCTGGAGGTTAGCCAGTTCTTTGGCAACGTCTTCGTCGCTTACTTCTGCTTTATCTTTGGCAACTGCAATGCCTTTATATTCGCCGAGTTTGACTTCCGGTTTCTTGGTGACCGTAGCTTCAAAGACGACGTCTTTTCCGTTTTCGTCAGAGATAACGTTCAATTCCGGTTCCGTTACGGGAACGATGCCTTCCTGATCGAGGGCGTCGCCGTACGCTTTATTGGCAATAGCTTCAAAAATTTCCTGTTTGACAGCGTCTTTGCCTAAGAAGCTTTCCAGTACCATGCGCGGTGCCTTGCCTTTACGGAAGCCCGGGATATTGACGCGGCTTGCCAAGTTTTTGCAAGCGGCTGCGGCCTGTTTGGAAGCGTCTTTCGCAGGCACTTCGATGCGCAGGGTCACTTTGTGCTGGTCTACTTCGTTTACTGTTACGTTCATTCTAAGTATGTCCTCCTTATGGGCCGGTACAGCCCTAAATATCTCTAAAATACCATATTACGCTCTACATCATAACACAACTTTACTTTTTTTACAATATATGAGAATAAAGGACGCCTGGTGCAGCGTCCTTTATTCCCCAGTTTTCTATTCCGACGGCCGTTATCGTACTCTGAAGGCCACGGCATCTTTATTCACATCAGCGCAGCTGGCAGCCGAACTTTTCTTCGAGGTCTTTTACGATGGCATTGACCGGTTCAGTGATATCGGCGTCGGTCAAGGTTCCTTCTTCGGAACGGAATACCAAAGAGTAAGCCAGGCTCTTATAGCCTTCGGGAACCTGTTTACCCGTGTACATATCGAAGAGGCGGACGGCTTCCAGGTGTTCGCCGCCGTCTTCTTTGATGATGCGGACGATGTCGGCGTTAGCCGTTTCTACCGGTGCCAGGAAGGCCAGGTCGCGACTCGAAGCCGGGAATTTGGCTACCTTGTGGTAATCGGGCAGGAGGCTGACATAGGGCATGATTGCATCCAGGTGCATTTCAAAGAGGTAGACCGGACCTGCGACGTCGTAGTTGTCGAGGGCCTTGGGATGGAGTTCGCCGAAGTCGCAGAGAACCTTGCCGTCTTTGACGTAGCGGGCAGCTTTGCCCGGATGGAGGGGTGCGAAGTCGGATACTTCGAGGTCGGCCTGAACGCCAAGACCTTCGAGAACGGCTTCGACCATGCCTTTTACGTCATAGAAGTCGTAGTTTTCAGCCTTGCCGGGCCAGGAGTTATCCGTCCGCTGGCCGTAAAGAAGGCCGGTAACGCAGTCTTCCTGTTCCGGAAGTTCCGTAAGCGGCAGCTGTTTCGGACGGTAGACCGGGGCGATTTCATAGATGCCGACGGTGGCGTTCTTAACAGCCTGGTTGCGGACCAATACATCCATCAGGGTCGGGATGAGGGTCGTCCGCATGAGGGGGAAATCTTCCGTAATCGGGTTGAGGATGGGAACGGCCTTGTAGACAGGATCGCTTTCGGTAAAGAGCAGCTTCTGGAGCTGGTCGGGATGCATGAAGCTGAAGGTGACCGTTTCATTGAGGCCGGCCCGGCTGAGGATCGTCGAAATCCGTTCATTGACTTCGTGGCGGAAGCCCGTTTCCCCTTTCGAAATCGGGGCTGCCGGACGGGTGGACGGAATGTTTTCATAGCCGTAGATACGAGCTACTTCTTCAGCGATATCGGACATTTCCGTGCAGTCGCCGCGATAGCTGGGAACGACAGCCGTAAGATTGGTTCCGTCTTTTTCGATGCCAAACTGGAGGCGTTCCAGTAAGTCGATCATGTCAGCTTCGGGGATATCCGTGCCCAAGAAGGCGTTGATCCGATCGGCCGAGAAAGCGATGCGGCGGACGGCGGGTTTATTCGGATAGACGTCGACGATGCCGCGGGCTACGTCGCAGGCACCCATTTCCTGGAGGAGCTGAGCGCATCGGTTGATGGAGGCGATGCAGCTATCCGAGTCGAGGCCTCGTTCAAAGCGACCCGAAGCTTCGGAACGAAGGCCAAGCATCCGTCCCGTATGGCGGATATTGGAACCTTTGAAGGAAGCGCATTCGAGGATGACCGACGTCGTTTCTTTCGTGACTTCGGAATCGAGGCCGCCCATGATGCCGGCGATGCAGCAGGCTTTTTCCGGGTCGGCAATGACCAGCATGTTGTCGGTCAAGGTACGGTCCGTGTCGTCGAGGGTCTTCATAGCTTCCCCATCTTTGGCGCGGCGAGCAATGAGATGGTGGTCGGAAACTTTGTCGTAGTCATAAGCATGGAGAGGAATCCCCAATTCGATCATGGTGTAGTTCGTCGCATCGACGACGTTATTGATGGGGCGAACGCCGTATTTACGCAGGCGCTGCTGCATCCACAAGGGCGAATTGCCGATTTTGACGTTCAGCAGGAGACGCGCCGTATAGCGGCTGCACAATTCTTCGTCATCGATGGAGACTTTGACTTTGCCGTCGATGGGCGTATCGCATTCGACGACGGAAATGTCCGGATAGCGGGCTTCTTTTCCGCTGAGGGCGGCAAATTCACGGGACAGGCCGACCATGGAGAAGCAGTCGGCGCGGTTGGCCGTCAATTCATATTCATAGACGACGTCGCGGACCTGCATGTATTCGGCAGCGTCGACGCCAAGGGGCGTATCGCTGGGCAGGATCCAAATGCCTTCTTTTTCTTCCGGCAGGAGCAGGCTGTCATCGAAACCGAATTCGTGAGCCGAGCAGAACATGCCGTTGGACAGGACGCCGCGCAGCTTCGAGCGCTTGATTTTGGTGCCTCCCGGCAGATGAGCGCCGTGAACGGCGACGGGAACGATCTGGCCGACGCGGACGTTGGTCGCAGCCGTAACGATCTGGAGTTGTTCATCCCCCATGTCGACCTGGCAGACGACGAGTTTATCGGCGTCCGGATGGCGGTCGATCTGAAGGATCTTGCCGGTCATTACTTTTTTGACGTCCCGTCCCCAATATTCAACTTGTTCGACAGGAATGCCGGCCATCGTCAATTTATCTGCAAAAGCCTGCGGGTCTTGATTCATATCGACGTCGACATACTCTTGCATCCATGTTAAAGAGCTTTTCATTATCTTTTTCCCTCCCGAAATTAGAACTGGTTCAAGAACCGCATATCGTTTTCATAGAACAGACGCAGGTCGTCGATGCCGTACTTCAGCATGGCGATACGTTCGACGCCCATGCCGAAAGCAAAGCCGGTAACGACGTCCGGATCATAGCCGTTCAGCCGCAGGACGTTGGGGTTTACCATGCCGCAGCCGAGGATTTCCAACCAGCCCGTATGGGAGCAGACGCGGCAGCCTTCGCCGCCGCACATGACGCAGGAAATGTCGACTTCGGCACTCGGTTCTGTAAAGGGGAAGTAGCTGGCCCGGAAGCGGACTTTCGTATCTTCGCCGAAGATGTCGCGAAGGAAGTCTTCGAGCATGCCCTTGAGGTCGGAGAAGCGAATGTTCTTATCGATGATCATGCCTTCCATCTGATGGAAGACCGGCGAATGGGTCGCATCGTAGTCGCAGCGATATACCTTGCCGGGAGCAATGATCTTAAAGGGTTCGTTTGGCTTATGGGATTGGAGGGTCCGGGCCTGCATCCCTGATGTATGGGTCCTGAGGAGGATGTTGTCGGTGATGTACATCGAGTCCTGCATGTCTCGTGCCGGGTGGTCTTCCGGCAGATTGAGGCACTGGAAGTTGTAGTAGTCCGATTCGATATCGGTCCCTTCGACGATGGAAAAGCCCATGCGCAGGAAGGAGTCTTCCATGAGGCGCAGGGTCTGATGGAGGGGATGTTCGTGACCCGTAGCCGGTTTACGGCCCGGCAGGGTGATGTCGATTTTTTCTGATTCGATTTTCGCTGCCAATTCTTTGGCTTTGACTTCTTCCAATTTAGCCGTTAACTGTTCTTCAATGGCATTGCGTGCCGTATTGACTAACTGGCCGATTTTTGGCCGATCTTCCTTGGAAAAGTTTTTCATTTCCTTCATGATTGCCGTCAGTTCCCCTTTTTTCCCCAGGAACTTGACGCGGATATCTTGGATATCCTGCAAATGTTCGCTCTTGGCGAGTTCTTCCATTACGGCCGTTTTAATAGCCTCAATCTTCTCATTGATCATGGTTTTCCTCCTACTGGCAAGGTACATAAAAAATAGACTCCCGCCCCCTAAGGGGCGAAAGTCTTATCCGCGGTACCACCCTACTTGATTCTCTCATATCCTGTAACGGGAACACCCGTCCTGCCTACTCCGTTCAGCAGGAGACTCTAAAGTGAACGCATGAAGCTTCCGTTACCGGGTTCTCAATCCATGACCCGGATTTCCTGTAAACGGAAGTGCCTTCATGCCCTCTTTATCATCGTCATAATAAACCGCTATTCAATTCACGATACATTGTATCAGTAAAGTGTCTTATTGGCAATAACTAACCGCTGAATCTGGTTGGTGCCTTCATAGATCTGCATGATCTTGGCATCGCGCATGTATTTTTCAACGGGGTATTCCTTGATGTAGCCGTAGCCGCCCATGACCTGAACAGCATCGGTCGTAACCTGCATAGCGACGTCGGAAGCGTTGCACTTAGCAATCGCAGCTTCGCGGCTGAAGTCCATGCCCTGATCCTTCATCCAGCAAGCGCGGTGGACGAGGAGACGAGCGCCTTCGACCTTCATGGCCATATCGGCGATCATAGCCTGGACCATCTGGAAGGACGCAATCGGTTTGCCGAACTGTACGCGGACTTTCGCGTATTCACAGCAAGCCCGGAAGGCTGCTTCAGCGATACCGACGGAAACGGCACCGACGAAGGGACGAGCTGCGTCAAGGGTTGCCATGGCGATGCGGAAACCGCTGCCTTCACGGCCTAAGCGGTCTTCAACAGGAACGAAGCAGTTGTCAAAAATGAGTTCCGTCGTGTTGGATGCACGGATGCCCATTTTATTTTCTTCTTTGCCGATTGTAAAGCCCGGCGTGCCCTTGCGGACGATGAACGGCGTAAGGCCGCGGATACCACCGGTTTTGCGGGTATTGGCAAAGACGACAAAGATTTCGGCCAGGCCGCCGTTGGTAATGAAGCACTTAGTACCGTTCAAGAGATAGCCTTTGCCGTCTTCCGTCTTGGTAGCCCGTGTCGATACGGAACCTGCATCGGAACCGGTTCCCGGTTCGGTCAGGGCAAACGCAGCCAGGTTATCTTCATTGATGACGTCAAAATAGCGTTTCTTCTGGTCGTCGTTACCGGCCAAGATAACCGGGTACGAAGCCAGCGCATTGGCAGCTACCGTCGTAGCGACGCCGCCGCAGCCTTTAGCTAATTCTTCATAAACACCAGCAATGGTAATCGCATCCAGTCCGGCTCCGCCAAATTCTTCCGGAATAGCGACGCCCAATAGCCCCTGTGCTGCCAATTTGTCCAACAGCCCTTCATGGAGTTTTCCCGTTTCATCCATTTCTGCAGCGTAGGGGACGATTTCTTTTTGCACCAAGTCGCGGACGACTTTGATGATATCTTTCTGTTCGTCGTTATAAGCAAAATCCATCTTGTACTAACCAACCTTCCCTGTAATACGTGAATATCATATTAATCGATTTTTTTTAAAATGTAAAAGGACGACCGCCCTTTCACGACAACATTACCGTCGGTATCGCGGCATTCGCATTCGACGACAATCGTATTCCTGCCTTGATGGAGAACCTGTCCGATACCAGTAACGTGCTCGCCGCTGTTGACACTGCGGACGTAATTCATATTGATTTCCAGGGTCGTTACCCGAAAACCCATCGTCCGGCAGGCCATACCCATGAGGGTATCACAGAAGGCTGCCAGGACACCGCCTGAAGCAATATTGCGATAATTACAAATATGGCGGCTAATGTCAAAGCCGACGCGGACGCGGCCGACAGCTACCGTTTCGATCGTGCAGGGCATGCTCTTGAAATACGGCGTTTTGGCATAAATGCCTTCGATGATGGCATGCATCCTGGCAGAGTTAGACAAACTGCTGCCACTATGAGGTTCATCCATTGGCCGCACCTCCTTGTTCATCACCGCTGTAAGGCCCGGTTACGAAGAAGGTTCCCTTGCCGTGCGCCAAATAGCGATTGTCATCATCGTAAAAATCACAAAGAGCGACCATCGTCGTACGGCCGTTGTGAATGATTTTTGCTTCGGCACGGATGATCGTGTCGGCAAAGGCCGGGCGCAAATAATTCATGCCCAAATCCAGGGTCAGGACCGCCTTGCCGTGAACGGCACAGGCAGCTTCCATCGCCGAATCAGCCATAGAATACAGCACGCCACCGTACATCGTACCATTGGGATTGTCCCATTTTGAGCCCTTATTCTCAAAGGTGAGAACAGTACACTCCTGTTCAGCCTTGGCAACATGGAACTGCATAAAGGTGTCAAAGGGATTTCTGTTGATCTCATGCTCTAACCACTCGCGATCCATTATGACTCCACTCCTTAGGCTAATACATAAATCCCTTATATTTTACTATACGAATAATCATCCGTCAAACAAAAAACGACTATTTATGCCGCTTAAAGCGTAATTTAATATAGGGAAAAAATAAGGCCCCGCATAGCGGCACGAGCCTTTATGCGAGACCTTATCATTGTGACATGCCTGACCTGGTCTTTACCCCCACACTCGCCTGCTGGGACCCTTGCTCATAGACTGTTGTCCCCCACTAATAATCCTCTCGCGTTTTATGACGCGGCAGGGCTTACTTCTAGGCCGCACTATGATCAGTACCGCTTTGGGCACCTTACGTGGATCGCTTCGTCTGCGACTGACATCGACTTTCAACCACAGCACATGTCATTGATACATTATACGGGACAGGCTGACAAATTGTCAACGTTAGAACTTATAGCCCATACCGACCTGCCAGCCGCGGACGTCGTCATCGTAGTTGTCGACATCGATGCTGCTGCGGCGATATTTGAGATGAGCGTCCCACTGCGGCGTAATGTCGTAGCCGACGCCGATTTCGTAGGTATTGGCGTCATCACCGACACCGATGGACGCAAAGCCCTGCCAGCGTTCAGTAATGGGGACCTGACCGCGGACGCCGACCTGGTAGCCGTAGGATTTTTTCGAATCATACGTGTCGGTCTTGATGTAAGAAGCACCGGCATAGGCCGAAAGGTATTCCGTCAGGCGATAGTTGCCGACGAGATAGTTTTCGTTGATCTTGTGGGAATCATTGCCTTTCGTATAATTGTTGATGTACTCGAGGTTCCAACGATCGTTGATGACGTAAGTGACGTCGCCGCCGGTAAAGCGGCTCTTAGCGTCGCCGTGACCTTCTTTTTGGTCAAATCCATAGTTGATGTTGGCTTTCAAATCACCGGGCTGCTCGTTTTTGATAGGGGCTGCCCACGCTGCGGTCGTAATGGCAAATGCTGCCAATGTCGCCGTTAAAATAAGTTTTTTCATGACATGACACCTCCAAATAGAATACAAGTTTATGTTCTTCCATAATAGCGGCTCAGGAGTTCTTCGCCTGCGGCGATGACCTGGCTCATGGGAATCACCGAAATACCTTTATAGTTACCTTCGCGGATAATTTTCTTCATGCTCTTGCCGACTTCATAGTGGTCCGTCGATTCGAGGACGATGGCCCGGTCGGTATAGGGACCGTAGAGCTTGGGATTACTCGGCCCATAGAGGGCGACCAAGGGCACTCTCTGACTGACGGCGATATGCATGGGGCCGCTGTCATTAGTGATGAACAAGGCACAGCGTCGGATAGCCGATGCCAGTTCGCCAATGGTAAACGCCCCGGTAGCGACAATCGGTTTTGAGGCCATCTCGCCCGTCGCTTCCTTTACCATATCGAGATCCATGTCGCCGCCGAAGAAGACGCATTTGAAGCCCCGCCGGCCAAAGTAGTCGGCAACGGCGGCAAAGCGTTTGGCCGGCCACCGTTTCTGTGGGACGGCACTGCCGATGTTGAAGCCAATCAGGCTGTCGGCCGGAGAGACGCCGTGGGATTCGTAAAAGGCAGCTGCCTTATCATCCCAGGCCTTTGAAGTCGGAAACTGTAGTCCGTCGCTTCGATAGTCGTCGATGCCGAGCTGGGCCAGGACGTTGATGTACATATCGGCGGCGTGGAGATGGATACGGTCCAGCCGCGTATAGCGGTTCATCAGCGGGCGGGCCAGGAAATGGCTCATGCCGACGAATTTCTTGGCTTGAATGGACGCCGCCAAAAAGGACGTCCGTTCATTAGGATGCAGATTAATCAAAATATCATAGTGCTGTTGATGCAGGCGGCGGCCGATGTGCCATAAGGCGCTGATCGAGTTGTCCTTCCCCTTCTTATCGATGGTGATCAAGTGATCGATATCGGGGTTGTAGCGGACGACGTCGGCCACTTTTTCGTCGACGACGAGGGTGATATCAGAACCCTGGGCATGGCGGCGCAGGACTTGCAGGAACGGCGTGATGAGAATGAGATCGCCAAGATGCATGAGAAAGGTGACAATTATTTTTTTCTTGCGTAAATTAATCATGGTTCCACCTTCTTCAGTACCTCTTCAAAAAGGTTCCACACCGTATCGACGGTGATCTGGGCCATGCAGTCCGGATCGTCGACGAGAGGTTCTTCCGGCGTGGCTTTCGACGTCGGCGAAATGACGAGATGGATATAAGAACGGTCCCTTCCCCCGTAAGGTCCGGTCCGTTCCGGAGACGTGGCTCCAAAAAGGGCGATGAGTTCCTTTTTGAGGGCATTGGCGATGTGAAGGGGTCCCGTATCGGCACTGATATAGACCCGACTTTCATCGATGGCCGCCATGAGCTGGCGCAGATCCGTCTGGCCCGTATAGTCAAAGACCTGGCCCGACGTATCCTGTTCTTTCAGCCTGCGCCCCTTCTCCTGATCGTCCCTGCCGCCTAAGATGACGGCTGACAGGCCCTTATCGGTCAGGCGCGCTAAAAAGCGGCTCCAGTGGTCCAGAGGCCATTCTTTGACGTCCCAGCGGGCACCGGGAACGACAGCAACGTAAGGCCCTTTAAGGCCGTCAGAAGCCAATCTCCGGCGCCAGTCGCTTTTTTCAATCGTAATATCGGGCAGCGGAAAAACCAAGTCGTCGACATGACCGCCTAAGGCCCGGACCGTATCGAGATAGCGCTCGATGACGTGGTCGTATTTATGCGCCCCGACCAGGCCTTTACTGACTAAAAAGCTCCCTTCGCGCATTTCCCAGTAGCCGTATTTCTCTTTGGCTCCGCTGAGGAAGGCGACGATGGCACTCTTGGCCAGGCCCTGCAAATCGAGACAGAGGTCGAAATGGTATGGATGGAGTTTTTTTCGCAGTTCCATCCAGTAGGACAGCGATTTCAGCCGCTTTTTGTCGACATAGATGACGTCGTCAATGTAGGGCTTTCCCGGCAAAACCGAGGCAAACTGTTTATGAACGGCCCAAACGATGCGGGCATCGGGACAATTTTGTCGCAGGGCATAGAGCGTCGGCAGCGAATGAAGGACGTCACCCAGGGAACTCATCTTGATGACCAATATGTTGTTATACCCTTTCACGGTCGTTCCTTTCTGTGACAATGGTCCGCACAAAATCATCGAGCCTTCCGCCGGTAAACAAATAGCCGTCCATGCCGGCCCGGCGGCCGCATTCGACGTCGCGGGTCATATCGCCGATCATAAAGGATTGGGACAGGTCGATATCATAGTCGCGGGCCGCGGCCAGGACCATCCCCGGTTCCGGTTTGCGCCAGTCGCTCTTTTTATCATAAGCTTTTATCGGCGCTCCTTCAAGATAGGGGCAGTAGTAAACGGCCGTAATCGTCCCGCCGGCAGCGGCGGCTTCACGGCACATCCAGTCATGAAGGGTCTTTACATCGTCTTCGGTATAATAGCCGCGGGCCACGCCGCTTTGATTGGTGACGACAATGATGGCATAGCCTTCGGCCGTCAAATAGGCCAGGGCCTCTTTGGCCCCGTCCATCCATTCAAAATCCTTGATAAAGCCAAGGTACGACTTATCGACGTTCAAGACGCCGTCGCGGTCGAAAAAGACAGCCTTTCTCATGCGAAATAGCCGCCGTTCTTATCGAGGATGCTGCAGTATTCCTTGACGGCTTCCGACAAGATGGTAAAGCCCTTGTCATAGCCGGCTTTCATGAGATTTTCCGTATCGGCCTGGGTATAGCTCTGATATTTGCCCTTGAGGATATCCGGGAAAGGCACGTATTCGATATGGCCTTTGCCGCAGTAGTCGATGACACCCTGGACAAATTCATTGAAGGTATGGCCGACGCCGGTACCGCAGTTATAGATGCCTGACAGTTCCGGATGTTCCCAGAAATAGAAGATGACGTTGACGACGTCGTTTACATAGATGAAGTCGCGGATCTGACCGCCGTCTTCATAGCCTGCCGTCCCTTTAAAGAGGGTGATCTTCCCTTTTTCCTGGAGTTCATGGTATTTCTGGTAAACCAGAGAAGCCATCTTATCCTTGTGGTTTTCCTGCGGTCCGAAGACGTTGAAATAACGGAAGCCGACAATCTGGCTCTTGGCGATAGGCTGAACACGGCGGACGAAACGGTCGAACTGAAGCTTGGAATAGGCATAGGGATTGAGGGCTTCTTCGCACGACGGGTCTTCACGGAAGCCATTCTTGCCGCTGCCGTAAGTCGATGCCGACGACGCATAGAGGAAGGGAATCTTCCGGCTCATGCAGTAGCGCAGGAGGTTCTTGCTGCCTTCGTAGTTATTCTTCATCATGTAGCGGCCGTCGTAATTCATTGTATCCGAGCAGGCCCCTTCGTGGAATACGACGTCGATGTAGCCGCAGTCAAAGGTATCATCGGCCATCTGTTCATCGAAGTCGGCGTAATCCATATAGTCAAAGAAATCGAGGCCCTGAAGGTTGCGGCACTTGCGGCCGTCGGTCAGGTCGTCGACGATGATGATGTCGTCGATGCCCCGATTATTCAATTGCTTTACGATATTGCTGCCGATAAAACCGGCACCGCCTGTTACTATTTTCATATTTTCCCCTTCTTTACCAAATCAGCTATTTTCTGAACGAGTCCCGTCGTCGAATACCCCTCTTCAAAGGAAATGATTTCTACGCGCTTTACGGACTCGCGGCCAATGACTTCATCGGCCTTGTAATCGCCGCCTTTGACCAGGATATCGGGACGGAGGACTTCTAAGAGTTCCTTCGGCGTATCCTCCTCAAAGATGACGACGTCATCGATGCATCCCAGGGCTCCGAGCAGAACGGCCCGGTCTTCCTGGGCTACGAGGGGCCGCGTTTCCCCTTTGAGGCGCCGTACAGAGTCGTCGGAGTTGAGGCCGACGACGAGATGCTGGCCCAGCATGGCTGCCTGCTGCAGGTAGAGGACGTGACCGCGGTGCAGAATGTCGAAACAGCCGTTCGTAAAGACGACGGTTTCCCCTTTCTGCTGCCAATCCCGTATCTTTTGGGCCATTTCCTCCCAGGTAAGGGACTGATAAGGCTGCCAACGAACGGGATGCCAATCTTCCCATAATTTCAGGAGCTCGTGGCGATGAATGGGATAGGTCCCGACCTTGGTGACGACGATCCCGGCTGCGGCATTGGCAATCTGCAGACTGGTGCGAATCGACAATTTTCCGGCAACGGCTGCTAAAAAGGCTGCGGCAACGGTATCGCCGGCGCCGGATACGTCAAAGACTTCCTGGGCCGTGGCCGGATTGTTCCAGACTTTGCCATCTTTTCCGACGACGGTGATGCCTTTTTCAGAGCGGGTCACCATGAGGTGGGCAAAGGAATACTGTTTATACAGCGAACTTGCTGCTTCGACGACGGCCTGGCCTTCGTTGGCAACGGAGCGTCCCAGGCAGTCACCTAATTCTTTCATATTCGGCGTCACGAAGTCGGCACCGTTATATTTGCTCCAATCGCTGCCCTTGGGATCGACCAGGATTGGGATATGCGCGTTATTAGCGGCTTCGATGACTTTTTTAGACAAGGAATCGGTGAGAACGCCTTTTTGGTAGTCCGACAGAATAATGCCATCGAGGCCCGTCGCAAGCTGCTGATGCAGCCAGTTGAGAAGGATTTCTTCTTCCTTTTCGGCTAAAGGCGTCACTTCTTCAAAATCGAGGCGGACCATCTGCTGCCGGGAGCCAAGGATGCGCATCTTAGTCGTCGTCGCATGGTCTTTTCGCACGACCAGACCAGAGCCGTCGATATGAGACTCGGTCAATAAATCGTGGAGCAAATCGGCGTTTTCATCGTCGCCAATGAGACCGCCTAATAAGACATGGCAGTCCAAATTGGCCAGGTTGGAGGCGACATTGGCTGCCCCGCCTAAGACCGACGTCATGTGATCGACTTTATTGACCGGCACCGGTGCTTCCGGTGAAATGCGTTCGACCTTGCCAAAGATGTAGCGGTCGACCATGATATCTCCGATGACGGCAATTTTCAGGTTCGGCAAGACATGATAAAAAAAGTGGTCGATGTAATTTTCTGTCATAGCGTTCCTCGATTCAATCTCTTATTTTTTCTCTTTCGTACCCATGAGATACTGTAATTCAGCCATAAAACTTTCTAAGTCGGCAAACTCGCGGTATACGGAAGCAAAGCGGATATAGGCAACGGCATCGACAGAGCGCAGTTCGCGCAGAACCATTTCCCCTATTTTTTCACTGGATACTTCTTGAGCCAGTGTATTGCGGATATTGCGTTCAACCTTGGTGACAATTTCTTCCAGCTGTCGGCGCGTGACTTCCCGCTTGTTGCAGGCCCGAAGCAGGCCGTTGATCAATTTATTGCGGTCGAACAGTTCATGGCGTCCGTCTTTCTTGACGACGATGAGGGGCACTTCTTCGACCATCTCATACGTCGTAAACCGACGGCCGCAGTCCTGGCATTCGCGCCGGCGGCGGATGGCCTTGCCATCATCGGTTGCCCGTGAATCGGTTACTTTTGTATCTGCACATTGACAAAATGGGCA
The DNA here is from genome assembly GCF_001546855.1 of Megasphaera sp. MJR8396C. Classification (GTDB taxonomy): domain Bacteria; phylum Bacillota; class Negativicutes; order Veillonellales; family Megasphaeraceae; genus Megasphaera. Next base: position 54,961 of record NZ_KQ958207.1, on the reverse strand, counting down.
TCTCATCCTTCTTCCCTACCTTCTTTCCGACGATATTTTTAAAAAAAGCGGGTCCGCCGGGATCCGCTTTTTTTCATGCTGATTATCTCATCCACGCAGGAATTTCTACGCCGCCGGCACTATCTTTTTTATCGCCGGATTTTGTCGTTCCGCCCGTTCCCTGTCCGAAAGAAGGAATCGAAGACGGTTCTTTACCGAAACCCGTAGCGACGACCGTAATGCGGATCGAATCTTCCATGTCCGGATCGATGACCGAACCGAAGATGATGTTGGCTTCCGGATCAACGGCTTCAGCCACTTTTTCAGCAGCTTCGTTGATTTCGTACAAGCTGACGTCCGGACCGCCGGTGACGTTGAGCAGGATGCTCTGAGCGCCGTCGATGCTCATTTCTAAGAGGGCGCTGTGGATAGCACCGTCGACAGCTTCGACAGCACGGTTTTCACCGGAGCCGATGCCGATACCCATAATGGCTTCGCCCTGGTCGGACATGATCGTCTTGACGTCGGCAAAGTCGAGGTTGATCAGACCGGTCGTCGTGATCAAGTCGGAAATGCCCTGGACGCCCTGGCGGAGTACGTCATCAGCGACGAGGAAAGCGTCTTTAAGGGGCGTCTTCTTGTCGATGATCTGGAGCAGTTTATCATTAGGAATGGTAATGATGGTATCGACTTTTTCTTTCAAGTAGTCGGCACCTTTTTCGGCAACTTCTCTGCGGCGCTTACCTTCGAATAAGAACGGTTTGGTAACGACAGCGACCGTGAGGGCGCCCATTTCCTTAGCACATTCAGCTACGATAGGTGCTGCACCGGTACCGGTACCGCCGCCCATGCCGGCCGTAACGAATACCATATCGGCACCTTGGAGAGCCTTGATGATTTCTTCTTTGCTTTCAAGGGCAGCCTGTTCACCAACCTGAGGATTGGCACCGGCGCCGAGGCCGCGTGTCAATTTTTCACCGATTTGAATTTTGACATCGGCTTGGGATACTTCCAGTACCTGGTCTTCCGTGTTGACCGAGATGAACTGGACACCCTGTAAACCGCTTTCTATCATACGGTTGACAGCGTTGTTACCGCCGCCGCCGACACCAATTACTTTTATATTCGCAAACTCTGCCATATCGCATTTTCCTCCTTCGGACTCTATACGCACACCTTGTGCAGTAGGATTCTTTATTATTTTACACTATCTTAGAAAAATTATCTAGCTGTTTTTAAAAATCAAGGCCACAAGCGCCTTTATTTTGCCTTAATGGCCGGCGCCCTCAGATCGGTATCGATATACTGGACGTTGATTCCGTTGCTTTTGGCTTCCGTAAGCAACGTTTCCGTCATCTTGGCCCGTTCGGCCGGGTCATCGCCCTTACCAAGGCGGATAGGAATGGAATCGGTCGTATAGGCGACGATGCTTTCGGGATTCCCGACGTTTACTTCGGCAATCGTTTTAAGCAGATCCGGCGGCAGGCTCTGGAGATATGCCATGGCTGCCTGAAGGGTCGGATCGCCCAGGAGCAGGTTGTCTACCTTCTTCCCGGTCATGATCGGCAGGGAAACACCTTTAATCTGCGGTTCTAAGTCGATGACCCTTCCTGTCTTATCGACGTAGGCAAAGCCGTAGAGCGTCGTAATGATGGCTGCCGGCTTGCGTTCGGTCAACTCGATGTGAATCGTCGCCGGAAATTCCCGGGTTACGGTGGCATCGGCAATGCGCAGGTCTTTTTTCAGCCGTTCTTCGATGCCGTCTGTCGACAACTGGACGACGTTGACGTAGGAATAGGCTCCGGCAGCGCGGTACACATCGTCAAAGGACATATTTTCATTGCCGTCAACGATGATCGTGCCAAAGGGAACCGGTGCCAACCGCAGGAACAGCCACAAGGCAAAGACACCGATGACGCCCAGGATGATGGTGCATCTGCGCCGGCGGGCACGCGCTTTTTTCTGCTGCTTTCTTTTTTTCTTCAGTCGGGCAGCCTGCCGCAGCTGCTGACGGCGACGTTCCTCTTCTTCAGCTTGTCTCATATCCTCATCGCTGCGCAAGGGATCCCTGTCAAGATGAGGAGGCACAAAGACATCATGAGGATCGTTCGGCACTACCGTTCGCGGCCGCCTTCCCGGATATGGATGCTGTTTCATTAGAATTTACCTACCGATGCTTCGAGCAAAATCTTTTCGCACAAATCTTCAAAAGAAAGGCCCATAGCCCGAGCTGCGTCAGGAACCAGGCTGGTCGCCGTCATCCCCGGTACAGTATTGATTTCAAGGACGAAGGGATGACCTTCTTTATCGGTCATCATATCGACGCGGGATACGCCGCTACAATGGCACAGGCGGAATACGTTTAAAGCCAGATCCTGCATTTCCTTAGTCAAAGCTGGTGAAATCGGAGCCGGGCAGATGTGCTTGGCAATCCCCGGTTCGTATTTCGAATAAAAGTCGTATTTCCCCGTGCTGGATACGATCTGAATGACCGGAAAGGCCAGTCCGTCCATGACGGCAACGGTAAATTCATCGCCGTCGATGAAAGCTTCGGCTACGATAGAGGTGCTGTACTTAAAAGCTTCTTCAAGGGCTGCTTCCAGTTCTTCCCGAGCCGTTACGATGACCGTCCCGATGCTCGAACCCTGGCCGGACGACTTGATGACGACGGGCAGGGAAAACTGCTTTTCAATATCGGCGATGATAGCCTTGCGATCTTGATTGGCAAAGTAATAGGAAAAGGGAGCGGTAGCAATGCCGGCGCCCTTGAAGGCGGCCTTGCTCATGACCTTATTCATGCCGACGGCACTGGCCATGACGCCCGGGCCGGTATAGGGAATGCCCATCATTTCGCACAGGCCCTGGAGGACGCCGTCTTCGCCGTAACGGCCGTGAAGGGCGTTGAATACGACGTCGATCTTCTTTTCTTTCAAGGTGGCTGCTAAGGTATGCGGCACGAGTTCAATCGTTTCGATGGCATAGCCTTTTTTCTTCAGTGCTTCGGCAATGGCAGCTCCCGTGCGGCGCGATACTTCCGCTTCTGTCGAAGGGCCGCCGACGACGACGGCAATATGTTTACCTTTCATGTCTTCCATGCGTTATTTCTCCATTTCTTTCGCTTCGGCAATATACTGTTCGCCGACTTTATAAATATCTCCGGCACCCATGGTGATGACTAAATCGAGGGGCTTCGAGGTTTCTTTCAAATAAGCAACCAAATCCTCTTTATGAGGAATGTAGGTGACGTCTTGTCCCGTCGTCTCCTTGACCTTTTTGGCAATGAGTTCGCCCGATACGCCGGGAATGGGATCTTCACCGGCACTGTATACATCGGTCACGATCAGTTTATCGGCCTTGGCAAAGGCACTGCCGTACTGTTCGAGAAGGAGCTGGGTCCGCGTATAGCGGTGCGGCTGGAAGAGACAGACGACGCGGTGTGTTCCCATGTCGCGGGCCGCCGTCAGGGTAGCGTTGATTTCCGTCGGATGGTGGGCATAGTCATCGACGACCCAAACGTCGCCGACAAAGCCCTTGGTCTGGAACCGGCGCTTAGCCCCATGGAAATGGCTCATGGCAGCGGCTACCTCTTCAAAAGGCAGGTCGCAGGCATCGGCAACGGCCGTCGTCGCCAAAGCGTTCAAGACGTTATGCCGGCCCGGTACATTTAAGACCATATCGCCCATCTTTTGGCCGCCCTTATAGACGCCAAAGTGGAGTTTTCCTTTCAGGTAGTGAAGATCTCTTGCCTGGTAATCCGCCGGCTGTTCGAGGCCGTAGGAAACGTAGCGCCGTCCGATGGCAGGCGCCATGGCGCGGATCTTGTCATTTTCAAAACACAAGACGGCCAAGCCTTCTTCGGGATCGAGTTTCTGGATAAATTCCTTAAAGGCGGCGATGACATTATCAAGAGAGTTGTAATGATCCATGTGGTCGGCGTCAATATTAGTGACGACGGCGATATACGGATGCTGTTTGAGAAAGGTGCCGTCGCTTTCATCGGCTTCGGCAATGACGTACTGCCCCTTCCCTAAAATCGAGTTGCTGTGCAGGTAGTCGACTTCCCCGCCAATGACGATGGTCGGGTCCTGCCGGCATTCTTCAAAGACCTGGCCCAGCATGGACGACGTCGTCGTCTTGCCGTGAGCACCGGCCACCGAGATGCCTTTGCCCCAGCTCATGATGTGAACCAGCGCATCGGAACGGTGGATGACCGGAATCTGCCGGCGCCGTGCTTCAACGAGTTCGACGTTGTTGTCGCGAATGGCCGACGAAATGACGACGACCTGGGCATCCTGCAAATTGTCAGGGCTTTGGCCAATGCAGATACGGGCTCCGCGCTTGGCAAACTGCTCCGTTACAGGCGAGGCTTTGAGGTCTGAGCCGGATACGCGATATCCTTTTTCAATAAAAACATTGGCAATTGCCCGCATTCCGGCTCCGGCAATTCCAATAAAATGAACGTTTGTCACATCGTTCAGATTAACCATAGGTTTATTCCACACCCTTCTTCTCTCCTGTTACGGACGACGGTTTCGGGCAATCGACAAGGCCAGTTCAGCAATATCCTGAGCGGCCTGAGGCTTGCCCATCGAACGGCTGGCTTTGCCCATGGCAGCCAGGGCCGACGGATCGTCTTTTAAGTGAATGATTTCTTCCAATAGTTCCCGCCCGGTCAGCATCTTATCGAGGATCATCTTGGCGGCTCCGCACATGACCAGGGCCTGTGCATTGTAGCGCTGATGATCTTCGGCTGCATAGGGATAGGGAATGAGAATCGACGGTACGCCGCGGACGGTCAGCTCAGCAAGGCCGACGGCACCGGCCCGGTATACGGCCAGGTCGCAGGCAGCCAGGGCTTCCGGCATGTGGTGAAGATACGGGATGATGCGGCTCCCCTTACCGTAGCGGCCGCGGCATTCGATGCCTGACAGCTGCTTTACGACGCGGTCGTATTCGTGATCGCCGGTAACGTGGAGGATCTGTATTGTATCGTCGTTGCGAAAATGTTTATGAACCTCGATCATCGCCGTGTTGATGCTGCGGGCACCGCGGCTGCCGCCGGCGACGAGGAGGGTGAATTTATGGGGATCCAATCCCAGTTTTTTCCGGCCCTCTTCGCGGGTAACCGTCAAAATATCCTTGCGGACGGGATTGCCTGTATAAACGAGAATGCTTTTTCTGCGAAAACGCTCGGCAGCTTCTTCATAACCGAGAGCAACGCGATTGACAAAGCGGCTCAAAATCGTATTGGTAACGCCGGGGATGACGTTTTGTTCCTGGATCAGTGACGGTACACCGCTGAGACTTGCGGCCAACAGGACCGGGCCGCAGACGAAACCACCTGTACCGATGACGACGTCCGGTTTAAATTTATGGATAATGCCTTCTGCCTTAATCAGACTGGCTGCTGTCTTCCCGAGTGTGACCAGGTTGCGGACGGAAATCTTCCGTTCGAGGCCCCGCACGTCGAGGGTAACGAAGGGCAACCCTTCTTTTGGAATCAAGGTATTTTCCAGGCCGATTTTGGAGCCGACGTAGAGAAATTCGGTGGGCTCAATGTCGGCAATCGCCCGGGCAATGGTAATAGCCGGGTAGATGTGGCCGCCTGTGCCGCCTCCGGAAATAATAACTCGACGCATGTTCCTGCCTCCTGTCGTCTGTTTTACTATAAGTATCAGATCGCGTTGACAATGCCTTTAAAGACACGGCCACGCTGTTCAAAATTATCATACATATCAAAGCTCGAGCAAGCCGGTGAAAGAAGGACGGATTGCGGAGCTTTTGCAATACTGCGAGCTAACATAATCGCACCTTCCATACTATAACCGGTACGACGGATATCTGCAATACCCGCTTTTTTAGCGGCAGCTTCAAAGCGGTCGGCGGCATCGCCGATGAGAATCAGGGTATCGACGCGTTTAGCCGCTAAGGCCATGAAGTCATCGAGAGCCGTCTTTTTATCGTAACCACCGGCGATGAGGATGAGGTGGCCTTGGGGAAAGGCATCCAAAGCCTTCATCGAGGCGTCGACATTGGTACCCTTGGAGTCATTATAATAAGTCACATCGTGGATGGTCCGGACTTTTTCAAGTCGGTGTTCCACACCTTTGAAGGATCGCAGGACCTGTCTAATGACGTCCAGGGAAGCCCCGGCAGCATAGGTCAAGAGAATGGCCGCTAAGCAATTCTGTATATTATGCTTGCCAAAGAGATGGAGCTCCGATTCAGCACAGACGACGGTATCCTGCCCATCATGGCGCAGAATAAGGTCGCCGTCCCGATAAAAGGCTCCTTCAGGGACTTCGCCGTTTGTCGAGAAGTAGCGGACGGTGCCGGTCATGGCATCGGCCATGGCCCGGACGCGGTCATCATCGTAATTGAGGATGGCATAATCGCCCTTGTCTTGATTGAGGAAAATTCGTTCTTTCGCTGCACTATAGGCTTCCATCGTATGATGACGGTCCAAATGATCCGGCGTGATATTGAGGATAACCGCCGCTTTGGCCTTCATCGTACGCGTAAATTCGAGCTGGAAACTGGAAAGTTCGGCTACGACAACGGCGTCTTTCGGAAGATCTTCTGCCTGTTCCGAAAGGCCGTAGCCGATGTTGCCGCCGACGACGGTCTGACGACCCGTAGCTTTCATGATTTCCCCCACCAGGGTCGTCGTCGTCGTCTTGCCGTTAGTACCGGTAATGCCGATGATGTCGGCATCGGTAACGCGGCAGGCGACTTCGACTTCGCTCCAAATGGGAAGCCCTTTGGCAGCAGCTGCTTTCATAATGGGAATTTCCGGAGAAATGACCGGCGACGGAACGACGACGTCCATGCCGTCGAGGAGGCTCGTTTCCTGACTTCCAAAGACGAATTTCACGCCATGAGACGCCAATTCCGGCCAGGGCTGTTCGTTCACATCGATGGCCTTCATGTCATTGAGGACGACGGTCCCCCCGTGATCTGCCAAGGCCAGTGAAGCGGCACGGCCGCTAATGCCCGCGCCGATGACTAAAAATTTTTTTCCAGAAAAATCCATGATGCTCATTACCTACACCTGCTTTATGTAAAATATGGTCTTAACAATGGGAAAAGGCGATCGTTACTTGCCTGCCATGACGACGATAATCGCCAAGATAGCCATCAACGCCGAAAAACTCCAAAAGACAGTAACGACTTTTACTTCGCTCCAACCGGACAGTTCAAAATGGTGATGAATCGGGCTCATCTTAAAGACCCGGACGCCCCGCGTCTTAAAGGAAATGACCTGGATGATAACCGACAAGGCTTCGAGAACGTAGAGGCCGCCGGCCAAGATGAGTAAGAGTTCGGTCTTGGTCAGAATAGCCATGGCTGCTAAGGCGCCGCCGAGAGCCAGGGACCCCGTATCGCCCATGAACATTTTAGCCGGATGCTGGTTATAGAACAAGAAGCCCAGGCAGGCACCGGTCAGGGCCGTGCTGAAAATGGCAAAATGCGTATAGCCCAGGGCAACGGCGATGACGACGTAGGCAACGGCCGTAATCGAGCACGAACCGGCTGCCAAGCCATCGAGTCCGTCGGTCAGGTTGACGGCATTGCTGGCACCGACGATCATGACGAAGACGAAGAGGTAGTAGAACCAGCCTAAGTCAACGGTAATCGACGTGAAAGGAATCCACAAGGTCGTGGGAAAATGAAGGAAGGCTTGGAGGATGTAGCAGAAAACGGCAGCCATGACGAACTGGCCGGCGAGTTTCTGTTTTGCCGTAAGGCCCAGGTTGCGGTGTTTGACGGCCTTGATGGAGTCATCTAAAAAGCCGATGACGCCGTGACCGAGGGTCAGGAATAAGGCCAGGGCCTTTCTGATTTCCATCGGATCAAAGAGCAGGCAGGCCACGGTCAGCGCCGTCAGGATGAGGATGCCCCCCATCGTCGGTGTGCCGGCTTTATACTTATGGCTTTCCGGCCCTTCCTCCCGTTCAGACTGGCGGGCGTGGAACTGTTTCAGTTTTTTGATGACGAAAGGTCCCAGGACAAGGCCGATGACCAGGCTGACGATGAAGCTGAAAATCAGCATTTTAAACATTCACATTACTTCCTTTCAAAATAGGGCAGTATTTTTTCCATAGCAAAGCTGCGCGAACCTTTTAACAGGACGGTATCGCCATGGCGGATCAAAGTTTTCAGTTGTCGTGCCGCTTCTTCATGGGTCGTCGTCGTATAGACGGCTTCCATGCCGGCTTCCCGGGCTGCCAGAGCAATATCGTCGGCCAGATCACCCATGGTAATGAGGGCGTCGAGCTTCATATCGGCCACTAAGCGGCCGATGGCCCGGTGCTCGTCTTTGGCCCAGTCGCCGAGTTCACCCATACCGCCGAGAACGGCAATCTTACGGCCCTTGGTCAAGAGGTCCAAGGTGCGGATGGCTTCAGCCATCGAAGCTGGATTGGCATTATAGGTGTCATTGATGAAAGTATAAGGCCCGAGGTGCAGGAGTTCCTGGCGCATGGCCATGCCTCGGTAAGCGGAAAGGCCTGCTTGCAGTTCCGAGTCGCTGAGACCAGTCACATAGCCGGCGGCAATCGCCGCTAAAGCGTTATAGACGTTGTGGCGGCCGATGACTGGAACGGAAACGTCAAAGGTGCGGTCAAAGCAGTGGCAAGTAAAGCGAACGCCTTTTTCATCACAGACGATGTTCTCGGCCCGGATATGAGCCGATTCTCCCGTTCCGTAGAGGATGGACCGGCCTTGGCAGAGATCCTGCATCGGGGCCACGAAAGGATCGTCCCCGTTTAAGATAGCCGTTCCATTGGCATCGAGGCCCTGGACCAATTCGGACTTGGCCTTGGCAATATTTTCCTGAGAACCTAAGAGCTCGATATGGCTCTTGCCGACATTGGTAACGACGCCGATGGTCGGCTCGCCGATATCGACCAATTCGGCAATCTGTCCGAGGCCGCGCATGCCCATTTCGACGACGCAGGCTTCGTGGTCTGCGGTCAGCTGGAACAAGGTCTTGGGCAGGCCGATTTCATTATTATAATTCTTTTCTGTCTGCAGTACCTTATATTTTTTACTCAAGACGGCGGCAATCATATTGCGCGTCGACGTCTTCCCTACCGAGCCGGTTACGGCGATGACGGGAATGGAAAAACGGCGGCGGTGAAAGCGAGCCAAATCCTGATAAGCTTTGAGCGTATCGGGAACGACGAAAATCGGTACGGCAGCTCCCTTATATTCCGGCCGCAGTTCCGAAACGACGGCGCCGGCTGCGCCCGACGAGAGGGCCTTTAAGACGAAATCATGGCCGTCAAAAGAGGTCCCCTTGAAGGCGACGAAAAGGGAGCCCTTTTCAACCGCCCGGGTATCGGTGCAAACGTCATGAAAAAGCACGCTCCCTACGGAAGAGAGCAGACGGGCTCCCGTCGCTTTCTGTACTTCTTCACTGGTAAAATCAGCCATTATTTATCTCCTCGATGCAGATCGCGAACGGCATTGCGCGCTTCTTCGCGATCGTCAAAGTGAATCGTGCCGTCATTTAAGATCTGATACGTTTCATGACCTTTGCCGGCAATGACGATGATATCGTTTTCTTGTGCCAGTTCGACGGCGCGATAAATGGCTTCACGGCGATTGACGATGACTTCATGGTGCTGTCCGGCCTTGAGTCCCTGTTTTACGCCTTCTTCGACTTCGGCGACGATGGCGTCAGGATTTTCCGACCGCGGATTATCCGAGGTGACGATAGGAATATCGGCAAGTTCTGCGCCGATGCGGCCCATGATGGGGCGTTTGGTCCGGTCGCGGTCACCACCGCAGCCAAAGACGGCAATGACGTGATTGGGGTTCATGGCCCGCGCCGTTTCCAAAGCCTTTTCGAGGCTGTCCGGCGTATGGGAATAGTCGACGACGATCGCAAAGGGCTGACCGGCTTCGACGAGTTCAAAACGGCCGGCTACGGAGTGGAAGGTCTGAATGGCCTTGTCGATGGTCGCTTCGTCGATGCCTTCGGCATGAGCAGCACCGATAGCAGCCAGGGTATTGTAAACGTTGAACAGGCCGGTAATATTCATATTGAGATGGACATTGACAAAGGGGCCGACGACGTCGAAGGACGAGCGTTTCAATTCGACATTTAAATTCGAGCCTTTGAGGTCGGCATCTTTTTCAACACCATAGGTCAAGACCTGGCAGTGGCAGGCCTGGAGAATCTGTTTGGACCACGGATCATCGACGTTTACGATGGCCGTTTTATTTTCCTTGACATGGTCGGCAGCGGTCAGGCTCTGGAAGAGCTTGGCTTTGGCAGCGACGTAATTTTCCATGGTCTTATGGAAATCGAGATGGTCCTGCGTGAGGTTGGTAAAGACCGCCGTATCATATTCGATGCCGGCGACGCGGTCTAAGGCCAAGGCGTGGCTGGACACTTCCATGACGACATGGGTCATGCCCTTTTCATACATCAGGGCCAAAAAGCGCTGGAGTTCGACGACGTCCGGCGTCGTATTGTGAATGGGCAGTTCTTCATCGTCGATGAGGGCGTGAATCGTGCCGATGACGCCGACGTGATGGCCGGCAGAACGGAGGATATGGGCGATGATGTGAGTCGTCGTCGTCTTGCCGTTGGTGCCGGTGACGCCGATCATGCGCATCTTTTTGCCGGGATAGTCATAAAAGAACGGGACCATGTCTTCTAAGGCATGGTGAATGTCGGGGACCTGGATCTGGACCGTGCTCGACGGCAGGTCGAGATGTTTCGTCGTCAAAACGGCGACGGCACCCTTTTCGACCGCCTGAGCTGCAAAAGCAGCCCCGTCGACGTGAGCGCCGGAAATGCAGACGAATAAGTAGCCCGCTTCGATTTCCCGGGAGTCCGACGAAATGCCGGTAACCACCGTATCCGCGCTACCGCTGAGATTATAAATACCTTTAAGTTGCTTACAAAGTTCACCTATTGTTTTTGTCATTATTATAGAACCTCCTTGACGGTTCATTTCATTGTACTGTTCTACATTGTACAGCTTTATTGGATAAATAACAATGAGGTCGTCGCACAAAAGTGCGTCGACCTCTCATTAAAGCAATTATCGACGGTTCCCCTTTGCGGCCTGATCGCTTTGATTCCCGTAGAGAATACGTGATGGTGCCACCATTCCCAATTGTTTCGTCGCCGTCGTATAAATCCGTTCCGGCGTTTCCAATTTGGAAATTTGGACTCGCAACTGTTCATTTTCCCGCTGTAACTGCTGTGCTTGAAGTTTTAATTCCATGAGTTCGCCGCTTTTCTGATACGTCCAAGACGTAATGAGAATAGTGGCGATGGCAATCGCTGCGATCATTCCAATGGGAATCAGAATATATACGGCTCCCTGCTGAATAACCTGTACTGCAGCCGACTGCCACAGGGGAACGCTTCTTTCTTCATGTAAATTTCCGACTTTCCTTGCCAGCATACGCAACACATCCATTTCAATAATCATTAGCTAGGCTCCTTCATTTACGGATACCGACGCGAAGTTTTGCACTGCGGGCCCGCGGATTCAAATCCAGTTCCTCCGGCGACGGTAAAATGGGTTGTCGCTTTACTTTTAGGATGGCCTGATGATGGCAGGTGCAAACCGGCATATCCGGCGGACAGATACAATCAGTCGCCAAAAGACGCAGCGTCTGTTTTGCAATACGATCCTCCAATGAATGGAAGGTAATGACACACAAACGTCCTCCTCGCTTTAAACGCTGAGCGGCATGTTCCAGGGAATCCTTTAAGATTCCCAATTCGTCATTGACTTCGATTCGGATGGCCTGAAACGTTCGCTTTGCCGGGTGCGGCCCGTCTTTGCGAGCGCCGGCCGGGATAGCCTTTTTAATGACCTGAACCAGCTCTTCCGTCCGTTCCAAGGGCTTTTCCTGACGCTCTTTCACGATGAATTCGGCAATGCGCTTAGCCCACCGCTCTTCCCCGTAATCCTTGATGATACGGTACAAGTCGGCCTCACTGTAGCCATTGACGATATCGTAAGCGCTGCGGCCTTGGCTGCGATCCATGCGCATGTCGAGCGGCCCGTCCTGCATATAAGAAAATCCCCGGTCCGGTGTATCCAGTTGGTAACTCGATACGCCGAGATCAAACATGATGCCGTCGACGGTATCGATTCCCAATTCGTCGAGGACTTCCGATATATACCTGAAATTTCGCTGCACGAAAATATGTCGGCACGAGGTATCAGCCAGGCGTTCCGTTGCCGCTGCAATGGCATCGCGGTCCTGGTCAAGACCAATGATCGTCGCCTGTCCTGTCAGCTGATCAGCCAAAGCTCTGGAATGACCGCCGCCGCCGAGGGTACAGTCGACGTAAACGCCGCTGGTATCAGTTATTAAATTGGCTATGGTTTCCTTACGAAGAACACTGACGTGGTGAAAATCCATAATTCCTCCTAAAAGTCCAGGTTCAGGAAATCGTCGAGGCTTTCGGCGATTTCTTCCATGGCCGGAACAGTCTTGGCAACATAGGCTTCATATGCGTCTTTACTCCAAATTTCGACCTTGTCTCCTGTCCCCAGAACGGTCACATCCTTAACCAGCTTCGCATAGGCCCGCAAAGTAGCCGGAATAAGGATACGGCCTTGCTTATCGAATTCGACTTCAGCAGCACTGCCAAAGACGAATCGCTGGAAAGCACGGACGTTTTCCTTGGATGCCTTCAACTGTTTTAAACTTCCGGCAAACCTCATCCATGCTTCCATCGTGTAAACGGAAAGGCAGCCTTCCAAACCTCGGGTAACGATGAAGGTTGGCCCGAGTTCATCCCGAAATTTGACAGGCAAAATGACGCGACCTTTAGCGTCGATTGTATGTTCGTATTCTCCCATAAACATTAGGCGCGTCACTCCTTTCACTCTCCACCACATTCTACCACATTTACACACCTTGTGACAATAATGTTGACAAGAAATGGTAAAAAAAATAAGCTGTCGCTCTGGCGACAGCCTACTTTTTTTAATATATCGTTTAGTAAACCGATTTACTTCATCGTTCCGGCAATCACAATCGGTTCTGTTCGCAGTTTTTTGAAGTCACAGATGTTGACCAAATCGGCCCGGCTGTAGCGGCGCCGTTCAGGGACCAAGCCGCCGGCGTAAGCCAGGTGGGACAATATCGTCTCGGCATCGACGCCGTCCTGCCTGAGGGCGCGGACGGTAATGCCTTGCTGCCGTTTTGACAGGCGGTTCCCATCGCCGTCGATGAGCATCGGCACGTGGGTATAGCAAGGGGCCTCATAGCCGAGGATCTTCATGAGCCAGATCTGCTGCGCCGTTGACGACAGCAAATCTTCGCCGCGCAGGACGTGGGTAATAGCCATGCTCCCGTCATCGACGGAAACGGCCAGTTGATAGGCATACATATCATCGGCCCGGCGAACGACGAAGTCACCGCAGGAGCTCGGCAGATCGTCCTGCTGCCGGCCGTAAACGGAGTCGGTAAAGGAAACCGTCTCCTTCGATACGTGGATGCGCCACGATGGTTTCTTGGTCATACGGCGGCGCTCATCTTCACTGAGGCCATAACAATGGCCGTCGTAGACGGTATGCTCGCCGGCATGGGGCGCACCGATGGCCTGAAGCCGCGTCCGACTGCAGTAACAGGGATAGAGCAGTCCCTTTTCCCGCAGCACCGCCAAGGCCTCATCATAACGATCGTAGCGTTCTTGCTGGATATAGGGCCCGTAAGGGCCTCCCACATCGGGACCTTCGTCCCAGGTAAGGCCCAGCCAGGAAAGGTCTTCCATAAGGGCCTTGGTGTAAACGGCCTTCGAACGCTGTTCATCGATATCTTCAATCCGAAGGACCAAGGTGCCTCCGGCCTGGCGCACTTGGAGCCAGGCCAAGAAGGCCGACCAGACGTTGCCGAGATGAATATAGCCCGTCGGGCTCGGAGCAAATCGGCCTCGCATGGAAGCCACGCCTTAGTCGGGAAGGGAAACGAGGTTCGTAAACAGGTCTTTTTCCTGGCGAATCGTCGCTTCACTACCCATGACGCAGAGATTGTTGTCTTCCATGACCGATCCGATGAGAGGGGCCAACGCCTTGATATCGGCGACCGTCGTCGCCAGGAGCTGATCGCGGCGAGCCTGGGCGACTTCATCCGTCGTTCCCGTAAAGTAGCGGGTCATAGCTTTTTCACCGCGCAGGGACGGCGTTAAGGGCACGTCGATGCGGCTCAGGGTACCGATGACGTATTTCGTCATTTCCCGATCCGATACGTCAAAGGTCTTTAAGTATTCCGCCAAGCCGTCATAGGCTTCGACGCTGGAGCGCAGGTTCGGGTCGCGGTAGGAGCAAAATACCATGTCGCCGTTGTCATAGAAGCGGGTAAAGGCGCCGTAGGCCCCGCCTTGGACGCGGACCTTGGTCCACAAGTAACCGTACTGGAGGATCGTGTCGAGGACCATCAGGGCACCGGTATAGTCGTAGCCGTGACCGCGGAAATTGCCGCCTTTAGCGACATACTGGACGGTACCGCTGGTCATGATGCCTTCGTTCTTGGCGCTGAGGCCAAAGTCGCAGAGACCGGTCCGTTTTTCTCCCTGCGGCAGGGCTTTTGTCCAGCTGGAAGCACTGGCTTTGGCCCCTTCCCAATCGCTGTCACTGGCCGTCATTTCTAAGGTCAGGGCCGAACGACTGAAGATTTTTTCCATGAGGGTTGCCAGTTTTTCGCCGATGTCATCGGCATCGGTCTTGATGCGTTTGGCAATGTCGGTGATGAATTCATAGTACGAGAATTCTCCGGCATCGCAGAAAGCTTCTACAGGCGAGACGTACGATAAGACGCGGTGCATGACGATCGTATGACCCCGGCGGAAGGTGTCCATATCCCAGCCAGCCTTGATTTCGTCGACGAGTTCGATCAGTCGTTCCTTATTGGTAAAGACCGTTTCCAAGGAGATTTCCCGCAAAAGGTCGATCAATTTGTCGAAATTGAGGGCTAATCCCTTGGCCTTGATCCGGAAGACCGGCATGTAATCGGTATTGTCCACGCGGTTGGAATAGGCCGAAACACTGTAGCCGATGCCGCCGGTGTAGAGGTCGATGAGGGACGCCAATTCGCCATACGTATGGGACTTGGTGTCAATATCGCCGAGGATATCGCTCAAGAGATAGGCATAGGAAATTTCTTCCCGCGTCAGGCCGTGAAGGTCGAAGTAGGCATTGATGTAGGTAATGCCATTCGTTTCGTCCGGCACGTGGCACAAGGTCACATCGCCGAGCTGTTCTTTATGCATGACTACCGTATCGATTTTCTTTTCGAGGTCGTCCCGGGATAAGGTCGGAATCGATTCCAAGGCTTCCGGCGTGTCCGGTGTAGCCTGGCGCTGTTTCAGGGCTGCCGATTCGGCGACGATGGCATCGATTTCTTCCTTCGTAAGCGACGCTTTATAAGCTGCCAACTTATCGGCTAAGGCTTTATCGCGTTTTTCCGTAAGGCCCGGTTCCGGTACCAAGGATACCAGGGCGTAGTAGGAATTGTCGAGGATATAGCGCTGAATCAAGTCTTCAAAATAACCGCTGTCGATGCCCTTACGCAGGACGTCGAGGGATTTTTCATAAGACAAGGCTTCTAAGGGATCGAGGTCATAGAGCCAAGTATCCATGCAGCGAATGGCATAGATGAGGCCCTTAGGACGACCGGCAAAGTCGGCTTCACGCAGGGTAAATTCCGTCCGGTTCAAAGCGCCGGTAAGCAGCGTCTTGTCGAGGCCGTCTTTGACCATGCGGCGCAACACATCGGTGACGATGGGCATGATCTTGTCCTGCTTATCCGGATCGGAGCCGTTGACGGAGATGCCCCACAAAGGCTGCAGGATGCCGTCCTGGAAGTCACCGGAAATATCTTTGCCAAGACCGGCATCGACGAGAGCCTTCTTAAGGGGCGCTGCCGGCGACTGGAGAAGGACGTAGGTCAGGACTTTAAAGGCCAAGGCGACCGTCGGATCGAGGGCCTGATCGATGACGTAGGTCAGGCTGTGGAGGGTCTTGTGTTCCGTTTTTTCCCCAGAGGCGATGCCGTAAGGATAGGTCTTTACGGTGCTGCCTGGGAAAGCCTGGCGGCCGATGGCCGAATCGACGGACTGGAGCTGGAACTTACTAAGGTATTCGCCATCGATGAAGGCCAAGGTCTGGTCGATGTCCATATCGCCGTAGAGGAAGATATAGCTGTTGGCCGGATGATAGTACGTGCCGTGGAATTTGACGAAGTCTTCCTGGGTCAGATTTGGAATGTCGTCGGGATCCCCGCCAGATTCGACGCCATAGGTCGTATCGGGGAAGAGATTTTCCATGACGTGCCGTTCAAGCTGGGAATCGGGCGACGAAAAGACGCCTTTCATTTCATTATAGACGACGCCGCGGTAAATGAGGTCGCTGTCGGCCGAATCGAGATGGTAATGCCAGCCTTCCTGCATCAAGACCTGTTTATCCTTTAACATATTCGGGAAGAAGACGGCGTCCATGTAAACGTCCATCAAATTCTTGAAGTCGGCGGCATTACGGCTGGCCACGGGATACATCGTCTTATCGGGGAAGGTCATGGCGTTGAGGAAGGTATTGAGCGAACCTTTGACCAATTCGACGAAGGGTTCTTTTAACGGGAATTTCCGGGAACCGCAAAGGGTCGAATGCTCGCAGATATGAGGCACACCGGTGCTGTCCGACGGCGTCGTCCGGAAGGAGATGGAAAAGACCTTATTGTCGTCGTCATTTTCAATATAAAGCAGACGGGCACCGGACTGGTCGTGATGCAGTTCATAAGCCTGGCTGTGGAGTTCCGGAACGTACTGCGAACGCTCAACAGTAAAGCCGTGAATCTTTTGTTTTTCTTGTAACTTCATAAAAACACTCCTTATCATGATATGTCGTATAATATAGCTTACATAAAATCAGTATATATTTATAGGTCACTGTGCCTTACGGCCATCGCAGTGAATGAGTCAGTCAGAAAGCAGCATCCGGCCGAGGTCTTCAACGGTCTCGGCGATATAATCGGGACGATACTCTTTTCGTTCCGCTCCATTGCCGTAGCCGTAGCCAGCGTAAATGACGGGAAGGCCCAGTTCGTGAGCGCCGATGATATCGAATTTACGGTCGCCGACCATGACTGCTTCCCCTTTTTGAATGGATCCGATGCCTTTTAAGATACGAGCCATGACGTCAGCCTTAGAATCGGTGCCACCAATGGCAGGACCGGCAATGGCTTCTAAATACGGTGCTAGACCGAATTTTTCACAAATCGCTTCGGCATGGACCTGAGGCTTCGAAGTGGCCACAAAAGAGCGAATGCCCTTTTCTTTTAAATTCTTTAATAAAGGAACGATGCCTTCAAAAGCACGGTTTTCAAACTTTCCAATCGTACTGTACCGTTCCTGGAAAAAGGAATAGGCTTGACGGGCTTTTTCCGGGGAAAAGCCATAATAGCCTTCAAAGGTATCTAAGAGCGGCGGTCCGACGATGACGTGCGGATCGAGGCGGCCTTCTGAAGAAATGCCCATCTTTTCTAAGGCATAGGCCACGGAATTAATAATACCCTCTTTAGAATCAGTTAAAGTTCCATCGAGGTCAAATAAGACGTATTTATACATTGGCTATACTCCTGAAATCTATACTTGTTGTGTACGCTATCTATTTTAGCGTGCTTTCCTGATATTTGCAAACCGGCACCTTTCGTAACCGATCGCAAGGCCCCACCGTTGCGGTAAGCAACCTTTCAGAACGTTAAGTCTGTCCATTCCGCCTTACAAGCCCCTAAGATGGTTGACCTGTACCGCGCCCTTTGCAGTATGGATTTATAAGACCCAGAAAAATCTCTTTATCTTCAAAATAATATATACGAATCCGAATCCCCCTTCGTTTGTCAAGGATTTTGCAGCATGAGCGAGTGACGTTACCTGATGTTTCCTCGTAAAAAAATAGGAGAAGTACTTTCTATTTGCGTACTATAATAAGGGAATCACATGGTTTTCTTCTATTTGTAAGCATGGCAAAAGGCGCCATATATCTCACTTTTTTTCATAAACCATTTTGTATTACGTTCTTTTTAGTACAATATTGACCATTTTCGTACACTTATGCTATAATGCATTTAGCAATAACAAAGAACAATTTTTACTTAAATTTTAAAATCATACAAAAAGGGAGTGTTAATTCATGGAAAATGCTATTCGCTCATCTTACGACCTCTATATTAACGGCAAATGGGTTCCCGCCAGCGACGGCTCAACCTTCAAAGCCTTCAATCCTTCTAACGGTGAACAGTTATCGGTCTGCGCCGAAGCGACGAAAGAAGACGTCGACGCTGCCGTCCGTGCCGCCGAAGCTGCTTTCCCGGCTTGGAAAAAGGTATCCCCCATCGACCGTCAGAACATCCTCTTAAAAATCGCTGATGTTATCGACCAGAACGCCGATAAACTAGCCCTCATCGAATCCCTCGACAACGGCAAGCCGATTCGTGAAACGAGAAACATCGACATCCCGTACAGTGCCGACCACTTCCGTTACTTTGCCGCCGTCCTTCGCGACGAAGAAGGCCGCGTCTCGAGCCTCGATGAAAACATGATGAGTATCGTCATCCATGAACCGATCGGTGTCGTCGGCCAGGTCATCCCCTGGAACTTCCCCTTCCTCATGGGTGCTTGGAAACTGGCTCCGGCCTTGGCTGCCGGCTGCACGATCGTCCTCAAACCGTCGAGCTCGACGTCCCTCAGCCTCCTCGAATTGATGCACCTCTTAGAAGGCGTCCTGCCTGCCGGTGTCGTCAATATCATTACCGGTAAGGGCTCCCGTTCCGGTCAGTATCTCCTCGACCATCCGGATATCCAGAAATTGGCCTTCACGGGTTCGACGGAAATCGGCCGCGACGTCTACAAAGCAGCTCAGGAAAAACTCATTCCGGCTACCCTTGAACTCGGCGGCAAATCGGCTAACATCTTCTTTGAAGACTGCAAATGGGACATGGCTATGGAAGGCGCCGAATTCGGCATCCTCTTCAACCAGGGCCAGGTCTGCAGCGCCGGTTCCCGTATCTTCGTACAGCGCAGCATTTACGACAAATTCGTAAACGAATTGGCTGAACGCTTCAACCGCGTCAAAGTCGGCCTGCCTTGGCTGAAAGAAACGCAGATGGGTGCTCAGGTCGACGAACGGCAGCTCGAAAAGATTTTGAGCTACATCGAACTCGGCAAAAAAGAAGGTGCCCGCCTGGTATGCGGCGGTGAAAAGATCACCACCGACGGCCTCGAAAAAGGTAACTTCATCCGTCCGACCATCTTCGCCGACGTCAAGAATGACATGCGCATCGCCCAGGAAGAAATCTTCGGGCCGGTCGTCGTCATCATCCCCTTCGATACGGAAGAAGAAGTCATCGATATGGCGAACGACAGCATTTACGGTCTCGGCGGCGCCGTATGGACCCGCGACATCAACCGTGCTCTGCGCGTAGCCAAAGGCGTGCAGACGGGTCGTATGTGGGTCAACACCTACAATGCCCTGCCGGCCGGCGCTCCTTTCGGCGGCTATAAACTCTCCGGTATCGGCCGTGAAACGGATAAGTCGACCATGTACCACTACATGCAGACCAAGAACATCCTTATCAACTTCTCGGAAAAACCGAATGGCTATTACGAATAATCACTTCGCCCGCCTATTTCCTGCTATAAATTGACAAAAACCTCCTTTCTTCCTATAATAATACCGTTATTGTGAAGAAAGGAGGTTTTTCCATGAAAAAGATGCTGTCCAAAAAGGAAAAGGCCCGTCGCCAAAGCATCCGCCTGTCGCCGGCTATCAAAGAAGCGATCCGCGGACTCGATCCGGCCCGCATCCTGACCCTCGACTTAGAGACGACGGGACTTACGGCAGATGCCGAAATCATTCAGCTTTCCATCATGAATGGTTTTGGCCAGGTTCTCTTGAACCGCTATTTCAAACCCATCCACACGGAACGATGGGACGAAGCGATGGAAGTCAATCATATCACGCCGGAACAAGTCGCCCATGAAGATCCCTTCATCCTCTGGGCCGATGAAGTCAGCCGTCTTTTCATGGACGCAGACCTCATCGTCGGCTACGGTACCTTCAACGATATCGAACGCCTCTATGAATCGGGCGTCGTCCTGCCCGACCGCGATATCTACCTGGACCTGGCCGAGGCTTTTTCTCTCATCCACTATAAGGAAACGAAGACCATCACCTATGCCAAACTGCGAAACTGCGCCGCCTATTATGGCTATGACAACCACCGCAGTTGGCATGACAGCCTGACCGATACGGACGCTACGTTATTCTGTTTCCACCACATGTTAGAAGATGACCGGGCCATCTTTAAAAAACGCCGTTACCCGCAGCTCTGCGGATAACGGCGTTTTGTCGTTTTTGGTTATACTCCTCGCAATTGAGGATCCCAGATGATTTTATGGAGCTGGACCTGAAGGTGCCAGTCCATCAGTTCATGTTCTTTCATAAAGTCGACGATCTGCGCCGGCTCAATCTGTCCAAAGATCGCCCCGACGTAGACAGCGCACTTCGGCTGATAGCGCCGGTAGACGGCTAAGGCCTGCTTGAGGTCGGCTTCGTCGCCGACGACGAACTTCAGGACATCCTGAGGCCGGAGTTTTTCAAAATTACTCTCCAGCATCCGGCCGGCCATATCCGACGACAGGCTCTTGTAGTCGACGGTGAACCAGACGTGATCGTACTTAAAATAGGGTTCGATGTCGACGCTGCCGTTGGTTTCAATATTGACGCTATGGCCTTTTAGGGCCGCCAGCAGGGCATGCACGTCCTGACAGAGGGGTTCGCCGCCGGTCAGGGTAACGTGGGGGTACGACACCTGTTTTACGATGTCGTCGACGTCCATGTCCTTCCCTTCCGTAAAGGCATAGGTCGTGTCACAGTAAGAACAACGCAGGTTACAGCCGCACAGGCGGATGAAGGAAGCCAGCTGGCCGGCCGTCTTCCCTTCGCCGTCGATGCTGTCGAAGATCTCATTGACACAGAGACTATACTTCATAAATAGCCACGTTCCCTTCGCTTTCCTGGACCTCGGCCCGGACGCAGTTCGGCACGGTGTCACAAATCCACTTGGCAATGTTTTCTGCCGTCGGATTGAAATCAAAGACGTCGTTTAAATTCTGATGATCCATCTTGGAATGGACCAGTTCTTTAATCTTTTTGAAGTCGACGACCATGCCGTTGTGATCGAGCGCTTCAGCCTGACAGGTCACGTGAATGATCCAGTTGTGGCCATGGAGATTTTGACATTTGCTGGCGTAGTCGAGGACTAAGTGGTGAGATGCGGATACTTCCAGCCGCTTGGTTACAGTGTACAAACAATTTCCTCCCTTACCGTGCATCACACCGGCTTATAAGCCGAGTTTGTAGATGCGGTTGGCATTATTAAAGAATACGTCATCCCAGTAAGCTTCGGGGATGAAACCTTTTACAAATGAAATGTAGTCGGCAATATTAGCCAAGGGCCAGTCCGTCCCGAACATGACCCGGTCATAGGCGCCGAGATACTTGAGCCAATCCCGGAGCATGGAAATGTAGCCCCGTTTATTGCGAAGGAAGGCAACCATATCGGGCACCTTGCCTTCAAGGAGTCCGGACAGATCGACGGCAACGTTGTGATTCTTTTCTAAGACGGCAATGGCATCCTGCAGAAAGGGATTGCCGATGTGGCACATGACCAACTGGACGTTAGGATGGCGCACAGCCGCTTCGTCGAGGGTCAGGGGATGGCTGTATTTCAAAAGGGCATTGGCCGTCGCCGTCAGCCCGGTGTGGATGGCGACGGGTTTATCATACTTTTCGGCCAATTCATAAATCGGATCGTACCACTCGTCGTAGACGTAGATATGGCTGTACCCCGGATAGAGCTTGATGCCGCAGCACTGACTTTTCTTTAAGTTTTCTTCGACATTGGCAGCGATACTGTCCATGTCGTCGTTGCCGGTCAGGCTGTCGATACCGATGCAGTAGCTCATATACTCCGGATAGTTATGTTTTTTGGCATCCAAGGTCTTATTGCTCATGACGACGCCGTGGACGACGTTGTTTTCGATAAAGGCCTGGTGCAGTGATTCTTCCGTATTGGTATAGCCGGCTGCCAGGGCTACCTGGTCGAAGCCGGGAAAGTCACAAAAGTGAAAGTGGCTGTCAATAACTTGTAATTCTTTTACTTTCATAAAAACCTCACTCCAAGATAGCCGTTTCTAAGGCAATCTGAATCATATCATCAAAGGACGTCTGCCGTTCTTCCGGCGTGCAGGCTTCTCCGGTCAATAAGTGGTCGCTGACCGTAAACAGTCCCAAGGCCTTGGCTCCGAATTTAGCCGCTGCCGTATAGAGGCCGGCCGTTTCCATTTCGACGGCCATGATGCCGTACTGGGTCAGTTTTTCGTTGTCGATTTCTTCATCGTAAAAGCGGTCGACAGAGACGACGTTGCCGACCCTTGCCGGGACGCCGAGGGCCGCTGCCTGACCATAAGCCTGGCACAAGAGGGTAAAGTCCGCTAAGGGCGCATAGTTGATCGAGCCGCCGAAAATATTGCGGATAATCGACGAATCGGTCGTCGCCCCCTGGGCCATGATGACGTCGCGGAGTTTGATATCCTGGCGCATGGCACCGCAGGTACCGACGCGAATCAGCTTTTTGACGCCGTAGTCGCGCATCAATTCCGTCGCGTAAATAGAAATGGAAGGAATCCCCATACCCGTCCCTTGAACGGACAGGCGGACGCCTTTATAGGTTCCGGTATAGCCGAGGATATTGCGGATCCGGGTATAGCAGAAGGTGTCATCCAAAAAATTTTCAGCAATATATTTCGCACGCAGCGGATCTCCGGGAAGTAGGATGCGATCGGCGATTTCGCCGTCGCGGGCAGCAATATGAATACTCATGTATAGTTCCTCCTTTACACATCATCTATCGAAAAACCTTCACAACGTACATGAAAGGGCAGTTATGGAATGAAAATCATGGAAGTCCATGCTTGATTTTAATCAATCCTCAACTCAATATCATACCACATTACTCTAGTTTTAGTCACACCGTTTTCGCGATTTTTCATATTTTTTTCAGACGAGACCGATTTGACAAGGCCCCTAGAATTGCCTATAATTAATGAAATTAAGGATGCCCCCACTTTGACTGCCCTTCTGCGGTGCCTGGCGGACATCCTTTTGTCGTATTGCAGTTTGAAATTGCCTCTCTCTATGCTACAATGTATAAGAAGCATCAAAAGGAGCGGTCGTATGTACGAAAATCCCTTATCCCACATTTTAGAATATAATCTGGACCTGGGCAAGACGAAGCCCGATACGGTCCATCGCGACGAAAGGTATTGCCCCTTCTGTGACGTCGCCCATTTGAAGAACGTCATGGAAAAACGGGGCCATATGATTTGGCTTGAAAATGCCTTTCCGGTCCTCAAGGACTCGTGGCAGACCCTCATCATCGAGACCGATGACTGTGACGGCGAGTTCTCCGACTATACACCGGAATACGCCCAAAAACTCATCGAATTCGGCCTCGAAAAATGGCAGCAAGTCAAGGATATGGGCAAATTTAAATCGGTTGTCTTCTATCGGAACCACGGCTACATGTCCGGTGGAACGATTCACCATCCCCATTCGCAGATCGTCGGCTTTAAAGACTATGACTACCATGAAGAGATAAAGCCCTTCCACTTCGTCGGTCCCACCATTTTCGAAGAAGAGGGCCTTACGGTCAACCTGTCGAAACGGCCCA
This sequence comes from Megasphaera sp. MJR8396C, assembly GCF_001546855.1. Classification (GTDB taxonomy): domain Bacteria; phylum Bacillota; class Negativicutes; order Veillonellales; family Megasphaeraceae; genus Megasphaera. The sequence goes on along the minus strand of NZ_KQ958207.1, from coordinate 31,207 downwards.
TCATCGGCTTTTACGAAGTCAACCTCATCTTGAAGGACCGGAAAAAGCTCGGCAAATTCGTCCGCTGCATGCAGACGACGGCCCATTATTTCATGCACTCCTTTATCCGCTTTAACGACAGTTACAACATCTTTTTCTATGACTTTCCCGATGATGATGCCTTATATGTCAAAATCATCCCGCGCTTTCTGACCAACCCGCTCTTTGTCGGCTACATGATTCCCCAGATTGCAAACGGAGGCCATTCAGCGCATTTCATCCATGAACTGCAGACGCGGCTTCATGAACTATAAGAAAGGACGGTCCTTATCCATTTATGCGTTTATTTGCAATAGGTGACTTACATTTATCGGGCAATCCGCCAAAAAAGCCGATGGAAGTCTTCGGCCCCCGCTGGAAAAATCATTGGCAGCGCATTGCCGAAGACTGGAAAAACAGAGTCACCGATGACGATACCGTCCTCATTGCCGGCGATACGTCGTGGGCCATGCGCCTCGACGAAGCCCAGGAGGACCTCGATCAAATCCGCGCCTTGCCGGGCAAAAAGCTCATCATCCGCGGCAATCACGATTACTGGTGGGCCAGTGCTGGAAAACTGAACCGCATGGATGCCGAAAATAACATGCACTATCTCTACGGTTCAACGGCCGTTCTCGACGACGGCACGATCATCTGCGGCACTCACGGCTGGATCTGCCCGGGCGACATCCATTACCAAGAAGAACGGGATGCCAAGCCGTACCGCCGCGAACTGCTGCGCGTCGAACGAACGCTGCAGGAGGCGGAAAAACTGGGCGGCGGTCCTACGATTCTCATGCTCCACTATCCACCAGTCTGCGACCTTACCAAGCCCAGCGGCTTTACAGAACTCTTAGAAAAATACAAGGTGCCACTCTGCATCTTCGGCCATCTCCACGGCATGCAGCCTGGGACGATGTTCCCCCGCCGCTATAACGGGACTCTGCTCCACCTCGTTTCGGCAGACTATCGGGACTGCAAGCTCCTTGAAATTAAATTCGACGGCGAGGAGGCCCTGCCATGAGTCAAATAGCCCAAAAACATCTCTTAGCCGGCATCATTTTCGGCGATGCCGAAACCGGCGAATACATCTACCTTCCCGGCGGCGAAGTCGGTACCGACCGGCCGCTCTGCGTCTTTGAACACGACGGTCAAAAAGAGGACATCGACCTCGAACAGGCGGGCTACCTCGTCGACCACCTGACGCTGAAAAAATGCAGCCACCCCACCCTCGGGAACCGTTCCTTTTAACGAACTGCATCCCAAAAGACAGCCGTTAGCCCAAAGTTTAGTACGATACATCATACCCCCTAGCGTTCGATTTTTAAGTTCTGCGTTAGGGGGTTATTCATCGCTATCACCAATATTCCAGGAGGAAAAAACCTTGATCCCACAGTTTAGACAATGCACCCTAGATGATTTAGACACCCTTCAGGCCTTTTCCCGGCAGTGCTTTTTTGAAACCTTTGCCGCCATGAACACGCCGGAAAATATGGAAGCTTACCTCGACAAAGCGTATGCCCCGGAAAAACTCCGAGCCGAATTATCCGACGCCCATGCCGCCATTTACTTTCTGTACTGGGGCGATAAGCTGGCCGGCTACCTGAAGCTGAACGAGTCGTCGGCACAGACCGATATTCACGACGGAGACTCTCTTGAAATTGAGCGTATCTATGTTACGAAAGCGTTCCAGGGCCAAGGCTTGGGACATTATCTGATAGATCAGGCCATCGACGCTGCCCTTCAGCAGAAAAAGAAATATATATGGCTCGGTGTCTGGGAGAAAAACGCCAAAGCCCTCCACTTTTACAAGCAGCACGGCTTTTACCAGATTGGGGCTCATTCCTTCGTCGTCGGTGATGACCAACAGACCGATCTTCTGATGCGAAAAGACTTAGAAGTACAACCATAAAGACAGCAAAGAACCTCTCTGGCCTCCTGACAGCCCCTTCGTTACATCATGCTAACGAAGGGACCGGTCAGGGTCAGGGAGGTTCTTTTAGGATGCCTCATCGGGCGTTGAGTCCCCTTCTTTTCGTAGGGTAAACCAGAAGGTGACGCCGCCGTTTTCATTCTTCACGCCATAAGATTCTCCGTGGAGTTTCACGAGGGCTGCCACCGTTCCCAGGCCTAAGCCGTGGCCGCCGAAGATGCGCTTCGGACTGCGGGCCCGCGACGAATCAATCTTATAGAAGGGTTCCCAAATGCGCTGCTGATGTTTTTCAGCAATATGGCTGCCTTCATTATAAATCGAGATGCGGTACCGTTCGCCAAGATCTTCAGCCCACAGGCGGATATGCTGATCGGCATCGGTATAGTCGATGGCATTGCTTAAGAAATTAGTCAAAATCGTATCGATTCGTTCCGGATCGCCGTAGACGGTCATAGTCTCGGGCAGATTAAATTCGGCAATGATGCCCTTGTCTTCCATGACCTTGGAGAACCGTTCCCGGCTTTCTTCTGCCAAGGCGCTAAAGTCGAAGACCGTCTGCTCTAAATGGAAGGAACCCGTTTCCAAACGGGACAAGTTCAATAGATCGCGAACCAGTTTATCCATCTTCTGGGTCTCACTGTGGATGACCGAGCAGTAGCGTCGCTGCGTTTCTTCATCGATATCGAGGGTATCGAGGCCTTCGGCGTACCCCTGGATAATGGCCAAGGGCGTCTTCAGTTCATGGGACACGGCCGACAGGAAGGCTTTTCGCATATGTTCGACTTCTTTGGCTACGTCGAGCTGCTTTTTCAGCTCTTCATTGGACTGGCGAAGGGCTGTCAAGGCGACATTGAGCTGATTAGACAAGATATTCAGGCTCTCACCGAGTTCGCCGATTTCATCGCTGAGGTTGCCTTTCCACTTACTGGAAAAATCGAGGTGGGCCATGGCGCCGGCAAGGTTCTTCAATTCGATGAGCGGTTTTGTCATACGCTGGGTCAGGTAGAGCGTACTGACACAGGCCACAATGAGCCAAACGATACCGCAGACGATGATGAAATGCTGGACGATGTAGATGTTTTCCTGCATCGGTGCGACGGACTGATTGATGATGATATACGTATCGTCCTGGATACGGTCGACGAGGTTAAAATATTCAAAATCAGGCATGTCCTTATAAAGGTGTACCGTTCCCAACAAACCTTCAGCGGGCTCCTTGCCCTCGAGGAGGTCCAGGAGTTCCTTGATGTGTACCGGCGGCTTGCCGTCAGGCCCGCCTTCTGGCGGTTCATCTTCTTTGCCGACGGCTACGATTTCGTGTTCATTGGGAAGTTTTTCCGGTGGTATATACACCCGTCGCCCGGGCCGCGACGAGTAGACCAGCTTACTGTGGTCGACGATGAGGATGTCGACGCCGTAACGCTGGCTCAAAGAATCCAGCGAATGTTCGTCAGGTCCATTCTTCTTCTGGTACGTAGCACTGATTTTCTGGCTGGCTTCGACCATGGCATCCTTTTTCATGGAATAGTAGTAGCGGTCAAAACCAAAGCCGACAGCCAGCATCAGGCCGATAATGAAAAAGATGGAAAAGCAGCCGACATAGACGCCGGTCTTAACCTTTAAGGATAATAGGCCTTTCCGTCTCATTTGGAATCGTAACGGTATCCATAGCCGCGGACAGTCCGGATATAGCGGCCTTTGTCGCCCAGTTTAATGCGCAGGCGGTTGATGTGGGTATCGACGGTGCGCAGATCACCGTAATAATCGTAATTCCATATCTGATTCAGGATCTGACGGCGGCTCAAGGCCTTGCCGGTATTGCTCATCAGGTAGTTCAGGAGCTTATATTCCGTCGGGCTGAGGTCGACATTCTTCCCGTCGAGGACGACCTGGCGAGCATCGCGGTCGATGGCCACGCCAGCTTCGGTTTCCTGCGTTTCCGAATCGTTCTGAGAACGGCGCAGGAGAGCCTTTATTTTGGCTACCAGGATCTTCGGGCTGAAGGGTTTAGTGATGTATTCATCCGCACCGAGATCATAGGCAAAGAGCTGGTCTATTTCTTCACCTTTCGCGGTCAGCATCATGATGGGGACCGTCGATTCCCGGCGGATTTCGCGGCATACGGTCCAGCCGTCGTAACCGGGCATCATGACGTCGAGAAGGACCAAATCCAGATGTTCCTTGTCGTAGATATCCAGGGCTTCTTTGCCGTCAACAGCTTCTAAAATTTCGTAGCCTTCAGGCTTTAAAAAATCAATGACCAATTGGCGCATAAGTTGTTCGTCATCTGCAATAAGTATCTTTTCCATAGTTAATCCTTCCTTCTGATAGCGTCTGTATCTGGCAGCTGAGCGAGCCAGTCATCAATCGGCCGGCCAAAGAGGATGAGGTCCGGCACCAGATCCCGCAGGGGGACCAATACGAAAGCCCGTTGTGTTAGATAAGGATGGGGCAAGGTCAGGGTCTGAGTCTGGCAGGCCTCGTCCGGGCTGTAAACGAGGTCGATATCGATGGTCCTGGCACCCCATTTTTCATGGCGTACCCGCCCCAGCTGCCGCTCAATGGCAAGACAGCGTTCGAGAAGATCCGGACCGGCAAGACTTGTCTCCACAGCGACAGCGCCGTTGATAAAAGGAGGTTGATCTTCCTTGCCCCACGGCGGCGTTTCGTAAAAAGGCGACACAGCTGTAACCGTCACGTCCGGATTCGCATCGAGGAGAGCCACGGCTCGTTTCAGCGTCCCTTCCCGATCCCCCAGATTGGCGCCGATGCTAAGGTAAAATCTAGCCATGCCGTCGCCTTTCGAGGACGACCGCCGCGTCGTCAAAGAGACCGCCAATCGGTGCCTGGGGCTTGTGAACGGTTACCGTCACGGCTTCGACGGGAGGAAAGGCGCTGAGAATGTCTTCGGCAATGACCGTCCCCAGCCGCTCGATGAGTTGATAGCGGCGGTTTTCGACGATGTCTTTGATTCGGGAATAGACGACACTGTAGTCGACGGTCTGGTGAAGGTCATCGGATGCCCCGGCCTGCGACAAGTCAGTTTCCAAGCATATATCGATGTGAAACGGCTGGCCAAGCTCTGCTTCAGATGCCAGGCAGCCGTGGTGCCCCCAAAAGTGAAGTCCTTTGAGCATGATTTTATCCATCTTGTTTTTCCTCCATGACCAGCTTCCAGGCTTCTTTATAGGCATCGGTTCCTGCTGTCAGGCACCCGGCCGTCGCCGTCGTCATAATATTCGAATCGATGGCCAGCTGATCGCGCATGGTAAGGCATAAGTGAGTCGCTTTGACGACGATCAGGACGCCTTCCGGATCGAGGCCGCGAACGATGGACTGGCACAATTCTTCCGTCATCCGTTCCTGAAGCTGCGGGCGGCGGGCCAGGATATCGACAGCCCGAACGAAATGACCGAAGCCGGCGATGCGGTTAGCTTTCGGGTAGTATACGATGTGAACGGTGCCAAAAAAAGGCAGTAAGTGATGTTCACAGAGCGAGTGAAAGCGAATGTTGCGAACACTGACCAGTCCCTTGGACTGGGTCACGATGGGGTTATTCCATTCGTCATCGGGGTTTTCCTGAAGACCTGAAAAAAATCGGGCAAAGGTCTCAGCCACGCGGTGCGGCGTCTTTTCCATTCCCAGCGCCGTCAAGTCGAGCCCCAGGGCTTCTAAAAATTGCCGCATAGCGGCGACAGCTTTTTCATTTTCTACCAATGTGGCGACTCCTCCTTTTCCGTATGATTATAAGATGAAGTAATAGGACGTCATAAAGATGATGCCCCCCAGGATGATGAATACCGGGCTGGCGTACTGCTGCCACAGGCTTTGGACCTGATGAAGATAAATCTCTTCCGGGTTTTCCGGATTATAGCGCAGGGGCAGTTCGTCACCAGCTACATAATTCCATTCAGCATTGCCAAAGGCGTAGCGTGCCCGATGAGTCTTTCCGTCTTGGGACGTAAAGCGGACGACAGGATAATAGAGGGTCCCACTTTTCATCTTCTTTTCTTCAAATCCCAGCAAGGTCCCCATTCCTTCCTGCGTGCAGCGCCGGGTGAGGCTGTAAAATTTGGAACCGTGATACAGGCCGACGGCAATAAACAAGGTACCGAGAATGGCCGGGATAAAATAAAAGATTTGCAGCAGCATATCAAAAATCCTTTCTATTCATGGCGGTGGCTCAGATAGCGACTGAGTTCCAAGCCCAGCAGCGCTCCGATGACACCGGTGATGATCTGGGGCCAGCTCATGGCCGTCAACAGCAGGTGGCGCATAGCCGGCGGAAATTCGATGCCGGCAAAGAGCAGATAAAATAAGGCGTAAAGGGTAGCGGCCTTGGCCAGGGCGCCGACTAAAAGTGCCGGAAGGCCGTGTTTCTGCCAACGCCAAGCACAATAGACGTACACCCCGTTTCCGATGGCGACGGGAAAGACGAAGAGAACGAAAGGCAGCATCCCTTCGAGCCAGGCAAAGATGGGCGTGCAGGCGGCGACGACAAAGCCGGCTCTGCGGTCGACGGCAAGGACGGCCGTGATCAGGCAGGCGTTGACCAGAGACCCGATGAGGAACAGACTGATCTGAGGCGGTATGGGAATGACCAGCCTGAGGCCTTGTAAAATCAAGGTCGCTGCCAGTATCAGTCCCGTTCGGGTTACCTTTTGTGTGTCGTCGGTCATACAGCCTCCCTGTCCATTTTGCAAAAATTTGTTATAATAGGATATATCTTTAGTATCTATATTGTATCTTCCGAGGTGTCAGATGTCAAAACGATTTATTCATTCTATCAATTATATGCGCGGACTTTGCATGCTCGGCGTCATTGCCATCCATGTCGGATCCGTGGCCATCGTCAATCCGTCTCCGAATTTGGCGCTGGTCGCCGTCTTAGAAATCTTATCCCGCTTTTCGGTCCCGGCCTTCTTTTTCCTGTCGGCCTTCGGCATGTTTTACAGCCAAGGACTCCACGAGCCCTTTGACTATAAAGACTATCTGCAGCGTCGACTGCGGACGGTTTTCGTCCCCTACCTGGCCTGGTCTTTTTTCTACATGGCCTACGTATCGGTTCTCAGCCATAATCTCAAACTCTTTCATCCCTATGCCATCTTTCGCACCTTATGGTACGGCCTGGCCATGTACCACATCTACTTTCTGGTCATCCTCTTGTGGTTCTACCTGCTCATGCCCTTATGGCGGCCTTTACTGCGCCTCATGGACCGCAAGCCGATTCTTTCCTTTACGGCCCTTTTTATCGTCAACATGATCTTCAATTTTTACTCGAGCTACAGTTGGAATCTCCATTCGGACAATCCCTTCCTCGAAGATGCCTCGAATCTGCGCCTGAACTACATGGTCCTGCACTATCTGTTCATCTTCATGTTCGGCGCCTTTACAGCAGAACACTTCTCATCGGTCACAGCCTGGCTCAAGCGGCACGGCACGGTGATCAACGGCCTTCAAATCGTGTCGACGGCAGGTATGCTGGCATCGTACTACGGCGTCATGCATTACCTCGGCTACGACCCTTTATCGGCCGTCTTTACCATTCACCAGCTCAGCCCGATTGGCATGGTCTATACCTTGTCGACGATGCTCTTTCTCCTCTACTGGTGGGAATGCCGGCCTGTGCCCCATGCCGTCCATCAAGTCTTCTCTAGGTTAGGCGATTATTCCTATCCCATCTACCTGGTACATCCTGTCTTTCTCAGCCTCTGCACGGGCCTTGCGGCTCACCTGCACATTTACCTACGGGCCATTCACATCATCGCCATTTATATCATCGTCGTCGCCTGCTCGTCAGCCTACTCCTGGGTCGTCGTCGAACACCGACTTCCCAAGTGGCTTAGCATCTGCGTCAAAGGAAAATAACAAAAGAGGGACTGCTTGCATGAAGAAAACCGCTCCATGCAGCAGTCCCTTTTCGTTTGAATCCGTAGCCTGTACCGGCAAGGCCTGTTTCGGAAAGTATCAGGAAAGCAAACGGAAGACGACGACCTTAGCAGTCACATTGCACTAAGGACTTATTTCTTCGAATTTTGCTTTTCCATGACCTTTTCTAATACGTCGGTGGCCATGCGGGCTCTGGCTTTGATGACAGCATTGCCGTCTTTAATCGATTCGGGATAGAAGCTGCTCTTATACTTATGCTTCTTAGTCTGAGTAATCATTTTTTTCAGCTGAATCGTCTGGTCATCGATGTTGTACACATAGGTACAGTAATCCGTCGAATCGCCGGATTTTTCCACTGTTTCGAAGGACAGGATCTGGCGGCCCATATCATAATAGAGTTTCGCCGAATTCATGTCAATCGATGTATATTGGTTATACTGCCACATATTGTCGGCCGCAAAAACAGAGGCCGACAAGGCCAGGGAAAAACCGAGGGCCAAAAGCACTTTTTTCAATTTCACAGATAACACTCCTCACTCCTATGATTGATACTTTATTATACCATGGATTATCTGGAAAAGGTAAGAAGTTTCACCGATTATCTACTTTTTCGGGATATAAGTCATGTTGTGACAGGCGCTGCCAGGCAACGTCGGCCCAAGGCGTGCCGGGACGGCCGTAATTGCAGTAGGGATCGATGCTGATGCCGCCGCGGGGCAGGAATTTTCCCCAGACTTCGATATACTTGGGATCCATGGCCTCGATGAGGTCGTCCATGATGATGTTGACGCAGTCTTCGTGGAAGTCACCGTGGTTGCGGAAGCTGAACAGATAGAGCTTCAAGGCCTTGCTTTCGACCATCCGTTCATCGGGTACGTACGAAATATAAATCGTCGCATAGTCCGGCTGGCCCGTCATCGGGCAGAGACTGGTAAATTCCGGGCAGTTGAACTTGACGAAATAGTCCCGGTCGGGATGCTTGTTGATGAAGGTTTCCAAAAGGTCGGGATTGTAGTCCGTCGGATAGGCCGTGTGCTGATTGCCAAGAAAGGTAATGCCTTGAAGGTCCTCTTGTTTTCGACTCATATCATAACTCCTTTTCTAAGACGTAGTGCTGACGAAGCGCCTGAATGAGCAGGACGCCGCAAATAGCCGGCGGCAGCTGACCGACAGCCAGGCTGCTGACCAGTACCAGGTAAGGCAGATTCAATAAATAGGACAGCCAAAGACTGACCACTAGGGCCGGCACCCACCAAATGGGAAGAGCTGCCAGCCAGGGGCTTCCCTGATGCTGCCGGATCTGGACGATGAGCCAAGTCGTCATCATGCCGACGGCACAGCCGCCGACCATGTCGATGAGGCCCAGCCCGCCAAAGAGAAAGTTGGCGATAAAATTAGCGATCCCCAAGGGAACGACTAAGAACGGATAGAGAAACGCCAGCCCGTAGAGAGCCGTTGCGATACGGATCTGGTAGGGTCCGAAAGAAATGCCCTGAGTGACATACAGGACAGCGATATAAATGGCGATGACCAGGGCAGAAAAGGTCATGCGCCGGGTATTCAGAATAAAGTTGTACATCGTATATTGCGCCTTTCTAACAAATAAAAAAGACGGGGCTGCCGAAGCAATCCCGTCTACACTGCACCCATTTTGGTTATGCGTCCTAGTTTTGTTTAGCGACAGGATGGATTGCGAACTGTCGTATGCAGTTGTCGTAAAGACCGCTTACCAAATGACGCGGCCCAACACGTGGTCGATAGGAACCGGACCGATAAAGCGGCTGTCACTGCTGTGGTTGCGGTTATCACCCATGCAGAATACGTAGCCTTCCGGGACTTTAACTTCTTCCCGACTGCTGTATTCCATCGGACCGTTGATATAGGGTTCATCCAACGGTTCCCCATTGCGCCAAACCTTTCCGTCGTGGAAAGCCAGCGTATCACCGGGGCGGCCGATAACTCGTTTGACCCAAACGTTTTTCGTCTGTAAGTCGTGGTCAAAGAACGCCAAGTAGTTGTTCATCGGTTCAGCGACATCATCTTTCCACGTGCGCGGATACTGGACGCGGCTGTCGATGATGACGATGTCTCCATAATTAGGAACTTCTCCCATGACGTGACTCCATTTCGAAACGATGAGGTATTCCCCATTTTTAAGGGTCGGCATCATGGACTCGCCGGAAACGCGGGTCGGCTGGAAGAAGAAAATATGGATGACCATGGCAATGGCCAAGGCGATGACAATAGAATAAAGCCATTCACAAACTTCATGCAAAAAAGTATTCACCCTGAAACCTCCTCACTTGCGTACTCGTATATTGTAGCAAACCGCCGTTATAAAAGCAAGTATTCTAAAGGGTCCCCTTCGCTGAAAACCTCAATGCCTTCCGCTTTTAAGAGGGCTGCCGTCACGCCGTCGCCCTCAGTAAGGGTCCGGGAAAAGGTCCCGTCGTAAATGAGGCCCGAGCCGCAGGACGGACTCTTGGCCTTTAAGATGGCCTTCGTGCAGTGAAAGAGACGGACTACGTAAAGCGCCGCCTCTGCCCCTCGTTCATATTGAGCCGTCACATCGCAGCCTTCTTTGGTCAGTACCTTTTCCCCGCAGCGCTCAGCTGCCGGTCGCGGCGTCGGAAGACCACCGGCCTGCTCCGGGCAGATGGGTATGAAATGAATGTCATGACGATTCAATAAAGGTTCAATCGCTTCATAAGTCTTGGTCTTCCCGTCATAGCGGCAATACTGTCCCAAGAGACAGCTGCTAATCAATATATTCATTATATTCTCCTATTCTCTTCCGATCTAATCCTCAGCAAACAGTGCTCATAAAGGCTTTATGATGCCCTTTTGCATACCCCTTTTGGCCTTGTCGATTCAGGTCAAATTAGATTGTACATCCTGATAATACAAGTAAGTCATTGAAAAAGGTCCTGTCCCATATTATAATACAGGTTACAACAGCAATTTTTAATTTATCCATTACCTTTAAAGGAGTGTTCTCGGAATGGTACAAAAAAAGATGCGCAACACGGCAGAGTTTCTCATCGAATGCCTTGAAGAAGAAGGCGTCCATTATATTTTCGGTATCCCCGGTGAAGAAAACTTAGCCATCATCAATGCCTTGGAGCATTCAAAGATTGAATTTATCACCGTCCGTCATGAACAGGGTGCTGCCTTCATGGCCGATGTCTACGGCAGACTGACAGGCAAGGCTGGCGTCTGCATGGCTACCCTCGGGCCCGGTGCGACGAACCTCATCACCGGCGTCGCCGATGCCGACTGTGACGGCGCCCCCGTCGTCGCCATCTCCGGTCAGGTCGGAACCGATAAGATGCACATCACGGCCCACCAGTACCTCGATCTCAGAGCCATGTTCGAACCCATCACCCGTCGGTCCTACACCGTCGTCCGTCCCGATACGATGGCTGAAATCACCCGCTTGGCCTTTAAGTACGCCGAACGTGAAAAACCGGGTGCTACCTTCATCGACCTTCCGGTCAACATCAGCGAAATGCCCGTCGGCGATGATGAAAAGCCGCTGCAGCACAAGACGATTCAGCCGGAAACGGCCTTAGAATCACAGATCAAAATGGCAGCCTCCATGATTTCTTACGCCAAGAATCCGGTTATCCTGGCCGGCAGCGGCGTCATTCGCAGCCAAGCTGCCAAACAGCTGACGGCCTTTGCGGAAAAACTCAAACTGCCTGTCGTCAATACCATGATGGCGAAAGGGGCCATCCCCTTCGACAACAAGTATTCCATGTGGACCGTCGGCATTCCCATGGACGACTATCAAACGAAAATTCTCGAAAAGGCCAGCCTGGTCATCGCCGTCGGCTACGACATCATCGAATACGCCCCGGCCAAATGGCATCTGACCAACGCCGACATCATCCACATCGACACCATGCCGGCTGATATCAATAAAAAATACCAGCCCCAGGTCGAAGTCGTCGGCAACATCCCCGATTCCTTGGAACGCATCATGGAAAAGGCCGCCCGCCTGCCGGAACCGCGCGCCTTCCTCAACATCCGTCAGAAAATGGTCGCTGAACATGAAAGCTATGCCGAAGACCTGTCCTTCCCGGTCAAGCCGCAGAAAGCCCTCATCGACTGCCGGAAAATCATGGATAAAGACGATATCGTCATCTCCGACGTCGGCGCCAACAAGGTTTGGATCGCCCGCCATTACAACTGCTACGAACCAAACACCTGCCTCATTTCCAACGGTTTTGCCACCATGGGCATCGCCGTTCCCGGCGCCATTTCAGCCAAACTCGTCCACCCCGATAAAAAGGTCCTGGCTATCACTGGTGATGCCGGCTTCTTGATGAACGTCCAAGAATTTGAAACGGCCTACCGCCTGGGCACGAACTTCGTCACCCTCATCTTCAACGACAGCAGCTACGGCCTCATCAAATGGAAACAGGATATGCAGTACGGCCATCACGAATGCGTCGACTTCACCAATCCGGACTTCGTAAAACTCGCCGAAAGCTTCCACGCCATCGGCTACCGCATCGAAAAGACGGAAGATCTCCTGCCGACCTTGAAAAAGGCCTTCCAGCAGGATAAACCGGTCATCATCGACTGCCCCATCGACTACGAAGAAAACATGAAGCTCACGGCCCACCTCGAACAACTGATGAAAACCTTATAAATCCAAAAGAGCCTTGCATGATGCAGTTTTTTCACTCATGCAAGGCTTTTTTTATTCCTTAAGCTACCCTTATTTTTTCGGCATCTTATTGGCATCTTTCAACATATCGGTCATCGTGCTGATGATGTCGTCGTCACCGGATTTTGCGACATTGCCTAAGATGACGGCAATTTCCATCGTATCACCATGCTGCCAGGCAAGGCCATGAATCGTTTCCGTAAAGGCGTTGCTGTTAATGACCAGCGATTTTTCAACAGTCCATTCATAAAAGACCCGTCCTTTATACTTTTTGGCCGTAACCGGTTCAGTCAAGCGAAAACCATCGGGCAGACGGTTGGCCATATTTTGATTGAGTCGATCCATTAACGTTTTCGGATCGGGACGACCGCCGATGTCGCGCAAGTACGCATTTTCCCGGTTTTCACCGTAAACGGCAGCTCTGACGTCCCAGAGGCTGGCCGTATAATGCATCAAATAGGCATACTGAAAATCGGCATCATCCTTCTTTACGACCTGGTACGTTTCCGGCTGGAGGGGAAAAATCTTTTCAAACAAGGCCGTCACATCATTTTGGGTATCCGCCGCCGTCAGCATGGGCTGCGTCCCCTTCTGCATGTATATATCGTTCGGCACGGTGATGACACCCCAATTGGGAAACTTGGTCAAGGTGCCCTTGTCTTTGGCCAGCGATGCCGTCCCGATGGAGAGGACTGCCGCTGCAATCAGACATATTCCTTTCAGTTTCATGATATCACTCCTCATTTTCTCTGAAAAATATAGTTTTATTGTATCCTATGGCGCTTTTTCTGTCAAAAAGGCCCGTCTTTATCGATGACAATCCTTATCCCGACCCCCGATAAGCAAACAGTTTGCTGTCAAAAAGAACCAAAATGTGATATGATATGGTTATGTAAAATGCCTTTATCGATACAGTTCAGGCATATTCTCACCTACATCAAGGAGGTTATACACCATGGAATTTGATATCAAAAAAAACTCAGCCGCTGAAGTTTCTGAAAAATGCACGGAAGATAATACGGCCATTAAATTGGGCAGCGGCAAATCGCCAGTCTACGCTACGCCGGCCTTGGTTGCCCTCATGGAAAACGCAGCCATCAACGCCTGCGATCCTCAGCTCCCGGAAGGCTATAACACCGTCGGCATCGCCATGAACGTCAAACACGTCGCTGCCACGCCGATTGGCCTTACCATCACGGCCAAAGCGACCCTCGTCGAACAGGACCGCAAAAAATTGACCTTTAAGATCGAAGCCCATGACGACGCCGGCCTCGTCGGTGAAGCTACCCACGAACGCTTCATCATCGAATCGGCCCCGTTCTTAGCCAAGGCAGAAGCCAAAAAAGCTGCTGCTAAATAAATCTATTTCTAACTATAAAGAAGAGGTTCGCCGACAGTTACAAGTCAGCGAACCTCTTTTTTGTATGCATATTTCTTTTATCGAGCCTATGTTACTTAGGGCATGATGACAGCCAAGACGTCACCGGTTTTGACATTGTCCCCGACTTTGACGCGCATTTCGTGGAGTTTGCCGTCAGCCGTTGCCGTGATGTCGTTCTGCATCTTCATGGCTTCCAATACGAGGAGGACGTCGCCTCGTTTGACAGCGGTTTCGGCTTCCACTTTGAGTGCCGAAATCTTGCCCGGCATCGGAGCCTTGACGGTGATGGCACCGTCCGGGATCGGGCCGCCTACGGCCGGAGCCGGAGATTGTACCGGTGCTGCCGGAGTCGGAGCCGGTGTCGGTGCCGGAGCTGCTGGTGCGGGTGCTGCCGGTGCCGGTGCAACCGGAGCTGCCGGAGTCGCGCCGCCTACTTCTTCTACTTCAACTTCGTATGACTTGCCATTGACTGTAATCTTAAACTTTTTCATATCCGTATCCTCCTGGATTCAAAGACTTTTTCCTTAACGTTTCATACCACCCAGGCGGGCTGCCATAGCCCAATTTTCCCGATGGCGTTTATATCCGCGATGCGAAAGCCGGATCGAGCGAATCGCTGCCGGCGAATACCCGTAAGCGGCTACGGCTGCCATGATGACAGCCACGACGTCGTCGGGGAGTTCGTCGGAATCAGAAGCCTCACGGCTTTCAGGCACCGTCGCCAACGGACGGGCTTCGACAACAGCCGGCTGACGCTGACCAACGGGAACGATCGGATTGGCCGTGTCTTTGGTTTCCGGGGCAGGCTGTGTCTTTGTTTCCTTCTTTTCAGCGGTCTTTAAATCATAGACCGCTTCCGAAAGGTCTTTTACACTCTGCTGAAAAGCAGTCATGTCTTCCATCTTTCGTTCTAAGGCGCGGAAGCGGGTATCGTAGTATCGGCTCAAAACCAAAATAATGATGATTAAGACGCCGATTGCCGCAAACAGTATTTCTAACATACGGCCACCTCCTTACAACGGCATATTGCCGTGTTTCTTGGCCGGCCGTTCTTCACGTTTGCTGTAAAGCATCGCCAGGGCGCTGATGATGCGCGGCCGCGTTTCTTTCGGTTCAATAATGCAGTCGATCTGGCCGTGTTCAGCAGCTTTATAAGGCGACAAGAATTCGTCGATATATTCCTGTTTTCTCTTTTCTTTATCCGGATCGTTTTTAAAGATAATGTTGACGGCGCCATCAGGACCCATGACGGCGATTTCAGCCGACGGCCAGGCCATGACCATGTCGGCACCGAGCTGACGGCAGCACATGGCAATATAGGCACCGCCATAAGCCTTACGGGTAACGACGGTAATCTTAGGCACCGTAGCTTCGCAGTAGGCATAGAGCATTTTAGCGCCGTGGCGGATAATGCCGCCGTATTCCTGATTGGTCCCCGGCAGGAATCCCGGTACGTCGACGAAGGTGACGACGGGAATATTGAAGCTGTCGCAGAAGCGAATGAAGCGGGCAGCCTTGTCCGAAGCGTTGATATCAAGGCAGCCTGCCAGGAATTTCGGCTGGTTGGCAATGATGCCGACCGTCTGGCCGTCGAAGCGGGCAAAGCAGGTAATGATATTCAAGGCGTAGTTTTCAAGGACCTGGAATACATTGCCGTCGTCGACGCAGGAGCGGATGATATCGAGCATATCATAGGGCACGTTGTTGTCGTCGGGGATGATCGAATTGAGGCTTTCGTCTTCGCGGTTCGGATCATCATTCGAGTCGACGACCGGTGCTTCTTCCATGTTGTTGCTAGGCAGGAAATCGAGGAGCGCCTTGATTTTTTCAAAGCAGTCGTCTTCGCTTTCGCAGGCAAAGTGAGCGACGCCGGAAATCGAGTTATGAGTCATGGCGCCGCCGAGTTCTTCTGCCGTGACTTCTTCCGCCGTGACCGATTTGATGACCGCCGGGCCGGTGAGGAACATGTTAGACGTATTTTTAACCATGAATACAAAGTCCATCAAGGCCGGGCTATAAACGGCACCACCGGCACAGGGCCCCATGATGACGGCCAACTGAGGAATGACGCCGGAAGCCGACGTATTGTTCATAAAGATGCGGCCGAAACCGGACAAGGCATCGATGCCTTCCTGAATGCGGGCGCCGCCGGAATCGTTGATGCCAATGACAGGGGCTCCCATCTTGAGGGCCATTTCCTGCATCTGGGCAATCTTATGGGCGTGCATTTCACCAAGGGATCCGCCTTCAACGGTAAAATCTTCGGCATAGGCAAAGACCAGTCGGCCCCGTACCGTACCGTAGCCGGTAACGACGCCGTCGCCGGGGATTTCTTTTTCCTGCAAACCGAAATGAGTACCGCGATGATGGATAAACTGCCCCATTTCCGTAAAGCTGCCTTCATCAAACAACTTGGCCAGCCGTTCGCGGGCTGTCAACTTTCCTTTTTTATGCTGCGAATCAATTCGCTTCTGACCGCCGCCGAGCTCGACTTTTGCGAGCTTTTCCCGGAGCTGATCAATCTTTTCCTGACCTGTAGCCATTCATATACCTCCCGTACATAAATTCATAGCATTTAATTATACCATGGAATAACCGATTATTACAAATCCTCCCCCTTTCAAGCGGCCAAAATTGGCCATTTCTTATCCAAAACATGGAATCAAAACACTTTTTTGATAGTCTCCAAAGCGTTATTTTTCCCAGCCCGGTTATCGCTGGGGGTAGCTGCAAAAACGAGGATATACCGCTCATCACCGTAGTAAATCGCCTTGTAGTGACCGCCGTCATGCTGAATTTCAAAGCCTAACTCTTCAAGTCCCCGCCTCACTTTTGAAGTCATGCCTTTATAGTTATTGAACAACTGCTTTACCTCAGCAGACTTTTTCTCACTGATATGCCGATAGTCATTAGCTTCAAGGATATCCTTCACCACATCGTATCGTCGTGTACCGGAAGCTAAATAGCCTTTTAAGCCGGATTCCAGTGTTGCCAAAAGCAAATCCTTTATCTCGCCGGCATAGAAGTCGTCTTCATTGCCCATGAACAGGACGGGGACACCTGTCTGAGAATCAAGTTTTGAACGCAGTCCCTGGTTTTCATATGCCAGTTGTACGTTCTGACAGCGCAGGCGTTCATTGTCCTCCCGTAGCTTTCGATTCTCCTCGTCAAAACTCTCTAAAAGCTGGTCGGCTTCCTGTTTAGACTGAGAAACATCTTCGTCATACCGCCCTTGTAAGTCAAGCAATTTATACAGGGCCTCATGTCGAGCCTTGTCGGCAGATGCATAGGCCTCCTGGGATTGGCGATATTGATCCTCATAAAGGGCACTGGTGACACCGGCCCAGACATAGAGGGGTGACACGCGCTTGGCATTCCCGTACTGAATGACCCTTTCAATTATATTTTCCGTCAACTGAATATCATAGCCCGGATTGCGGCGATACATGTATCGTTTGTGCCCGACGGCAGGATTGGGGAAATAAATGTCAATACTGCCATTACCTAATTTTTCATTGCCACTATCCTCCTGAAGAGTTGCTTCCATTTCATAATCTCCCTGGACTAGGACGTGGGCTGCCCCTTTTAGTCGGCCGGCCAACTTATTTACATCAATGGGATCTTCGTTATCCGACGTCTTAGACACGAAGACGACAGGCAGACGAGGGCGACGCTTCCCGGTCATGATCTCGACGGCAATATCTATATTGTCCTCATCGATAATGAGCGGTGTCCGTCGTACGTCGAGACCATTATCGGCCCTTAAATACCCGCCATCGATAAGCATGGAAATAAAGTGAGGCGTCGAAAATTCCGGATCTACCTTCAGCGCTTCTTCCAGATAACTGCGGTCTAAACGGATAGACATCTTCATGTCTTTAAAATTCATGATATAGTCCGAATCCCAAATAACACCTTCAGCGTCACGCTTTTCATAGCGAACAGCAACGATGTCTTCCTTCTGATATTCCTCTATATCAAGAAGCAGATGGTCCGTTTCATAGGAAGTAGTATACTTACCATCCCACACCAGATTGGGAATAATGTTTTCTGGATAGTTACTTTTTTGATTCCACTCGATAACCAGTCGAATAAACTTTTCCTTGGTCATCTTTTCATTGATTGGTAAAATGGTCGAAAATAAGAGCACGAACACACCTGCTTTCAAGAAAAAAATGGCGAATCTAACCTATAACGAATCGGAAATCGTCTCTGCTGCCACCGGCAGAAACAAGAACTTTATTTTATTATAACAAGGTTCTGCCAAAACCAAAAGAGATTGTCCACAACGGCATCGCCATGGACAATCTCTTCTTATCAAAAAATAATTTTCAGCCACCGTCACCGATGTCATATCTCTTTCAGCTGAACATTACAGACATATTTCCCCTGGCTTCGCAGCCACATCTCGACGCCCTTGCCGTAGACTTCGGCCTCGATCTGATACCTTCCATTTTCTTCACTCAGAATTTTAGCCGTCGGCAGGCGGTCCAAGATGGCATCGATATCGCCGCCAATGTAGGTAAAGTTCACGCGATTCAGGTGCCCGCCGTACATGAACTGGACGCGCTTTCGGAATTCGCCTTCCTGAAAACGTTGATTATAAGGAATGCGGAAACTTTCTGATTCCACCGACAAGGTCTTAATCCGGTCCAGGCGATAAATGGTCGGCGTGATATCGCGAGCGCTTTCATAGATTTTTTGGATATTGCTGTCGTCTATGAAGGCGATGAGATAAAAATAATACTCCGAAAAAAGGAGTGCTAAGGGTTTCAGCCGCCGTTCAACGACTTTTCGATCCTTCAGTCGGCCATAAGTAATATGGACGTAGCGATGCTGTTGGATAGCCTTTCCAAGCTGCCACATCGTGTCGAGAAAACTCGTCCGGTGCCGCGGTTCAACGTAATGAAAGGTCTCATTATTCACCAGCTTGGTAATCAAGGCCTGATTCGATTCGGGCACACAACAAGCGATGACCTTGTTTATCATTTCAACCATTTCGCTCTTAACGAAAGCTCGACTGTCGAGCAAGATTTTACATAAGGCCAGGACCTCGCTATTTGATAACTTCGCCACCTGCCCGCCTTCCAGTCGATAGCCTTTCTCCCTAGTGTCATAGACCACATCACAAATGCCGCCGTCACGAACCGCCGCATCATCCTGGAAAAACGAGCGGATATCCTCAATATCCCTCTGAATGCTGCGCTCATTGACACCATAGTACTGTGCCGTTTCTGCCTTCTGCACCGTCCGACCGGCCAATAACTGCGAATATAACGCTAATACACGTGAAACCTTATCTTTTTTCAATGCATCACGCCCAATCCGATCTGTTCATTCCCCACAACATCACACTGTAACGGTTCACAATCGCTTCCTAACAGGTACATTTCTTCAAGATCACCTGTCAAATTCCGTTTGTCAGCCTTCATCTTCTGAAGTTCTCAAGTAATGGGCAGCTTCAGATGCGGTAACCATGATACCAACGGGAGTACTCCGACTGCAGGAACCCGCACCATATCGTCATCCATTCCATTATGATGACCTACATACGGATCCTGCATCGCTATAAAAGCAGATCTCGTCATGCATATCGGCGATTTTAGGAAGGCTAATTTATATCATATATTATACCATATGTTACAAAAAAAGCGCGATTTATTGTATTTCATTTTATAAATTATTAATTCCATGGTGTATTTCAACGCGAAGATATCCGCTCTTGCTACTATGAAAGCTCCGATGTTATATTTCTTTTATCTGAACCTCGCTGACGTATTTTCCCTGACTGTCCAGCCACATCTCGACCCCGGTCCCATAAACTTCAGCTTCGATTTGATACGTTCCGTTTTCTTCACTCAGAATTTTGGCCGTCGGCAGCCGATCCAAGACGGCATCGATATCGTATCCGGTATAGGTGAAAGTCACGCGCTGCAAGGGACCACCGTACATGAACTGGACGCGTTTACGAAATTCCCCTTCCTGAAAGCGTCGGTTATAAGGAATGCGGAATAAGTTCTTTTCTACTGCCAGGGACTTAATACGATCCAGGCGGTAAATGGTCGGTGTCATATCACGAGCGCTTTCATAAATTCTTTGGATATTGCTGTCGTCTATGAAAGCGATGAGATAGAAATAGTACTCCGAAAAGAGCAGTGCTAAGGGCTTCAGTCGTCGTTCGACAACTTTTCGATCCTTCATCCGGCCATAGGTAATATTGACGTAGCGGTGCTGTTGGATAGCTTCGCCAAGCTGCCACATCGTGTCGAGAAAACTCGTCCGGTGCCGCGGTTCAACGTAATGAAAGGTCTCATTATTAACCAGTTTTGTAATCAAAGCTTGATTCGATTCAGGCACGCAACAAGCAATAACCTTGTGTAGCATGTCCGCCATCTCAGTCTTGACAAAGGCCCGACTGTCGAGCAGAATCTTGCACAAAGCCAGGACCTCGCTATTGGATAACTTCGGCGCCTGCCGCCGTTCCAAACGATAACCTTTTTCGGTATAATCGTATATCAAGTCACCGGGCATGCTGTCGCCAAGTGCGATGCAGTTGCGGCAAAAAGCCCGGATATCTTCAATATCCCGTTGAATGCTGCGCTCATTAACGCCATATTTCTGGGCCGCTACGGATTTCTTAATGATCCGGCCCTCCATTAATTGCGAATACAGTGATAATACTCGTGAAACTTTATCTTCCTTCATACCTCTCATCTCTTTCGTTATGACAGAAAATAGCTCGTTATATCATCAGATAAGATATTTTCCACCTTAATATCATTCAGTCTCTCAGACAGATAACCTCCTCATCGGAAACGATGAGCTAATAGAGATTACGCATCCGGTCAGGATCCACAAAAGACAGCCTGCCAGTCAAAAACGGCACCTCCTGAGGACTGAACCGCTGAATTTCACTCCAAAGAAACATGAGTTGAATTTTCATACATGACGACTCCTTACCCTTCTATATTTTTACTTGTCTTTATCTTATCATTTGACAAGGACAGGTCCTGTCATGATGAAAAAATAATCGACAAAAAAAAGTCATGAATCTTATATTTCCTAAGATTCATGACTTTTTCTATGCGAAACAATGTAATTATAATCAGGCAAAAACATCGCCCTCGCTATCGCATCGACAAGGAGGGAGATCCTTTTTATCTTATGAAACAGGTAGAAAAGTCAAAAACTGCCACCGGAAACCGGTGGCAGAAATAAGATGACGCGCTTATTCGTCTTTTTCAACAAGAATACTTTCCTTACGATCACCCCAGTAATAAGGCTGTAAGCCTTTCCTGTAACTGAAGATACTGTGTTAGGAAATCATAACACTGATCGGCAAATTCGCGGGATAGTCCAAAAATTTCGCGGATCGTATCCATTACCTTTTTTTCTTCTTCGCTGTATTTACCGTCAACCACGGCTAAGCCTAACAATTCAAAATAGACGACTTTTCTATTATTTTCAAAAATATCCCTTTTTAAAGATTCCAGTAATTCGTTCAAACTGACTGCAGTCTCAGGACGATCAAAGGTCGTCCCCATTTCATTGCAGTAAGCGTCCAAAAGCAATTTTTCTTCGTCGCCAAATTCACCATCGCTATAGGCCAAGGTATAAGCCAGGTTTAGAAACAGTTGTTTTTCTTTTTCCGTCAATATGGATAAATACATGTGTACCTCCTTATATGCTTCAGATAAAACCTATTGAATTTTTAAAAGCCCTTTATTCCATTAAAAAATCCAGCCCAAAATTTTTCCTGCAATTTGTGCAACCAAAATTATAAAAGGAATAAACATGACTGTCTTTGTATACGTCTCATTATCATCTTTATCTGAAATCAAGCCACAGACTCCCAAAAAAAGCCCAAACAGGAACCATCCTAAACTAGCCAGATATCGGCTTTGAGTCCAAAATACGGCAACTCCGCGACCCATGAGATAAAGGCCGGCTAATCCCAGAAAAATTCTCCCTATGAGATGTACCTTTTTCTTATGCCAAAAGGAATATTTTTCATCAATTGAAGATAAGTAACAAAGAATGGCCAACAATCCCCCCTGCAATAAAATCGAGTACGTCCCAAAATACAAAGAAATACACATCAAAACGGTAGCCAAAAGTCTAATAGAAAAAACAAAGGCCTTATTACGCCATCCATCGGCAAATGGGCCAGTCGGTCTTTCTCTTCC
This sequence comes from Megasphaera sp. MJR8396C, assembly GCF_001546855.1. Lineage (GTDB taxonomy): Bacteria > Bacillota > Negativicutes > Veillonellales > Megasphaeraceae > Megasphaera. Next base: position 9,125 of record NZ_KQ958207.1, on the reverse strand, counting down.
CGCGCATTTCGGATTTTCTTCCATAATGGCATCAGCCACTGGTTCCAACAAAAGTTGTTTCTCTTTCTTAACATTGACTTTCAAACCTTTAGCAACAGTCTGGATTTCTTTGACATTATTCTCATAAGAAGGAAGGCTATTCAGCACGGTCTGATATTTTTGCTCTGCTTCTTGGGAAATCTCTCCGTCATCCAGTATGGGCACATCGATTAAGGCCTTCAGAGCCCCTGCCAATGAGCGTGACACGGCAAATACCTTCAATTCTTCATCAGTAAAAGCATCCCGACTGAGCCTCTGTTTCTTTTTATCCTTTTTCCGTATAATAGCATTTTGCAGTACAAGACATTGAGAAAATAATTCCGTCAAGTTCAGCATAAGCTTCTCAAACATATCCGCTTTTTTTACAATCCCTTCGCAGAGGACAGCTATATTCTCCATTTCTTCGCAAGCACGTTCAGCCTGAGCTAAGCTAGATTTTGCCTTACTTAAGTTCTCATTGGCATTCGACAAGGCTGATAAGCCCGTAAAAACAGCGACCGGTGCAACAAACAGTGCCAGGGGAGCTGCTGCCACGGCTCCGATGGCCGTTCCGGCTATATCTACAGCGGCACCGGCAACTCCGACGGCACTAAAAGTTCCGGCCGTTCCCGCTGCCGTGAGAAGTCCTCCAGTACCGGTAGCGGCTAATCCCGCCAGTGCTCCTGCAGCCGCTCCTTCTGCTGCACTCGATTTAACCGATTGGTAGATATCGGTCAGTTTTTCAAGCTGCAGTGCATCTTGATCCCCAAAATTAAACTGAGGCAAATTCTCCAACTCTTCAATGCCCTGAGACTTGATAAGTCCTACCTTTTTAAGTCTGCCATAGGTTTCCAAAAACGACTTCATGGGGTACAGTAAAATCATTTGTTTTTGCCGGCCGACTTTCTCAAGCTCATGCAGGACATTCTTTTTAGCTTTTTCGGTTCTCCACTTTTGGCTACTATAAATAGAATCTGCATGACTTGCAATATTCTTCGCTTCTTCATTGACATCACTGGCTTTACTATGTGCCGCAACGCCGGCAACAATAACTGCTCCGGCAATCAACAAAGGGATTGGCATAAAAATCAACTCCTCACTTTAAAACAAGTCTTCTTCCTCATCATCGATGAATGTTTTAAATTCTTCTACTGATTCATATTTAACCGTACCACCTACCTTGCGAGTAATTTGATTAGCGCCTCGAATGACACCATCAGCATCACCAACTGCAAAGGAAAAACGAATGCCTGCCAAGGCTTCATCAAAACACTGGCCGTAATCGGCAAAATAAGCATCCATATGAGCCTGCAATTCCCTTCGATATTGGCGAGCTTGTTCTGCCGCTTCCTGGCATTGGCATATGAGTTTTTCTCGGTAGCGGATGTCTTCCGTATCACCCAAACTCCCAAGAAGCATATTGTAAAGGGAGCCGGTCATGACAGCCCCTACGGCAGCTCCGATAGCGGCACCCACAATAGGAACGGGGATAAGAGCCTGCCCCACCCCCATCGAATAGCCAACGCTTCCCATCCGAAGGCCGTCGGCGCCTAATTCGGTCAAACATACTTGTGTAGAAATTTTCCCATCTGCATAACGATCTAGTGTATTCCCAAAAGCCATGCACGAGTTGATAACGAGACCGGGAACATTTGATTTCATCAACCCTTGAATAAAGCCGGAAGAGGATCGAGACAACGTGTGGGATAAAATAGTTAATCCTCCACCGGTCACATAGCCGGTAACGGCGGCTTGTCCACCTGTGACAGCAATATCTTTTATAGCATCTCCCGGCTTTTTCTCACCTTTAATAACCTGTACAATGTTTTGTATCGTTGCGACGGAAACGGCCGTAACACCGGCAGAAGTGCCGGTCTGCGTACCCGCCTGGTGCCCCGTGGAAATGATATTTTCCATTGATTTTTGACGGAGTTGACTATTAATGATGGCTGCAGCATTTTCTTCATCGCGAATGGCTCGCTGGCCCCCACCCCTAGTTAATTTAACGCCTGTCTTCTTTCGGTACGCTTTATCGTCAACAAACTCCTTATTTGTGCGACTCCGCTTGGCATTATTATATTGCCGGGAAGTGACGCGAATATTGTTTTCCGAATTGGCAATATTCCTTCGGTCTTCATTGGTCAGCCAAGGATTGTCCTTCGTTTCACGATAAATCTCTTCCAAAGCCTTTATATGGTCACTTTCTGCTAAATGCTTGGTCCAATCTTTGCCATAGAGGAGTTTTGCTTCTTTCTTCGTCAATACGAGCCGTTCACCGGTGTATGGATCTTTTACCACTGTACCCTCTTTAAAAAGAGCCTTTTTGGCAGCAATTTTTGCATTAGGATCATCATACAGATTTCGATTGCCCGTATACGTATCCGGAACCGCAAATTTCTGGGCTACAGTGGCTTGAACCTGCCGGGCCGTTTCCACACCGGCGATCGTACTTCCTATCTGGGAATCCTCATTCTGACGCTTCTGCTCATCCTGAGAGTCCTTACCAGATGTTCCCTCTTGCCGTTCCAAATTTCTTTTTTGAAAAATGCGATTCCATAGTCCCATAATTGTTTTCATCTCCATTGGTATATCGATCAACAACCAACCTCACCTTTATGATTCTTATTGCTTCCTTGTTGAGTTCAAAGTTTCTCTCGTTCAAAACATTTCATTTACACAAAATATTGAGCAGAATTTACAATATTTATATTTTTATTGTCATATTAAATAAAGTAAGATAGTTCTTCTATATGCTGATATATTTTTATATTTGACAACTTCACTGCTCATTACCTGTTTCATTACCATAAATCGAGATTTTACAGTATGTATTATACCATGTATTATAAAACAAACACATTTTATTGTGTATATTTTATAAATTATTAATCATATTATACAAATAAGAGTAGACAAAAATTGTCTACGTAAAATGTATTCATTTTAACGTTTTTTGACGAAACTTTCCTAACTTGCAGCTTTGATTATTTTAGACTCTGTTCGAGGTCCGCCCCATAGACCTTATTTTAAATCGGACAGCCCCGTTTTTCACTCAGTATCTTAGTCATCGATAAACAATCCGAGATGCAGTCGATATCACAACCGATTCAATAAAAAAATCATGAATCTTATATAAGCTAAGATTCATGACCTTTACGATACAGCGTATGTAGTTGGAATCAGGAAAAACCAATCCTAAACGATTGGCCGGTTTTCAGACATCATCCTCCCCCTTATCTTTCGCCGTTTCGCCTTGTACAGTCTGCCAGACTTGGGCGATGAATTTGCTCGTTGCCGGCGACAGTTCTTGGATGTCGGGAACGGCGATGCCTAAGGAGATGTGTTGGGCTGGTTCGAAAGGCCGAAGGACGACGCGGCCATTCCAGCGCTTAGTCGTCAGGCGGTTATTCAGGCTGATGCCCAGTCCTTCTTCAACCATGCAGTAAGCCGTATAGGGGTCGCTTGTTGTGAAGCGGATATCCGGTTCGAGGAAGTTGGCTGCCAAAAAGCGATCGATATCGGTATCGCGATTCGGAAGTGGAATAACGAAGGGAGCGTCGTCGAGGTGGGCCAAGGTAATGGCATCTTCTGTCGTCCAAGGATGATCGGGCGGCAACCATACGACGAGTTCGTCTTCGTATAAGGGAATCCAATCATAGGTCACTTCGCTTCCAAACTTGGCCGACAGGCAGCAATCGATGGTCTTTTCATCAAGCCACTGAGCCAATTCCTTATTGGACCCCTCCATGAGATGAACCGATACGTTGGGGTAGAGTTCCTGAAACTTACTGAGTATTTTCGGCATCCAGGCGGCGGCAATGCTGTAGTAGCAGCCGACGTTGAGGACACCGGCCAAGACGCCTTGAATGGCAGCGCCAAGGTCGACAGCCTTTTGAGAAGCCCGAACTACTTCTTGAAAGACGGGCATCATCTGGCGGCCGTTGGCGGACGGCTGGACGCCTTGATTATTCCGCACTAAGAGGGGAAAACCGATTTCTTCTTCTAAGGATCGAATCATGCGGGTTATGCCCGACTGCGTATAACCGAGTTCTTTAGCAGCTGCCGTTAAGCTGCCGTGTTGAATGGCCAGGAGCAGAGCCTGGCATTTGATACTGTCCATGTTTGTTCACCCATTTCGTCATGACGAATATGATAAATTACAACTTGTGTCATACCTTATTCTACCGTATAATGAGGCCATCCGTAAAGAACAATTATCCACAGGAGGATTATTATGAAGACCTTATTACCCTTTGCTTCTGACTATATGGAAGGCGCCTACCCGGCCATTTTAGAAAGACTTTCTGCTATCAATACGATTCCCCAAGACGGCTACGGCACTGACGGCATCAGTGAAACAGCCCGTCAAAAGATTCTCGAAGCCTGCCACTGCCCAGACGGAGAAGTTCACTTTTTAAGTGGCGGTACTCAGACCAACGCCGTCGTCATCGATGCCATCCTGCGCCGCTATGAAGGCGTCATCGCCGTCTCCACAGGCCACGTCAGCATTCACGAAGCCGGTGCCATCGAATACACGGGGCACAAGGTCATTGAACTCCCCCAGCATCAAGGGAAGCTTGCCGCTTCCGACGTAACCCGCTTCATGGAAAACTTCGAAGCCGACGCCTCTAAGGATCACCTGGTACAGCCCGGCATGGTCTATATTTCCCAGCCCACGGAATACGGCACATTATACAGCAAAAAAGAATTAGCAGAACTTTCTGAAGTCTGCAAAAAATATAATCTCGCTCTCTATGCCGACGGCGCCCGTCTTGCCTACGCGCTGGCAACACCGGAAAACGACGTCACCTTAGCCGATTTAGCGACGTACTGCACAGCCTTTTATATCGGCGGAACGAAATGCGGCGCCCTCATCGGCGAAGCCGTCGTCCTTCCTAAAAAGGGACTCATCCCCCATTTCTTCACCATCATCAAACAGCACGGAGCTCTCTTAGCCAAAGGCTGGCTCCTGGGCACCCAGTTCGACGTTTTATTCAGTGACAACTGCTATGAAAAAATCGGAAAGACAGCTATCGAATACGCAGACGCCATCCGAAAAGGCCTGAAAGACGCCGGTTTCGACCTCTATTTCCCAACGGCAACCAACCAGATTTTCATTATCATGGCCAATCAGAAATTAGCTGCTCTCAGCCAAAAGGTCGCCTTCAGCACTTGGGAAGCCTACGATGCCGATCACACCGTCATCCGCCTGGCAACCAGCTGGGCCACAACAAAAGAAGATACAGACAGCCTCATCGCCTGCCTGAAAAAACTTTAAAGCTCGGATGAAAGCAACAAGCCGCTCGCCATATATGCTATATGGCGAGCGGCTTTTCTCATATCGTTTTTACTTACGCAACAATATGATATTTCTTTTCTAAGCGGTCTAAGAGAGCCAGGTAACCTTGTACGAAGGCCGGGTCTTCTTCTTTTTCAAAATCTTTGACCGTCTTGTCGATTTTTTCTTTGATATTTTCAGGCAGGCTGCGGTCAGCCAAGGGATAGACGACGTTGTTTTCTTTTTCAACATGCATCTGCAAGCGATTGGCATAAGCCATAGCTTCCGCCAAAATCTGGAGTTTGTGTTCCGTTTTCGGTTCTTCGGCGTAAAGCTTCAGGGCTTCTTCGAGGGCACGCACGTGAGCGCGGACGAGGTCGTGTTCGACGAGCATGCCATGTTTGATGATGATCGATGCGACTTCTTCCAGGTTATCGACCATTTCGGGGAAAAGGACTTCTTCTTCCCGGCGATGATGGTGATTGTCGGCATAGTTGCGGATAAAGTCGATGATATCGGCAAATTCTTTCTGATCGACTTCGCCGCCTTCTAAGATAGCGCAGCAAGCGGCCTGAATGATTTTAAGCATACGGGAAATATTGGCGTGCTGTTCGACCATGACTTCCGTGCAGTACATCATAATGCATTCCCTCTCTTTCGTGTTAAGCAGATTTCTTTACGATTTCATATTGGCCTTCAGCTGGACTTTCTAAGGCATAGTCCGTAGCCGACAGGAGTCCGTCGACCAAGGCCTGACGCAGAGCGTAATAGCGGTCGCCGTGGCCCTGCCAAAATTCACTGTGAAGATCCATCGTCCGATCCCAGGCAATACGGGCATCGTCGCTTTCGCGAACGCGGTTGACCTGATCGCAGGGCATGCCGTCGAGGAGAAGATCGTCTAAACGGTGGAAGGCTTCCGGTGCCGTTGCGGCCTGAAGGCCCTGTTTAGCTCCAAAGTCACGGGCAGCTTCTTTCAAAGCATCGAATTTTTCAGCGTCGTCACCGGCTGCATCAAGAACCAAGGCAGCATAACGGCCTTCGGCATCGTGGATGCGCGACTGGAGCCAGCCGTGGATATTGGCTTCATCGATGACTTCATCGAGCTTGCGGCGGTCAGTGCTGACGTACTGATCAACCTTATCGCTCCAGCCCTTGGCCGTAACGTAGGCGACGAGTTCGTCAATCAAATTTTCCTGAAACTGGATTTTATTATATAACCAAAAGTGAATCGGTCCTAAGAATGCGCTCATCGTCCATCCCTCCTATTATTCAGCTTCCAAAGCAGCGTTAACAGCACCGGCAACGGCTTCCGGATCGAGGCCGTGCACGAAGCAGGCATTAGCCAGGCTTTCCTGCTGGGACGACGGGCAGCCTAAGCAGTGCATGCCCTGAGCAACAAGAGTGTCAACAACCTGCGGGTACTGGCGAATGATGTCGCCCATAATCATATCTGTCGTAATCTTTGTCATAGTAATTACCTCCTAATATATCGCAACCTATCTCTATGTCAGAGAAACTTATCTCAACTTCTGAACGTAGTATATCATGGAGGGGCAAGGTAATCCGTTGTTATTACAACACACTGAAAAAATTTTTAATCATCGACTGACGTGAATTTTAATCAACAGCTTCGCCTGTTTCAACGTGATTTGTTGCTTTTTAAGTAACATCATAGTAAAGTTGTATATAAGAGTATGAGACTATCAGGCTGTTCCGCGATCTATCTGACCTCCCTGCATCCCCCGGACATCAAAAAAAAGACGCCATGCCGGCCAAAACAACTTGAAAGGAGTTCGCTATGAATCCCCTCTTTACGAAAATTGATTCCTTGAAAAATACACTTCACCGACTGCGTCCTTTAAGCAATGCAGAATTGCAGCGGCTGCGAGAAGAATTTATCATCGAAACGACGTACAACTCCAATGCCATCGAAGGGAATACGTTGACACTCCGCGAAACGGCCTTAATTTTACAGGAAGGCATTACCATCACCGAAAAGCCACTGCGCGAACATCTCGACATCATTGGTTTTAAAGATGCCTTTTACTATATCATCGAAGCTGCCTCCCAAAATACGCCGCTCACCGAAGACACGATCAAGGCGATTCATTCTTTGGTCTTAATGAACGACAGAGAAAACCGCGGCAAGTATCGAAGCGTCCCAGTCCGCATCTTAGGAGCACTCCATACCCCACTTCAGCCTTATCAAATAGAACCGGCCATCAATCAACTGCTTCAACAGTATGCCCTCTGGAAAGAAGAAAAACATATACTGGAAGCCATCGCATTGCTCCACCTCGAATTCGAGTCTATTCATCCTTTTATTGACGGAAACGGTCGAACGGGGCGGCTGTTGCTCAACCTTGAGCTCATAAAAGCAGGCCTCCTGCCCGTCGATATTAAGTTTACGGACCGCCGCAAATACTACGACTGCTTCGACGCCTATCATAGTGGACACAACAATCCGGAACAAATGACGTCCCTCATCGCAACTTATGAACAAGAAGAACTAGAGCGATACATTGCCATCGTCAGCCCCTGACTCCGTCCAGCAACCCGCCATGGAAGATTTATTCAGCAACATCCGAAGGCCATATTCATTTTGCAGCGAAGCGATTCCTTACAGTTATCATTTTATGATATAATAGTCATACATTATTCAAATATCTATTTATTTTGAAAGGAACGTGATGTAATGAACTACTTGTCAAAACTGATGATGGCCTTGTTCTTTGCTGTCAGCCTCTTTTTCATTCCCCTTGGCAGCCAGGCGCAGTCGGTCTATTTTCCACCTACTCTTTTCGACAACGACCAAATCGTTCTCGTATACGGTCATATGGGACAGGGGGTATATGTTGACAAGACTTCCGTCGTCGTCGAATACTACAATCCCCCGTACTATAAGTTGGCAGCCAATATTTTGACCTATAATGCCATGAAAGGATACTACTCCGGCACAAGGACTCAGCATTTCAGTTACAACATCGAAACCGGTGCCATCTACAGCGGCGACTATGGCCCCTTATACGACCGTTCCAGCAATCCCATGGCCGAACAACGGCCGGTAAACGTAGCCAAAACCGTGTGGGAAGCCGCTTATCACATGCCTTGGAGATGGTGATCTCTTCTTAAAAACGGCTCGACTCAAAAATGTATCCTAGATACTTAGGTCTTGTGGACATCCGATTCACAAGACCATCTTTATATACAGTTATATCGACACTGCAAGAAAGCCCACTACTCCTTTATAATATGATACAATGAGTATATATTATTCGGATGATACTTATTTTGAAAGGATGTGCTGTCATGAAACACTTGTCAAAAATGATGATGATTTTGTTTTTCGCAGTCAGTCTCTTCTTAATTCCTACCACCAATTATGCAGAAGATTATCCGCAGCATCTTTACGGAAACAGCCAAATCGTCCTGGTATATGGCCGCATGGGATATGGCACCTATGTCGATAAAACCTCAGTCGTAAGCGAATACTATAATCCACCCTATTATAGATTGGCTGCCAATGTGCTAACCTATAATATCGATAAAGGCACGCTCTACAAAACCAAAACTGTACATTACAGCTACGATACATCAACTGGTGCCATCTCCAGTGGTGGCGGTGCCCCCTTATACGACCGCCCAAACTCTAATATTGCCGCTAACCAACGGCCTGTCGAAGTCGCCAAAGTGATTTGGGAAGCAGCTTATAACATGCCTTGGAGATGGTAAACGATCAACCTTCCAGCGATTCGGTTGAAAAGTAACCTAAAAAAGATTTCCCCTCCATATCGGTTTTTGATATGCTCCCCTTTAGGTAGACATGAGA
>NZ_KQ958206.1:2103-221575 GCF_001546855.1 Megasphaera sp. MJR8396C | reverse complement strand
GAGGTCGGAGTATCCTGCCCGCATTTAGATAAACCATGTTAATACTAAGGAGATCATCATGACTAAAGATGAATTTTATATGGGCAAAGCCCTGGCCGAAGCTAAAACGGCCTATGCCGTCGGAGAAATCCCCATCGGCGCCGTCATCGTCTATCAGAAAAAAGTCATCGCCAGGGCTTATAACCTGCGGGAGTCCCTGCCCTGTGCCACGGCCCATGCCGAGCTCTTGGCCATTGAAAAAGCCTGCCGCGCACTCAATCGCTGGCGCCTGACAGGCTGTACGCTATACGTCACGGTCGAACCGTGCCCGATGTGTGCCGGCGCCATCGTCAACAGCCGCCTGGACCGGGTCGTCTACGGCTGCGACGACCCCAAGGCCGGTGCTGCCCGCTCCCTCTTTCACCTCATCGACAGCGACAGTCTCAATCATGCCGCCGTCATTACGGCCGGCGTCCGCGCTGAAGAATGTGCGGGACTCTTAAAAAGTTTCTTTAAAGAGCGGCGGAAGAAAGGCACCTTCAGCCCTTCAAAAGATCCTGAAGATAAGCTTTGAAATCATGGCCCAGGTCGTCGCGGCGCAGGGCGTATTCGACGGTGGCCTTCAAAAATCCCAGCTTATTGCCGGCGTCATAACTGGTGCCCGTAAAGGTATAGGCATAGACCCCTTCGCGGTCGGCCATGAGGCGCAGGGCATCGGTGAGCTGAATTTCGCCGCCTTTTCCGGGTTGGACGCGGCGCAGGATTTCAAAGATATCCGGCGTCAGGATATAGCGGCCGAGGGCGGCCAAGCGGCTCGGTGCTTCGTCGACGGACGGTTTTTCAATCATGTCGATGAGCCGCACGATGCCTTCATATTTCGTCGGCATGCCGTGGACGATGCCGTAGCGTGAAACCTGGTCAAGGGGTACTTCCTAGCAGCCCAGGAGGGTCGATCCGACCTCACTAAAGGCCTCGATCATCTGACGCAGGGCCGGCCGCTCCGGTTCGTAGACGATATCGTCGCCCAAGAGGACGGCAAAGGGTTCATTGTCGATAAAGGATTCGGCACAGCGGATGGCGTCGCCGAGGCCGCGCATATGCTTTTGCCGGATATAGTGGACGTTGATGCCGGAAATATCCTGTACCATCCGCAAGAGCCGGGTCTTTCCCTGCTGGCGCAGCTGCAGTTCAAGGTCGATATTGGTATCGAAGTGATCTTCAATGGCCCGTTTTCCGTGACCGGTGATGATCAAAATTTCTTCGATGCCGCTCTGCAGGGCTTCTTCGACGATATACTGGATGACCGGTTTATCAACGATGGGAATCATTTCCTTAGGGATAGCCTTGGTCACCGGTAAGAACCGCGTGCCGTAGCCGGCCGCCGGAATGACGGCTTTGCGAACTTTTTTCTGCATCTGTTCAAATCTCCTTTTCGGCGACGGTCAAGGCGCTTTCAATGACGTCGTCCATATCATAATATTTATATTCAGCCAGCCGGCCGCCAAAGATGACGTTTCTTTCATGGCCGGCCAAGAGTGCGTACTGTTTATAGAGAGCCTGGTTCTTGTCATCGTTTACCGGATAATACGCTTCTTCGCCGCTGTGCCATTCCGACGGATATTCCCGGGTGATATAGGTCACCGGCTGGGTTCCGAATTCAAAGTGCTTGTGCTCAATGACCCGCGTATACGGCGTCTCCCGGTCGGTATAATTCATGACGGCCACGCCCTGGTGATTGACTTCTTCTAAGCGCTCCGTTTCAAAGCGCAGGCCCCGGTATTCCAAATGCCCCAGGCGATAGCCGAAATATTCATCGATAGGACCCGTATAAACGACCTTGCGGGCAATATCGAGATAGGACGACCGGTCCTTATTATAATCGATGTCGGTCCGCACTTCGATTCCGTCAAGAAGGCCGTCGATAAGGCCGTTGTAGCCGCCGATGGGGATGCCCTGATAAGGGTCGTCAAAATAGTTGTTGTCAAAGGTATAGCGGACGGGCAGTCGCTTAATGATAAAGGCCGGAAGGTCGGTACAACTCCGTCCCCACTGCTTTTCCGTATAGCCTTTGATGAGCTTGGTATAAATATCGGTACCGATGAGGGAAATGGCTTGTTCCTCTAAATTCTTGGGCTCCGTAATCTGGGCGCTTTGGCGCTGTTCTTCGATCTTAGCTGCCGCTTCTGCCGGCGTCACGATGCCCCACATCTTGGTAAAGGTATTCATATTAAAAGGCAGGTTGTAGAGCTCACCTTTATAATTGGCGACCGGCGAATTGACGTAATGATTAAACTCGACGAACTGATTGACGTAGTTCCAAACTTTTTTATTCGACGTATGGAAGATATGGGCACCGTAGCGATGGATGCGGATGCCCTCCTTTTCTTCGCAGTAAACGTTGCCGCCGACGTGCGGCCGCCGTTCGAGGACCAGGCACTTGCGCCCGGCCTTTTTCATTTCATGGGCAAAGACGACGCCAAAGAGACCGCTGCCGACGATAACATAATCATACATAGCAAAACACCACCTGATAAAAATGTACAGCCCTGCTGCACTGCCTTTTAAGATAACAAAATTAATGATAAAAATGGGATGTCCGGAAGAAATCGCTTACCGTCCAGCTTCAACCGATTAAGGAAGAGCGGCCGGGATGCCGTACATCGGTTCAGCCTTCAACACGGCGCGGCGAACGGCCTGTTCGACGACGTAAGCTGCCAAGGTCCCGGTCAGGCTGATTTCGGCTGAAACCGTTCCGATGCTGGCGGCATAAAGGGAGTCGCCGTCAGCCGTCGTATTAACCGGACGAATGGTGCGGACCATGCCGTTGCTGCCGAGGGCAGCTATTTTTTTCAACTGCGCCTTGTCAAAACGGCCATTGGTCACGATGGCGCCGATGGTCGTATTGGTCGTCGTTCCGACGGCTCGCTGAGAGAACAGGGTCGGCGTCAGGCCTGCTTCTTCCAGCATGACCCTACGCGTATCGGCAAAGCCCTTGCCATCACGGCTTCTCATGCCGGAGATGATGTCCCCAGACTCGCTGAGAACGTCGCCGACGGCATTGACGACGACGACGGCACCGACCACAAGATCACCGACAGCAACAGCATAGGCGCCGACACCGGATTTCATCATATAGTCAGGACCGCAGAGTTTTCCGACGGTCGCCCCTGTCCCGGCTCCGTAGCAGCCTTCGCGGAATTCACCATTAAAGGCGGCATCGCAAGCGGCATAGCCCATAGCCGCATCGGGACGGACGTCGTCACCGCAGCCGAGGTCAAAGATACACGAAGCGACGACTAAAGGAACTTTGGCAATCCGCGTTTCAAAGCCGATGCCTTGTTCTTCCAAATAGGTCATGACCCCCGTCGCCGCATTGAGGCCGAAGGCGCTGCCGCCGCTTAAGAGGATGGCATGGATCCCCGATGCAGCGGCCATAGGATTCAGCAGCTCCGATTCACGGCTGGCCGGTCCGCCGCCGCGGACGTCGACGGCACAGGGGGCACTCTTCGGAAAGACGAGGACTGTGCAGCCCGTCCCGCCCTTTCGGTCTTCGGCACTTCCCAGGCGAAACGTATCCGGCGCCAGGAGTTCCTGAATATCGATTTCTTTCATGGTCATACCTCCCTATTTCAGCTTTTCAAAGTCTTTCCAAAGCATGCTCGGCTGGATGCCCGTATTGTTCTGATACTTTCCGTGGGTATACTTATCGTATTCCCCATCGATGTCATGATAGTAGATCTGGCAGATTTCGACATTGGGATAAATCCGTATCGGCTGGACACAAAAGATTTCAAGGGTCCAGTAGCCGGCAAAGCCGACGTCACCAAAACCGGCCGTGACGTGAATGAAGACACCGAGACGGCCGACAGACGACCGACCTTCGAGCATGGGGATGTAGCCGTCGGTCCGGGTGTATTCATTGGTCCGTCCCAAGTAGAGTGTATTGGGCTGGAGGACATAGCCCGATTCCGGGATTTCGATCGTCGACGCCGGGTTGGGCTTGGCCATATCCAATTCGGCATGGTCGTATATCATCAGTTCGTTGTGAAGAGACAGATTATAACTATTGGGATTGACCCGTTCGGGATGAAAGGGTTCAATGATAATTTCTTTACCTAAATGTTTGACAATTTCCTTGCCTGATAAAATCATAAGGGCCACTCGCTTTCTCTGGTAATTTCATTTCTTATGATATAGCAAAACAGGCTCGATGTCCACGGCGCGACGGGCCGGTTTTTTCTTGTTGATATCGAAAAAGTCTTCGACATAAAAGGTAACCTTCTCCCCTTCTTCGGCGCGGACCCGATACAGGGATGCCGTACGGAAATAATACTGATGACCGCCGTATTCCCGGATGAAACCGGCTTTTCCGCCGGGGAGGATTTTATCAATGGTCCCCGTATGCTGCTCTTCCCCGGCATGCTTCTCAGCCATCCAGAAGGACTGGAGGCGGCGGAACAGTTCCCCTCGATCCGGAGGCGAAAAATCATAACTGTCGACTTTTGCGATGAGCTGAGGAGAAATCTTCCAGTTTTGCTCGGTCCGGATCATTTTCGCCAAGAGATAATGCTCATAGGCCGCTTCAAAATTTCCCATATTGTTCAAAGCTTCTGCCAACTGAACGATAAAATTGACCTTGGCCTTAAGCTCGCCGGGAGCCGCCATGGCCGATGCCCCGTAGCGCCGCATGGCGCCACTGTCGCCCTTGGCCTGGGCAGCAAAGAAGAGGCCGCGATAGACGATCCAGTGCTGTTTGTACTTCAACAACTCTTCAAACCGCTGCCGCGCATCTTCAATCTGTCCCTGGCGGAGCTCACAGAGTCCGATGCGGTAAGAAAACCAAATATCGTTGTCGTGATGCAGTTCAGGAAAGATTCCCAAGGCCATCCGGCAAAGTTTGATGCACTCATCGTACTTTTCTTCCTTGATGAGGACCCGGCTCATGAGGGCATACCAGTGTTCCCGGTCGGAAGCGATGACCTGATCCCGACCGCGAAGGTTAACCTTTTTCTCTTCATCGGACAAGAGATCCGGATCGAGGCGGCGCAGATAGTCTCCCATAAGGCCGGCCAGCGACGGCGGCTTGGTCTTTAAGACGTCGACCATCCGCCACACGGCTAAGGTATACGGCGTGTACTGGCCTTGCTGACTGTACTTTAAAATGGCGTCGACGGCACGGCGAAAGTCTTCAAAGGTATGGAGCCGTTCGTCGAATTTCTGGATGTATAAGTAATAAAGGCACCAGCAGTAGATGCCGTGAAGGTTGGTAAATTCCGGAAAGGCGATGATGCCGGCCCGGGCAATTTCCCGCCCCTTGGCGTAATTTTTGACCTTGCGCAGGGCATAGGCATAGTAATAATAGTCCCAATTCGTCCAGGAACCGTCAGGCGCCGCCTTGTCGTACATGGCGATGACGTCGTTGTATCGGCCTTCCCGACAAGCCTCGCGGGCTGCAAAAGAATCCATGAAAACACCTCCTACCCTTTTATCATATCGTGTTATCATATCGTGTTATCATGCCTATTATAGCATATGTTTCTTCTATTTTAAGAATTATGAGAACCGCCAAAAAAAGAAAACAGCAAAAAGGAGCTTTTCCACGATAAGCCATCGTAGAAAAGCTCCTTCCATAGGGCTCGCTATGACCTGAACGTAAGGCTCATAGCCAAGGCCTTATTATCCTTTAATTTTGGCGATTTGTTTTTCCAGTTCCGGCATGACTTCAAAGAGATCGCCGACGATGCCGTAGTGTGCGAATTCGAAAATCGGTGCATCGGGATCTTTATTGACGGCAATGATCAATTCGGCATCCTGAACGCCCAATTTATGCTGGATGGCACCGGAAATACCCATGGCGATGTAGATTTTCGGCGCAATCTTCTTGCCCGTAATCCCGATCTGCAAATCATGGGGAGCCCATTCGTTGTCGACGAGGGGTTTGGAAACGCCGAAGGCGGCTCCGATACGCTGTGCAAATTCTTCGACAGCTTTCATGCCTTCTTCGTTCTGAACGCCGCGGCCGGCGCCGACGACGATGTCAGCCGATTCAATGGACAGGCTTTCGGCAGCGTTTTCGACAGCTTCAAAGTTGGTTACTTTGACCGTCGGAGCATCGCCGCTGAAATCGACCTTTTCCTGGATGACTTCGCCCTTACGAGACGCATCAGCCGGTGCCCCGTGGAAAATCTTGTCGCTGACCGTACCGAGCTGCGGGCGGGTCGTCGTCTGGATTTTAACCAGGAGCTTGCCCGTGAAGGCCGGACGAATCCAAGTAAGCGTATCGTCATCGCCTTCGTGGAGGACGTCGATGCAATCGGCAACGAGGCCGACTTTCAATTTAGCCGACAGGCGGCCGCCGAGGTCACGGCCGTTCGGAGAACCACCGATGAGGATGACGCTCGGTGCGTATTTTTCGACCAAAGCGGCAATCGCTTTCGTATACAAAGCCGAGTCGTAGCCTTCGAGTACCGGATCTTCTACGGTAACGACAGCGTCTGCACCGTAGGAAATCGCTTCTTCAGCCGCTTTGCTCATGTCAGCGCCGACAGCATAGGCGACGACTTGTTCGCCTTTTTTGTCAGCCAGCTGACGAGCCTTGCCCAACAATTCAATGCTCAGCGTGCTCAAGGCACTGCCGGCAACTTCAATATATACGCTGATGTTGTTTTTCAATTCCATAGTTCAGAGCCCTCCTTACAGTAAGTTCTTGGCAGTCAGATCTTTAACGAGATTAGCCGCGAGGTCCGCCGGGGTGTCACCTTCGATCATAATGCCGACGGGGTTCGGTTCCGGTGCGAACATTTCCGTAACTTTTGTTGCCGAACCGGATTTGCCAACACTTGCTGCATCGAGGCCCAAATCTTCGATACGCCATACGTCGAAGACAGCCTTTTTGGCAGCCATCTTGCCGCGGATTTTCGGGGAACGCGGCGTATTGCTCTTGTCCGTAACCGAAACGACGGCCGGTACCTGAGCCTGAATCGTTTCAACACCGCCGTGGTTGGCACGAGTTGCCGTAATCGTCGAGCCTTCGACGCTGACCGAATCGGCGTAGGAAACGAGAGCGATATTCAAATACTGAGCGACAGCCGGAGGAATCTGGCCCGTATCGCCATCGGTAGAGCGCTTGCCCGTAAATACCAAGTCGACGTCGCCGATTTTTTCAATAGCCTTCGATAAAATCAGGCCCGTTGCTAACGTATCGGACCCTGCCATGCGTTCATCAGAAACGAGAACGCCTTTATCAGCACCGACTGCGATGCCGTCACGCATGACTTCCGCGGCCTGAGCCGTGCCCATGGTGATAAGGGTAATCGTGCCGCCTACTGCGTCTTTGACAGCGACAGCTGCTTCGATAGCGTGTTTGTCAACAGGGTTTAACATCGACGGAGCACCGACACGAACCAGGTTATTATCTTGTGCAATTTCGATTTCGGAAACTGCGGGAACTTGCTTTACTAAAACTACAATATTCATAGAAGAACCTCCTTTATAAGGACTGTAAGAATAGTGCATTCGCATATTGCGACTCTCTTATGTCCACTATTATACTCTATATTTAAAAATTTATCAATTAAGAATTGTTTTTAATTATATAATTTTTTCCGTAAAAATCTCGTAAAGCCATCGTTGACAGACGAACGCGGTTCTTCTAAAATTAAACTGTCTATTATGGGTTAATCGTTTGATTCGCCAATGGAACTTTATACTTTTAGGAGGTTTTTATTATGTCAGAACCAAACTCCGAACAACAGCGCTACGCCCCGCCCATGGCACCGGACAAAAGCTATGTTGAAATCAATGCCTACGTCATCGGCTGGGGGCTGTTTTTTGCCGCCTTGTTCGCCTTGGCCGTCGGCTACCTGTGTCTGAAAATCGGCCAGACCGTCGACGCCTTTGCGCCGGTCTCAGTCCTCGCCATGGGCATGGCCGTCCTCTTCAAGCGCAAAAACGCCTTCCCTGAAACGGTCCACATCCAGGCCATCGCCAGCGCCGGGACCAACATCATCGGCGGCGTCATGTTCATCCTGCCGGCCCTCTTCATCCTGCAGCTCGACAGTCAGCTATCCTTTGCCGAAATGGTCATCCCCATCATCCTCGGCGGTGTCCTCGGCGTCCTCTTGGCTACGACCTTCCGCCGCTACTTCTGCGAAGAAATGGATGCGGCATATCCCTTCCCGTCGGGTCGGGCAGCGGCTGAAGTCCTGAGCTGCAACGAAGGGTCTAAGGCCAAAGTCATGGTCTTCAGCGGTCTCTTGGCCATGGCCTACGACTTCGTCCTAAACTCCCTCGGCTGGTGGCAGGAAGTCCTGTCGACGATGACCTTCTCCTGGGGCCAGGCGGCAGCTGACAAATACAAGTTAGCCTTCAGCCTCGACAATGACGCTGCCCTCCTCGGCATCGGCTACTTCACAGGCCTTCGCTACGCGGCCATCATTGCTGCCGGTTCCTTCTTCTCCTGGTTCGTCTGTATCCCCGTCGTCTACTATCTCGGCGGTGACCACATCATGACCATCGGCGGCCAGTCGGTCCTCTTAGCCAATGCTTCCATCGACGACGTCTTCTCCCAGTACGTCCGCCACATCGGCATCGGCATGCTGGCCATGGCCGGCATCATCGGTCTGGTCTCCATGTCAGGCGTCGTTGGACGGGTCATGAAAAGAGCCGCCCTGGATATGTTCTCATCAAGCGGCACGTCGGCAACGGACCTTCTCCGGACCCAGCAGGATATGCCCATGAGCCAAATCGTCACCGGCACCTTGGCCATGGATCTCTTATTCATCCTCTTTTTCCACGTCACCTGCTCGCAGAGCATTACCCAGACACTCCTGGCCGGCGTCATTATCATCATCTTCTCCTTCATGCTGTCCGTCGTCGGCATCAGCTCCATTGCCTTTACGGGGAATGAACCCGTTTCAGGCATGACCATCTTCATGATCATCGTATCGGCCGTCCTCATGGGCAACGCCGGCATGAGCGGCAGTTCTGGCATCATCGCCATCCTCATCATGGCCGCCTTCCTCTGTGCGACCTTGGCCGTTGCCGGCAACTTCATGTCGGAACTCAAAGTCGCCTACCTCACAGGCGCTACGCCGAAGAAAATGCAGCAGTGGCAGATTGTCTCGATCATCGTCACCAGCTTCGTCTCCGTCGGCGTCATCTTCCTCTTGAACCACGCCTACGGCTACACCGGCCCCGGCGCCTTGGCAGCTCCTCAGGCCAACGCCATGGCAGCCATCGTCAAACCGATGATGGACGGCGGTGCCGCTCCCTGGCCGCTGTACATGGCCGGTGCCTTCTTTGCCTTCATCCTGTGGATGATGAAAGTCCCGCCCCTGGCCTTCGCCCTCGGCGCCTATCTCCCCATGGAAATCAACACGCCGGTCCTCATCGGCGGTTTAGTATCGTACTTCGTCTCTCACAGCAGCAAAGACGAAGCCTTAAACGAACTTCGCCTCAGTGAAGGCAGCACCATTGCCTCGGGCTTCGTTGCCGGCGGTGCCATCGGCAGCCTCATCAGCGCCGTCCTCCATATCGGCGGCGTCGACTGGTTCTTAAAAGACTGGGTCACAACCCCGGGTGCCACCTATCTCGGTATCGTGGCCTACCTTGGCATGTGCGCTGTCATCTACTGCGTCGCCTGCCGCATCAAGAAGCACGCTTAACGAATGCCTAAGATAATTAAATAAAGACTAAATGAAATGACCTCCCGCAGTCAGACCAAAAAGGTTGATATGACAGCAGGAGGTCATTATATTTACATTTTATATTTCCTTAAAAATTTGCTATACTATAGTCGATAGAGCCCACCACGCATCAGGCGGAAACGTACTGCGGACCATGGTGGGACTTTTTTTATGCTATAAAAAAACCGATCATCTCACGATGACCGGTTTTCTCTTTAGAACGGCGCCCAAGGATTAAGCCAGTGATAGACCATCTGGTCAGCGCCAAAATGGACAGCAATCATTCCGATTACAAATACACCGACGGCACAGGTGCCCACTTTAATCAGATTCTGCTTGGTAGCCAGGCTCTTTACGGCATCCTTCATGTCCTGCAGTTCTTCAGCGGCCGTCCTGTTTTCCATGGCGTCACGCTCTTTCAGTTCCTTAGTGGCATTCGCTTTCACTTCCACCGCACTGCGTTCTTTCAGTTCGTGCCAAACGCACCGCTTGCACCATACCTTCCCGTCAAATCGAACGACCTTCTTTTTCTTTCCGCAAACACTGCACTTCCCCGTCATGACCTTGCTCCCTTCAACCGACGATCTTCGCCTCGGCTTCTATTGTTATAGTTTAGTTTTATTTTATTATATCATATATTTACTTTCTATCACAAAGAGGTTATCAAAATATGAACATCGAAATCACCGCCTTGAAAAAACCGCCACCTTGCCGCATCATTGGGTCCATCCGTTTTTCTACTGACCATAAAGCCTTAGAAATCTACAACAACGAGGCCTTCCCGCCAAACTTCAAACACTGCATCACTGATGGACAGCCCGTTCACAGAAGAATCCGAGTAAAAAAGAGAGCACGACCTGAGCGAAAAGCTCCGTCGTGCCCTCTCTTCCATATATCGAAATTATGCCTCCTTAGGCGCGTTTTTCATCCAAACCTGGGCGTCTTTTTCAGCCCCTTTCGTGTTCTGAGCCATGACCCCGACCAAGGGATGGGCTACATACAGTTCTTCCAAGTAAGCCATCTCTTGGGCAGACAGCTTCAAGTCTACGGCCCGTGCCGCACCTTCTACATGGTGAAGTTTGGTCGCTCCGGCAACGGGGGCCGTCACCTTCGACAGCAGCCATGCCAGAGAAATATCGGTCATCGTCACTCCACGGTTTTCTGCCAATTCAGCGACGCGTTCGATAATGCCTTCATCGGCCGAGGCCATCTGATCGTACTTTCCTTTAGCGTAGCTGTCCTCTTCAGAGCGCTTCGTCTTTTCGCCGGGCCGACGAGAAAGCCGTCCGCTGGCAAGGGCACTGTACGGTGTCATGGCGATGCCGTCTTCGGCGCAGAGCCCGGCCATTTCCCGTTCTTCTTCACGGAAGATCAAGTTGTAGTGATTCTGTACAGAAACGAAGGGGGCAAACCCTTCCTTTTCGGCCAGCGCATTGGCCTTGGCCAGCTGCCAAGCGTAGCAATTGGCAATGCCGATTTGACGTACCTTCCCGGCCTTGACCATGCGGTTCATCCCGTCAAGGATATCGTAAATCGGCGTCTGATAATCCCACATATGGTAAATATAGAGGTCAACGTAATCCATGCCCAGATGGGAAAGGCTCAAGTCCAGCATCTGTTCGATATGCTGCTGCCCCGTTACGCCGTCTTCGATTTCCCTCGTACTGCGCGGCAGAAACTTCGTCGCCACGACGACGTCTTCCCGCTTGGCAAAGTCACGCAGGGCTCTGCCGAGATATTCCTCACTGGTCCCGTTTTGATAAGCAATGGCCGTGTCAAAAAAATTGATGCCCAACTCTAAAGCGTGTTTGATAATGCCCCGACTCGTATCTTCATCGACAGTCCAACTGTGCTGACCCGTTGCCGCATTGCCAAAGCCCATGCAGCCCAGGCAGATTCTCGATACTTCAAGATCAGAATTTCCAAGCTTTGTATATTCCATAAATAGATTCCTCCTTCACGTCTGATAGCGATTCTATCGTTCCCCTGCGCCGTCACTCCCCAAGAGCTTTCGCAGGCAATGGTAGGTAATATCATAAACAGTATGTTCCCGAAAGCCGACCTGCCCTTCCTCCATGGCCCGCCGCTGTTCGTCCGTGACCACGACGTAGGGATAAATCCCAAAGAGGAAAGGAAAGAAGGCATACAAGAATTCGCTTCGCTCGGCCTCGGTCATCTCCGGGCAGAACGTGATAAGGCAACGGTCGACAGCCTTGATGGAATTCCCATAGGCGAACTTGAAGGCCGTCAGATTCTCATAACGGCTGTTTTCCTCCATATCGAAATGGTTCATGGAGAGGAGCTTCAACAGGCGCTTCCGCTTTTCCAAAGAGCGGGCCATGGCCTGAGCCAATCCATCCCGCGTGAGAGACGGTGTACTATCTGCCAAGGCATTCAAATCTGCCGTCCAGGCTTCATATTCCCGCTGCATCAACGCCAGGAAGATTTCTTCTTTTGTTCTGAAATAGTTATAGATGGACGTCCGGGTAAAGGACGTCGCCTTCCCTATCTCCTTGATGGTGATGTCCTTGAAACTCATCGTTTCATAAAGACGAGCGCAGGCCGCGATGATTTCTTCTCGCCGTTCCTGCAAATAATGCGCTGACACCCTCGGCATGGGATAGCCCCCCTTCAAAATTAGGTGTTTATAAGAACGATTCGATGATAATTCAAGCTTCCCGTCCGTTCTTTTTTACATTATAGATCATAAATGACACCGTGTCAATATAAAACTTGTCGTATATAAAAGGTTAGGGCCATAGTGAATCGCCTTTTCACCATGGTCCCAACCAGTATGATAAATTCCATTTTTATTTGCAAATATGATCGAAGATATATTGCAGCGCCTCTTTGGCCTGCTGATATCGTTCTTCCGTCCCACTCAAGATGACGCTGTTTTCACTGCCCCGTTCGGCCTTATCACTGCCAGTGCTCAAAGGGCTGTTGGCGGTTTCAAATTCGATATATCCGCTCAGCAGCGTCGATTTCAACTTGGCCTGGACGGCTACGATTGACTTGAAGGGAATGACCTTGAAGTTATTATCCCCGAGATTCCATAATCCGCCGCCAGTCTTATCGATGACGACGGCCTTTTCATGGACGTAAAGATTGGCCCCGCGGCAATCGACTGCATACAATTCCTGCCCCAAAAACTCCCGCACCGGACTGGGCCGCATCTCGTTCTTATCCGAAGAGCCGCCCTTCATGGCATCAAATAATCCCATTATCACATACTTCCTTTCTAATCTGTATTCACAAGAGCCTCACCCGACTTGTAAAGCCTCGTTGTCTCGAACTCGATCTAGGGTCTCATCTTAAATCAATATACTATATATTCAAGTTACTGCCGCGTATGTATCAAAGTTTCATATTTATTTTAATTATATCACGATATTATTTACAATAAAAAGCGAATCGCAATCCAATTTTCGGTAAATCCCCCTCCCGAATTCTCTGATTATCATCTATTCTTTCGTTGAAATCCCCCAAAAACGCCTTTATGTAACGTTATTACCATCATTTCGTTATCTTTTTATTGAATATTCGCCATTTTACAAAGATTATGCGTTTATTGACCATATTATATCTCAAATGATATTATTATACTGTAATATATTTCATGCTATACATATATACAGTAAGAAAGGATGATATAGGAAATGAACAAATATGTAAAGTACTGGAAAGGGGTCCTAGTGGTCTGCCTGGTTTCTTTGATGCTGGTTGGCTGCGGTATCGGCAGCAGTGACACCTTGACAACAGGTTATTACAAAAATGCTGCCATCAAGGCCAACGGCGAATTCGTCATCAAGGACAAGGTGGACGATGACAAAGCCACAGACGGCGGCATCTATTATTATGTTGAACTCGGCAAAGAAGAAGCCACCAAAGACAAGGTAATCAAGATTACCTCGATGTCCGGAGGCATCCCCATCGATGTTCCTTGGAAAAGCGCCGAGGGGAACGAAACCTTTGCCACCATGAGTAAGGTTACCGTCGACTATAGTCAGGACGGATACATTAAACAGTCTTATGAAAAGACGACTGGCGATAAAGGCTTAGGTGCCAACGGTGAAGCAGCTGTCCGCTATAAGATTGCCCAGGATGGAGAAAACAAGGGAAAAGTCGAAAGAATTTATTACTATGACAGCGACGGAAACAACAAGGCCTACGGTGACTTAGCCCAGGCTGCGATTTCATATACGAAACAGGGCCAGATCGCAGAGCTCAGCTACCTGGATAAAAACGGCAGCAAAACCACCGGCCTGTGGGGCGCTAATAAACTGGGCTTCCTCTATGACAAAGAAAAGCCCGACGTCTTTATCGGCTTTGAAATCAGAGATCATAACGGGACGCCCATCGATAATGGAATGAAATATTCCCGCATCGCCTATGAATTCAACAAAGACGGGCGCGTCATCGACAAAAAACTGCTCAATAAAACGGGTGAACTCGACGGCAGTGCCTTAAAAAAGGTCTATATTCAACTGGATCAGGGTGATATTCTCCAAAATCATCTGTCCCTCATCCGTCAAGGAATATTCTTCAGCAGCGCCGAAACGAAGTATACCTATGATGACAAGCACAGCGGGCCTGTCAAAATCAGTTTCTTCGGCATCGACGGTCAGCCTTCCGCGTCTGAATTAGATCTCAAAGGTGTAGCCGCCATTGAAATCGGTTATGACGACAAGGATCGGGTCAACAACCTGAAATTTATCGGTACGGACGGACAAAGCGTTTCCCCTGAGATCTACGGCGCCAAGGGACCTGACGAAGTAAAGATTGAATATGACGATAAGGGCAATATCAGTAAGGACATCTTCTATCGAAACGGCGAGCCCACGGCCTATCCATTCAGCAAGGATGAAACATCAGATGTCGCCGCCATCGAGACAAAATACGATGAACAGCGCCGCAAAACGGAACTATCCTATCTTAACAAAACCGGAGCCCCAACGTACAGAACAATCTATGGTACACTCAAATACTACGGTATGAAGTATACGTATACGGGAAATATCAGCAATCTTAGCTATCTCGACAGCTCGGGCACTGAATTCAAAGCTGAGCCGAGTGCGGTTCTCATCGGTTCTTGGAAACAACAGGGATCTCCCACCGGCTACACCTGGGTCATCAATAAAGACGGAACGATGAAAATTCTTCGACCGCAGGGGCAAGACAGCACACATACTTATACCACCAGTGAAGTCTATATTTCCCGCAACGGAACGGGGACACTACACATAGAAATCTCGGGCGTCACCGGTGCCAGTTCCGACTTATTAACCTTCAAGACAGCCGATCGATTTGAATTGCAGGGTATATTCGATACGACCACCTTCGTTCGACAAAACAATTAGAAGGCTGCATAAAACAACACCATAAGACGCAATGAGGCTGTCGCCTGGAAGTAGTTCGCCTTCCAAGCAGTGACAGCAGGTACGAAAAACACCGTGAGTTCTGAGAACTCACGGTGTTTTCTTTCTATCAATAGACTTCTTCATTTTTTCGTTTCGTCACTGTCGGATATTCATCTATGACTTTCTGGCGGCGCGGGCATTCGGCATCGTGGTCATTGATGATGCCGCAGGCCTGAAGGTGTGAGTAGATGGTGACCGGGCCGACATACTTAAAGCCTCGTTTCTTCAGATCCTTACTGATCCTTACTGATCCTTACTGATCCTTAGCCGACAGGCCGTTGCTTACGGGAATCTGCCCCTTGGCATGGCCTTGGTAGAGAATCGTTTTGCCGCCGGTAAAGCTCCAGAAATAGTCACACAGGCTTCCGAACTCGTCCCGTATTTTCTGGCACAGCACTGAGCATTACTGATAACGGCCCTTGTCTTTCGTGGAAATCGAATCATGCCGTCCGTATTCAAGATGCGCTCCACATCGTCATCATCATAGGCAGCAACCTTGTCGTAATCGAAGTTATCAAAACACTGCCGAAAAATGTCCCGCTTGCGCATCACGAGCAGCCAACTGAGGCCGCACTGGAGATTTTCCAGCGTCAGATGCTCGAACATATTCCGATCATCGTGAACCGGAACCCCCATTCACTGTCATGATACTGTGTATTCAGCGGATCTGTACTTGCCCACTCGCAATAACCCATCGTCTCATCGCTCCTTTTCGCTACGTCACGACCCATCAAATTCGGGTACCGCCCTCTTTAACCTCTGTCGAGGTTGCTCGGATACAACCTTGCCCACTTCCGATATCCCCTTTGATGACGCTTGACGCGGATCTCACAAAAACCCATAAACAGATATTTCATATCCCTCTTACCCCAAGAACAACACTCCCTGCAAAAAGCGGCGGTGCCGCCACTACAAGGAAAGCAAGGGAACTATATAATCGCCATAATTCCCTTGGCAATCCGCTGCTCCACATCGGTAAAATGATTCCCCGGATTCATTTCAAAGATTACGTCGACGCCAAGGCCTTTAAAATGTTCTACCATCGCTTCGGTGCAGGTCTCTACAGTCTTAAGCAAGGGATGCCGAGTCTTGGCTTCTTTATCGCCCAGGGAAAAATAAAGTCGATTCGGCACAGTGCCCAGGTCATGATGACGTACAAAGTCTACAAATCCCGGAAACCAGAACGAGGCTGACATGCAGGCTGCCCGGTCGAATACATCGCACTGATAGAGGGCATACAGGGCCAATAAGCCAGCTAGTGAATAGCCGGCAATACCCGTGTGTATCGGTGTGCCTTCGATTAAATCCTGTGCCTTTGGCAGAACGTCTTCTCGTAACCATTCAAGGTGCTGATCGGCACCTCCCGTAAAAGGAGCGTCTTTTTTGGAAAGAGGCGAAGCACTCCACGGCGTCATGGCATGATCCCAATCGGGGATACAGACGACGAGTAAATTAAAGTCATTCGCTGCCGCCTTCCCCTGGAAATCCTGTCCCAAGGCTTGGATTTTCGCCCATATATTTCCCCCGTCCCCATCAAAGGTATGGATCACCACCAACGGCCGATTGGCCTCGGCGGCTGCATATAACGTAAGTTTCTTTTCCCCTATGTCAAAGTCATGCTTTACCAATGGAGTTTCTCCCTTCCTAGTAAGAATAACAGCGTTTTTACAGGCGCAGCCCCTTAAACGGAGCAAGTATGCCGTCAATATCTCCTACCATTATAACAAATAAAAATAAGCCCACCAAGAATCTTCATTCTCGATGGGCAAGGACGGTAAAACCGATTTTATTAGACAGGAACCTTACACAAGCCGCGTCGGTGGAAACATAGTCAAAAATGCACTTCTATTAAGAAGTGCATTTTATCGTTAGTCCCATTGAAGTTTCATAAATTTAGGGTATTCTTCTTCTACATTGCCGACGAGCATAAAAGCCATATCCAGCAGAAAAGCGGGATCGAAGTGATCTTTTATAAACAGGGACCATCGCATGACAATATTGCCATCATCGCTGACGAAAAACTTGCCAAAGCGATATGACATATTACGTTCATTAATCAATTCCAATAATTTTTCTCGCTTTGAAGCATCTTCTATCTTGGCAATATCAAAAATGCTAAGGTCTACAAAAGCCTCGTCCTGGGAAAATTCAAAAATCACGGTAACTAACTTATCGCCTTTAATCTCGTGTTGCGCAATAAAGGCCCGCGTTTTTCCCGCATCATCGGCAGCCTCACGGTAACGATATTCTCTTTCATTCAGATGATCTCTAAATAAATCCAGTTTGCTCATCTTTACCTCCATGATAAAAATAAATACGTGTCATAACTTTTTGCTTCTTTTATCATAACACAAATAACACAGAGTCGTAAATATATATACAAATTCCCCTAAAAAAAGACCTTCCAAGGTTGACTTTTTAGGTCTGCCCTCAGGAGGTCAGGGATTATAAAATCGATTTACTCAGACGGTTATCCTAAACAGGCCGTCGCGATTGCAGTAGGCATAGATAAAGCCATGGCCCCGGCTCAGGAAGCGGCACTGGGCCTCCTGTTCGGGATACAGTTTGACCAGGGTATAGCGATCGGCCGTCACATAAGCTATAAAGGAAATATAGTGTTCCTTAGTCATGGGATGATCGATGTGAACGAAAAATTCATGCTCGATCATGTCATAGTTAATTTGATGTTCGAAAGAGGCCTCTTCCACGGTAAGTACCGGCAGTTTGACACCGCAGCAGTTATAATCGCCTTCACCAAAGGTGGTGATGATATTGCCGCAAATGGGACAGACGTAAAATTTAAGCTTCTTCACATTTCCCGCGCGGTTGTCATTAATGGCATATTCGCCGGCAAAGAGTTCTGCCACGGAAATGCCGAGAGCCTCGGCTAAGGGTGTGACCAGGGTAATATCCGGCAAGCCCTTGCCGGTCTCCCATTTCGAAATCGTCTTGTCACTGATTCGTAATTTCTCCGCCAAGTCTTTTTGCGTCAGTTTTCTTTTTTCACGCAGTTCCTTTACCATCGTGCCTGATATATAGTTCATAGTCATAGTACTCCTTTCTGTTGCTACGACTATCTTAAGCTAAATCCAGAAAGAATACTACCTACGCAGCGTAGAGTACGTCCCTCGCCAAAAGAGGATTCGATGCAAACAGCAAAAAACCAGCCCCGAAGGCACTGGCTTTTTCTATAAAATCGGAAATGGACCTGTCTTTTTTCAATCAATAGCTGTGGGCCACAGCTTCTAAAATGATCCACTGGCCATTTCGTTTTTCCATGTCAAAGTTGAGTTCTAAGTTCCAAACGCGGCGATTGCCGTAAATGCGGGCGTCGACTTTATTGCGCGACTGCAGGGTTGCCTTATCACCATCGACCTTCACGATGACCCGTTCTTCCGTATCGCCAAAGTAACGCATCTGACCGTCGGTGACCTGGCTCAGCCATTCGTCCTTGGACTGATTATAGCCGGTCATATGGACTAAGTGGAAGTCGGGATCGAGGATGGTATTCAAGCCCTGAATATTCTGATTGATTTTATAGGTATAAAACTTGCGGTACGTGTCATATACGGCCATTTCTTCGGCAGTATACTCAGACGGTTTGCTCATGGCGTTGGTCATGTCTACTTGGCGAGACTGGCCGTCTTTAGCTGCCGTCGCATTCGCATTCTGGCTGGCAGCGGCCGTAGCTTCGGTTTTTACGGCGGAAGGCTGTGGTGTCGGTTCCTTGGCTAAGAAAAATCCCGTCGCCCCTAAGGCGATTAAAACGATAACTAAGATACTTTTTTTCATCATCTCGTTTCTCCTTGTCTATTTACAAAAGCTATAAGGTAACTCTCTATTATTCTACGATATCGGTTGAAGCAGCTGTTTCGGTCTGTCTCTTATAGGCCGCCAACCGTTCTTCGAGGCGCTCAATCGTCGCCTGCAGTGCCTGTGACCCCAGCACCATATGAAGCGGCGTGTCTTTCTTATCGACGCTTTCAATAATGCGGGCAGCCATCTTGGCCGGATCGCCGACGGCCAGCCCCTTTTTCGGGTCGAGCATATTGAGGAACCCGTGTACGTGATCGTATTCAGGCATTAAATCTGCGACCTGCGCACTGCCGTAGCGGAATTCCGTACGGGCTCCGCCAGGTTCTACAATGGTGACATGGACGTTGAATTCAGCCACTTCCTGGGCTACGGATTCACAAAAGCCTTCAATCCCGAATTTAGTGGCATGATACATGGAATTAGCGGCATAGGCCACTTGACCTCCATAGGAAGAAATCTGAATGATATGGCCGCCCTGTTGTTTACGAAGGTATGACAGGGATGCGCGAATCAAAGAAATAGAGCCCCGCAAGTTGGTTGCCAGAATGCTGTCCACCTGTTCGTCACTCAGTTCCTCGGCGGCACCGAACAAGCCGTAACCGGCATTGGAAACGATGACGTCGATGCGGCCGTGTTTGGCAAAGGCTTCATCGACGACGCGGCGTACCGCATCCGTATCTCGTACATCGAGGAGTCGACAGTCAAAGGTATCGGGATAGGCCTTGACTAAATCGGCGACGGCTTCCGGTTTGCGAACTGTGCCGATAACTGTATCCCCCTTGGCTAACAACTGCTTCGTCATTTCGAGTCCAAATCCGCTGGATACACCGGTAATCAACCAACTGCGCTTCATATACGTCACTCCTTATCTACTAAAATCCTCACGATTGATATTAAATTTTCTGTCCTACAGGGTGTCTTGCAACTTACATCCCTATCATACAAGAAAAGACGCGCAATAACAATTCGTCTTACGCGTCCATTCCATAAGTTTTACTTATGTGTTTTATGTTAAGCACAAGCAGGTCTTCTTCTTTCGATTTTACATTCACAATTAACCCCTGTCTATGCTACAATAAAGATAATGTTACAATTTTATTATTATTTTTAGTCAAAATCTAGGAGATGTTCACGATGCCCCGAAAACTGATGCTAACCCTCGTTCTGTCTTTATTTTTTGCCTTACCTTGCTTTGCCCACTCCTATCCCCTGTCCGAAGCGTATATCGGAGGCGTCGGCCCTAACTGCACCTTAGGATATGTCAAAAGTATTTATGGAGAACCCAAGTCTAAACGATGGTTCAATACCGATGGAGTCCGCGGCGTCGCCTATTACTACAGCCCCTCGTATCAAGTCACGGGCAGAACCTGGACGAAGAATGCCATACCGGAAGATGAATTCCCTGTCGTCGGATATACGGTAAAAGCAAATAATCTCTCTACCCCTTCGGGCATTACCGTCGGCGTTCCTTACAGCACTGTTGAGAAAATGTATGGGCCCGGTCAACGATACGTCGAAAAAGGGAAGGTTAAATACCTTTACGACCTTCCCGGTCAACGTGCCATTGTTTTTACCATAAATAAAAAGGGCATCATTACCGATATTTACCTGGGAACTGATTTTTAAAGACCTTTTACCGAGAATCGTAATTTAGCTGAATGATCAACAAAAAAACTTGCACAGTATTTTGTGCAAGTTTTTTATAATTACCTCAAGGTGTCCAATTAATGGAAATTTCAGAAATCTTCTTTTTGCTATTATATTTGAACCTCATGTTTTGTTCCCAGCTTCCATTACAAAAGTAGGCATGGTCTCCTTTACGCAGTTCAGAGGGGCTAAAGTAATCGGCGACCATGGAGATATCCTGACCAACGGAAAAGCCGGCCGGCGTCTTTAAACCATTATTGGCTGTCGTCCGAACTTCCAGGACACCGCCCTTACGATTATAGGTAATAAAAAAACTATTCCCATAATTGGCAATATGAACCGTATCAACCGTAACCGGATCGTACTCATAAGAAACCTTATCGGGCTCACCGTAAATAGACTGGACGTAAGCTTCTGTCGAAGTCAAGCTGACACCGCCAATAGCAATGTGACCGTTCCCAATATATGAGATTGGCGAATAAGCAAAGGCCGACAGAGTCATGGCAAAACAAAAGATCAGGCCCAGTAACATAGATAATTTCGTTTTCATTGAACTTCCCCCTTAACGGTAATGGACATCTTCATCGACGACTTCGCCATCTTCATTGATGGTGACGCTGCTCGGTCCAATCCGCTGGGAATGAAAGAGTACCTGGTAGCCGTCTTCTACCACTTCGAGGCCATAAATCATGACACCGGGGTACATATCGGATACGATATCCTGCGCTTCATCGGCATCAATGGCAAAAACAGCGGTCGTCGGTACGATACCACCCAAACTGAAGGCGAGACTCATGCCTAATCCCCCAATGACGAGGGCTTTCTTAAAAAGATTCACAACGCAACCTCCTATAAAAAAACACAATAACAGTTATATATTACAGTTTCGACATAAAATTATATATTCCTGCTAGAAGTTTCCATGTCAATCCTATAGGGGCTTCGTTGTGACTCCGTAACTTGGCGTGATGTTAATTTTGATAGGCCAGTTTTTGCGAGGTTCCACCAAAGCGGTGGGCCGGTCGATACCACAAGAGCAGTACAAAGATGCAAACCGCGGTGACGGCCAGGCTGACCGGATAGGCCATCATGATCCAGTAAAAGTCGTGGTACTGGGGAAAGACGGCAAAAATCCAAAAGAGACGGCTGCCGCAGATACTGACGGTCGTAACGGCTGCCGGCAGTAAAGAAATGCCGAAGCCGCGCATATAGCCGGACATATTTTCATACAAAACGGTGAACACATAGGCAAAGAAGATCATCTTCAAACGAAGCATGCCGAGTTCAATGACGGCCGGATCCGGAGAAAAGAGGGATAACAGGAAGGGGCCGAAAGAGAAAACCAGGAAAACGGCGGCAACGGAGGCGATGATGTCTTCGACGAGAGCAATCTTGAAAATGCGGCGGCAGCGATCGAGCTGGCCGGCGCCGTAATTTTGGCCGACAAAGGTCGTGCAGGCCTGGCTAAAGGAATTGAGGACGTCGTAGGTTATCATTTCGAGGTTAAAGGCAGCAGCCGAAGCGGCAATGGCATTCGTCCCCAAGCTGTTGATGGCTGCCTGGATAACGATGTTGGCCAAGGTAAAGACGCCGCTTTGCACACCGGCCGGAAGGCCGATGGCGACAACGGAGCGGACGCAGTCCCAGTGAATGCCGATGGCTTTAACCTGAAGCTGAATATAGCGTTGAGGCCGCATCAACAGGCGAAACAGGATGACGGCACTGACGGCGTTAGCCAGCACCGTAGCCAGGGCAGCCCCGGCAACGTGCAGGTCGAGGACAGCGACGAAGAACAGGCAGAGAATGACATTCACTAGTTCCGACACAATGAGTACCTTTAAGGGCATGCGCGTATCGCCGACGCTGCGGAAGATGGCCGATTCAAAGTCATAAAGCATGATGACCGGCAGTCCTAAGAGATAAATTCGTAAAAAGAGTACTGCTGACGGCAAGACGTCATCCGGTACGTTGAGAGAATCGAGAAGCGGTGCAGCTATGCCCTCTCCCAAGAGGGCTACGGCGACGCCGACGATCAGGGCCATAACGACGGCTGTATGTACCGTATGAGTTACCGTCAGTCGGTCCTTACGACCGATGGCATTAGCAATGACGACGTTGACGCCGAGGGCCATTCCGATAAAAAGGTTGAGTATCAATCCGATAATCGGAATATTAGCTCCGATGCCGGCGACAGCAATGGTATTGTCGGCCCCGCTGAAATGACCGACGATGGCCAAATCAGAAGCCAGGAACAGTTGTTCCAAAATAACAGTTGCTGCTACCGGCAGGGCAAACAGAGGGATCTTATCCCAAAGCGAACCGTGCAGCATATCTATTTTAAACATTTTTTTGATGGACGCCATGCGTCGTATTTGTTTCTTCCATGGTGGGTCTCCTCCTAACGACACTCATTATAGTGCCGCTAAGGATACATAGCAAAGACCTATAATCTATCATTACCATAGTTTACAAGAATGATTCATCATGCTACAATGAGCCTTAAACAGAAAGGAGACTTCATTCATGGATATCCGCGTCTTACGCTACTTTCTGGCTACGGCCAGGGAACAGAATATCACTCGCGCCGCCGAAACCCTGCACATTGCCCAGCCTTCTCTTTCGAAACAGCTGATGGAACTGGAAGCGGAACTGGGAAAACAATTGTTGATTCGGGGCAAACGACGCATCACCCTTACGGCCGATGGGATACTCCTGCGAAAACGAGCTGAAGAAATCGTTGCCCTCCTCGAAAAAACGGAACAGGAAATCGCCTCGACAGACCAGGATATCAGCGGCACCGTCGCCATCGGCGGCACGCCGCGCCAATGCGTCCTCGAAGCCGCGTCGGCCCTTCATCAGCAGTATTCGAAAATCCGCTTTTCCTTCCACGTCGGTGACGCTCCCGACATCACCGAACGACTCGATCACGGCAGTTTGGATTTCATCGTCCTCCTCGACCGACCGAACAGGGCCACTTACGACGCCCATCCCCTGCCCGACGCCTCGTATTGGGGCCTGCTCATGAAAAACGACGATCCCTTGATCCAAAAGACGGCCATCACGCCAAAAGACCTCTGCAGCCGCCCCCTGGTCATCGCCCAACGAGAAGGGATCCGGCAAATGCTCTTCGATTGGGCCCAATCCTATGCGGACCAATTGGACATCATCGCCACCTACAACGTTCTGAACGGCACGCCGGTCCCTTTCACCCTCTACACGCCGGGCCTGGTCCTCACGATCCGCGATCTCCTGTCGCCGACCATCGATCCGGCCGTCGCCTTCCGTCCCCTCGATCCGCCCATTAACACCAGCCACTACCTGGTCTGGAAACGCTACCCCGCCTTTTCGCCGGCCAGCCAAAAATACCTGGAAACGGTCTATCGCCTCTATCCGAAAAAATAGCCGCAGAAAACGGACCTTTCAGGCCAAAAGAAAACTCCCTTTTAGGCAGACAGGCAATACGCATGCAGCCTGTCCGCTAAAAGGGAGCCCTATAATGTCTTTATAGGTGTAGAGCAGTATCTCTATCAGAGGATTGATTTATAGAGAGCTACAATTTGGGATTTTTCAACGTCTCTCGGATTTCCGGGAGTGCAGGCATCGGCCATGGCCGAATCAGCCAGGAAATCAATGTCTTTTTCCTGAACGCCGAGTTCAGAGAGTTTTCGAGGAATACCGACATCGTCAGCTAATTTCTGGCAGGCATCAATGGCAGCTTGGCGGTATTCGTCCTGACTCATGGTATCAACATCAGCCACGCCCATAGCCCGAGCGACTTCACGATACCGTTCCCCCGTTGCCGACGCATTGAAGGTCAGAACGGGTGCCAAGAGGATGGCACAAGCAACACCATGGGGAATATCATAAAAAGCGCTTAACGGATGAGCCATGGAATGGTCGATCCCCAAGCCGACGTTCGAAAAGCCCATGCCGGCAATGTATTGGCCAAGCGCCATTTTTTCTCGGGCTTCCATGTCCCCTTCAACCGACTTACGCAGCCATTTGCTAATAATTTCAATGGCTTTCAGATGCATCATATCCGTCATTTCCCAAGCGTTCTTGGTAATATAGCCTTCAATCGCATGAACTAACGCATCCATACCGGTCGCAGCACAGAGTTTTTTAGGCATAGATGCAACCATATCCGGATCAATGACCGCCACGATAGGAATATCATGAGGATCGCAGCAGACAAATTTACGATGCTTTTCAGGATCGGTAATGACATAGTTAATCGTAACTTCAGCAGCAGTCCCACTCGTCGTGGACACCGCGATAATCGGCAGGCACTTGTTCTTCGTAGGCGAAGCCCCTTCCAGGCTGCGGACATCGGCAAATTCCGGGTTCGTCAAAATGATGGCAATGGCTTTGGCCGTATCCATCGCAGCGCCGCCGCCGACAGCCACGATGATATCTGCCTTGGCATCCTTACAAAAGGCTACGCCGTCCTGAACATTTTTAATCGTCGGATTGGGCTTAATCTGATCATAAACCGTATACGCGATGCCTGCCGTATCGAAAAGATCGGTAATCTTTGTAGCTACTTTAAATTTCATTAAATCCTTGTCGGTAATGACGACGACATGCTGACAGCCACGGGCTTTCACTTCCGTGACGATTTCATTGATAGCGCCTTTACCAAAGTACGAAGTTTCATTTAAAGTGATCTTATTTGCCATAGAGCATTCCTCCTACAACGAGTATAAATTATTTTCATTTATTTATATGAAATTATCATGCCAAATAAGAGAAAGAAAAAAGGATGAAGGCCTTCTATTGGCACTGTTACGCCGTATATATTTTTTTGTCTCGTTTTTTTCAGGAAAAATGAAAACAGAAAAAGCAAAAAAAGTCTCAAATATCTTGAGACGTTTGAGACTTTTTGAGAATTTTGAGATTTATGAGACAGTTCAAGGGCAGGCTAAGGGTGGCGGCGCCGGATTTCTTTAGGCCGAATCCCATAGTGCTGACACAGGCGGTAAAAAGTCGCGCGGCTTACGCCATAGGAAGCAGCCGCGACCGATACCTTCCCAAAGGATTTTTCCAGGCACTGCAGAAGTGCCGTTTTTTCTGCGTCATCCCTGGAATGATGCTTCAATACGGGAGACGTAACGGGTTGCTGCCTGTCCCGAAGCGATAAGTCATGAGGCATGATAACGGCCGATGAGCTGGTATAAAAAGCTCGTTCAATGCAATTTTGCAGCTCTCTTACGTTGCCGGGCCAAGCATATTCCTGCAGGGATTTCAAGGCCGCCGGCGATAGTTGGCGGGTTCGATCGTGATAGCGACTGTTAAAACGCTTCAGAAACAGGTTAGCACAGTAACGGATATCTTTCGGTCGGCTGCGGAGGGGTGGGATGGATAGTTTAAGAATATTCAATCGATAGTATAAGTCGCTGCGAAACGTTCCTTTCGCGACTTCCGATTCCAAACAGCGATTGGTCGCCGAAATGACGCGGACATCGAGTTTCTTTTCTTCTTTACCGCCAATACGGCGAATACAAAGGGTTTCGACAGCCCGCAGCAGCTTGGCTTGGAATTCCAGGGGCATTTCCCCAATTTCGTCGAGAAAGAGCGTTCCGTGGTCGGCTAGTTCGAATTTGCCGGGATTCCCTTCGCGAAGTGCTCCCGTAAAGGAACCTTTTTCATAGCCGAATAATTCACTTTCAATCAAATCGCGAGGTAACGATGCACAATTTACGGCAACAAAAGGTCCTTTGCAGCGAGGACTTGCGGCATGGATGGCCTGAGCAAAGAGTTCTTTACCAGTTCCGCTTTCCCCTTCAATGAGGAGGCTGCTGTCATAGTGAGCATACTGACGGGCTTCGGCAATGACTTCCTGCATGGAGGAATCGTCCGTATAAATCGTTTGAAAGGTATACGTCGCCTGATTGCCGGCCACGCGGTTAACGGAGCGAAATAAGTGTTCCTGCCGCCGCAAAACCAGCGTATAGGTTTGCCCCGTAGCATCACAAGTTGGCGATAGTGCGGCACTGAAATGGTATGTTTTCTTCGGTAAAACGACACAAAGATCATCCATATAGACCGGACTATCACTCTTTGCCTGGGAATTCATGGCCGACCAGTCGATTTGCGGCAGGACACGGCGGAAATCGAGGGCCGACAACTCGCCATGCGATAAGCCCAATTCACGATAGGCCGTCGCATTGGCCCAGCGCAGGGTTAATTTATCGTTTAAAAGGAGAATCGATTCTTGCAAACCGTCGGCAGCCGCCTTCATGAAATGGCTCTGGTGATAAGAACGCAGTGTCTGTTCGATACTAAAGGCGCAGGCTACCACCAAGGCTAAGGTATGAGGATGAGCTGCATCGGCACTGCCGGAAAGGTCCAGCACGCCGATCACTTGTCCGCCATTGCCATGGATAGGCGCAGCTGAACAGCTCCAGTTATGCTGGTCAGCGCAATAATGCTCGGCACCGACAAGCTGTATGGGCCTATCATATTCCAGGGCAAGCCCCGGTCCATTCGTACCAACACAGTCATTTCGCCAAACAGAACCGGGATGGAAAAAAATATTTTCTGAATGCTGTAAAATCGTGTCGTCCCCAATCGTACGCAGCACGCAGCCAGTACTATCCATTAAGGCTAAGAGCGAGTGCGATTCCCGGACAATTTCATGAACACTTTGCATGATCGGTTCCGCCACTTGCAGCAATAATCTGTTTTTTTGGCGGATTCTATTTAGATGCGCTAAATCAACGGGGAGATTTTTCCGGTGCCATGGGTCGATTCCTTTCTGGCGGCACTCTTTCCACGAATGGGCAATGAGTGGCGGTAATCCCTTGCTCAAGACGCCCTCTTCGATAAAGCGACGCCAGATTTTTTTCCGTTCTTGTAAATCCATAACTACAATAACTCCTTTGCCTATAAAAAAATCCAGTGTATCCTTATATCCATTTTACCACCCTTCCCTCCTTTTAAACACCTGGTACCTTTCAAGCATGAGCAAATTCAGCATCGATTGACCAACCATAATGGCGGAACCACTGGGCAACTCCCTGTTAATACAGGTTAGACGACGATATTATCCCATCCTATAGTAAAAAAAACGACCTCACAGCGTTAGATGTTTAAGTCTAACGTTAGGAGGTCGTTTCACTCTAGGAGGCTTCTTTCAACTTATCGGTTTCGGAGTATCTTTATCTTCTAATCAAAAGCAGACGCCGGCCTGCAAAATGACATTGGGATAGTAGGAAAATTCACCGGTCCGTACGGCAAATTTAACATGAGCTGATTCTTTTTTCAAATCTACATGAGGAATGAAATCTTCTTCAGCCCCCTTCAAGGTATCCCGCAGGTGGCCCAAGATTTCCGGATTGGTCTTTTTGATTTCTTCAGCCAGCGTATACTGTTCGACGACGATTTCATCCATGATCGCGTCGAAGACTTGGCGAAAGGTCGGTACGCCGCCTACGACAGCCAAATCGATAATGGGAACGCCACTGGGAATCGGCATTCCGGCATCACAGAGGAGAAACCGATCTTTATGGCCCAGGGCGGCTAAGGCGCCGGCCAGCTGGCCGTGGATAATCCCTTTTTTCTTCATAACAACACGTCCTTTCGAAACGTAGGCAGTCAGGCTCCTTGGTGAGTCACTGCTAAGGTTTGCGAGATGGCTTGCTGCCACCCCTGTATCAATTCACGACGTCGTGCCCCTGCCATAGAGGGTTCATAAGAAAGGCCCTTCATGTCTTTAAACAAGGCATCCTGATCGTAGAGTCCGACGGCAAGGCCAGCGGCATAGGCTACTCCAATGGCCGAGAGTTCAGCCGCTTCCGGTACATCGACGGGACAATCGAGAAGATCCGTTTGAAACTGCATGAGGTAGGCATTTTTCGTAGGACCGCCGTCGACGCGAAGGGACGGCAGTCTATAGCCTGATTCTTGCTGCATCAAGGTCGTGACGTCATTGATCTGATAGGCAATGGCATCGAGGACGGCGCGGACCATTTCTTTTTTACCGGTCACGCGGGTGACACCGGTATAAAGGCCCGTCGCCTGACTTTCCCAGTACGGAGCGCCGAGACCCGTAAAGGCCGGCACAAAATAGCTGCGGTCTTTCGGATTGGCCGCCTTAGCTAAATTCATCGTTTCTTCCGGCGATTGGATAAGCTGTAAATCGTCTTTGAGCCAGGTAATGGCCGCTCCCGTGTAGTTGATATTGCCTTCAAGGACATAGGTCGCCTTGCCGGAGAGACTCCAAGCTAGGGAGGTCACCAAACCGTGCTGACTATAAACGGGCTTATCGCCGATATTCATCATGACCGAAGAACCGGTACCGTAGGTAGCTTTAGCCATTCCCGGTCGATGGCAGGCTTGGCCGAATAAGGCCGCATGGGAATCCCCGAAAACGGCGTGGATGGGAATGGCTTCCGGCAGGATACCGTCAAAATCCGTCTTTCCATACAGACCGTTTGAATCGGTCACTTCTGGTAAGGCCGACGGTTCAATGCCAAAGGCACGGCAGACATCCTGAGACCAGGTCAAACGCCCAATGTCAAAGAGCTGAGTCCGCGAGGCATTGGAAAAATCGGTACGGAAAACCTGACCTTTGGTCATGCAGTAGACGAGCCAGCTGTCCATGGTCCCCATACAGAGATTGCCTTCAGCCATGAGGGCCTTGGTACCTTCAACATGGCGCAGGATCCAGGCTAGTTTGGCCGCTGAAAAATAAGGCGATAAAGGCAATCCCGTCGTATTTTTAATTAAAGAATCAAACCCCTTACGACGAAGTTCTTCACAAATTGCCGCGCCCCGGGCACACTGCCAGACGATGGCCCGATGGACGGGCCGTCCGGTCTGACGATTCCAGGCCATGGCCGTTTCACGCTGATTACTGATGCCGACGGCCTTGATATCCCGGCCGTCTATGTCGGCCGCTTCCAGCATGTCCCGGATTAAATCCTTCAAATTACACCAGATTTCATCCGGATCGTGTTCGACCCAGCCTTTTTCGTCAATATACTGTCGGTGCGACTTAGTTGCCTTATGGCAGATGGTCCCGGCATCGTCAAAGAGCAGTACTTTGGTGCCCTGCGTGCTCTGATCAATGCCGAGGATATACGATTTCATATTAAAGCAGTTCCTTGGCGGCTTTGACGATGCCTTCGGCGTCGAGTCCGTAGTGGTGGAAAATATCTGCCGAATTACCGGTAACGACCGGTGCATCGGGCAGGGTCAAGTTGACGACCTTCGTCGGATGTTCAGCAGCCGTAAGCTGGGCGACCATGGCACCGAGGCCGCCGTAGGGGGAATGTTCTTCGACCGTCAAGATAGCCTTCGTTTCTTTAGCTGCCTTGAGAATGGCTTCCGTATCAAGGGGTTTCAAGCAGTACATGTCGAGGACGCGGACGGATTTTCCCTGTGCAGCCAGGGTTTCGGCTGCCTTTTTCGCTTCATAGACCAATTCACCGCAGGCGATGATGGTAAGTTCCGTCCCGTCTTGGACGGTAACGGCCTTATCCATGGTAAAGTCGAGTTTTCCGTCTTCATAGACGTCTTCGACGGCATTGCGGCCGATGCGGATATACGCTGGTTCACTGTCGGTGACGAATTCTTTCATCAAGGCCGTCGCCAAATACTGGTCGCTCGGGAAGTAGACGCGAAGGCCGGGGATGGATCCCATGGTAGCAATATCCGTTGCCGAATGATGGGTCATGCCGAGAGCCCCGTAGCTGACGCCGCCGCTGATACCGACCAGTTTGACATTGGTATGGGAATACGCGACGTCGACTTTAGCCTGTTCCATGCTGCGCGTCGAGAGGAAACTTGCCGGCGATACGGCAAAGGGACGTTTACCGGCAGCAGCCAGACCAGCACTGATGCCGACCAAGTTCTGTTCAGCAATGCCGACTTCTACGAATTGGTCACTGTGTTCTTCGGCATAAGGGCCGAGAGCACCGGAACCGCGGGAGTCACTGCAAAGGACAACGATATCTTTATTTACCTTGGCTTCCTCACTGAGGAATTCTGCGATTACTTTCTTAATGGCTTTGCTCATAATGCTGCCTTCCTTTCGTCGAGTTCTTTCATAGCTGTTGCAACCTGATCGGCTGTGGGGACTTTGTGATGCCAGCCGGCTTGATTTTCCATGAAGGATACGCCGCAGCCCTTGGTCGTGTTAGCGATGATGACCGTCGGTTTCCCTTTCGTACGTTTAGCCAGGTCGACGGCAGCGTCGATGGCATCCATGTCGTTGCCCGGGATGGACAAGACGTTCCAGCCAAAGGAAGCCCATCGTTCTTCGGCGCTGTCCTGGCCCATGACTTCTTCCGTCGTACCGGAAATCTGAAGGCGATTGCGGTCGACAAAGACCGTGAGGTTATCAAGGCCATACTGCGGACCTGCCATAGCCCCTTCCCAAACAGAACCTTCATCACATTCACCGTCACCTAAGACGACGTAGGTCCGATAAGCGCGCTGATCCATTTTTGCGGCCAAGGCCATGCCGACGCCAACCGCCAGGCCGTGACCCAGGGAACCGCTGTTGACTTCGACGCCGGCAATCTTGTTATTGGGATGGCCGATAAATTTCGATAAGTACTGGGAATAGGTCTGAAGTTCTTCTTTCGGGAAGAATCCTTTGTCGGCCAGGATGGTGTAAAGTGCTTCTACACAATGGCCTTTACTGAGAACGAAGCGGTCGCGTTCCGGATCCTGTACCTTGTCGGGTCCGACATTCATCTGTTTATAATATAAGTCGACCAAAATGTCGGTAACGCTGAGGTCGCCGCCGATGTGGCCTGTTCCGGCGTGGTAAATCAGATTGACGATATCTTTTCGGATATCAATAGCTTTTGCACGAAGATCCATTTTTATTCTCCTCTCAAATATGCCTTAACGTCTTCTTCAATGGGATCATAGAGATCCGGAGCGACGCCGATATACTTACAAGCTTCATATAATACAGGGACTACATCCTTATGGATGCCGACACAGTGGTGAATATAAGGGCCTTCTACGATTTTAGCTTCCAACCGTTTGATGTTGTCTACTTCGACCCAGAGGTAGGTGCCCATGCCGGCCGGTCCATCGACGCCCTTGGCGTTGCCGAGAAGCAGGGAATATTCGCCGTTGTCGCCGTCGAAGCGCACCAGGCTGATATCGCCGTGTTTGGCTTCGGCCGTCAGGCTACCCGGATAGTCAAAGGCTAAGGGGTAGGTCAGTTTCGGCGTTTCCTTGGCAACCGAAATCGGCCAGGGACCGCAGTGCTGCAGGAGTTCCCCATTTTCAATATCCGGATGACGGATGGTCCAATCGGCAAAGAAGGAACGCGTGCCGTCGAGGGCTGCCGCTTCTACTAGGAGAGCCGTAATAGCACCGTGGATATCCGTTTCACAGACCATGGGAATCCCGATTTCATTGAGCATGGCGTTAGCGGCACAAGGCATGACACCGAGTTCACCCTGGAGAGCATTCCAGCACTGGATGGCACCGGCGTTACAGCCGTATTTTTCCATCAGTCCTTTCATGGCGACGTACAGGCCGGCTACGTTTTCGACTTCGTCGTCTTTAATGCGGACATCCATGTGGGAGCGGATGTAAGCAACGGCCTTGTCGACTTCCGTCTTTTCGGCTTTGGCCTTGGCGACGGCTTCCGTCAGTTCCGGCATCGGGATCGGTGCCAGTTGAATGTTGAACTTTTCTAAGAGTTCCCCTTCATTGCACATGGTCGACCAGAAATCATAAGGACGGGGACCGATCTGCAGGATGCGGATATTGCGGAAGGTCTTGACGACGTTACAGACAGCTAGGAAATCTTTAAGGCCCCGTTCAAAGACGGGATCGTCGAGACGACAGTTGGTCATGTACGTAAAAGGGACTCTAAACCTACGAAGTACTTTACCGGTAGCAAAGAGGCCACACTGGGTATCGCGCAGGCGAATGCCCTTTTCATCCGGCCGTTCATCGAGGGGGCCCCACAAGAGGACGGGAACGTTCAAGTCTTTGGCCAAGCGGGCACATTCATACTCGGTCCCGAAATTACAGTGCGGCAGGAACAGGCCGTCGATCTTTTCTGCTTTAAACTTTTCGACAATCTTCAACCGGTCCTTTTCATCATAGAGCAGGCCTTCTTCATTGATATCGTCGATATCGACGAAGGAGATACCTAACTCTTCCAACTTCTGTTTCGTCAATCCTCGATACTTGACGGCATCGGGGGCGCTAAAAATGCTGCGTCGTGTCGGCGCAAAACCGATTTTAATAGTAGTCATGATAAAGCCTCCTTTAAGCTTAGGCATACGTATTTGTGTTCTTAAACTTCTTGAACCCATTATAAATTATTTAATTAAAAATTTCAATAGTTTAAATAAAAATTTTCCCGGTTATTTTTAGGTATTTACGCGTTAATATATAATAAAATTCATTATATAGCGCCATTTATGCCAACAATACATCGAAATTTAAATGATTTCATGGTATATCACTCTTGATTTTAATTAAATTTAATGGTAATATTTAGCATATAGTTTAACTAACGGTTTTAATTATTTAAAAAGGAGTGCGATATATATGCAACCTGCAGCTGATCACATCAGTATCCGCGAAAAAATCTGTTACGGCCTTGGAGATTCTTCGGCCAACATCTTCTTCGGTATGACCATGATGTTTCTTCCCTACTTCTACACCGACGTCGTCGGCCTTACAGCCAGTGCCATGGGGGCCTTATTCCTCATCGCCCGGCTGGTCGATGCCTTTTCGGATCCGATCATCGGCAACTTTGCCGACCGTCACGAAACGAAACACGGTCATTACCGTCCCTTCTTGCTGTACTTAGCCATCCCCTACGGCTTATCTTGCTTTTTAGTCTTTCTTGCTCCCGACTTATCCTACACAGGGAAATTGATTTACGCCTTTGTAACCTATATTTTCTTGATCCTGATGTATGCCAGCACCGTCGTTCCTTACGTCGGCCTGCTCTCGGTCCTGACCGATAATCCGGCAGAACGCCTGGCCATCAATTCCTACCGTTTCCCCTTGGCCAAGTCGGCCTTCCTGCTCTGCTCGGCCGTCGTCCCAATGTTCGTTGCCACCTACGACAAAGCCCATGAAGCCCAGGCTTACAGCCACGCCATGATCATCATCGGTATCCTCGCCGCCTGCTGTACCTTGGCCTGCTTCTTCGGCACTAAAGAACGCAGCCATCCGCTGATCGTCAAAGACGAAAATGACACCCTCTTTTCTAAAATTAAAATCATTGCTAAGACCCGAACGCTTCGCAGTTTCTACATCTTCTTTGCCTTGACGCAGGCCGCCTTCACCTTTAAAGGCAGCTCCGCCATCTATTACGCCAAGTACTATTTGGCCCAGAACGACGCCTACCTGACGGGCCTCTTATCGGCTTTCTCCATTGCCGGCATCGTCGCTCCCATCGTATCCATGTGGCTCATCCGCAAAAAAGTCTTCAACAAGTTGGCCATGCTCCGCGTCGCTACCTTAGGCGCTGCTGTAACGGCCGCTCCGATTCTCATCATTCCGCCAGAACACTATCTCTTGTCGTCCCTGTTCCTCATCTTATCGACCTTCTTCGGCGAACTCGGCATCGTCGTCTACTGGGCCCTTCCGGCAGACTGCGCCGATTTGTGCCAGCTTAAGTTCAATAAGAAGATGGCCGGTGTCCTCGGCGCCGTCGCCCTCTTCTCTCAGAAATTTGCCATGAGTCTCGTCGGCGCCGGCATCGGTCTGATTTTGACCTTCGTCAGCTATCAGCCGGGCGCCGCCATTACGCCGGCCGTTGCCAGCG
Organism: Megasphaera sp. MJR8396C; assembly: GCF_001546855.1. Lineage (GTDB taxonomy): Bacteria > Bacillota > Negativicutes > Veillonellales > Megasphaeraceae > Megasphaera. The sequence continues at coordinate 187,262 of NZ_KQ958206.1, read as the reverse complement.
GCATCTTAGCCATTACCGCTGCGCTTCCCATCGCTTGCCATGTCATCAGCTACTACTTCCTCAACCAATACGACCTCGACGAAGCCGCAGTCCGCAAGATCCATTTGGAATTGGCCGGCTTGTATGCCCAGGCCGAACAGGCTCACTAATATCCATCACACCACGAAAGGAAGGATAATTACTCATGGATAAAAGAACGATCATCAGCATCAGTCGTCAATACGGCAGCGGCGGCCGTGAAGTCGCCCAGCTCCTCGCTAAAAAAACAGGCTTTCACTTGTACGACCGTCAAATCATCGATTCGGCTGCCAAAGAACTCGGGATCAGCAACTGGACGGAAGAACAATTAAAGGCCCTGGAAACGAGCGAGCCGGCCCCCCTCGGGTTCATCCCCTTCTATTCTTTTGGGGCTGCTGAAGGCCCGTCAGACACGAGCATGTTCGTCGCTGAATCGAAAATCATCCGCCAACTGGCAAAATCGGGTTCCTGCATCATCCTCGGCCGCTGCGGCGACTTCGTCCTGCGCGACTTTTCCAAACACTATTCCTTCTTTATCTGCGCCGACGACGATTTCCGTACCGAACGCGGCCGGACAGAATATGACGGCAAGACCCTTCAGGAAATCAAGACTGAAGACCAGAAACGGGCCGATTATTACGAATACTATACGGGAGAACGTTGGGGACAGCCTGAAAAATATTCTTTATCCATCAACGCTTCAAAAATCCCCCTCGACAAGGCAGCTGACTTGATTATCCGCTACGTCGAACTCCTTCAGGCATAACGAAAAAAGAGCCTCTCCTCCACCGGGTTCCTCATGAACAGCTGCCATAGGCAGACTGCTGAGGTCCCATACTGAAGGAAGGCTCTTTTTATGCCTTAGATCCGATTTCTGACTTTACTATCATTTTATGACGTGCTACACTTTTAATTGAATCGATTTATAATTTCAACAGATATGCATAAATTTTTATAAAAGCAGGAGGTATGAAATGGCAACAGTGACCATCAAAGACATTGCAGAACAACTGGGAGTTTCTCCGGCCACGGTCTCTCTTGCTTTAAACGGACGCCCCGGCGTCAATGAAGAAACGCGGCTCGCCGTATTGAATCTGGCCAACCGCCTTGGATACCGCGGCACGACGAGCAAAAAGGCCGTAGCTCCACAAGGGGTCATCAATTTTTTAATCTACCGTAAATCGGGCAGTATCATCACCAGTACCCAATTTTTCACCCGCCTCGTCGTAGCCGTCGAAAAAGCGGCCCGGGCGCATCACTACACCTTGACCATCACCTACTGCGACGGCCAGGATCAACTGGCATCGTGCATTGCCGAAGCCGCTGCTGCCCAAGCGTCGGGAATCTTGATGCTAGGCACGGAAATGGAACATGACGATCTGCCCCTCGTTGCAAGCGCCCCCCTTCCCATCGTCGTCCTCGACAACGAGCTGACGGCCTCGCCCCTCGATATGGTATCCATCCATAATTTAGACGGCGTATGGCAGGCCGTTCACTACCTTCACGATCAAGGGCTGAGCGATATCGGCTACCTGCGAAGCTCGGTCCCGATCACGAATTTTGAAATGCGCTACCTGGGCTATACGTACGCCATGAATCAGCTCCACAAAAAAATAGATGACACTAAGGTCTACGAGTTGTCCCCATCCATCGAAGCCGCTCAGCAGGATATGAATGCCCTCTTAGAACGAGGCTGCACCCTTCCTGAAGCTTTCATCGCTGATAACGACCTCATCGCCCTCGGCGCCATCCGGGCCCTGCAGCAGCGTGGCCTGCGCATTCCCGAAGACATTGCCGTCATCGGCTTTGACAATATCCCCTTAGCTGAATATGCCCAGCCGCCTTTAAGTTCCGTCGAAGTTCCCTGTGAAAACTTAGGGAAATCAGCCGTCGAAACCCTCCGTTGGCGCATCCGCAATCCCAAGGCAACCCCGCGAAATGTGGCCACGGGGACAGAACTGATCGTCCGCGAAAGCGTCCCCCAACAGGCGGACCCTTTAACCGAAAATTCCTAAAAATACATCATAGAACGAGGTTCGCAACGCTACTGCGCTGCCGGGCCTCTTTTTATCGAAAGGAAGTCTCCTCCGTTGACGGCTGTCCATCACGAAGATTCTTTCGCCAAAATCATCGGTCCCCCATTTTTATCTGCCAAGGAGAGCCGCGCCAGGCGTTCAATAAAGAAGAAATGGCGGTTAAAGAAGTTGACCAGTCTGCCAACAGCTATGGCCGATACGATGGTGCCAACACCGATAGCGGCAAAAGTCTGGTCACCGCCATAGAAAAGGGATACGCACAAGGCCATGACAACCAAGGTCGAATCGAAGGCCACTTTAGCCGTACCCATGCGAATCTTCGCCGTTTGAGCAATGGCTTTTACAATGCCGTCACCGGGAACCATGAGGACCTGCGAGGCCACTTCCAGGCAGATGCCGAAGGCCAGGACGGCACAGCCCATGAGAAGGATGAGAAAAGCCACCGGCCAGGAATGTCCCTGCAGCCCCGATAAAAATGGCATATACAGATCGAGGGAGGCACTGAAAATAATGCTAATCCCCAACTGAAGGCCTTCTATGGGACGGAATTGCCGCCGCAGCAAAGCGATTTGAGCGGCAATAAACAAGATATTTGCTAAAAAAGTTATCTCACCGAAGGTCCAATTCGAATACAGGCTGATAACGATAGGTACACTCGATATAGGAGATGACCCGAATCCGGCAACGATAATCAGGTCGATGCCCAAGGCATTGATTAAAATACTTAGGATAAACACAGGAATCCGAATCCCTTTATAATGCATGTGACGCAACATCAATCCCCCCACTTCTTCTGATTTTTAATGATTTTCTGGAACGTTTCTATAAACTGCTGTTTTTCTTCCGGTTCAATGCCCTGCCACATGAAGTCATCTAGTCCGTAAATGACTTCACGGATGCGTTTGGCTTTTTCCCAGCCTTTTTTGGTCAAGAAAATAGACACGCCGCGCTGGTCATCGGGACGAGTTTCTTTTCGAATGAGTTCCAGTTTTTCCATTCGCTTGAGGAGGCTGGTCACCGTCGATTTATCGATGATACATTTTTGACCGATGTCTTTCTGGCTAGCTCCGTCGTGGAACCATAAGTATTCTAAAATCTTCGGCTGACCGGGCATGAGACCCTCTTTTTTTATATATCGGGCAATTTCCCGGCTCGAGCGATGAAATCCGATCAATAATAAAATATGCAAGGCTTCTAAGTCCACGTGGTCCACTCCTCCATTGGTTTTAATTCAAACTATATAGTTTCAATTCAAACTACTTTATTATTATAATCCATGATTCAAAAAAGTCAAGACACTTCGTCTATCAATTACCCTCTATCGGCAAAAAAATAAGCACGACGGTGAACATAAGCGCCATCGTGCTTTCTATCAATCATGGGAATTGGGTGGATAGGGATAGAGGATGACCTCGCCGTCGAGGTATTCAGCTAAAAAGATATCCCGCGGCTCATAGCCCTGACGAGTCAATTCATGCATGAGCCAGTCCGAGTCTTTTTCGATCAGCAGCAGGACATCGGTGTTGATCTGACCGTCGGCAATGATGGGAAAGCGGATATTGTCTTCCCCCATTTGGACGACCGTCAACTGCCCGTTTTGCTCGAGGACGGCCCGCTTGACGTCCTGAATGCGCTGGACGCCCATGGCCCGCAGCTTCATCTGCAGTTCAAAGGCCTGGATGCCCGAACGCAGGCAGGTTTCGGTCTGAAGTTCCCCCTGCTCGATGAGGATGACCGGCTTGCCGTCGACGAGGATGCGAATGTGACGGCTGACGGATTTCAAGTACTTCAAGGTCATGACCAAAATCGTCCAGACGACCATGATCATGAGAAACTGAAAGATGCTGATCGTATCGTTATAAATGACGCCGCCGATAATACCACCGAGGACGTAGTTCTGTATCTGGTCCAGGGCCGACGTCGGCGCCAGATTGCGTTTGCCTAAGAGATTAATCTGTAAAATGAGGGCCAACAGTCCCAGGCCCAGTTTAGCGAAAATCATGGAATACGGAAACATGGCCCCTCCTAATGTGACACGTCGACGAGTTTGACGTCTTTTTGAATCAAGTATACACGATTGATGCGGTACGCCGTATAACTGCTGTTGAAATCGATACGGTAGTAATCATCGCGAATCTTAACCAGCATCCCATCCTGGAGGCGCAGGGAATTGACGGCAATATCCGACTTCGAAAGGGTCATATTATCGCTGAAAGTATCGAGAAACTGGGTCATCCGCGACGTATTTTCCGTAGTTTCCCGCTGCCGGCTGTAACTGTCCCAATTAGACCCGATCAAGAATAAGCCGATCAACAGCAGAATAATGCTCAAATCACGATACTTCGATTTCAAACGGTTGCTCATATATTTGGCCGTAATGACGATCAAGGCCACCAAAATAAAGAAAATCAGACCGTATTGAAATAAATAGTTCACATGGGCCTGGCTTTCGAGATAGGCATACGTATAAAACTGCAAGAAGGGTCCCCCTTTCCTTTCGTTTTTCTATTGTAGCAAATCTTAAGCAAAAAAATCAACTGAAAAGGAAGCCGCTATCCATCATCAATGAACCATAAAAACAGCCTGCCGTCTCAGACAGCAGGCTGTTATCGTGATCTTTAAAACAAGATATCGGGGTACATCAGTTATTGGCAGCCGGCAATTCGCTGGTGCAGTGCGGGCAGCGCGTAGCATCGTCAGCCACCGGTTGACGGCAGAACGGGCAAAGGCGCGACTCCGGAACCGGTGCCGGTTTCGGCATCAGGCGGTTGAGCTGCTTGATGACGATAAAAATAGCGAAGGCGATAATTAAAAATTCAAGAATCGTATTGAGGAAAGAGCCGTAAGCAATGACCGGAATACCGGCTGCCTTGGCGTCGGCCAAGGTTTCTACCTTTTGGCCGTTCAGGCTCAAAGGAATGAAGAAGTCTGAAAAATCGATTCCGCCGAGGAGTACACCGATTGGCGGCATGATGATATTGTTGACAAGAGACGTGACGATTTTGCCAAACGCACCGCCGACAACGACACCGACTGCCATATCAAGGACATTCCCCCGCATGGCGAATTCTTTAAACTCTTTAATAAAACCCATGCTATCCACTCCTATTCAAAATATAATGATGAGATATTGGTACATCTATTCTATCACTACATCTCAAAAAGTGCAAAAGGTTTTGGAGAAATTTAGTACAAATTATTTCTTAATCCATAAAAAAATGGAAAAAAGATGTCAACGGATACCCGCCAGTTTTGCCGGGTCCATGGCCTTATCGAATTGTTCCGCCGTAACCCAGCCGGATTGAATGGCTGATTCTTTCAGTGTCAGCCCTTCTTTGGCCGCCGTCTTGGCAATGGTGCAGGCCTTATCGTAGCCGACTAAGGGAACGAGTCCCGTGACCAGGATCAAGGAGTTATAGAGGTTGGTCTCGATTCGTTCTTCATTCGGTTCGATTCCGACGATGCAGTGCTTGCGCAGGGATTCCATGCTGTCCGATAAGAGGCGGATCGATTGGATGAGGTTGTAAGCGATGACCGGCATGAAGACGTTCAGTTCAAAGTTGCCCTGGCTGGCAGCAAAGCCCAATGTCGCATCGTTGCCCATGACCTGGACGGCGACCATGGTTACGGCTTCGCACTGCGTCGGGTTGACTTTACTGGGCATGATGGAACTGCCCGGTTCATTTTCGGGAATGCGGATTTCACCGATGCCGCAGCGCGGTCCTGACGACAGCCAGCGGATGTCGTTGGCCATTTTCATGAGGTCACAGGCTAGGCTCTTCAGCATGCCGTGAACGACGACTAATTCATCCTTACTGGTCAGGGACTGGAACTTGTTCGGCGCCGTATGGAAGGTCGTCCCCGTCAGGTCGCTGACGATTTCGGCAAAGCGGCGGTCATAGCCTTTCGGACAGTTGATACCCGTACCGACGGCCGTCCCACCCATGGCCAGATCGCGAAGAAAATCGACGCCGCAGCGGAGCATTTCTTTATTGCGTTCGATCATGCGGGCCCAGCCGCTGAATTCCTGTCCCAGGGTCAAAGGCGTCGCATCCTGCAAGTGGGTGCGGCCGATTTTTACGATATCCTTAAAGGCTTCCTGTTTGTCATGGAGCGCCTTATAGATGGCATCCATGGCCGGGAACAGCTGCTGTTCAATGAGCAGGACACCGGCCATGTGAAGGCCTGTCGGGAAGGTATCGTTCGAACTTTGGGAATGGTTGACGTCGTCATTGGGATGGATGCGCTGCTCTTTCCCTTTTTCTTTGAGAATAGCTGCCGCCCGGTGGGCTACGACTTCATTGACGTTCATATTGAACTGAGTCCCGCTGCCGGTCATCCAAACGGCCAGTGGGAAATTGCCGTCCAGTTTCCCTGCCAAAATATCGTCACAGGCCGCGGCGATGGCATCGGCCTTATCGGCATCGACGACGCCCAGTTCTTTATTGGTCAAGGCTGCCGCTTTTTTCAGATAGGCAAAGACGGTGACCATTTCGGCGGGAATCTTTTCCGTACCGATCTTAAAATTTTCAAAGCTGCGCTGGGTCTGAGCGCCCCAGAGTTTATCTGCCGGGACTTTAATCTCTCCCATTGAGTCTTTTTCAATACGATATTCCATAGTCTCTCTCCTTTACATTCCCATAGCTTCCGGATAGAAAATACGAGGATCCATCGTTTTTATATCGGCTGCCATGAGGGGTCTGAATTCCATTTGGGCTAGGATATCCCGCTCTATATCGATGCCCGGTGCCACTTCGGTCAGCATCAGGCCATTTGGCGTCAAGCGGAACACGGCCCGCTCGGTAATGACCAAGACGTCCTGATGCCGGGCCGCCGCATAGGTTCCGGAAAAAGTAATCTGTTCGACAGTCTTCTTGAATTTTTTATAACGCCCTTCGTGGTCGATGATTAATTTTCCGTTCTCACAGTGTTCCCGCAGGTGACCGGCCGTAAAGGTCCCCATGAAGATCAGCTTCTTCGTCGCCTGGGTCAGGTCCATGAAGCCGCCGGGCCCGGTAACGCGGCCGTTGAATTTCGATACATTGACATTCCCCTTGGCATCGATTTCGGCCAAGCCTAAGGCACAGATGTCGAGGGCGCCGCCGTGGCAGATGTCGATCATATCGGCCAGCTTCAATTCCGCTTCGGCATTGATGGCCGCCCCCATATCGAGGCCTGATAAGGGGATGCCGCCGATGATGCCCGAATCAGCAGCCAGGGTAAGGCGGGTGCCAAAACCTTCTTCAGCAGCCACAGAGCCGATGATTTCGGGAATGCCGATACCGAGATTCATGACGTCGTCATCCTTTAGTTCAAGAGCAGCCCTGCGGGCGCAGATCTTGCGGTTATCCAAAGGATGAGGCGGCAGCGAACGGAGGACGATCTTTTTCTCCCCGCTCAGTTCCGGGCGGTAGCCCCTTGCGGCAAAACTTTGGACGTGATATTTCGGGCGAGGCACGACGATGTAGTCGACGAGAAAATGGGGAATCTTCACCAACCGCGAATCGAGGCGTCCCCGGGGCACGACGTCTTCGACTTGAACGACGACCAGGCCTTTTGACTGGTGCGTGGCTGCGGCGACTTCGAACTGTTCACCGATCATGGCTTCCCGCTCGAGGGAAATATTGCCGTCTTCATCGGCTAACGAGCCTCGGATAAAACAAACATCGATAGGAAAAGTCGGATAGTAAAGATAATCGTCGCCGTCGATGGAAACGCGGCGGACGATGTCCTTGCCTTCAGCTATGGTCTTGTCATTTGCCTTGCTGCCGTCGAGGCGCGGATCCGCCAAGGTGTGCAGGCCAATGTCAGTCCAGACACCCTTTCTCCCGGAAGCCATGGCCCGATACAAGGCCAATAAGGTTCCGGCCGGTACGGTATAGGCCAGGCAGTCATTGTCGGCCACCTTATCAGCTAGTTTCTTTTCGGCACCGAAATGGCTGGTAATGATCGTCTGTAAGAGACCATCTGCCGCCAGTCGGTCGCCGCCCCGTCCCCCGCCGTCACTGGTGCCGGCTATTTTCACTAATGTCAGGCTACGCGGACGGCCTTCCTCAGCATATCGATCGTGCAGGGCCTTGAACAAACCGTCCGGCGTACCAAATCCGGCTTGACCGCTGACAGCCAGGGTCATCTCATCGCCAACCAGTCGAGCCGCCTCATACGGCGTGATAAATTGTACCACCTATCTCCCTCCTGTCTCCGCAATGCAGGTTTTGCCTGATAGAAAGAAAGCCCCTTTGACGAAAAGGGGCTTCATAAACCGTAAGCAATTACGGCAAGTGTTTCAATCCTTTGGCACCGATGTCACGGCGGACTTGCTGGCCGTCAAAGTGGATCTGATCCACCTTGTCATAAGCCTTTTCAATGGCACTTTTAAGATCCGGTGCCACAGCCGTTACGCCGAGAACACGGCCGCCATGGGTCACATAGGCCCCATCCTGTTTGGCCGTTCCCGAATGGAATACCATCGTATCATCGCTGTCGATGCCGTCGAGGCCGCTGATGACGTCTCCCTTATGAGACGAAGCCGGGTAGCCGGCCGAGGCCATGATGACGCAGCAGGCAGAGGCATCCTTCCAGTGAACCATATCCGGGGACAAGGTCCCCTTGGTGCAGGCGTACATGATCTGCGCCAAATCGCCGTCAAGAAGGGGCAGGACGGCCTGCGTTTCCGGGTCGCCGAAACGGCAGTTGAATTCGACGACTTTCGGGCCGTCTTCAGTAATCATGAGGCCGGCATAGAGGCAGCCCTGATAGGTAATGCCTTCGGCTTTGAGGCCGTCTACGACGGGTCGTAAAATCGTGTCTTCGACGACTTTTTGGATGGCCGGCGTAAAGACCGGAGCCGGGGCATAGGCACCCATACCGCCCGTATTGGGACCTTCATCGTTATCGAAGATGCGCTTATGGTCCTGAGCCGAAATCATGGGCACGATGGTCTTGCCATCGACGAAGGCCAGAAGGCTTGCTTCTTCTCCGACCATGCATTCTTCAATGACGATGCGGCCGCCGGAAGCGCCGAAAATATGGTCTTCCATCATGGCATTGACGGCGTCGATGGCTTCTTCTTCGGTCTGAGCTACGACGACGCCTTTGCCGGCAGCCAGGCCGTCGGCTTTAACGACGATAGGAGCGCCTTGTTCGCGGATGTAGGCTTTCGCCGCGTCTCCGTCGGTAAAGGAGGCATAGGCTGCCGTCGGAATCTGGTATTTCTTCATGATATTCTTGGCAAAGACCTTGGAGCCTTCCATTTGAGCCGCCGCTTTGTTGGGGCCGAAAACAGCTAAGCCCTTGGCCTGAGCCACGTCGGCTAAGCCTTCCGTCAAGGGAACTTCCGGACCGACGACGAGCATGTCGATGCCTTCCGAAACGGCATAATCGGCGATGCCTTCGAGGTCCGATAAGGAAATATCGACGCACTTGGCAACGTCAGCCATGGCTGCACTGCCGGGAATGGCGTACAGGGCATCGACACTCGGGCTCTGCGCTAATTTCCAGGCCAGGGTATGTTCGCGGCCGCCGCCGCCGATGACTGCTACCTTCATCACTTTGCAGCCCCCTTCTCAACCTGTTCAGCCAGATATGCCGCAATGGCCGTATCGTAGACGGCCGTATGATGAAAGGCTTCCTGAGCTAATTCCAAGCGGTATTCATCGGAAAAAGCGCCGTCTTTTTGGAGGATGGAAATGATTTCGCTGTACTTATCGGGATTGGTAACGATGGCGACGTACTTATTGTTCTTGGCCGAAGCGCGGACCATGCAGGGACCGCCGATGTCGATGTTTTCAATGGCTTCAGCCAGGGTGACATTCGGTTTGGCAATGGTCTGCTGGAAGGGATAGAGGTTGACGACGACCAAGTCAATGGGCGTAATATCGTGATCCTTCATGGCTTTCACGTGTTCCGGATTGTCGCGGACCGCCAAAATGGCGCCGTGAATCTTGGGGTTCAAGGTCTTGACGCGGCCGTCCATCATTTCCGGAAAGCCCGTTACGTCCTGAACGGCGATGACCGGTACGCCCGCTTCCTTTAAGGTGCGCATGGTGCCGCCCGTCGAAATGATTTCAATGCCGAGAGCCGCCAGGGCTTTGCCCAATTCGACGACGCCCGTTTTATCAGATACACTAATGAGTGCGCGTTTTACCTTCATGCTAACCTACCTCCTATTCCTGTGTTCCCATGACGACATTGCCGCGGACCGTCAGTTTGTCGTCACAAAAGAGTGCCGCTGCCTTGATGTAGGTCGGATGTTCCTTCGTCAGGATCCGAGCTGCCAGCGTATCTTCCGTATCATCTTCATAGACCGGCACGGCCGACTGCAGGATAATCGGCCCGGCATCCATATCGGGCACGACGAAGTGAACCGTGCAGCCGGCAATCTTGACGCCGGCTTCAATAGCCTGACGCTGAGCGTGGAGGCCGCGGAAGGACGGCAAGAGGGCCGGATGGATATTGAGCATCTTGTGCTCATAATGGGAGATGAAATCGCCGCTCAAGAGGCGCATGAAGCCGGCCAGGCAGATGACGTCGGCTTCATAAGGGGCAATGGCGTCGAGGATATATGCTTCAAAAGCTTCTTTCGAATCAAAGGCCTTGCGGTCGGCTAAGATGACCGGTATGCCCCATTCCCGGGCCCGATCCATGACCGGCGCGCCGGGGATATCGCAGACCAGGGCCTTGATGTCGGCCTTGATGGTACCGGCTTCGACGGCATCGTGGAGGGCAATGGCATTGGAGCCGCGGCCCGAGGCAAAAATGACCATCTTTTTCTTAGTCATGGAACACGCCTCCCCGCAACGTAACGGGTACGTCCGAGTCTACGACTTTGCCGATGACGTAAGCTTTTTCGTCGCGGTCTGCCAAATTCTTGAGAATGCTGTCGGCATCCTTTTCATCGACGATCATGATCATGCCGATGCCCATGTTGAAGGTGCGGTACATTTCTTTCGCATCGACGCCGCCCCATTTTTGCAGGAGCGAGAAAATCGGCAGCTGCGGCCACGACGTGACATCGATATCGACGCCGACGCCCTTAGGAAGGACGCGGGGAATATTTTCATAGAAACCGCCGCCGGTAATGTGGACCATGCCTTTTACGGTAAAGTTTTTAATGATCGGCAGGCACGGACGCGGATAGAGGCGGGTCGGTGTCAGCAGGCATTCACCGATGGTCATGCCCAATTCATCGACGTACTGGTCGAGCTTCATCTGCTGGCGTTCAAAGACGATCTTGCGGACCAAGGAGAAGCCGTTGGAGTGGACGCCTGTCGACGGCAGGCCGATGAGGACGTCGCCGGCCTTGATCGTTTCGCCGGTGATGATTTTGTCGCGGTCGACGATGCCGACACCAAAGCCAGCCAGATCATAGTCGTCTTTGGCATAGAAGCCGGCCATTTCAGCCGTTTCACCACCGAGGAGGGCGCAGCCCGATTCCTGGCAGGCATTGGCTACCCCTTTTACAATGGAGGCGACCTGAACCGGGTCGAGCTTGCCGACGGCGATATAGTCGAGGAAGAATAAGGGTTCTGCACCCTGAACGAGGACGTCATTGATCGACATGGCGACGCAGTCCTGACCGACCGTATCGTGTTTGTCCATCAAGATAGCCAGACGCAGTTTGGTGCCGACACCATCGGTGCCGCTGACCAGGACCGGCTTTTTAATATCGCTGTTCATGAGCGAAAAGAGGCCGCCAAAACCGCCGAGGTCCCCGAGGACTTCCGGACGGTACGTAGCTTTTACAGAGTCTTTCATCAATTCGACGGCTTTATTGCCTGCGTCGATATCGACACCGGCATCGGCATAGGTCAATCCTTTATTTGTGTTCGAGAGCATATTTTTCTCCTTCCTCGTTCATCTGCGGCGTATCCGTAGGATAATCATCATTGAAGCAAGCTAAGCACATATCTTCCAAGGGAATGTGTTCAATGGCCCGATTGAGGCCGTCGATGGAAATGAAGTGCAGCTTGTCGACACCGATGTATTTTTGAATCTGTTCCTGGCTGAACGTCGAGGCGATGAGTTCCTTGCGGACCGACGTGTCGATGCCGTAGAAGCAGGGATATTTAATCGGCGGTGCCGAAACGCACATATAGACTTCCTTGGCGCCGGCTTCCCGCAGGAGCTTACAGATGATGCCGCTCGTCGTGCCGCGGACGATGGAATCGTCGACCATGACGATGCGCTTGCCCTGTACGACGGATTTTACGACGTTGAGTTTCATGCGGACAGCGAGTTCTCGCTGTTTCTGATTCGGCTTGATGAAGGTACGGCCCATGTAGCGGTTCTTGATCAGACCGTGTTTAAAGGGAATACCCGAAGCCTGGGAATAACCGATGGCAGCCGTATTGCCGCTGTCGGGAACGGAAATGACGATATCGGCATCGTACTGGGTTTCATTCCACATTTCACGACCCATGTTCAAGCGAGCCTGATAGACGTCCTGGCCGTCGATGACACTGTCGGGACGAGCAAAGTAGATGTATTCGAAGGAACAGATCTGCTTGCGCGGTGCCTTGGCGAAGATCGTCGATTTGACTCCGTTTTCGTTAATCTGGACCATTTCGCCGGGATGAACGTCGCGGACGAATTTCGCTCCGATGGCATCGAGGGCACACGTTTCCGAAGCCAGGACCCAGCCGCCTTCTTCGGTCCGGCCGATGCACAGCGGACGGAAGCCGTAGGGATCGCGGACGCCATAGAGGGTATCCTTGGTCATGAGGACCAGGGAATATGCCCCTTGGATGCGGTTCATGCTTTCCATGATGCGTTCTTCGATCGTGTCTTTCTGGCTGCGGCTGATGAGGTTGACGATGATTTCACTATCCATGGTCGTCTGGAAGGCAGCGCCGCTGCGGTCGAGTTCTTCGCGAAGGGTGCGGGTATTGGTCAAGTTGCCGTTATGAGCCAAAGCCAACTGTCCCATGGGCGTATAGACAGCCAAAGGCTGGATATTGCGCGGGTTGTTGGAACCGGTCGTCGAATAGCGGACGTGACCGATACCGACGGGGCCCCCTTCTTCTTCCGGTACGCCGTTGGCAAAGACCGTGCTGATGAGTCCCATGCCGCGGTAGGTATGGATATCCTGGCCGTCAGTTAAAGCAATACCGCCGCTTTCCTGGCCGCGGTGCTGCAGGGCAAAGAGCCCCCAATACACGTAACGGGGAATATCAAGGTGTTTATCGTAAATCCCTAAGACGCCACATTCTTCATGCTGCTTATCCCAAATCGGATCGTAAAACATGAATTAAACCTCCTGTTATTGAGAAAAATAGGACGCGAACCACCCTTAGAGGGCTTTTACGTCTTCTTGTAATTTCTTGTTTTTAGCCATGACTTCATTGGCCATGTTTTCGCGATAAGCCTTGTATTTCTTGGCTAATTCGGCATCGCTGACAGCGCCGATCTGAACGGCCAAGAGAGCCGCATTTTTAGCGCCGTTAATGGCAACCGTAGCCACGGGAATCCCCGACGGCATCTGAACGATGGCCAAGAGGGCATCCATGCCCTGCAAGCTGCCGCTTTCCAAAGGAACGCCGATGACCGGAAGCGTCGTGTAGCTGGCAACGACACCCGGCAGATGAGCTGCCATGCCGGCGCCGACGACAAAAGCCCCGATACCGCGTTCTTCAGCCGTCGTGACGAATTCACGAACGGCAGCCGGTGTCCGATGGGCTGATGCCAATAAGACTTCATAGTCTACCCCAAATTCTTTAAAAATAGCTACTGCTTTTTTCATAACGGGAAAATCAGAATCGCTCCCCATAATTAAAGCTACCTTCATCAGAGACCCCTCCTTAGGAATAACAAAACCCAAAAGTGACACAAATCACCTTTGGGCTTTCAGTTAGATACACGGAGACTGTTTACAAACGGCATACAAACCTGTCCATAAACATTTTGTCATAGTGCGTCTCCTTATTGATTAAAATATTTATCAAACACACTTTGATTCTATCAAAAAGACAGGTGGCTGTCAATCAAAATCCGCCTTTCTATGGTAAGACAGTATCCCCCGTCAAGGGACTGTGTTACAATGAAAAAAGACGCGACGGAACGGAGGAATAACATGAATTTAAACGAACAGCAGCAGCAAGTCGTCAATGAGCTGTCCCAATCGATTTTACTCAACGCCCCGGCCGGAACCGGCAAGACCCGTGTCCTGGCAGCCAGGGTAGCCCATATCATAGCCCAAAAGAAGGCCAAGGGGTCGGAAATCCTGTGCCTGACCTTTACCAACCGGGCCTGTAAGGAACTGAAGAATCGCATCATCGAAACGGTCCCGGAAGAAGGTTTCGCCGTCACCGTAAAGACTATCCACAGTTTCTGCTACAGTCTCATCAAAGAAGAGACCAAGCGGCAGAGCGACCGCTACAACGACTTTCTGATCTATGATGACGAAGACTGTAAACAGATTCTGGCTGCCATTGACCTTACGAAAATGACACCGCGTCCGGCCTTACCGGAACTCCAGACCTTCATCGAATTTGAAAAAAAGAAACGCGTCATCCCCGGCCTGCGCGATTTTACCAATATACAAGATGACCTCAAAGGTTGGCTCTCCGAGTACGGGGAAGACCTTGTCTGGGAGTACGATATTGCCCTTGCCGACAACCATGCCATCGATTTTACCGACCTCATTACCGGGGCCTATGAATTTCTCCAAGACGACGCCATCTGCCGCCGCTGGCGGGAAAAGTTCCGCTTCATCTCCGTCGACGAAATGCAGGATACGAGTGAAGTCGAATACACCGTCATCAGCCGCCTCTTCCCGGACCGCAACATCCTCCTCTGCGGCGACTACTTCCAAACCATTTACGAATGGCGTGGCTCCTATCCCGAATACATTTGGAAAGAATTTCGAGACGGCTATCAGCCCCTTGAAATTACCTTCACCACCAATTACAGGTCCACCCAACTCCTGTTGGAAGCCGGTCAGACCTTCTTATTTCGCCTCTTAGGAAAAGTGACCGTCCAGAGCATCTATACCGAACGGGGCATCTCGGCCTCAAAAGATCCCGGCGAACCCATCGTCCTTCATAAAGCCGGCACCTGGATGGAAGAATCCCGCTGGATTTTCCGGGAAATCAAGGCCCTGCCTCCTGAAGAGCGCCTAAAGACCTGCATCCTCGTCCGCGACAACCGCCAGGCTAAGTTCATCTGGATGGGCATTACCTCGCACAACCAAAAGTACCCGCAAGACCAGCAGCTGCCGGTTACCTGCATCGACCAGTTTCACCTGTTTAAACGGCAGGAATGCAAGGACGTCCTGGCTTATCTTCGATTGCTGATGAATAAACACGACAACCTCAGTCTGAAGCGAATCGTCCAGCGCTTCGTCCCCCGCATCGGCCGGCGTACGGTAGAAACGATTGAAAGCGATTCCTATCGCAAAGTGGGCCTCATGCTCAGTGATTTTATCGATCCCCTATCCCATCAAACGGGCGATCCTTACGGGCTCTTATTGACAGCCTTATCCCAAGAACGGCTGGTCGTCTTCGACGTCGAAAGTACAGGCACGGACACGACCCAGGATGAAATCATCCAAATCGCCGCCATCCGCCTCGATGCCAAGGGGCAGGTAAAAGATAAGTTTAATACCTATGTAAAGGCCCTGCGCCCCGTCGGCACGTCGTACTACGTCCACCACATCAGTGACGAAAAACTGGCCGCTGAAGGCGTGCCTCCCCAAAAAGCCTTAACGCAATTTTTAGACTTTGCCAAAGACGCTGTCATCGTCGGCCACAACGTAACCTATGACCTGTCCATCCTCCAGAGCGAATTGCAGCGACTGGGCATGTCTGAAAGGGCCGACTTTCCTTATTACGATACCCTCGATATCTACCGCCGCTTTTATCCCACCTTGCGTAATCATAAATTAGAAACCTTGAGCCACCACTTTCCTATCGACCATAAACCGACGCACGACGCCTTCGACGACATCTTAGCCACAGCCGGACTCCTGATGTATGCCATCGACGAGAAGATTCGCCCGATAGAACCGATCCGCCGAGCCGCGATGGCCATCTATCTCCCGCTCTTTGCGCCCTTCAGCCGGGGAATGGAAGAGTTACGGCGCTTATCCTACCAGGTTCGGCCCATCAAAGTCATTACGTCCGTCATGAATGACTGCGGCGTTAAAGTTTGGTATCAAACACATCTCGACAGCTCTGATGAGTCCAACCATATCGACCGGCTGGAAAATATACGCAAGCTCTACCGCATCGCGAAGGAAACAGACGACGCCGGACAGAATCCTCGCGACGCCCTGACCGAATTTCTCAAGATGGCGGCCCTCTCCAACAGCGAGCTCGACAGCATGCTGGCCAAAGACCCGAAAATACCCATCATTACCATTCACCAGGCCAAGGGCCTTGAATTCGACTACGTCTTTATGGCCAGTTTAGAAGACCATATCTTCCCTACCTATTGGGCCCGCCAAAAAGGGGATATAGAAGAAGAAAAACGCCTCTTTTATGTCGCCATGACGCGAGCAAAAAAGAGGCTGTATCTAAGCTGGCACCAAGGATTGGGTCGTCAGAGCTATCTGCCGAGCCGATTCTTGAAAGGTATTAACCTGGAGTATTGTGAAATCAGATAAGGCCGGCCATCCCCAGTACCAGGCCTAAGACACCGGAACCGAGGAGAACCTTGATGACGCCGATTTTCTTGCGAGTGGCGATAATGGCCCCGATGAGGATGAGAAGACCGCCGCGGCTGAAGCCCAGCCAATCGGAAGGCAGTGCTTCCGTATTCCACAAAGCCAGGAGAATAAAGCTCAGGCTGGCGACGCAGATGAGGGCTACGACGGCCGGACGCAGACCGTTTAAGATGCCGCGAATCGGTCCGATGTCGCCGTACTTCAAAAAGATACGGGCCAGGATGATGCCCAAGAAAAAGGACGGCGTGACAAAGCCCATGGTGGCCACAATGGCCCCGGGAAGACCTGCGATACGGGTGCCGACGAAAGTCGCTGCATTGATGCCGATCGGCCCCGGCGTCATCTGCGAAATCGTAAAGATATCGACGAATTCACTCATGGTCAGCCAATGGAAGGTGTCGACGACGCTGGCCTGAATGAGCGGCATAGAGGCATAGCCGCCGCCGACACAGAAGATGCCGACTTTAAAAAATTCCCAAAAGAGCAATCCATAGATCATGACGGCACCCCCTAATTATACTGCGCAGCGCGCATGAACAATAAACCGATGATGCCGTCGATGAGGATGAGCACCATGATATTGGTATCGAAGAACAGGTTGGCAATGAAGGTACCGATGATGATGAGCATTGGCAGGATCAGCTTCTTCTTCCCCTGCTTGACCAACAAATCGATGCCGACATTGACGATGAGCGCCGTCGCCCCGCACTGCATACCGCGGAGGACCATCTTGATATAGGCATTTTGAATAAAATAATCATAGCTGTAAGAAATAATGGTCAAGGTAATCAAACAGGGTAAGACCGTGGCAATAAGGGCGACGATCGTCCCCAGGATGCCGGCCATGCGATAGCCTAAGATGACGGCGCTGTTGACGGCGACGACGCCCGGCATGGACTGGGCAATGGCCACCATATCGAGGGTATCCTTATCGCTGATCCAATGGTATTCGTCGACGTACTTGCCTTTCAGCAGCGGAATAATGACGAAGCCGCCGCCGACGGTAAAGGCGCTGATTAAGAATGTCGATTTGAAAAGGGTCCAATAAAAATGAGCATCTCGTTTCGGTGTGACAAGATCCATAAGTTTCATCCTTTCTAATAATAAATGGCTTTTTACATGGCTAGTATACCATAGGTATATCTATATTGAAAATATTCGTATCATTGCTATAATATATGTAAATCATATACCACAAAAAAGGAGGTACTATGGACCTTCGTCAACTTACCTACTTTCTGGCCATCGCCGAAGAAGGCCAGATCACGGCAGCTGCCCGGCGCCTAAACATGGCTCAGCCGCCCTTAAGCCAACAGATGAAAGCCCTCGAAGAAGAGCTGGGCGTCGAACTCTTTCAGCGGGAACCGCGCAGCGTCACCTTGACCGATGCCGGAGAAATCCTCTATCGAAGGGCCCGGCAGCTCATCACCTTGGCCGATTCGACGCGCCGTGAAATCGGCGACTTTAAAAGCGGCCTCCGCGGCACCTTATCCATCGGGACCGTCTCTTCTTCAGGCAGCGTCATCCTGCGGCCGGCCCTTCGTCAATTTCACGACAGCCACCGCGGCATCCGTTTTGAAATCTACGACGGCAACACCTTCCATATCCTGGATATGCTCCGAAAAGGGCTGATTGAAATCGGTATCGTCCGCACACCTTTTAAGCAGGAAGCCTTTGACTGCACTTTTTTACCGGAAGAACCGATGGTGCTGGCCTATGCCGGAAAAGATCCGAATCCCGACAAAGAGACCTTGACTATCCCCGATTTAGAAGGTCTGCCCCTCATCGTCTATCGCCGCTTCAATCAACTTCTCCTAGACGTCTGCGAAGGCTATAACCTGACGCCGTCCATCCTCTGCCGCAACGACGATGCCCGGACGACCCTCCTTTGGGCCGAAGCAAGCCTCGGGTATGCCGTCGTACCGGCATCGGCCCTCTCGCCATCACGGCTGACGACGCTCCATATGAAGGTCATTGACGAGCCCCGGCTCTACACGCGCCTGGCCGTCATCACCGCCAAACACCGCTACTTATCCGGCATTGCCGGCCAATTCATCGAAGCCTTGACCAAGGCCTGAGGCTTATTCTTTTACCGCCAAGCCCTCCAAATGAAGGAGGGCTATTTTTCTGTCGATACCGCCGGCATAGCCCGTCGCCTTGCCGCTGGCCCCTAAGACGCGGTGACAGGGAATGATGATGGAAATGGGATTGTGGCCGACAGCACCGCCAACGGCTTGAGCCGACATCGATTTTCCCGTCTGTGCTTCAATGGTTTTGGCCAACTCGCCATAGGTCGTCGTCTGCCCGTAGGGAATCTGGCAGAGGAGACTCCACACGCGGCGGCGGAATTCATTGCCCTCTGGCGCCAGGGGCAGGCTCATGATAGCCGGCATGCGGCCGGCAAAATACTCATCGAGCCATTGAACAGCCTTCTTGAGGACCGGTGTTTCTTTCTCCGTGACCTCGGCCCCGTTCAACCCTTCCATATCGTATTTCTGCCCATCAAACCAAAGGCCGACCAGCGCCGTTTCATTGGCCGCCAAGGTCATGGCTCCTAAAGGCGAGGCATAACTCATCGTATAATACATAACTTTCTCCTATCTCATTACAAATCGTAGTACGTTCGATACCATTCGGCAAATTTTCCCAATCCTTCTTCGATCGTCGTTTCCGGTTTAAAATCGAAATCGCGCTGCAATTCACTGACGTCGGCATAAGTCTGGTAGACGTCACCGGACTGCATGGGCAGGTACTCTTTTTCTGCCGTCTTGCCCAAGGCCTGTTCCAAGACTTCGATGAAGTGCATGAGCTGTTCCGGCTTATGATTGCCGATGTTGTAGACCTTATACCGGTCTCCCAGTTCATTTTCTACAGGCGGATTGGAGAGCATATGCTCAATGCCGGTTACGATATCATCGACGTAGGTAAAGTCGCGGTACATATCGCCGTGGTTATAAATTTGAATGGCCTCCCCATTTCGGATCTTATTGGCAAACTTAAAGTAGGCCATATCAGGGCGGCCATAAGGCCCATAGACGGTGAAGAAGCGCAGGCCCGTCGCCGGAATCCCATAGAGATGGCTGTAGGTATAGGCCATGAGTTCGTTCGATTTCTTCGTCGCCGCATAGAGGCTGATGGGATGGTCGACGTTGTCCGTCGTTGAAAAAGGCGTCTTCTCCTGATTGCCGTAAACCGATGAGCTCGAAGCAAACAACAGATGGCTGACTTCATGGTGCCGGCAGGCTTCAAGGATATTGAAGAAGCCGATGATATTCGAATCGATGTACGTCCGCGGATGGTCGATACTGTAACGGACACCGGCTTGAGCCGCCAAATTGACGACAATATTCGGCTGGAACGACGAAAAAATCTGCTCTACAGCCTGTTCGTCCGCTAAATCACCTTTTATAAAGGTAAAGGCTGGGAACTGATTTAAGATTTCGAGGCGAGATTCTTTCAAGGTGACGTCATAATAGTCATTGAGATTGTCGAAGCCCATGACCGTCGCTCCCTTGGTCAAAAGCCGCTTAGCCAGGTGGAAGCCGATAAATCCGGCAGCGCCGGTAATGAGGACTTTTTGTTTCATATCAAAAGGTTTAAAATTTGCCATCATCTACTCCTTTATCGAGATGATAAAAAATAAAATTTATAGGATAGTTATTTGTCTCTTTTACATGCAAGATACTTAAGATAGGCCTCTATCCCTAATCTGAACTGGCCCGTCTTAAAATACATATTCGCTAAATATCGCCATTCACGATAATTCTTAGGTAAATCGAAAGGAATCTCTCTCCATGGAGATATCTTGGCATATTTTCTCCATACCTCATAATACGAATATTTCCAAGAATGTTGGTCAAAAAGAGCCATTGTCCCATTTTTTAATTCTGACACGCATAATTTCCATGGCTTTTTAGCACCTGTAAAATGAACCATATAAATACATTCAGGGACTTCTGAATTACGAACGGACATGCCACAATTATAAGCATACGATTCATCAAAGACGACATGCCCTTCCAACAGAATATTCAACACGTCCTGATCCATTTCTCCAAATTTCTGATCAGAACAAAGTTCAATGGCTTTATTACCAATATCATATTTCACATATTCAGGTATATTCATGAGTAAAATACCCGAATTAAAATAATCTGTGCCTTTCATGCCTAACTTATGGCAGGTTTTATTTTCTCGTAATCCTGGCTGAGAAGTGGCATCTTTCGTGACTGCTGCAACCATATTATGAAGGGGCTGCTTATACCAATCAGCGATATCATGAACACATAAAATATCCGTATCTAAATAAAGGCATTTTTCTATGCCAATGTCGTTCATAATATAAGGCATCAACAATCTGTAATAGGCTGTTATAGTAATATACGAATTACTATTCAAATGTTGGATAGTACTATCATCGATCCAGTAGATACAGAAAGGAACTTGATATTTTTTTGCAATTTGTGTAAATCGGGCTTCTTCATCCTCAGGTAGGGTACCATTAAAAGCAATATGAATGGCACACGGCATCGTCATATTTTCTAAAACGGAAATGACGGTCACACCGAGTCCTCGAATAACATTTTTGTCACTGCATAATAAAATATTAGCCCGGTCATTGCAATCATTTACCGCTACATCGGATAAAATTTTTCTCTTTTTTAATAATCCCATAATATTCTACCCCAGTTAATCTCGAGCAAAAAGATCTCTTGTATACACTTTATCTCGAACATCACTAAGTTTATCGGTCCAACGGTTGGAAATGATGATATCACTCATCCCTTTGAATTCATCTAAGTCGCGGATAACACGGGAATTGAAAAAGGTCTCTTCTTTCAGTGTCGGTTCATAGACGACGACTTCAATCCCCTTGGCCTTGATGCGCTTCATGACGCCCTGGATGGCTGAGGCCCGGAAGTTGTCCGAGTGACTCTTCATCGTCAGACGATAAACGCCGACGATACGGGGATTTTGAGCAATGATCATATCAGAGATATGGTCTTTCCGCGTCCGGTTCGCCGCAACGATAGCAGAAATCAAGTTCTGCGGCACGTCCTGATAGTTGGCCAGAAGCTGTTTCGTATCCTTGGGCAGGCAGTAGCCACCATACCCAAAAGACGGATTGTTATAGAAATCGCCGATTCGCGGATCGAGGCAAACCCCTTTGATGATTTCCTGGGTACTGAGACCGCGCATTTCAGCATAGGAGTCGAGTTCATTAAAATAGGCGACCCGCAGAGCCAAATACGTATTGGCAAAGAGTTTTATGGCTTCGGCTTCCGTAGAACCCGTAAATAAGACGGGGATATCCTCCTTGACGGCGCCTTCAACCAAGAGGTTGGCAAAGGTCTTGGCCCGATCCGACACTTCGCCGACGACGATGCGCGACGGGTGGAGATTATCGTAGAGGGCTTTCCCTTCCCGCAAAAATTCCGGCGAGAACATAATATTCTCGGTCTGATACTTGGCCTTGATTTGCTTCGTATAGCCAACAGGGACCGTCGACTTGATGACCATGACGGCCTTCGGATTGATAGACAAGACCTCTTCGATGACCGTTTCTACCGACGACGTATCAAAGAAGTTCCGCTTAGGATCGTAATTGGTCGGCGTCGAAATAATGACAAAATCAGCCCCCGTAAAAGCTTCTTTAGCATCGAGAGTGGCCTTAAAGTGCAAATCCCCACGCTGCAAAAAAGCCGAAATATCAGCATCGATAATAGGTGAAACTGCATCATTTAGCATTTTCACTTTTTCCGGCACAATATCAAGCGCTACCACTTCATGATTCTGAGCCAGCAATACTCCATTTGAAAGTCCAACATATCCCGTTCCGGCAACAGCAATTTTCATTTACATCAACCACCAGTTCATAAGCAATTAATTATTTATTCCACATTTATAACAAACTCGGAGAATAGCGTACCAAAACATTCCCTGTATATATTTGGCATAATTACCATGCCATTTGTAATACATACCCCAATATTTAAAGTCATGATAATTGGACGCCTTCTTAATGGGCAGCAGATTAGTGAGGGTAGTCCATGGAGACAACCTGTTATATTCTCTCCATTTTCTATCAAAATCAGACAAGACCATTTGCCACGGCTTACGTCTCCCCGTCCAATGAACGATGACGCTATCGCCCTTATCAAACTCACCGCCGTCATAAACATTATATTTACTGGGCAAGAAATCATTATTTCCATCAAAGACTAAATTCAATACGTCCTGACTCTGTCCTAAAAAACGTTTTCGTGGTTCACACTGATAGGAAAAGCAAAGTTCCGTAACGCCCTTGTCTTCCCATAAAGGGATATTCACCAACATAACGCCATCATTAAAATACTTCCCATTCTGCAGTTTTAAGTATCCGGCTCGATACTCGATAGCAGAGTCCCGCTCAGACACAGCACCCATGGGACTGGATAAATTCAGGTTCCATAATGGCTGTAAGGAAGAGATGCACATTGTATCAGCATCTAAATAAATATACCTGTCGGTATATTTTTTTAAGATTTTAGGCATATAAAGACGTGCATAGGTTATCCTGGAAAAACGCTCCACCTTAATATGAAAGTCCGCAAAAGGCTCCATATTCAGTACATATACAATACACCGGCATTTATACTGTTCTGCCAGCATTTTAAGTTTTTCCATATTTTCCTGACTACACCCATCCGTAAAAATGTGAAAGGAAAATGATATGCCTTTATTATTTTCTAATACGGAAATAATGGATGCTCCCATGATGTATATAAATGCATCATTAACATTATAACAAATATGGTAATTTTTAGCCGTTGAGTTGGCGTAATTATAATCAACCATCGATTGAATAAAGTTATCTTCTTTAAAAAAGTTCTCTTCAAAATTTTTCATAAATACATTCCTCGCATGATACTTGAGATTCACTCGTTAGGCCAGGACGTAAAAGAGTAGTCAAAAACGATTTCCCTATAAGAAGCCCCAGCAGTTTCTATACTTCTAATCTTCGTTATTATACTATAAAAATTTTAAAAAAAACTACAAACCATTATCCAGTACCAACCCTATTTTCTCATGTCATTGTATCGGCCTTCAATAATTGGGTCAAATATAAGTATCTTGTCGACAGTACGCTAAAGAAAATGCAGATAGCCGGTCTTCCCGTCACTAAAATGGCAAGACCGAGCCAAAAGAAACATCCACTCGGTGAAAAACATTTGATTAAATACAGCTTGAAA
This sequence comes from Megasphaera sp. MJR8396C, assembly GCF_001546855.1. Lineage (GTDB taxonomy): Bacteria > Bacillota > Negativicutes > Veillonellales > Megasphaeraceae > Megasphaera. Next base: position 163,314 of record NZ_KQ958206.1, on the reverse strand, counting down.
AGAAAAAAATGGCCTCAACATAGTAATTGGCCATATCATCATACTCTAAAAAGCAGACTATTCCTTCGCCGTACTGTCTAAACATTTTTTACGAATCCCTATAGGAAAATACTCCTCGCACATCATAAAAATGCAAAATATACGATTTATTTTCCCATTATTACCACAATCGTTTAGGATAATAGTGCACCAAGGAAGCCAGACCATAAGACGTCGTATAGGTAAGGTATTCCAGCTTTTTCCCTAATGGCATGGGTGTATCTTTAAGGAAACGTGTTAATACCGTCCTATATTCATTTAAAGTCTGATTATAAGCTTCTTCACGACGATATTTAATGTCATAGCGCAAAAGTGCGATAATGGAGCGAGCATATCCTCGAAAAGCACTGTCTAAGACGGCTCCCATAATGCCGTCTTCCTCCATCCGCTCAAAAATTCGCTGATGGACTTTAAAATTTCCAAGCCAAACATCTTCCGTATCTTTCCAAGATAAGCTGTCTTTATGCTGGATATAATGGTAAAAGACATTGGAAACAAAAGCCATGGTCCTCGCCTTCAATATGATTTCCGTTACAAACAGCTTATCTTCTGAATAAGATATATTTTCATTGAACCGTGTATCACCAATGAGCTCACGACGATAGACTTTGTTCCATGTGCTGTCAATGAAACATTCCTTTTTCGACAGGTAATTCAAAGGCAAGCCACTGACTTCGACGGTCCCTATTTCATAAAGGATATCCTCGTATGAACATTCTTTTATGACCCCACAATTAACAAGGTCGGCCTTCTCTCTTTCTAAGACAGCAATCATGACTTCATACATCTTGGCATCGATGAGATCATCACTGTCGATGAAGGCGATGTAGCGTCCTTGTGCTGCTTCAAGGCCTCGATTTCGGGCCGAGCTGACACCGCCATTTTCTTTATGGATGACAGATACACGATCATCCAATGCGGCTATCTCCTGACAGATAGCCAGACTATGGTCACTTGAACCATCATCGACGACGATAACTTCCATATCGTGATACGTCTGGTTCAATACACTTTGCAGGCTCGCCCGGACATAGCATTCATTATTGTAAACCGGCATGATAATGCTCAACGAAGGCTTCATAAAAGGTTCGTCTCCTTTTTGTAATGGGCCCAACTATAAATCGTCATCCCCCAGAAAAACCAATAGAGATGCATTGTCTGACGATTAAAGAAATCATAGTCAAACAGGCCGAAGAGATAAATGGCCAAAATCGGCAGGAAAAAGCCAGCCAGCCAGGGGAATCCCGGACCCTGTTTTCGATAGTAAGCCCTGAGCGAGCTCACGAATACTTTTAGCTGGAATAAAATGAGGATTAAAAAGCCGCTCAGGCCGACAATCCCCGTTTCATTCCAAGTTTGTAAATAAATGTTGTGCGGTGACTGGATATTTTTTTCATGGAAGGGATTCTGCGCTTCAAAACGTTCATGATAAACTTTCCCCCAACGTCCAAGACCAATACCGATGTAAGGCTTTTCCTCAATAAGTTGAACAGCAACTTCGGTCAAATAGACGCGACCATCCTGACTGATATCACGATGGAGGCGGTCAGAAATGAATTGAGGTGCTGCCACACCGAGAACCAAACAAGACAGAACGAGGAGGCAAGCCATTACTTTTAAGGCTAACCATTCCCGCCCTAAATAGCAGAACACCAGAAGGGCTAAAAAGACGATAAAAAAGGCAAAATAAGCATTTCGCGATCCCGTACAAAGGAGAACGACGAAAGCCGTAATACAAACTAAAGCCAAGAAGAAAGACGTCTTTGGCCAAAGAGAACGGTAGCGAATGACGCCAAATAATACGACGGGAAGTAGCGTCAACAGTATGCTTCCTAAGGCATTGGGGCTGGTATAAGGTCCAAACAAGCGATTGTCTTGCCAAGTCGGTTGAGCCGCGACCAATCCCAACTGCCATATAATAGACAGGGAAATCCCGAGCCAGACAGCCGGAAAAGTCCCCTTGCCCGGCCGGGCCATCAGAACGGCTAACACAAGGGGTACCAGGCGCTCAATATACTTAAAAAGAGCCGCAGGATTACCGCCATTAAAAGGAATAGTAATCGCCGCCGTACCAAAAAATATAGCAATGGCAAGCACAGTCTGCCAAACAACAGTTTTTTTCCACAGTGTCCCCATAATAGGGATTCCCTCTTTTTTGCAAACAATCAAATGAGTCAAAAAAGAGGTCGTCATCAATGTCCCCGACCCGGCACCACAGCTGAGGGCCAATAAAAAAATCGGGATATACGGAAGGTAATTTTGTTGAAATGTTCGCCAATAAGCCATAACCAATTCTCCACTCTGGCCGAGTTATACCTATCAAAGCCAGGTATCAACGGGCCGTAATAATTCAGGCCGCTGCAGTAAGTACGCAGTCAAACTTTTTTCAGCAGCGCAGATATCTTCGTATGGGGCCTCACCGTGTAAGACTTCGGCACCGGATGTTGCCGTCAATGACTGATAATACGTTTCGCCGCAGCCACCGATAGAATCCATCGTTACCCAATGATGGGGCGTAACGCAGGACGTGACGGATTCGATTAACGATTCAAACAGTGAATAATAAGTGAATCCCGCCGGCGCAATGAGTTCAAAAAGGGTCGGCAATATATTCATGTGGCTTCCGATGCGATTGCCGGCTAACGAGTCTTTATCGAGTTCTCGATGATGGAACATGAGGACCGGCGAATGAAGTTCCCGGAAAGTATATTCTCTTCTCATGAAGGATGTATGCTGTAATTCCGGGCACTTATAGCCGTGGTCACCGGTGACGATGAACAGGCTGTCCGGATAGGCTTCTTTCATCTTTTGAATAAAATCATTGATGGCTCGGTCAGCGTACCAGAAGGTTCCCAGTGCTTTCTGAATGATTTTCTCCTTCAATACATCGGGCTGGACATTCATGATTTTTTTGGCATCAAAGCCTAAATCTTTCAAAGGCATCTTATAGGGCCCGTGGTTTGAAGTCGTATAGACAAAGTGGAACTGGGGCACATCGTCGCTGCGCTCTTGAATCATGTCGGCCACCTTGTTCAGAAAAACGTGGTCATAGACGCCGACCCAGGAGCGAGGCGCTTTGGCGCCGCAGATGTCGGTGCCGGAATAGGAATGATTAAAACCGCAGGCTGGCGCAAAATGGTTGAAATTCCCATGGGATAAGCTGCCGCCGTACCAATAGTTCGTTTCATAGCCCAATTTACGCAGCTGTATCGGCAGCGACGTCGGCAGTGTCCCCTGCCAAAAGGATTCCCGTTCATTCAATTCGAACCCGGCATCAAAGATGCCCAGCATGAGGCCCACGATAGACGGACGAGAAATGATACCACTGGATAAGGCAGTATGAATAGACGCCGTATGGACGTCATTCATCAGTTTCTTCCCTTCATCGGCAATATGAAGGTCGGCAAAAGCCGGATCAAAATAAGGCTGAGAATAACTTTCGCCGACAACCAAAAAAATATGGGAAGGGCGTTTGATTTTCGGCCCCTTAGCCTGGTGACTGATGGCCTTCAAGGCATCGTTAAACGAGTCTATGGTGCCTCCTTTTTGTTCAATAAAGGGCTTTACGAGCGCCAGGTTTTCTGCCGGGCTTCGTTGCAAGCGTTCTTTTATGCGGCGATGCCCCAGCATCTTTAAGGCAATTAAATCGTCAACGGTGGCTTTGGACAGAAAGGGATCGCTCTTGACAATCGCCGGAATCGTATCCCATTCCGGTTTATTATCGTGCCAAAAGGTACCGCCGTAGCGGAAAAAGTAAAAAGCCCCGACCAAAAATAAGAAGACGGACACATTGAAAAGATAGTAATGCCAGCCGCTAATGGGCGGATAGGGAATAACCGGAGTATCCATCATGCTTTGGAGGATAAAAAAGACGATGGCGACATAAGGAATGAGCAAGGCCAATTTTCGGGCCCCATTGTACTGGTGAAAAAAGATGTCGATGAGATTGTTTTTCTCCGCTTTTTCACCGAGGAAAATGATATTATTAAAAATATCGTGAAACTGGGCATAAAAAATCATTTTCCCAACGAAGGCCACATACAGGACGACGCTGTAAACCATACCGAGCAAGACACGAATCAGGTCGCCGTGCTGACTCCAGAAGCCGATAAAAAGGCCCGGCAGGGTAACGAGCACCAGCGAAACGACGAAGACATAGGCATTTAAATCCATGCCCCACCAAAAACCGAAGCGAAAACATTCCCACAAGGCATTTCGCTTGCCAGCAAAGCCCGGATACGGATTATGGACATAAATGAAGATAGCCCGAAATACAGCACATAAAATCGGAAAAAAAATCCATAGCTTAATATCTTGTTGAACTGCTAAAAAAAACTGTTCAAACACCTGTTACTCCTCCTTCATAACTGTGAAGTATCCTTGATCACGATAAGTGCTGCAAAACCCAGACACTACCATTTATCGCATAGACCAAAAATAGTACTAGCATCTTCAAAATCCTTTTCCGTATTCCACATAGTAGACTTTTTTATTTCAAGATGTTCTTTAAAAACATGGTGGTACTGAAATCATGATTGACAAGTTTTAATTCCGCTTCATACGTCGGCAGCATCTGTTCGTAGGACTGCAAAAATTGTCCCAACTGCTGACGAAGGTGTCCCAGGTCTTGTAAGTCCACTTCCTGACCGACCGTATAGCTCCGAAGAATCTCCGGGTTCAAGACGGCCGTGGCCAAGACCGGCTTATATAGGGCCAAGGCATTGAAATAGACGGCGCTCCAATTATACAGATACCGTTCATTACTGTAAGGCAGGAACAAGACGTCCACGCTTTGCAGCAAGTCATACCAGGCTTTGCCCAATACCTTTCCTTTTATAAAGCGGACGGCGGGCTCGCTGCCATATTTGTTCATGATCCGCTCCATATCGGCAGCATCATCGGGACCAGTCGGAGCCGCCTGGACGACAAGTTCCGCCTTCCCCTGCAAATGACTGTCTAAAAAGGCCTGGATAATGCCGTCGATGTCTTTTTCACCCTTGCGGTAGTGACCGAAAAATCCGATGCGGACCGGTTCTCGATACGAAAGGTCTGCCGTCACCGGAACCCCTTCAGGAAGGAGAACCGGCGGCGGGATGATTTCAATCTTAGCGACGTGATCGTCCTTAAAATCATTTCGCAGGCTCGTAATTTTTAACTTGATATTTTTATAGGCTTCACAGCGCCGGGCCTGTTTCAGGAATTTCGGCTTTTCTTGGGGATTGACACCCAAGAAAATGAAGATGACCGGCACGGGACTATCTTTTAACTTACTCTTATGAAGGGACCGCAAATACCGATACGTCGCCGTCGTCAGTACAATGGCGTCCACTTCATGGCGGCAGGCCTTTTCATAAGCCGCATCAAACCAACGGACACGGCGCCGTTCCCGCTGGATCGACAGCCATATCTTTTTGAGTTTTCCTGCGCCTTCATAATCGACGATTTCACCGCCGCTCATATATTCAATAGGAATCCCAAAGTCAACGGGCAAGCTGCTGTTTTCCGGCAGATATAAGACCGGCTCATGGCCTTCTTTCTTCAGCTCATCGATGATCAGCCGGTCGAATTCCTGTTCAAACCCGCCTTGGGTCTTCACTGTTTCTAAAATAGCTACCCGCATTATTTTTTCTCCGCTCTTTGCAATTCGTATAATTTCAGATATTTCAGCATCGTGTAAAAGAAGTGATTGAAGCACATATAGGTTCCCATCCAGCCATCTAAAAAGCCGGCCCGCGATACGAACATCTTAAAGAAGCCGCCTAAACTGTGGAAAAAAATGCCCGACAAGGAAATCCGTTTCCCTCGCTTATACGCATCTTCGGCCCAGATGGTCGTATATTGGCAGAGCTTTCCTTCCCAGTGGTGCCAATTTTTATAGGTATAGTGTTCTAAGTGACCGGCCAGCCGTTGAGACGGTAAGTCACATTCCGGATGTTCATGCACTTTATTGACCCAGGTAACCGTCGTCCGTGGAAAGAGGCGGCCTACGTAATCAGGCTTCAATACACCGTGATTAAAGGTCGTCCCGAAAGCAACGGATTTGCGCTCCATCGTATATTGATGGGTCAAAGGATCATTGGCCAAGACGTCTTTGACGGCGTCGACAAGCTCATCATTCAAGCGTTCATCGGCATCGAGGTACAACACCCAGTCGGCCGTCGTCTGCTCAAGGGCAAAGTTGCGCTGAGCTGAAAAATCATCGGTCCAGGCGCGAAAACAGACGGTAGCCCCCTGCCCTTCGGCAAGTGTCACCGTCTTATCGGTACTGCCTGAATCGATGATAATAACGTCATCGGTACATTTTTTTGCATTCTTAACAACGTCGACAATATTGTCTTCTTCATTCTTCGTCAAAATTAAAATGGCTAATGAACTCACGAGCTGCGTCCTCTTTTCTTCAAAATAGGGTCATTCTCTCGGTATACTTAGGCTTGTAACATTGTATCACATCCAGCTTGTAAAGTACAGAAAGGAGCCGACTGTACAAAGAACAGCGTGGCCCCTGCATCACCCCATTTTATTAATTTTTCCCATCCATTTCAGATGCTATTTCAGCTTCTCTAACCAGGAATGCATGACCTTGTCATATACCGGAAAGCGGCTAATCAAACTTTCGACGAAAGTCTCATCATACGTATGGGTCGTCAGATTCCGATCATCGACCATTTTCAAGGCCTGTTCCGTTTCAGCTTCATCTAAAAGGCCTATTTCCCGACAGGCCCGGATTACTTTTTTCGGTGACGCAGCATCGATGCCGTCCTGGACATACAGATATTCCTTGGCACATTTCCAAATCAGTTCAAAAGAAAATTCAAATCGCTGAATGAGGGCATCCCGTTCAATCTCACTCAAAGTATCACGAATCGCTAATTCATGAAATTTCCCGAAAGCCCTGATGGCTAATCGATACCGCTCTGTAAGTCTTTCCATAAGATTCCCTCCCGTCGGATGCGCCGGCACAAGGCGGCCCCGGCATGATGCATATCCACGACATCCACTTGACGGGAAATCGTGGATTCTTCCAGTCTTTCCCGCAGCAGTGTAAGTTCATAAGAAATATCGTCCCGGCTCTCTATGGCTATATCGATATCAGAACTCCGCTTCTGTTCTCCCCGGGCCCACGAACCGAAGAGATAGATGCGCACATTTCGTCCCTCAAAATACTGCAGCACCAAGTCTTTTACGCGCTGTACAGGCTGTTCATTTCGGCTGTCGACAATCATGGCACTCCTCATCTCCCGGCAAACATTTTTTCTCGTTTCACTATAACAAAGATTCTCCGACTTCGCAAGCAGGCTGCATAATTGCTTAGAAACAGAAACAGGCCGCCCTACCGATAGGTAAGACAGCCTGTTTCAAGCGGGTATTCTCCCGAGGATTATAAGTTTTTGATGAGGTTGACCATTTCGATGGCACCGGCAGCGACGTCGAAGCCTTTGTTACCGGCTTTTGTACCGGCCCGTTCGATGGCCTGTTCGATGTTTTCCGTCGTAATGATGCCGAACATGATGGGTACGCCCGTTTTCAGTGATGCCTGGGCAATGCCTTTGGCCGATTCGCCGCAAACGAGGTCGTAATGGCTGGTCGCACCGCGGATGACGGCACCGAGGCAAATGACGGCGTCGTATTTACCCGATTCTGCCATTTTCTGAGCGATCAGCGGGATTTCAAAAGCGCCCGGAACCCAAGCCGTCGTAATATCATCATCGTTGACGCCGTGACGATGGAGAGCATCGTAGGCGCCGCCGAGCAATTTGCTGCAAATAAATTCATTGAAACGAGCGACGACAATACCAAACTTCGCACCAGAACCGATTAATTGACCTTCTTTAATGTGTGCCATAATAACAACACTCCTATTCTAAATTATATTTGATGTTAAAATCCATTTTCCAGCAGTTTGTCCAAGGTCAGACCCGATGAGGCCTGCGGCGAACCGACTGTGAAGCGATGGACGTATTTCCCGATGACGTCTGTTTCCAAATTGACGATGGCGCCGGGATGTTTATCCATGAGGGTCGTATTGGCCATCGTATGGGGAATAATGGAAACGGAGAACTGACTGTTGCCGACGGAAACGACGGTCAAGCTGATGCCGTCGATGGTGATCGACCCTTTTTCGACGATGAAGATTTCCATGTCCTTGGGAATGGAAATGGTGATGACCCGGGCAATGCCGTCATTGGCAATGCGGGCGACGTGGCCGATGCCATCGATGTGGCCGCTGACGATGTGACCGCCGAGCCGTCCGCCGACCTGCATGGCCCGTTCCAAATTGACCTTAGAACCGCTCTTGATGGTGCTGAACGACGAGCGACGCATCGTTTCATGCATGACGTCGGCCGAAAAGGTCGAGTCCGTCAGATCGGTCACGGTCAGGCAGACGCCGTTGACGGCAATGCTGTCGCCAAGCTGCGTCCCTTCTAATACTTTATGAGCCGCAATCGTCAGCCGAATGGAGTCGGGATGGCGGTCCATATGGGCAATAGACCCTAATTCTTCAATGATGCCAGTGAACATAGGCACCCTCCCTATTGGCATTATATGCCGTAAGCAATACGTTATTTTCATGAAGCTCTACGGAATCGTAGACCAGCGGCAGGCATTCATCGAGCTCATCGACGCCATAGCCGCCGACCGACGGCAGGGCACCGACACCACCGATGACCTTGTCGCCCATGAAGGCGTAGACCTTGTCGACGAGACGGGCATCAAAGAAACTGCCCTGAACGGTACTGCCCCCTTCGACGAGGATGCTGGTCAGTCCTTCTTCATGGAGGAATTTCAGCGCTTCCGGAAGATTAATGGACTGATTGTCCTGAAGGGGCGCCAAGATAACCCGGACGCCGGCGTTTTTCAAGGCCTTCATCTTTTCAACGGGGCAGGCTGACGTCGTCATGATGATGGTCGGCGTCGTCTTATCGGTTACGACCAGGGATTTCAGCGGCGTCCGTCCCTTGGCATCGAGGACGATGCGCACCGGTTGGTGCGGTGCCGGCTGCCCTTCTCGTTCGATACGGCAGGTCAAGAGCGGGTTATCCGCCAAGACCGTATTGATACCGACTAAAATGCCGTCGTAAATGGAGCGCAGGTAGTGACCGTAATTTCGGGCCCATTCGTTGGTAATCCATTTGGAATTGCCCGTCCGCGACGCCGTGCGGCCGTCGAGGCTTTGGGCCAGTTTAACGGCAATGAATGGCTTTTGGACCATCATGTTCTTGATAAACACTTCGTTGAGCTGAGCCGCTTCCTTCGACAACAAACCGACTTCCACTGCGATGCCGGCCTTGCGAAGGATGGCCGCGCCCTTACCGGAGACGCGGGGATTGGGGTCGAGCATGGCCATGACGACCTTACCGACGCCTTTTTCGGCCAACGTCCGAGCGCAAGGAAGCGTCCGGCCGTAATGGGCACAAGGTTCGAGGGTCACGTAAACCGTTGCCCCTTTAGCCTTTTCACCGGCCTCTCTCAGGGCCCATACTTCGGCATGCGGGGTGCCGGCCTTATGGTGATAGCCGGTGCCGACGATTTCGCCATCTTTTACGATAACGCAGCCGACAGCCGGATTTGGTGATGTATAACCCAGAGCTGATTTCGCCAGTTCCAGGGCTTTTCTCATATACTCTGCCGGTTCCAATATATTCCTTCCCTTCTTCTTGGATTTGCAGGCGGGAAAACGAAAAAAGGCTATGGATGAAAAATCTCCATAGCCCTTTGAGCACAACAAAAAAAGACACTGTCGTCTGTCTTTTCCCATCCAGACTGTACTGTCGGTACCGAAATTTCATCGGTTCAACCCTTGCGGGTTAGCGGACTGTCACCGCCGGTCAGGAATTGAAAGCCCTGCTTTCTCACCTTGCCTCAAAGACTATTTCTATTCTTCTTTTCATGTACGATTTTAGCACATGAAAAGAAGAAATACAAGTCCTTATCGCAAGGACGCAATGGCTGTTTTTCGATCAGCCGCACCAAATACAGCACTGCCGGCAACGAGGAAGGTGGCACCGGCATCTTTGACCAACTGAACGGTCTTAGCGTTGATGCCGCCATCGACTTCAATGACAGCTTCGGTATTTCCTGCCTTCTGAAGGAGTTCCTTAGCCTGGCGGATTTTTTCGACACTGTAAGGAATAAACTTTTGACCGCCAAATCCCGGATTGACACTCATGATGAGGATGAGGTCCAATTGTCCGGCAACACAGGACAAGGTCGATACGGGCGTCGCCGGATTGAGGGCCACGCCGGCCTTCATCCCGGCTTCATGGATTTGCTGCAGAACGCGGTCCAAGTGGACGCAGGCTTCTTGATGAACGGTCACATACTGGACACCGGCATCGGCCAGGTCATCGATATACGCTTCTGGATTGGTTACCATCAAATGAGCATCAAAGGGAAGTTCCGTAACCGGACGCAAGGCCTTGATGACCGGTACGCCGAAGGTGAGGTTGGGTACAAAATGGCCGTCCATCATATCGATATGGATACAGCCGGCCCCCTTCTGTTCGACGTCTTTAAGTTCTTCAGCTAAGCGCGAAAAATCAGCGGATAATATAGATGGACAAATTGTTACCATGACTATCGTTTCCTTTCTCCAATGGAGGTGATAATTTTACAGTACGTTTCATACCGTTCTTTTTGAATCTGACCGTCGGCAACAGCTTGTTTTACGGCACATTCCGGTTCGGACAGATGGAGGCACGACGAGAACTTGCAGCCTGCGCTGTAGGGTTCCATATCGGGGAATAAAGGCAGGACATCCCGCGCATCAAGATGCTCGAAATCAAGGGCACTGAACCCCGGCGTATCGACGACGTAGGTGTTGCTGTCAAGGCGCATGATTTCAGAATGGCGCGTCGTATGGCGACCGCGTTTGATCTTCTCACTGACGGCTCCGATGGATAAGTCCTTGCGCCCCAAAAGTTGGGACAACAGGCTCGATTTACCGACGCCGGACGGGCCGGCAAAGGCCGTTACCTTCTGCGGCAGTCGTTCATAGAGTGCATCCAGGCCCTCTCCAGTCCGGGCCGATACGAGGCAGACGTCATAGCCGCAGCGCTCGTAAAAATCCCGATAGCTTTCCGCTACGTCCCGGTCGAGATCACATTTATTGAAGCAGAGTATGGGCCGGATGCCGCTGTATTCACAAGTCATGAGCATCTTATCGATGAGAAAGCGGTTCGGATCCGGTGACTGGGCTGCCATGATGACCATCAACTGGTCAAGATTGGCCACCGCCGGCCGACGGATTTGATTCCGCCGGGGCAGCTGGGCTTCGATGACGCCCTTGTCGTTCTCCAGTTCCGTAATTTCCAGTTCATCGCCGACTAAGATTTTGGCCTTGAGCAGTTTACCCCGGCGCCGGCATTCGATGAGGCTGTCTCTTCCGACATCGACGTAATAATAGCCATTATAGTTCTTGATGACGCGTCCTTTTGTCATGTTCCTCCTTAGATATATTGATCCTGTACTAGCGAATTATTGATATAGACTTTGACCCGGGTCTTCCCGGTCCCGCTGACGCTCTTTGAAATGTTGTCGCCGCCGGACTGATTGCGGTCGTAGACGACGCGTGAGCCGTTATCATCGGATACGATGATTTGAACATGCTGGTTCGAAGCGCCGGCAGGAACGCTGATGTTGACCGTCCCGTAATGCGGTGTACCGGCCGGTTCCTGGTTGTTGGCGCTGCCGTCCGAGCCTGTCGACTGCGAACTCTGGCTGCCGGGATATTCGACGGTCAGGTTGACGACTTTGCCATCCCCTGCGGCCTGGGCCGTAACGACGGCCTGCGAGCTGTCTTTTGAAGCATCGAGGTTGGCGACGGAACCGACGGAATAGCCTGCGCTTTCCAGGGCTTTTTCCGCTTCGTCCAGGGTCATGCCGCTGGTATTCGGCGCTTCGTTGGCCGATTCAGCTGCTTTTTCAGCCTCGCTCTTACGGCAGACGACGAGGTTGACTTTCGTGCCCTTGTCGACCTTCTTCGGCGACGACGGACTCTGACTGATAATCGTCCCGTCGGCATACTGAGCGCTTTCTTTATACGTTACCTTGCCGACAGATAAGCCGATTTCCTTCAATTTGCTTTCGGCCTCTTCGAGGGTCAGGCTCCTTAGGTCCGGAATGAGGACCTGCTCGCCCTTATTGCCCTTGCTGACGGTCAGGTAAATGGTCCGATTGGCCTTGACGACAGCCCCGCCTGACGGCGTCTGGGCGACGACTTCCCCGACGGGGACTTCCTCACTCTCTACCTCCTTGACAGATACGTCTAACTTCTTATCTTTGAGGATTTTTCGGGCGATTTCCACCTGTTTCCCGGTTACGTTGGGGACGGTAATATCTTCGGTACTCCAAAAATTACCAAAGGAAAAGAAGGCCCATACGAAGGCGACGAGAAAGACACCGAGCATGCCGATGATGATCGTCTTTTGAGAATGATTGCTGATAGAATCCATGAAACGGGTAAAAATATTCTTTTTCTTTTTCGGAGCTTCTTCAGGCAGCTCTTTTTCCTTGATAGGCTGGATTTTTTGAGTCCCAAAGTTATAGGTTCCCTTGCTGATGATCGGCCGGGCACCGTTGGTGTTGATAAAGCCCTGTGACAGGCGAAGTTCGGACATCATCTCGCCGATGGACTGGAAGCGGTCGTCGGGATTCTTGGACATGGCTTTGAGGATCACCTGTTCGACCAATCGCGGAATGCGGCGATTGTACTTCGTCGGAAGGGGGATGTCGTCCTGAACGTGCTTCAAGGCGATGCTGATGGCCGTATCGCCTTCAAACGGCACGATGCCGGTCATCATTTCATACATGACGACGCCCAGAGAATAGATATCCGTCCGTTCGTCGATGTGGCCGCCGCTGGCCTGTTCCGGCGAAAAATAATGTACCGAACCGAGAACGGTACGGTCGCTGTTTTCCACGGAATTGATAGCCCGGGCAATGCCAAAATCTGCGACCTTAATACGCCCCGTTTCCGTTACCAGAATGTTATGGGGCTTAATATCGCAGTGGACGATGCCGTTGGCATGTGCATTTTCAAGGGCCTCGCCGATATTGAAGGCAATCTGTATCGACGTATTGATCGGCAAATGGCCGTGTTTTTCGATGTACTCTTTCAACGTCTCGCCGCGTACGAATTCCATGACGATGTAATGGACATTTTCATCGTAGCCGACGTCGTATATGTTGACGATATTGGGATGGGACAATTTGGCAGCCGCTTGTGCTTCCTGACGGAAACGAACGACAAAGTCGTGGTCGTCGCCGTATTTTGCGTGAAGTACCTTGACCGCGACGATACGGTCCAGGAGGATATCCTGAGCCTTGTATACGCTGGCCATGCCGCCTGTACCTACTTTTTCCAATATCTTGTATCTATTGTCTAAGATATGACCAATCATTTTTAACTATTCCACCACTTTCATAGTCGTTCCCGATTATATGGTTGTCAAAATGGCCGTGACATTGTCCTTGGCCCCATTTGCATAGACCTGGTCAAAGAGATCGTTGATGATCTCCCGTTCTGTCCGGCCGTAGTCGCCGATGGCATCGCAAAGTTCCGGTCTGCCAATGAACGAGGTCAAGCCGTCGGAACAAATCAGAATCCGGTCATTCGGCTGTACTTCAAAGGCTCCGGTATCGACGATGAGATTGGAATCGACACCGACAGCTCTGGTCAGTACATGGCGCTGCGGATGATTCAGCGCTTCTTCTTCTGTAATCTTACCTTTATCGAGTAAAACCTGAACAATCGTATGATCGACAGAAATCTGTGAAAAGGCTCCTTCCCGGTATAGATAGATGCGGCTGTCTCCGACGTGGCCCCAGAAGGCCATATGCCGAGCCAGGGTCACCATGGAAACGGTCGTCCCCATCCCCTTCAGGGAGGGATCGATCAAGGTCTTGCTGATGATGCTGGAATTGGCATACTGAATCGCCTTTTCCAGCTGCACCGGCGCCGCATAGTTAAAGTTCTTAAAGTAGTAGGCAATGGCCTCTACCGCCGTCTTGCTGGCGATTTCGCCGCCGACGTAGCCGCCCATACCGTCGGCTACAGCCAGCACGTTTCGCTCATGGCTGATATAAAAAGAATCTTCATTTACTTTCCGAACCAGGCCGATTTTGGATTCACCGTATGTGCCCAAATTCTCACGTCCTCTCACGGTGTTTCGTTATAGGTACACATTAATTCATATCATATTCCCTGTCACCTGTCAAATGTTTTCGCGTTTTATGCGCAGCTGGCCGCAGGCCGCTTGGATCTTGCTGCCCATTTCACGGCGCAGTGTAACCGGCACGCCGTGGCGCTGGAGATAGGTAACGAATTCACTAATGGACTTGTCGTCAGGCCGGTAGAGGCCGACGTCATAGTTGTCATTGATGGGAATGGCATTGATGAGAATGTTTTTGCCGCTGAAGAGGCGGGCCAGTTCTTTGGCACAGGCATGGGTACAGGTCAGATTTTTAATGAGAATATATTCAAAGGTGACTTTGCGCCCTGTCTCTTCAAAATAATGATGAGCTGCCGTTAAGACGGCATCGAGAGGATACTTGTCGGTAATCGGCATGATACGCCGACGCAAGGCATCATTGGGTGCATGGAGGGATACGGCCAGGGTAATGGGCATCCCCTCTTTAGCCAATTGGTACATCTTAGGCACGATGCCCGACGTCGACAAGGTCATGTTGCGGTAGCCTAAGTAGAAGGTATCCTTTTCGTGGATGAGCTTCATGAAGGCGATGACGTTGTCGTAATTGAGCAGCGGTTCCCCTGTCCCCATGATGACGATGGAGTGAAGATCCGTTGTGACGTGCTGACGGAAGGCCAGTAACTGAGTCACCATCTCGCCGGCCGACAGATTGCGGACGAAGCCGTTTTTTGCCGAGGCGCAGAAGGCACAGTTGACGGCGCAGCCGACTTGCGATGAAACGCAGATCGAGTTGCCATAATCGTGCATCATGAGCACCGTTTCAACGGTCTGCCCATCTTCAAGGCGCAGGAGCAGTTTGACAGTCCGTCCGTCCGGCGCATCGAGGCGCGACACGACTTCAGGCATGGAAATGGGCAGGACTTCTTTTAAAATGTCCCGATCCTTCTGCGGCAGGAGCACCATGTCATCCCAGGAAAAAACAGACTGCTTATAGATATAATGAAAGATCTGATCGGCCCGGAATTTTTTCATTCCCTGGGCGACGAGGAAGTCCTGCAGCTCTTTTTTTGTCATCGAGAATAGATTCATCATATCAAGACTCCTTCTTCATACGAGCAATGAAGAACCCGTCCATGCCGTCGCGATGAGGCAAGAGCTGGATAAAGGGTCCTTCATGCCCCGGAACAGCCAGCTTCTCGACTGCGTTTTCAACATGAAATTCCGGATGTTTCTTCAAAAATTCCGTAACGATACGGCTGTTTTCATCGTCATTCAAAGTACACGTACTGTATACCAAAACGCCGCCGGGCTTTACACACTGGGAAGCACTTTCCAAAATGCGCCGCTGCAGGGCCGGCAGGGTACGGAGGTCGCTCAACTGCTTGCGCCAGCGAAGGTCGATTTTGTGGCGCAGGACGCCGAGGCCCGAGCAGGGGGCATCGATTAAGACGCGGTCTGCCCGGCCGCCGTACTTCTGTCCGATGGTGCAGGCGTTCTGGAAGAGGGTACGGACATTTTTAAGGCCTAATTTTTGGGCATTATAATCAATGAGCTTCAATTTATGCTCATGGATATCGCCGCCATAGACGATGCACGACGGACCGCCGAGGGCCGCCAAATGGGTCGTCTTGCCGCCAGGTGCTGCGCAGACGTCAAGGACCAGCTCATGAGGCTGGGGGTCGACGATGTGAGCCACGAGCTGGGACGGTTCGTCTTGAATGATGGCCCGTCCATCTTTGAGGCATTCCAATTCATGGATGCCCAAGTGGCCGTCGATATAGATGCCGTCCGGCGAAACCGTCGTCGGACGAGCCTGTATCCCCTGTTCGACGAGTTCTTTAAGCAGTTCATCGCGGCTGGTAACCGTCGTATTGACCCGGAGGCACAGCGGCGGAATGGTATCGAAATACTGACAGAGTTTTTCCGTTTCTTCCGGCCCATAATCCTTCAGCCAACGGCGGATGAGCCAGTCCTGCTGATGATAAGTCAAGGCCAGGTACGTCTCCAAATCCTTCTCCTTGTCGGGAATGACGAAGGCATGGCGGTTGCGGATACTGTTTCGCAGCATGGCATTGACGAATTTGGCCATGCCCTTGTTGCCAAACTTAGTAGCCATCTTGACCGACTCGTTACAGGCCGCCGATTCCGGCACCTTGTCCATGCCAAAAATCTGATACAGGCCCAGGCGGACGATGGCCAGGCAGACCGGGTCGAGCTTGTTCAATTTGCGCGTACTGAGCTGGGAAATGATCCAGTCCAAATAGTTGAGACAGCGCAAGGTCCCATACACCAGTTCCGTATAAAATCGCCGGTCCCGGTCAGAAAATTTATGGGCCTGTATCGCCTTAGAGACGACGATATTGCTATACCCTTCATCCCTGCAAATGGTCAGCAGGCTTTGAAAGGCAATTTCACGTACGTTCATGAGTCCTCCTAAATACAACGTATGGCGACGCGTGCGGCATCACGGCATACCGGTTATAACGATTGGCCGACGGTCAGCGTTTCCCCTTGAAGATACTGGACCGCCGTCAGGCGCTTGCGGCTTTCCGGCTGGACTTCGGTAATGCGAAGAGCGCCGTTTCCGGTCTGGACGGTAAAGGACTTCTTGGCGACATCGATGACCGTTCCCGGCACGGCATCCGTCCCTTCGACGACGTCGGCTGCCCAAATTTTCAGCCGCTTTCCGTCACGACACACGGTGTAAGCACCGGGATGAGGATCTAAGGTTCGGATCAACCGTTCGAGGACGACGGCATCAGCGGTCCAATCGAGATTGGCTTCTTCTTTCGTAATCTTCGCCGTATACGTCGCCTGACTTTCGTCCTGAGGGACGGCATTTTTTTCATACGTATCCAGGTCATCGACGACGGTCATCAAGGTCGAGGCGCCAAGGGAGGCCAATTTATCGAACAGGGTCCCTGTCGTTTCCTTGGGGGCTAAAGGGATCGCCGCTTTTTTCAACATCTTCCCCGTATCCATGCCTTCATCGAGGAGCATGATGGTAACGCCGCTTTCGGCTTCGCCGTCTTTTACGGCATATTGAATCGGCGCCGCGCCGCGGTACTTCGGAAGGAGTGAACCGTGGACGTTGAGGCAGCCGTATTTCGGGATATCGAGAACGGCTTTGGGCAAAATCTTGCCGTAGGCAATGACGATGATGACGTCCGGCTTAAGGCTTTTCAGTTCTTCAATGACGTCATCGCTTCGCATGGAATCGGGCTGGAACACGGGAATGCCGAGTTCGACGGCTTTTTCCTTCACCGGCGAAAAGGTCACCTTCTTCCCGCGTCCCCGCTGTTTATCCGGCTGGGTATAGACGGCCGCCACGTCATGCGGCGACTGAGCCAGCTGGACTAAGGACGGGACGGAAAAATCAGGCGTTCCCATGAATACGATGCGTAAGCTTTCCATTATTCCCCTACTTTCTGTAAATCCGTCGCTTTTTCAATAAATAAATGGCCGTACAGATGGTCCATTTCATGCTGGAAGATACGGGCTAAAAAGCCTTCCGGTTCATAAATGACGGTCTTGCCGTGGCGCGTCAAGGAACGGACTTTGATCTTGGAAGCCCGCTGGACCTTGCCGTAATAGCCGGGAACGCTCAGGCAGCCTTCCGTATCGATGTTGGTTTCTTCCGACATTTCAAGGATTTCCGGATTGATGAGCTCAATCAGGCCGTTGCCGTCATCGAGGACGATGAGCTGCAGCGATTCATTGACCTGGGGCGCAGCCAGGCCGACGCCGTCGGCAGCATACATCGTTTCGGCCATGTCATCGAGAATTTTCTTTATATGTTTATTCACTTTTGCAACCGGTTTGGCCGTCGCTTTTAGGACGGGATCCCCGGCTTTTATGATTTTGAGTAATGCCATATATCTTTCACCTCATTGTTATACTAAAACGCTTATCCGTCTTATTATAGCGGAAAAAGAGCCAAAAGGCTACTGTAAGAATTCAAATTAACCCTCCCCTGGAGTGAGAAAGAGAATCCTTACCCTTCTATTATATCAGATTCATACAAGACCCCGGCAGCGATTTTTTCACTGGGCCTTCCCCATCAAGAGTCTGCAAAAAAGCAAGCCTGTGTGACATCACACAGGCTTTTATGTCAAACATGAGTTGCAAAACAGCAGGGTCAATCCCTTACATCGACGGATCGACGTCGATGACGACGCCCGTCTGCCAACAGGCCGGAAGGTCACGCATGCCCTTCTTGATCGGTCCCAGGTCGGCCGCCGTCAGCGATAAGACCAAGCGGTACTTATTGCGGATCTTTTTGATGACGTCTTCATAAGGGCCGATGATGATGACGGCAGCGCCGTTCTCTTTATTCCAGCTCTCAAGAGCCGCTGCGACGTCGTTGGCCTTTCGCCAGACGGCTTGTTCGTCGACGTCACTGACCATGATCTTCGTCATTTCCTGAAAGGGCGGATAAGCCAATTCTTGGCGGAATTGAATTTCTTGGTCGTAAAAGGCCCGATAATCCTGGCGAGCGGCACACTGGATGACGTAATGATCCGGTGCATAGGTCTGCATGACGACGCGGCCCGGCACGTCGCCTCGGCCGGCCCGGCCAGCCGCCTGGGTGAGAAGCTGAAAGGTCCGTTCCCCGGCCCAGTAAGCCGGCAGGTTGAGCAGACTGTCCGCCGAGAGGATTCCAACGGCACTGACGCCGGGAAAGTCATGGCCCTTGGCGACCATCTGCGTTCCTAATAAGATATCGTATTCATGGCGGCGGAAGGCCTCGATGATGCGGTCACCGCTGTGCTTGCGGCTCGTCGTATCCTGGTCGAGGCGGACGATGCGGGCCGTCGGAAAGAGTTCGTGGAGCTGCTGTTCCACCTTTTCCGTCCCGCTGCCAAAGAACTTGATGTATTTACTGCCGCAGGACGGGCAGACCGTCGGCACGGGCTTTTCAGCGTCACAGTAGTGACATTTCAGATGCGACGACTGACGGTGATAGACCATGGCCACGTCACAAGTATCGCATTTTACGACGTAGCCGCATTTACGGCACATGATGAAGGTCGAATAGCCTCGTCGATTGAGGAGGATGATCGCCTGCTGACGGGCTGCCAGGGTTTCATTCAGCAGGTCGTACAGAGAATCGGAGACGACGCGGTAATTGCCGCGGGCCAATTCCTCCCTCATATCGACGACGGCGACTTCGGGCAAGGGCCGATGGCCGACGCGTTCTTTCAGTTCCACCAGGACATAGTCGCCCTGAAGGGCCTTGTAATAATCGCCTAAGGCCGGCGTCGCACTGCCGAGGATGACCGGACAGCCATAGTAGGCCGCTCGCTTCCGGGCCACAGCCACGGCCTGATAGCGCGGCGCCTCATCCTGCTTATACGAGCTGTCGTGGGCTTCGTCGACGATGAACAGGCCGATGGAACGGGCCGCCGAAAAGACGGCCGATCGGGCCCCGATACAGATGTGACTCGTTCCATTTTGCATGCGCAGCCAATTATTTCGCTTTTCGCCTTGAGACAACTGACTGTGCATGACGACGACATCGTCACCGAAACGGCGTAGGAAGCGGCGCACGATTTGGCCGGTCAAGGCGATTTCCGGCACCAGGACGATGACCTGCTGTCCCTTCTTCAGCACTTTCTCGGCAAGCTGCATATAGATTTCCGTCTTGCCGCTGCCGGTAATGCCGTGGAGGACGTAGGTTTTGCCGCCTTCGTCTCTTTCGATCACGGCGAGGGCTTCTTTTTGTTCTGCCGTCAAGGGCAGGGCCTCATCCGATTCCAGTGTCGGCAGGATGTTGGTCGTCCCAGCCGGATGCTGTTCCCAGCGGGCAAGCCCTGTCGCTGAGAGGCGACGCATGAGATCGCGGGTATAGCCTTTCGACTGAAAGTAAGCGGCCGGCGCCGTCTTCTTTGCCTTCAGTTCCGCCAGTAAAGCCTGCTGTTTAGGCCGGCCACGAAGAATGTCCTCGAGATCATCCTTTTCAAAGGACAGCCAGTCCTCCATTTTATCGGCAATCTTATTCTTTAAAAAGCTCTCACTGCCAAGGCTTTTCTCGGCCAAGAGACGAGAAATGAGGTCGCGGCCAAATTTACGGCTAAGAGCCCCTTTTTCCACCTTGCCCTTATCGGCGACATAGAGCTGAATCGTCCGGCCCTCTGCCGTCGTCGCCGGCGTCGGCCCCAGGGACAGTACCTCCTGGCGGACGAGGCCGCGCTTGTCGATCATGAACAGCCGCAAGGCATCGGACAGATTGCAGACATAGTAGTCGCGGATCCAAAGGGCCGTCTCGATCATTTCTTCCTGGAATCCCGTCTGTGACGACAGGACGCCTTCAATGGGCTTTAAGGTAAAATCGGCCGGTTCCGCCAGTTCCTCATGAAGGGCGACGACGATGCCCTCTTCCCGGCGAAAGCCGAAGGGAACGATGACGCGGCTTCCGACGCGAACGGCCAGATGATCCGGAACCGTATAGGAAAAGGTCTGCTGTAACCGTTTGGCCGTCGTATTAATGATAATTTCAGCAATCACGGACATACCTCCTCATAAGGGCTGCAGCCAAGGTTCGTCGCTGCCGTCCGAGGGCATACGCCCAAAAACAGAAAGAGACTGCCGTAGCTGCGGCAGTCTCTGCATCTCAATTATAAACCGGCTTCTTTGCGGAGCGTTTCCGCTTTATCGGTCTGTTCCCAAGGCAGGTTGAGATCGTTGCGGCCGAAGTGGCCATAAGCAGCAGTCTGTTTGTAAATCGGCCGCTGTAAGTCGAGCATGGCAATGATGCCAGCCGGACGAAGGTCAAAATTCTTTTCGATGAGTTCGACAATCTTTTCATTGTCAACTTTACCGGTACCGAAGGTTTCTACGTGAATCGAAACCGGGCGGGCTACGCCGATAGCGTATGCCAACTGGATTTCGCACTTATCGGCAAGGCCGGCAGCTACGACGTTCTTAGCGACGTAACGAGCTGCATAAGCGGCCGAACGGTCGACCTTTGTGGGATCCTTACCGGAGAAAGCACCGCCGCCGTGACGAGCCATGCCGCCATAGGTATCGACGATGATCTTACGACCCGTAAGACCGGAGTCGCCCTGAGGACCGCCGATGACGAAACGACCCGTCGGGTTGATGAAGAGTTTCGTCTTATCATCGAATAAGCCCTGCGGGAGTTCCGGTTTGATGACGAATTCGAGGAGGTCTTTTTCGATCTGTTCCCGCGTGATTTCCGGGCTGTGCTGGGCCGAGATGACGATGGTATCGATGCGGACCGGTTTGCCGTCTTCATATTCGACGGTAACCTGGGTCTTGCCGTCCGGACGAAGGTAGGACAAGGTGCCGTCTTTACGAACACTGGCCAAGCGGCGTGCCAAGCGGTGAGCTAAGGAAACCGGCAGGGGCATGTAGTCATCCGTTTCGTTGGTGGCATAGCCGAACATCATGCCCTGGTCGCCGGCACCGATGGTGTCGAACTGGTCCGTATTGCCTTCCTTCTTTTCCAAGGCATCGTCGACGCCCATGGCAATGTCCGGGGACTGTTCGTCGAGGGATACCAAGACACCGCAAGTATCGCAGTCAAAGCCGTATTTCGCACGGGTATAACCGATGGAACGAATGGTTTCACGAACGATGTGCGGAATATCAACGTAGCACGTCGTCGAAATTTCACCGACGACATGGACCATCCCGGTGGTCACTAAGGTTTCACAAGCAACGCGGGCATTTTTATCTTTTGCAAGAATGGCATCCAAAATGCTGTCAGAAATTTGGTCAGCCATTTTATCCGGATGCCCTTCGGTTACGGATTCAGATGTAAAGAATTCACGATTTTTCACCATGAGTTTTCCTCCTTAAAAAAAAATTCCCCTCATTCATGACTGTCATGAGAGGGGCTTCCAATCCCCATCTGCCAGTATAAGACTGCTGGAATTAGCACCTTTCATTGATGAAGGTTGCTGCGACATCATAGGGCCAGTCCCTCCGTCGTCTCTTGATGGTTCTTTATTTGATTTACTGGTTCATTATAATTCAAACCCCTCTATTTTGCAAGTTCTTTTTTGGTATAGCAAACATGAGTTCTATCCTCCCTCAAATTTTCATCAGTCCCTCCCTCTCCCGGCACTTCCGGCAGAATGTTTTTTACATCCGCTACAGAAAACGTTATAATGAATAGATAGGAAGAAAGGATGATTATGATGACCAAATTGCGGCCAAGAGATATATTTTTCAACGACCCTTATTTTGACTTTGCCACCCATTGCAAAACGGCAGATCTGCGTTTGGCCAAACGCGTAGAAATCTGGGATAAATGGTATCGTACCCAAGGATTGGTAACGACCTTACTGCAGCGCGAAAGCCTGGCCTTCATCCGCTATAACGGCACCGAGCGGGAAGAAGCCATGATTCTCCGGATATACGAACGGACACCGGACCGCCTCCTCATCAATACCTATTATGCATCGAAACGAAATGCCACGGAAATCTATGCCGGCACAATTCGCCTGGAACGCTACGCTACGGCCCAGACGACGGACGACGAGTCCTACATGGGCATGATCGACCTCTTAATGCTAAAGACCGACGATGAACTGGTCGGGTTGAGCGACGTCTTTGAAGACATCCAACAGGCCAAACACATGGCCGCCCAGGCCTTAGGCATCTACTTGATGGCCATGTATGACGGCCCCTGGGTCGATGAAAGCCAGGACGCCGGCAGTAAGACACCGGCCATGATTGCCGGCGAAGAACGAGAAGAACTCCTTCAGCTGCGCCAGGAAAAAGCTCAGATGGAAGCCGACCGGGAAGAACTCCTGCGCCTGCGTCTGGAAGCCCAGAACCGAAAGACCGTCCTTGCCGAACTGGAACGGCTGCGCCAAGAACTGGACGAAGAACGGAGCGGCCGTCAACAGGACCTCCAGCACTATGAAGCGACACTCCGCCAACAAGAAGAATATACGGAACGGATCAAGGAAAAAGCAGCCATTCAGGTATCGGAGCTGTTGACCCTGCGCCAGACCCTTCGTAAATATCAGGCCAACCCTGATGCAGCCAAAAAGGCCGCCGCGACGGAACCAGAAAAGCTGGTAGCTGCCCCGAAGGCCGAAAACACCGTAAAACCGGCAGCGCCCATCACCCCATCGACACCGGTGAAAGCCGACGCGCCGGTCACAGCGACAGTGCCTTCAAAAGCAGTGGAAACGACGACTTCGACGACACCCATGGGAGCGACGGTAACGGCCAAAACGTCATCGCCGGACAAAGAAACAACGCCGACAGCGCAACCGACTCCGGAAACATCGACGGCCCCCGAAAAAACCGTCGAAGGACCCGATTCCGCCAAGCCGATCATACCTACCAATCAGGGCTCTTCCGAAGAACTGGCTAAAACGGCTGAAACAGCAACCGCCAAACCGGAAACAGACGCAAAAACGACTGAGCCTGCCGCTGCCAAACCGGCAAAGGCCAAGAAAGAATCCGAAGACCGAGGCCTCGAACTGCCGTCCTTTATGACCCAGCGCGACTACACCCACAGCCTCGACCGCTTCCTGGCCGGCCGCCAAATCGCCTTGGCCGGCGGCACTCCCGAATGGCAGCGCCGGATAAAGCGCCGCTTCCCGACGGCCGCCGTCCTCAGCGGCTATACCGGTGACGACCGAATCCTGCGAGCCTCCTCGCTGTTAGTCCTCAACTTGAGCGAAGGCCAGACTGACCTGGTCAAATGGGCCATGGCCGCGGCCCGGGACATGGGCTGCCCCTATATCCCCATTAAGACAACGAATTTAAACGGCTTTGCCAAGGCCGTCATGGAATACGCCAAAAACATATAAAAAAAAACGGCAAGAACAGCAGATTCACCCGACTGTTCTTGCCGTTTGTTATGCAATTGAAAGAAGTCTTTCCTTATTTAACCCAAGTAACGATGTCTTCCATGGCCTGCCGCGTTTTAGCGTACGGTTCATCATTGTGATAGCCGAAGCTGGCCATGACCGAAACGCCGAAATGTTCCTTATCGAGGAGACCTTCTTCGGCCAACATGGCTTCGACCTTGCTGCGGTTAAAGCCTTCAATAGGGCAGGAATCGATGCCGAGCATAGCCGCCGTCGTCATCATATTGGCCAAAGCCAGATAGGTCTGTTTGCTGGCCCAGTCAAAGATGGCCCGGTCGCTTTCCAATAAGTTGAAATCATCCTTCTGGAAGGCTTCAAAGGCCGCTTTTCTCCCCTGTTCGGCATCTTCCGGCAAATGCTGGACGTCTCTCATGATGTGGGTAATGTAAGGCGAACTGTACAAGGTATCGACTTTCTTACGAGCCAATACAATCACGAAATGGCTGGCTCCCCTTAAGCTGTTCTGAGCGCCCCAGGCCAGGGGGAATAATTTATCCTTAATGTCCTGGCGTTCAATGACTAAAAACTTCCAGGGCTCAAAACCAAAGGAGCTCGGCGATAACCGACCTGCTTCCAAAATCGTATGGAAATCGGCGTCCGATACTTTTTTCGAAGCATCGTAGCTCTTGGTGGCGTGTCGGAAATTAAAGGCTTTTAAAATATCGGCTGCAGCAATGTTCATGTGGATCATCCTTTCTAGGCAATCGTATATGTTTCACTAAACGTAATCATGTATCTCACTTTAAATCTTGACTATTTTAGTATAGCATAAGATGTTCAAAACGAGAAGTACGCACTTTTTGTATAGCTGCTATGGATAATGTGAGGAAGTAGTAAAAAAGACCACTCCGACAGACTGTGCATCACAGCTGTCGAAATGGTCTTTCAGTATGCCTTTTATTTGGAAGTTTTGGCGTCGATAATCGCAGCCGCACGAGCTACGATGATGGATGCCAATTCGTCTTTGGCCATCTTTTCTAATTTCTCCGAAGAGCCGTCGGGAAACAGTAAGGTGGCAATATTGGTCGTCCCCTGGAAGCCGGCGCCTTCAGCACTGACGTCGTTGGCAACGAGCATATCGAGATTCTTTTTCTGAAGCTTCTTGGTACCGTATTCGATGACATTCGTCGTCTCAGCGGCAAAACCGACCAGGACCTGATGGGTTTTATGCTGGCCCAATCCATAGAGGATGTCCGGATTCTTGGTCATTTCAAGATTCAGGACGTCGTCGTTTTTCTTGATCTTGTCGGCAGCCGGATGAGCGGCACGGTAATCGGCAACGGCAGCGGCCTTGATGACTAAATCGCAGTCGTCATAATACGATTCGACAGCGGCTTTCATGTC
Organism: Megasphaera sp. MJR8396C; assembly: GCF_001546855.1. GTDB lineage: Bacteria > Bacillota > Negativicutes > Veillonellales > Megasphaeraceae > Megasphaera. The sequence continues at coordinate 137,924 of NZ_KQ958206.1, read as the reverse complement.
GTTGGTGCTGTTGACGTCGATGCGGCGGGCAAGACCTACGGGCGTCTTGAGATTATCCGTCGTACCGGCGACGAGGGTGACTTCGGCTCCGGCGGCAACGGCAGCTTTGGCAATGGCAAAGCCCATGCGGCCGCTGGAATGATTGCCAATGAAGCGGACCGGATCGATGGGTTCCCGCGTACCGCCGGCCGTTACGATAACTTTTTTGCCCTTGAGCAAATCATTTTGACAGGCCAACAGTTCGATGTAATCGACGATGTCGCCGGGATCAGGCAGGCGACCGATGCCGGTGATGCCGCAGGCCAGGTATCCGCTGTCGGGTTCGATGAGATGGTAGCCGAATTTTTTCAGCTTGGCCATATTATCCTGGGTAATGGGATTCATATACATATTGCTGTTCATGGCCGGCGCGATTAAAATCGGGGCCGTCGTCGCCATGACCGTCGTCGTCAGCATGTCGTCGGCAATGCCATTGGCAATCTTACCGATGATATTGGCCGTCGCCGGGGCAATGACCAGGACGTCAGCCCAACGAGCCAGGGCGATGTGTTCGACGTTGAATTCCGGAACGTCTTCAAACATGGAAACGGCAACGGGATTTCCTGAGATTTCCCGCAGCGTCAGCGGCGTAATCAGCTCGGTTGCATGGGCCGTCATGATACATTTGACTTCAGCCCCTGACTTACGAAGCTGACTGGCAATGGATGCCGCCTTAAAGGCTGCAATGCCGCCCGTAATGCCGAGGACAATCTTTTTCCCTTCCAAACTCATGGCAAGTACCTCCGTGTCATTTAATGCCGTCGCGAGGGGCTTCATAAGTAATCTTATTCTGGTCGATTTCTTCCATGGCAATGGAAACGACTTTGTTCGTATCGACGTTGACCAGGGCTTCATCGTGGTCGGTCAGTTCACGGGCGCGTTTGGCAGCCAGGGTAACCAGTGTATATTTGCTGTCTACTTTCTGCATCAAAGATTCAAGGGTCGGTTTAATTAACATAGTTCATCTCTCCTAATCATTTATACAATTCTTTCGTCTGTGCAATGTTCTTGACATTGCGCATGACTTTACACTGTTCGGCTTTTATGATCGAGGCCGCATCGTCAATAGCCGTGTCCAAATCGTCATTGACGATGACATAGTCATAGCGGTCGATCCAATCCAGTTCTTCCCGGGCTTTGGACAAGCGGCCGGCAATGACTTCCTCGGTATCGGTCTGGCGGCTGCGCAGGCGGTGTTCCAGAACGGCGCGGCTCGGCGGCACGATGTAAATGAAGACGCCCTTGGGGTAGCGTTCCTTGACCTGCATCGCCCCTTGGATATCGATTTCCAGCATGACGTGCTGGCCTTCTTCCAGCATCTGATAAACGTATTTCTTGGGCGTGCCGTAATAATGGTCGTAGACCTTGGCGTGTTCCAAAAAGGCATCTTCTGAAAGCATCTGTTCAAAGCGGGCATTGTCTGCGAAATAGTAATTGACGCCGTCGACTTCTCCCGGTCGGGGCTGACGAGTCGTCATGGAAATGGAATATTGGATATTGGGGAACAGTTTGCGCAGGGCCGCACAAATCGTTCCCTTCCCGGCTCCGGACGGGCCGGATACGACGATGAGCAGTCCGGAATCATTCATAGTATTACTCCCTTTCTTCTTCCGCTGCATCGCTGGGAAAGGCATCGCTGCCTGCCGACACGATACGGTGGGAAATGGTTTCCGGCTGAAGGGCCGACAAGATGATCCAGCCGTTATCCATAACGATGACGGACCGCGTCTTGCGGCCAAAGGACGCATCGATGAGGGTGTTTCCGTCCCGGGCATCTTGGATAAGGCGTTTGATCGGCGCCGATTCCGGGCTGATCATGGCCACGACCTTATCGCCCATGACGACATTGCCGAAGCCGATATTTAACAAATTAAAGTTCATCATTCGATATTCTGCACCTGCTCGCGGATTTTTTCGATTTCATTCTTTAGCTGCAGCACCGACTCGGTGACGGATAAATCGCCGGCCTTGGAGCCGATGGTATTGGCTTCGCGGTTCATTTCTTGAATGAGGAAATCCAGTTTTCGACCGACTTCGCCGTCGCTTTCCAGCATGCCGTGGAGCTGATTCAAATGGCTTTCAAAGCGGACGACTTCTTCCGTAACGTCGACCTTATCGGAATACATGGCGACTTCCTGTAAGAGTCGGTCTTCGTCGGGCACGGAGGCCTGAGCTTTATCGATGAGCTGGCGGATTTTCTTTTCCAGCCGTTCTTGATAAGCTGCCGTCATAGCCTCCTTGCGGCCGGCAATGTCTGCGACCAGACCTTTTAAGACAGCGGCCCGGGACAGCAGATCCCGTCCGATATTGGCGCCTTCGCGAAGGCGCATGGCAACCATGCTGTCTAAGGCACCCTGCAAGGCTTCTTCAAAAGGCGGCCAGCTGGCATCGGTATCGATAGCCGGCGGCGTCTGGACGAACCAGTCCTTGGTCAAGGCCATGACCTCGCCTAAAACGACGGGACTGCCATCAAAAAAGCGGCTCTTAGCCCCTTCAAGGGCCGTTTTAACGGCACCCAGGGCAGCATCGTCGATCTGGATATCCGGCGCTGCCGGTGCCAAATCCTGAACGGTAACAAAGACGTCGACCTTGCCCCGCTTCAAAACGCCCTTAATGCCGCTGCGCAATTGATCTTCCAAAGCCAGGTAGGCATGAGGCATCCGTATATTCAATTCCAAAAAACGTTGGTTCACTGCCCGCATTTCAATGGTAACAGCCAGTTTGCCGTCATTGCCGGTTCCCCTGCCAAAACCCGTCATACTTCGCATGTTCGAACCCCCTTAATAACCTATTCAATACCTCATTATAGCCCATCTGCCGACTCGATTGCAAATATTTTATGCCGATATCAGTCTATGCCGTCCTGTCATCGGCCCTGCCACAGCATAGATTGCCTCGGTCAGACCGCCTTTTCAACGTCCTTCCGGCGATGTCCTGAAGCGCCACACACAAGGACCTATTGCCATTCCCGCCCCTTCTGATACAATAAAAGTAAAGGATTGTCTGTCACGCCGTCAGGAGGTCTTGCTCATGAGCCACCATCACCAAAGCTCGTCCCTCTTAGAAAGCTTTATATCCCTTTTCATCGAAATCCTCTCCGCCCTTAGCCTGTCCCTTTTGACACTGCTCATCGCCGTCCCCCTGCTGGGATTCATCATCTATCTGTGCTGCGCCCTTCTCTTCCCGGCGTCCTGGGCCTTCCCCATCACGGCGGCTTTTATGGTATGTCTCTTACTCGCTACGGCCCTTTTTTCTTGGTATGACACGTAAGCCTGCGTCGATACGGCCCCTTCTTTTTTGAAGGGGATTTTTTCTATCCCTTCACAGGACCTTATCAAACATGGTAAGATAAAAAGGATTGAATTTTTTAGTGTACCAGATAAGGAGGTACTTCTATGAACTTAGACGGCATCACATTACACTGCATTACCAACGAACTGGCCGACATTCTCCAAGGCGGCCAGATTTCTAAAATCTATCAACTCGACGCCCGGTCCCTGTACTTCCGCATCTTTAATGATACAGGCCTTCACCATTTAGTCATCACCCTCGATGACTCGCCGCGCCTCTATATTGCCGACACGGTCCCGCCGACGCCGGATATCCCGACGGGACTCTGCATGTTCCTGCGGAAATATTATGAAAACGGACGCATCGCCTCCATTGCTCAGCTCCACTTGGACCGACTGATCGAAATCGCCGTCGACGTCCTCGACATATCGGGCAAGGTCGTCACCCGTAAGATCCATGTCGAACTCATGGGGAAATACAGCAACGTCATCTTCACCGAAGACGGCGTCATCATCGAAGCCCTCATCAAGACCGGCAAGAATAAACAGGCCGTTCGCACCATTGCGCCCAAGGAACCTTATGACTTTCCGCCGAACTTCATGCGCATGGATCCCTTTTCCTTCTCCGCCCAGGAACTGACGGAGATGATGGAAACAGGCGGTGACGAAGCCTTAAAAGGGTGGATGCTCAAGCGTTTCAACGGCATGAGCACCATCGTCCTCAATGAACTGTCCCATGATTCGGGCATCGATACGGGGACCCTCGTACAGGATCTGTCGCCGGCCGACCGTTTCACCTGGTGCCGTACGGTCGAAGCCTTTGGCAATCGCCTGGCCGGAATTTCCGGAGCCTACGTCTATACCGTCAAGGGCAAGGAAGTCATCTTCCCCCTGGAACTCAACAGCCTGGCCGAGTATCCGCGGCGTCACTTCCCCCTCATCGAAACCTACCTCAGCGAATATCAGACCACGCACCGCAGCCTGAACGGCGAACAGGAACAGCTGCAAAAGAAAGTCGCCAAACTCATTGAAAAACAAAAGCGTAAGATAAAGCGCATTGCCGATGAAATGAAGGAAACCAAGAAGATCGACACTTATAAATTGTACGGCGACCTGCTCATGATTTATGCTTACGAAAAGCACGACCATGAAAAACAAGTGACGGTCAAGAACCTCTTATCGGAAAACCAGGAAGACGTCACCATCGCCCTCGATCCGGCCTACTCCATGACCGACAATGCCAATCGCTATTACAAGCGCTATACGAAGCTGCGCAACCGCAAACAGATATCGGCTCAGCTCCACGAAGAAAACCAGCAGCATTTAGATTACCTTTACTCCCTCGAATACGCCCTGGAAAATACGACGACGAAGGATGAAATCACGGACATCAAAGCCGAAATGAAACAGATGAACCTCATCAGCGGCCACAACAAGGATAAGCAAAAGAAGGAGTCGGCCCAGGACATCTTGACCGTCGACGCCGACGGCCTGACCATCTGGGTCGGCCGCAACAATCGCCAAAACGACTTTTTAACCCTAAAGCGGGCTCATCCCTATGACCTGTGGTTCCACGTCAAGGACCAGCCCGGATCCCACGTCATCTTAGCCTCGCACAACGCCGATCCGACCGATGCCCAAATCGAACGGGCAGCTCAACTCGCCGCCTATTACAGCAAGGGGCGGGACAGCTCTAAAGTCGAAGTCGACTGCACCCTCGTGCGCCACGTCAAGAAACCGGCTCACGCCGTCCCGGGCTACGTCATTTTCACCAACCAGACGACGTACATCGTCGAACCGAAAAAAGAATAAGCTATACGCCCTCACAACGTACGACAAAAAAGCTCTCGCATCTGCGAGAGCTTTTATTATTTCTGTTTCAGATACCAGCTCAAAGGCTTGGCCTTGGTCGTCGTATGACCTTTATCACCGCTCGCCAAAGAAAAGATCAGAGAATCGCGGTACATCTTAGCCACGGCTTCCAGCGTATCGAGACGGTAGAAGGCTTCGGTGAGGTCGGCGCCTACGGTGACGGCACCGTGGCGTTCCATGAGGAATACCGACGCCGTTTCAGCAGCCGCACCACATCCTTCGGCAAGTTCCAAAGATCCAGGAGGCGCATAGGGCACGGTCGGCACGTCGCCTAAGACCATGGCCCCTTCCGTCACGATGTCGGCGGCAAAGGAAATGCCTGCTACGGTCAGGGCCGTCGCCGTGACGGGATGAGCATGGATGATGGCATGAACATCTTGCCGCTTGCGATAAATCGTGAGATGGAGGGCCGTTTCCGACGACGGTTTTCCTGTCCCTTCGACAACGATGCCGTCCAAGTTGACGAGGAGAAGGTCCTTCGGATGGAGTTCCCCCTTGGGCAGGCCCGACGGGGTAATGACGATAAGGCCGTCGTCGCGGCGGTAGCTGATATTACCGTCACAGGCAGCCACCAGTCCGCCCTTCTTCATGGCCTTTCCGATGGCACAGAGTGTTTTCTTAGTATCCAAGCTTTCGTCCTCCTTAACGCATAGACGGCATATTGCGGCCGTTGTAGATTTCCAGCATTTCCTGCCGTACCTGGCGGCGGATCTGCTGCTGTTCCCGTTCACTCAAATCGTCTTTGGTAATATTGAACAGGTAGTTATTTAAATCAAAGTCGTGGAGGACCATCTTAGTATGGAAAATATTCTCCTGATAGACGTTGACATCGATCATATCATAGCGATGCCGCGTCGCCGGGGCAATATAATTCTGAATGGAATTGATGCGATGATCGATGAACAGCTTCTTGCCGTTCATATCCCGCGTAAAGCCGCGGACGCGATAGTCGAGGGTGACGATGTCGGAATCGAAGCTGTCCAGGAGGTAATTGAGGGCATTGAGCGGCGAAATACGGCCGCAGGTCGACACGTCGATATCGGCCCGAAAGGTCATGATTCCCTTTTGAGGATGGCTTTCGGGATAGGTATGGACCGTCAAGTGGCTCTTATCGAGATGGCAGACGACGTCGGCATCGTGGACCTCTTCCTCAGAAATGAGGATGGTAACGCTGGCGCCCTGAGGATCGTAATCTTGGCTGGCCACGTTTAAGATATGGGCACCGATAATATCCGACACATTGCGCAGGATATTGGTCAGTCGTTCAGCATTATACTGTTCGTCGATGTATTCGATATATTGGCGCCGCGATTCGTCACTGACGGCATAGCAGATGTCGTAGATGTTAAAGCTCAGAGTCTTCGTCAGGTTGTTGAACCCGTAGAGCTTGAGTTTTTTCGTTTTCATGAATGGTGTATCCAGTTCCTTCCCTATAGGGCTTATTTTCGGTCAATCTCATGAAAGGCGATGTCCGTAATGGTCCCGTCTTCGATGGTTACGACGGCATAGGTCCCTTTTCGCCCGTCGCGGGGCAGGCCGATGCTTCCGGGATTGACGATCCACAAGTCCCCCTCACGCTTGATAAAGCGCCGGTGGGTGTGGCCGAAGACGACGAGATTTGCCTGCTGTTCCCGGCCTAATTCGATGAGTTTCTGCAGTCGTCGTTCGCCATACCATTGGCTGCCGTGAATGGCGACGATACGAATACCGCCTACGGTAACGCAGCGGCATTCCGGATCGTTGGTATGGTTCAAATAATCATTATTGCCCAAGACGGCATAGACCGGCACGCCAGTGTATATGGCCAAATCTTCGCCGTCATCGCAGTAGTCGCCGCCGTGAATCCAGGCGGCCACGTCGGGGGCGCTATCCGCCATGCGGGACAGGCATTCAAAGCGGCCGTGGCTGTCACTGACCAATCCTACCCGGACGGTACTCATGACAGGGCCTCGACGAGTTTCTTCAAGGCTTTCCCGCGATGACTGATTTCATTCTTTTCGTCCATAGACAATTCGGCCATGGTCTTCCCTTTTTCAGGCACATAGAATAAAGGGTCGTAGCCAAAGCCGTTATGGCCGACATAGACATCCTGAAAGAGGCCGTCACAACTGCCTTCAGCCTGTACGGTACGGCCATCGGGCCAGATGAGGACCAGCGAACAAATATAATGGACCGTCCGTTTTTCCGGCGGAAACGCAGAAAGTTCGGCAATGAGCTTTTCATTGTTGGCCTCATCGTCGCAGTCGGGACCGGCATAACGGGCCGAGTAGACGCCGGGACGGCCGCCAAGCGCATCGGCAGCGATCCCGGAATCATCGGCCAAACAAGGAAGGCCCGTAACCTTCATATAATACGAGGCTTTCAGCAGGGCGTTTTCGGCAAAGGTCGTTCCCGTTTCTTCCGGTTCCGTAATCGACGGCAGGACATCGTGTACCGAAACGGCTTCATAGCCTAAGGGCTCCAAAATACACTTAAACTCCCGGATCTTTCCGGCATTATGTGTTGCCAGTACAATTTTTTCTGCCACGGCACATCCCCCTATCCGGTCTTATTTTTTAAGCATTTTTGCGTAATTTTTAATGACGACAATCGGCGTCTTTTGGGACGCATTGCCAAAGGGATTGTCGATGAGGATCCGAGCGATTTCCTTCGGATTGATGCCCTTGCTGTGGCCGAGGACAGCCGAGCGCTTGAGGTCGTTGACGTCAGCGACGACGGCACCGTAGCAGCCCATGCGCTGTTTGATTTTTTCAGCCACTTTATCCGGTTCAGCCGGACCGTAGACGATACATTTATCGAAAGGCGGCATGGTGCCCGTAACGTCATCCGTAAGCGACGCCTGACGGCATTTTGCATACCAAACGCCGTTCTTGCCGGCCAATTTTGCAAAGAAGCCGACGATGAACCAGAACAGCATCTTCCATTCCCCTTCGAGGTTCATGGCTGCCTGCATCCCATAGAGGCTGGCCATGCTGCCTTCACCGGGGACGAAGCGCCGCATGAGGCGGGCCTGCCAGGACGGCGTCAGTTCTTCCGGACGCGTATAGCGGTGCTGGGTAATGGCGACGACACTTTCGGCCGTGCAGACCAAGTCATCGGGACCGACGACGTGTTTTGCATATTCTTCGATGACATCGACGATATCATCTTTATCGGTAAGGATTCTTGTTTTTACAGGGACTAATTCTACGGGTACTTCAATTTCTGCCATTTGTCTAAGACCTCCTAATTCAATTCCAATGCGTGCTGTACTTCCGATGCCTTCAAGGTAATACGGGCCTTATGGATGTACCATTCGCTGCGGGATACGACTTGATAGACAAGATCGATGGGCATGTCGGGGAAGGTCTTCAAGTCTTCGCGGATGTTGCCTTCTTTGCTGACCAGGGTAATGGTGACGCGAATCATGCCCCGGTCGCGAGGATTAAAAATAACCGATTCCCAGTAGTTGTCATCGCGTTCGGCTGCCTTGTTGGCAAGTTCGGACTGGACAGTGACCTTATCGTACTGTTCACGCGGAAGGAGGGTCCGGGGATAAAAGTCCATGATCGTACCCAGCTGACGGCCGGCATTGTGAATGGGCACTTCCGTTTCAAAGACGGCCTGATTCTGAGTAATTTCTTTCATTTCAAAGGGTTTCCGATGGCGGGCATCGATAACGAAGCGAGCATCCCCCTGCCGCCAGGCAAAGAAGCGGAACAGCAGGTAGAGGACAGCAGCAATGCCGATGACGGCAATGATCACATTGAATAAGACATAGAAAAACACGGCGCAAGACTCCTTTATGTAAAATATAGATACGATTAAATGAGGGTAATTTCTTCAGTTGTAAATTCATTGGCCGGAATGAGGTGCTCTGCCAGGTGGGCACCGCGCTCCTTTTCGGCCGTAAAGCAAAGGCGTAAATAGCCGTTTTCTTTGTTCGGGTTCAGTAACCCGTCTTTTTTTAAGACATCCAGCGTTTCCAGGGCCATTTCATGGGCTGGATCGACGAAAGCAATGGAATCGCCGCAAAACTCTTCAAAGAGGGGCTGGATAAAGGGAAAATGAGTGCAGCCAAAAATGGCCGTATCGGCACCGGAACGAAGGACCGGTTCCGTATACTGCTGCAGAGGGCCGCGGATTTCAGGCCCGTCGAGGACGCCCCGTTCGATGAGATTAGCCAGGGCCGGGCAGGACTGTTCAACGATTTCAATATGGCCGTCCATAGCCGCAGCGACCTTGCGGTGGCTGTGATTGGAGATGGTTAACGGCGTGGCGAAGACGGCGATCTTTTGGGTCGCACTGATCTGCTGGGCCGTCTTGAGTCCCCGACTCATGCCGATCAGCGGGTAATCGACTTCCTTTACGACGGTATCATAGGCAACGGCCGTAACGGTGTTGCAGCCGATGGCGACGACTTTGACCTTTTGCTCGGTCATGAAGCGCAGAATATCCCGGGTATACTCAAGGATTTCTGCCGGCGTCCGCGTCCCGTAAGGGTTCCGCTTGGTATCGCCGACGTAGATGATATCTTCATGAGGCAGGAGCATCCGCAGTTTAGCGACGACCGTCAATCCGCCGACACCGGAGTCAAAAACACCGATAGGCCGTGAATTACCTTCCATGAATGGCTCCTTCGACGTCTGTATCTGCCTGTTCGGCAGCGTACATGGCCTGTAATTTTTTATAATCTTCATCGGCGAGGCGGGCTACTTTTCCGCTGGCTTTGTGGACAAATACGTTCTGCGTCGTTCCTGTCGCCAACAGGCGGTGATCATCGTGACTGACGATACGGTAGGAAAAAACCATCTGTGCCCGGCTGAGCTTGACCAGGCGGGTCTCGATGTCAATGATATCGGCATAGTTGATCGGGCTGATATATTCGCAGGATACACTCTTAATGGGATAGGTAATCCCTTGATCAAGAAGGTCGAATAAGTCGAGGCCGGCGGCGGCAAAATATTCACAGCGGCCGCATTCAAACCAGCGGATATGGTTGGAATGGTGAGCAATGCCCATCATGTCCGTTTCATAGAACCGCACTTTTTCAACAACAGTAATCATAAATTCTTAACTCCTAACTTTATACACGCTCATATTATTTTACGATGATGACCTATGTTTGTCAAAGGAAAAGTCTGAAATGCAAACGATAAAGGGACTGTCCTCGTGCGACAGTCCCTTTATCAATCATGCTCCGGTTACTCACGAACTTTTCAGGAACGGGAACATGCGGCGTACCTTTTCCCGGTGTTCCGGTTTGACATAAGTCCCGGCCAAGTGCAAGGCTGCAGCAACGACAGCGGCATCGTCCAGCCAGCCAAATCCGGCAAAGACGTCCGGCACCAGATCAAAGGGCAAGATGACATAGCCAATAGCCCCCATCAGAGCCAGTTTAATAAACTTCGGCGTGTCTTTATCTTGCATGCAATAAAAAATTGTCAGGATTTTCGGTAAAAATTTAACTTTTCTTCCGGCTGTGCGGATGAACATGATGAATCGGCCCGGTGTATAAAATTGGGCAAAAAAGCTCAGTATTTTCCACATCGGCTTTCACCTTATTTCATGTCTTCCAAGGATTTTTTAGCTTCTTCTACAGCTTCTTTAACCTTTTCTTCGACATCGTCGGCATCCATGTCGGATACATCCTTGGCGGTATCTTTAGCATCTTTGGCAACGTCCTTGGCGGCATCCTTAGCGTCTTTTACAGCGTCCTTAGCGGCGTCTTTAACGTCTTCCGCTGCATCCTTAGCATCTCTGGCAACGTCCTTAGCCTTGTCCATGGCGTCAGAGTCAACGACCTTATCGACAGTATCGTTGAAAGCATCTTTGGCGTCGTCAGCGGCATCTTTCAAATCTTCCGCTTTTTCATCGACGATTTCATCGACCAGGTCATCCTTGTGAACGACAGAGTTATACAGTTCTTCCCCTTTTTCTTTGACGTCCTGGATACGGTCTTTGGCAACGCCGCCCCATTTCTTCATGAAATCGATTGTTTCGTCACCGAGAGGAACGTTCTTCAGCGGATTTTCCTTAAGCTTATCGGCCTGTTCCCGAGCTTTGTCCTTCCATTCGCCCATCATTTCGATGTACGGACCCATATCGGTAGGCATACCGTCTTTGAGCCAGCGCTGAGTGACCCGGCCGAGGCTGTAGGTAATCCCGACGGCGACGGGGACCTGGATAATGCTGAAAGGAATAAGCGTCGTCAGCAAGGTGCCGGCTACGCGGCTGCCGACAGCCCCTAAGAAGGCGATCAGAGCCCGTTCGCTCAATTTAACGTCGTAGACTTTGGCAATGCGGCTGACGAGGTACACTTCATTGGCCATGAGGGCTGCCGTTCCGATAAGCGGCGCAATGACGATGGCGCCGGCACGGGCAGCGGCCCAGCGGCACAGCATTTCGACTTGGACATCTTTGTCTTCCGTCGTCTGTTCCATGGCTTTGACAACACTGTTAGCAGCATCTTCGATCGGTTTAGAATGACTCTGTTTGAAATCAGCCAATTCCTGTTTCAAAGCGGCAAGCTCTTCCTGCAACTGCTCTACGGTTTTTGCATTTTCTTCATTTGCCATACTTTAACACCCCATTCTTTGACGAAATAAACACTATATTTTATATTTTCCCATGTTTCTACCAGCTTGTCAAACCCCCGTCAACAGGAAGTGCCGCTGCCGTAATAAAGGACGCATCTTCGCTGAGCAAAAAGGCAATGGCCTTGGCTACCTCATCGGCCTGGGCCAGGCGGTACAAGGGATACTGCTCTTTCATAGTCTCTCGCTCCATGTCAGGATGATCGCGCAGCTGCTTTTCAAGCATCGGCGTTTCGACGTCACCGGGGCAGACGCAGTTGACCCGGATCTGATGCGGTGCCGCTTCCAGGGCCAGGGACTTGGTAAAGGCCACGACAGCCCCTTTGGTCGCCCCATAGACGGAACAGGCAATATTTCCCTGCAGGCCGGCATCACTGCTGACGGTTACGATACTGCCCGGCCGGCGGCGTAAGTGCGGCAGGGCGTATTTACAAAGAGAAATGGTCCCGTAGACATTGACAGCAAAGAGCTGCTGTACCTCGTCAGGCGTTACGTTTTCAAGGAGTCCCTGCTCGTAGATCCCGGCCGACGTCACCAGTCCGTCGAGGCTGCCAAACCGGCGGACCGTCTCATCCACCATGTTCCGGCAGTCTTCATCCCGGCTGACGTCCCCTTTTATATAACAGACAGCCTTTTCCGGTCCCAACTGCTGTAAAGCCGCCTCCCCTTTGGCCTCGTCCCTGCCGCTGACGGCAACTTGCCAGCCGCGGTCCAGGAGGACGGCCGCCGTCGCAAGGCCGATGCCCGACGTACCGCCGCTAATCAGTGCTGTATTCATCATGATCTCCTCATAGAATGCCAAAATAGGAAAGGCCCAGCTTTCCAATAAGGGCTGCCGTCACGACGAGCATGACGACTCGAACAAAACCGGTCCCCCGGCGAATGGCCAGGCGAGAGCCAAAAAAGGCGCCCGTAAAGATGCACAGGGCCATGACGACGCCGTAGACATAGAGAATCGTCCCCGACCAGACCAGGATGACGAAGGCCGTTATATTGCTCATGAGATTGAGCATCTTGGCGTTCCCGGCGGCGGTGACAAAATCAAAGCCCAGGGCTGCAAAGGCGACGATGAGAAAGGTCCCCGTACCGGGTCCGGCAAAGCCGTCATAAAAACCGATGGCGCCGGCAAAAAGAGCCGTGAGAATCAGGTTTCTTCCGGTCTCGCCAGCATAGGTATTGACCGAGCCGAGATTGCGCCGCGTAAAGACGACGACGGCCGCTGCCATCAGCGACAGAATGATCAACGGCTGAAGCCATTCCGCACTCATATGCAGCATGACCAGGCAGCCGAGCACAGCCCCTATAAAAGTACAGGGTAAGGCCCGTTTCATCAAATGCCGATCGACTTTACCGGCCTTAAAGAATTGCCAGGCGCTCATGACGGCGCCAAAGGTTGCCGAAAACTTATTGGTCCCCAGAGCCAAATGAGGCGGCAGGCCGGCAGCCATCAGGACGGGAAGCGAAACGAGTCCCCCGCCACCGGCAATGGAATCGACAAAACCGGCTAAAAAACCGCCGGCCATAATAAAAATCAGGACACCCACAGACAGGCTTGCATGAAAAAATTGAACTTCCACAAAAAAGACTCCTTTTAGAAAAAAACTCCTCTTGTTTCGCAGAGCGAAACCGAGGAGGCCCTTTTCTTTAGTGTTCGTATATCAAAGATGACGGCACGGCAGCATCTGTTGCCGGCTGTAAGAGGCGGATGATTTCTTTGCCGATAATCCGTGCGCCGTCGCGGTGACAGTCGAGGCTGGCTTTTGACATGGCTTCCAATTTTTCAGGATGCGTAAATAATTCCGATACGATGGAGACCAGTTCTTCCTGTTTCTTCACCCAGGCGGCACAGCCTTTAGCCTGCATATACTTGGCATTGGCCTCTTCCTGCCCCGGAATCGGACTGTATAGGACCATCGGCACCTGCACCGCCGCGCCTTCTGTACAAGTAAGCGCTCCCGGTTTGGTGAGCAGCAGTGACGCCCGGCACATGAGTTTTGAAATCTGGTTGGTATAACCGAGGATTTCTACGTCATGATCCAGTTCCCCGCGCATCTTCGACAATTCATCGTAGAGATCGGCGTTGTAGCCGGTTACGACGGTAAAGCTGTCGACGACGGACAGTTGATCCAGGAGTGCCAGTGATTGCCGGATAGAGCCCATTCCCAGGCCGCCGCCCATGATAAGGATATTTTTATTATTCCGATGTTCCTCATCCCAGTGCCAGCGTTCCTGGTCAAAAGCCTTGCGCACGGGAATGCCTGAAACGACGATTTTATCGGCAGCTACGCCCTGTTCGATGAGCAGGTCTTTAATCTGCGTCGCAGCGACACAGTAGACGTCGATTTGAGGATAGACCCACAGCTGATGGATCGCAAAATCGGTAATGACGCCGACTAAGGGAATATTCAGGCGATGCTGGCGCTTTAAAAGCGCTGCCGCCCCTGCCGGAAACGGATGGGTAAAGACCAGGACATCGGGCTTCCGGTCGGCTAAGACCTTGAGCAGCCGCCGTTTCAGTCCCCAAGCAAAGAGGGTTTTGACGGCCAGGCCTTTCTTATACCCTTGTGACGAGTAGTACATCAAATCGTATAACAGCGGAAAGACATCGAGAATCTTAATATACGTCTCTTTGACGATGTTGTCGATGGACAAGATATCATTGGACAGAAAATCTACGTGTTCGACATCACATTCTTCAGGAATGGTCTTGACATATTCTTCTATAGCCCGTGCTGCCTGTGTATGGCCTGTACCGATCGAGGCCGACAGGATCAGGACTTTTTTCTTTGTCATATAGGATCCCTTCTTTTATAAACAGCCTTCGTTGCACCTTCCACTATATAGTACGACAACTTGCATGAAAAGAAAAGGGCCGTTTTTCATGCGGCCCTTCGGGATCGTACTTATTTGTTGTTAACCAAATCTTTAAGCTGTTTGCCTGCTTTGAAAGCCGGAGTCTTGGAAGCTTCGATCTGGATAGGTTCGTTGTTGCGAGGATTGCGGCCTTCGCGAGCTTTACGCTGACGGACTTCAAACGTACCGAAACCGATGATCTGGACTTTATCACCCTGGGTGAGGCTGTCGCTAATAGCTTCGAATACGGCCTTTACAGCCTTTTCAGCGTCTTTTTTCGTCAAATCGGATTTCTGTGCTACTGCAGCGATTAATTCTGTTTTGTTCATGTTACTAGGTCCTCCTTTGGATCGTCACATCTTCCTAACACTAACAGTCTAGAGTTTTTCCTGCCGTTCTATTCGCTTGGCTTCCTGCCAGAATGAGTCCAACTCATCCAGTGAAAACGCCTCCCATGGCCGGCCCGACCGGTTGACCCGATCCTCGACATGAGCAAAACGGCGGCGGAATTTACTATTAGCCCGATGTAACGCACATTCCGGCTCTATATGATAGCGTCGGCATAAATCAGCAAATACGAACAAGACATCCCCAGCTTCCTCTTCAGCGTGGACAGGATCGCCTTCATCAAGGGCCTGACGGAATTCATTCCATTCTTCCTGGAACTTCTCCCAGACGCCTTCTACATCCGGCCAGTCGAATCCGACCTTAGACGCTTTCTCCTGAAGCTTGTCGGCAGTCAGGAGTGACGGCAGGCCGGGAACGACTCCGTCCAGCAGATGAGCGTGCTGCTGGCGTTGTTCTCCTTGCTTTAATCTATCCCAGTTTAACATACTCGTCCCTATATTTTCAAGGCTTTTTTGGCTAAAAACATAGGGATGACGCCGAATCATCTTATTTGTGATATCTTTTACAACATCCTGCGCCGAGAAAAGGCCTTTTTCTTCGGCAATTCTGGCATGGATAGCCACCTGATAGAGGATATCCCCCAGCTCTTCACGGATGCCGTCGGTGTCCTCGTTGTCAATGGCATCGAGCATTTCGTAGACTTCTTCAATGAGGTATCGCCGCAGCGTCCGGTGCGTCTGAGAGCGGTCCCAGGGACAGCCGTCTTCGCGGCGAAGTCTGGCCGTAACATCCGTAAGGGGCGTCATATCAAAGGGAAGCTGTTCCTTAGTCAGTCCCTCTTCCTGCCGCTTCTGATCGATGAGGCGGCGCACGGCTTCTGCCATGTCCGGTCCGCCGGGCACAGTGTGGACGACGGCATGAAGGCGGCTCTCTTTCAATAAGAGGTCGACGATGGGTGCATACGTTTCGGCAAAGCTTTTCCCGTCCTGCCCATAGGCATCGAGGGGACGGTCATCGGTCCCTAAGGCGATGATTTTAATTTCCATGGAAGTGTCCCTCATTTCTGTCAAAATAGCTTACGCCTGTCATTATACCACGACCTCCTTCATCTGTCCTGCTAGCAGTACATCCTGCCTGCGGTCGCAGTCCATGAAAAAAGCTGAAAAGGATTCCCTTTCAGCTTTCAAATACCCCCCTATCGGAATCAGCCGCTCAACTTGGTCAGCAAGAAAATAAGCTGCGTCTGTTCGGCTTCACTGAGGCGGCTCATGAGCATTGAAATGCGGAGATAGTGATCGGGCAGCACATCATCCATAAACTCCCGTCCTTGAGCCGTCAGGCGAACTTTTTTGTCTCTTTTATCGGTCTGGTCGATGGCCACTTCGGTCAGTCCGTCACGGACCATGCGTTTGACCATGGTCGTAATCGTCGCCCGGGTGACACCGGCCCGGTCGGCGAGCTGAGACGGCGCAATGCCTTCGGGCATTTGATACAGGACGAACATGACCCGCAGTTTGCCCCGCGACAAATGGTAGTGACTGGCCAGCACGTCGTTGATGGCAGCCCGGACATACTCAGCCGCCTGGGAAATGCGAAGCATGGCTAAGACCGCCGACGGTTCAATTTCAGGAATATTCTGTGCATATTTTTCCAATTCTTTCCGCGTAGGGAATACATCAAAACCCATAAGCTCACCCTCCTCTTCTAATTAGTGTACTAATTAAAAGTATAAAATAAAACGGAGAGGAATACAAGTTTTCTCCGTCTTATTTTACATCCGATTTTAATAAATTACATATTTTTGCTGCGTAAGTCAGCTAAGATGGCTTGAACGCGGGCGATGGCCTGGTCGATGGGAACGACTTCTTCCTGGCCGGTACGGCGAACTTTGATTTCTACCGTTCCGTCAGAGGCGCTCTTCTTGCCGACCGTAACCCGTACGGGGTAGCCGATGAGGTCAGCGTCGTTAAATTTGACACCAGCCCGTTCGTTTCTATCGTCGAGGAGGACGTCGGTCTTCGTGGCTTGAAGGCCGCGATAGAGTTCTTCGGCAATGCGAACCTGATCCTGGTCTTTGCTGCTGACCGGGACGACGGCGACTTCAAAAGGCGCAATGGCGACAGGCCACATGATGCCGTGTTCATCGTGGAACTGTTCAATGGCTGCGGCAATGGTACGGGTAACGCCGATGCCGTAGCAGCCCATGACGTAAGGTTTCGCTTTGCCATTCTGGTCGAGGAAGGTCGCATGAAGGGCTTCGGAATACTTCGTCCCCAGTTCAAAGACCTGGCCGACTTCGATGCCGCGGACGACGTGAACCGGTGCGCCGCAGTGCGGGCAGGCGTCGCCTTCGACCATGGTGCGGATGGCCGTAACGGTAACGTCCTTGAAATCACGGGACGGGTTGACGTTCTGATAGTGATAGCCCGACTTATTGGCCCCGGTAACGCCGTTAGGAACGGCCATAGCCGACGGATCGACGAGGATGAAGAAGGTTTCATTATCGGGTTTGTCGGCATCGATAGGACTCATATAGCCCGGCTGGAGGCCATGAGCCTTCAATTCTTCTTCCGTTGCCGGTTCGATGACGTTGCCGCCGACAAAATTCTGGACGGCCACGTCGTTGACCTGATGGTCGCCGCGTACCATGCAGAGGACGGTCTTTTCACCGTCGATTGTGAAGGCCACGGCCTTGATCGTCTTTTCGAGAGGAATGGACAGGAACTTGGCCAAATCTTCAATAGTCGCACAGTTCGGCGTTTCGATCAATTCGACATCTTTAGCCGGTTCAGCTGCCATGTCAAGGGTCGGGGCCACAGCTTTTTCAATATCGGCCGCATAGTCGCACTGCGAGCACGATACGATTTCCGCTTCCCCGGCCTGGGCCAGGGCCATGAATTCATGACTGTGATTGCCGCCGATCTGGCCGCTGTCGGCTTCAACCTGTTTGAATTCCAGGCCGCAGCGAGTAAAGATACGGGTATAGGCGTCGTACTCATCCTGATAGCTCTTATGCAGTCCTTCTTCGTCGACGTCGAAAGAATAAGCGTCCTTCATGACGAATTCCCGGCTGCGCATGAGACCGAAGCGCGGGCGGATTTCGTCGCGGTATTTATTCTGCATCTGCCATAAGGTGACCGGCATCTGTTTGTACGAACGGAGTTCGTTGCGAACCAAGGTTGTAATCAATTCTTCATGGGTCGGGCCAAGGCAGAACTGGCCGCCGTGACGGTCTTCCAGTTTAAACATTTCCGGACCATAGGCATTCCATCGTCCTGATTCATGCCAGATTTCAGCCGGCTGGACGATAGGCATCATGATTTCCTGAGCGCCGATACCATCCATTTCTTCGCGGATGATGGCTTCGATCTTGAGCGTAACTCTTCGGCCGAGAGGCAGGAATGAGTATAAACCGCCCCCGTTTTTACGGATGAGGCCGGCTTTGAGCATGTACTGATGGCTGGCAATTTCGGCGTCGGCGGGGATTTCCCGGAGAGTCGGACTGTACAGTTTGGATGCTAACATGAGTTAAGACTCCTTTGCGATTGATTTTTCTATTTCTTCCAAAAGGGCAGGCACAAGCTGCGCTTCCGGTACGGTACGAAGGACCTTGCCATGGGCAAAGACGATACCGCTCCCCTTGCCGCCGGCAATGCCGAAATCGGCTTCTTTCGCCTCTCCCGGTCCGTTGACGACACAGCCCATGACGGCAACCTTAATGGGCACGGTCAAATGAGAAATGGCCGCCTCGACTTCTTTGGCAAGTTCGATGAGCTGAACCTGCGTACGGCCGCAGGTCGGACAGGAAATGAGGGTCGGTCCGAAGCGGCGCAGTCCCAGGGAGCTGAGAATGGTCTGTCCGACCTTGATTTCTTCCGCCGGATCATCCGTAAGGGATACGCGGATCGTATCGCCGATGCCTTGGTATAATAAGGTTCCGATACCGATGGCCGACTTAATGCTGCCGTCCCGGACGAGACCGGCTTCGGTAACGCCCAGATGGAGGGCATAGGGCACTTTATCGGCCAATTCCTGATACGACTCGATCATGAGCGGAACGTCAGAAGCCTTGAGGGATATGACCATGTTGCGGTAATCGAGGCGTTCTAAAATACGGATATGGCGCAGGGCCCCTTCTACCATGGCCGCCGCCGTCGGGTGACCGCCGTGGGCCTTCAGGATATCTGCCGGAAGGGAGCCCGTATTGATGCCAATGCGGATGGGAATGCCCTTGGGGCGGACTTTTTCAACGACGCGGACGACGTTGTCATCGGCGCCGATATTCCCCGGATTGATGCGCAGGGCCTGAACGCCGCTGTCGACGGCAGCCAAGGCCAGGCGATAATCAAAGTGGATATCGGCTACGATGGGAATATCGACGGCCGAGACGACGGCCGACAGTCCTTTGGCCGCTTCCATATCGGGGACGGCAAAGCGCAGGATTTCAGCGCCGTACGAGGCCAGCCGTTTAGCGTCGGCAATAGCTTCTGCGGTATGGGCCGGACTTACCGTCGACATGGTCTGGATGGAAATGGGCGCACTGCCGCCAATGGTAACCTTTCCGGCTTGAACCGGAATCGATTGTCTGCGTTTCATGAAAGGCCTCCCTTTCTAAAACCGGCTAAGATCTTGGAACATGGCAAAGAGGAAGAGCGATCCTAAGAGTACCATCCCAACGACTTGAATGTAGTACAGGGCTTTCCCCGGCATGCGGCGACGCATGATGCCTTCTAAGATCAGCAAGATGATGTAGCCACCGTCAAGAAGCGGTACGGGCAGGAGATTTAAAATCCCCAGGTTGATGCTGAGGAAGGCCGTAAACATCAGCAGGTTCGCAAAGCCCGAAGCGGCTACCTGGCCGGCAAGCTGGGCAACGCCGATGGGACCTGCTACTTCCGCCTTTTCCTGACCGGTTATCATCTGATAAATCCCGACCAGCATGAGCCGGCAAATCTCTCCCGTCCGCTGGACGGCCATGATGCCCGAATCCAGGAATCCGTGGCGTTCTTCCGTCGTCATAGGCATGACGCCGAGCATGACCTTTTGAGACGCGCTGTCGACTTCCGGGATCATTTCGACATCCTGACGCTTACCGTCCCGTTCGATTTGAACGGTGACGACGGCATGGCTGTAAGGAGCCACGGCTTCAGAAATATCACTCCACTGGGAAATGTCTTTATTGCCGATGCGAACGATGCGGTCCCCTTCGGTAAGGCCGGAGTGTTCAGCCGGCGATCCGGAAATGGTCGAACCGACGACGGCTTCCGGCGATACGGTCACCGTCCCGATGGCAAAGAACAAGCCCCAAAAGAGGACGATAGCCAGCACAAAGTTCATGATCCCGCCGGCAGCGATGACGACCAGCCGGGCCGGAACGGACTTATTCAAAAAGGATTTTTCATTGAGCGGCTCTTCTTCAGACATGCCGGCAATGCGGTTAAACCCGCCGAGGGGAATCACCCGCAGGGAGTATTCCGTATCGCCGCGGCGCGTACTGTATAGTTTCGGTCCAAAGCCGATAGCGAATTCATCGACTTGCATGCCGGCCCATTTTGCCGTCGCAAAATGACCCAATTCATGGATGAAGACGATGAGGCTGAATACAAAAATAGTCGCTAAAATAGTAATACCCACAGGATTTCACCTTTCTATAATAAAGAAGCTGCACAGCGGCGAGCCCAGGCATCGGCCTGACGGACCGTTTCCAGGGTGACCTCGCCTGTGACATCGTGCCGCTCCATAACCGTATGGACAATTTCAAAAATGCGCGTAAAAGAAATTTCCTTACGCAAAAAAGCATAGACGGCCACTTCATTGGCCCCGTTCAAGACACAGGGCATGGTCCCGCCGATCTTACCGGCTTCATAGGCAAGGCCGATGGACGGGAATTTAGCGTCGTCAGGCGGGAAAAATTCCAGGCTGCCCAAGGTCTTCCAATCGATGGCTTTGGCGCCGCGGACCGGGAGTCTCTCCGGATAGGTAAAGGCGTACTGAATCGGCAGGCGCATATCGGGCATGCCCAGCTGAGCCAGTACGGAGCCATCGATGAACTGTATCATGGAGTGGACGATGCTCTGGGGCTGGATGACGACTTCAATGTTGTCAAAGTCCATGCCAAAGAGCCAGTGAGCCTCGATGACTTCAAGGCCCTTGTTGAACATCGTCGCCGAATCGATGGTAATCTTACCGCCCATATTCCACGTCGGGTGCTTTAAGCACTGCTCGACCGTAATCGACGGAAAATCCGCCAAGGGCCGGCGAAAATGCGGGCCGCCCGACGCCGTAATCAACAGTTTTTCAACTTCTTCCGGCTTACGGCCGTCGAGGCACTGAAAGATGGCGCCGTGTTCGCTGTCGACGGGCAGGATGCGAACGCCCTTACGGGCGGCTTCCTTCATGACCAGTTCCCCGGCGGCAACGAGGGTTTCTTTATTGGCCAGGGCGATATCCATCCCCCGCGCTATGGCCCGCAAGGTCGGTTCAATACCGGCTGCCCCGACAAGAGACGTGAGGACCATGTCCGCCCCGCATTCATCGATAAGCTGCAGCAATCCACCGTTTCCGGAAAAGACGCGGCACGAGGAACCGACAGCGTTTCTCACCTTTTCGGCAGCGCCTTCATCGACCATACAAGCCATCTTGAGGTCATGGCGGTGTATTTGAGCCGCTACGTCCTTAAAATGATCGTAAGCCGCCACGGCGACCAGCTCAAAGGCCTCCGGATGCGCTTCGATAACGTCGACAGCCTGGGTCCCGATGGACCCGGTACTGCCGAGAATCAAGATTTTCTTCATATCGTCCCTTCTTTTAAATGACCAGCATCAAATAGACATACATGGCGGGCGCCGCAAAGAGGAGACTGTCGAAACGGTCCAAGACGCCGCCGTGACCGGGAATGATGTTGCCCGAATCCTTGACGCCGGAGACCCTTTTTAAAATGGATTCTGCCAAATCGCCGAGGGGTGCCATGATGCCGATAATAATGCCCAGGGCCAGGGCGTGGAGAATGGAAAATTGAAAAATCAGCGAGAATACGACAGCCACAATCAGGGTGCCGACAAAACCGCCGATAGCACCTTCCCGGGTCTTGCCGGGACTGATGGACGGGCACAATTTAACCTTGCCCATCATCTTGCCGACAGCAAAGGCTGCCGTGTCGCTGGCCCAGGTCGAGAAAATCAGCAAAAAAACGAAGAACCGAGCTGGTTCTACCATGGCCGTGCTGAAGTGGTCGCTCATAAAGGAGACGGCAGACCCGCTTCGCAGGGCCAATAAGGCTAAAAATCCGCTGCCGATGTATAAGAGGCCATACAGGGCATAGGCACTGTCGACGGGCTTTACCTTGTCGTGGAAAAAGACCGTCCGCAGCATGAGCCAGCATAAGAGAACCAGTCCCAAGAGAAACATCAGTTTCGTACTGCCGAACCAGTAAGCGCTCAGCATGGCCAAGAGCCATATGGCTCCGCCCGTATCGGCTGTAACGACCTGCAGCTTGCGGACCATGTTGCCGTATTCATACCAAGCGACGACGGCCAGTAAGGCCATCATCAGAAAGAACAGCCAATTGCCTTCATAGACTACAAAAATGGTAAAGGCACCACCGATGATGCCCGTTAAGATTCGTTTTGCCAACATATGCAACTACCTTTCCTGCCTTATTTTAAACCGCCAAAGCGACGTTCTCGGCCTTGAAAGGATGAGATAGCTTCGACAAGCGTTTCTTTCGTAAAATCAGGCCAGCAAAGGGACGTAAACCAAAACTCGGCATAAGCCATCTGCCACAGGAGAAAATTGCTGACCCGTTTATCGTCGCCGGGACGAATGAGCAGATCGACGTCATTGTCCGGTGCCGTATAGAGATAGCTCGACAGCCGGTCTTCGTCAATGTCCCCGACGTCACAGCGGCCGGCTTTGACATCATCGGCCAGGCGGCGAACGGCCTGGACCATTTCCAAGCGGCCGCCGTAATTGACGGCGACGTTCAGGACCAGGCCCGTATTGGAGGCCATGTCGGCTTCAGCCTGCGCAAAGGCTTCCTGCAGTTCCGGGTGAAGGCGCGTCCGGTCACCGATGATATGCAGCTGCACGTTATGTTCCTTGAGCTGGAGTAAATTATGGCTGAGATAATTTTTCATCAGCTTCATGATATAGGAAACTTCCTCTTCCGGACGCTTCCAGTTTTCCGTCGAAAAAGCATAGACCGTCAGGACTTTAATGCCCAGTTCATCGGCAGCGATGACGATGCGTTTCAACGTATCGGCACCGGCACGATGGCCATAGCTGCGCGGCATTCCCTTGCGCTTGGCCCAGCGGCCGTTGCCGTCCATGATGATGGCCACATGGCGGGGAATGTTGTTTTTATCGAGGATCTGCTCCCCTGCCGTCGGGGCAGGTTCTTTTTTATTGCCAAAAAGGTTAATCATCTTGCATGTCTCCTTTGGACAGTGCGGCGGCCACGGATTCACTCATCTCGAGGCTGTCATTGACCAAAAGCGATATGACACCGTCATCACCGGCATTGGCGCGGATGACATAGGTCTGCTCCGGGTCGCAGTGGAAAAAGTGGGACCGCGACACCGTCCGTTCTACGACGTAAGGAATATTTTTCTCCTGTAATACAGATTTGGCATACCGTAACGGCATGCCAATAAAAATCCGTATATCCATCATACAGCCATGACTTCTTTTTCTTTTTTTGCTTTGATTTCGTCGATGGCCTTGATTTTTTTATCGGTCAGTTTCTGGATATTTTCCTGACCTTCCTTGCTGTCATCTTCCGAGATTTCTTTTTTCTTTTCCATCTTCTTGATGAGTTCGTTGGCGTCGCGGCGAATATTGCGGACGACAACTTTCGAATCTTCGGCAACCTTGCTGACTTTCTTGCTCAATTCCTTACGGCGTTCTTCCGTCAGCTGAGGGATTTCCAAACGGATCATTTTCCCATCATTATTCGGGTTGAGGCCTAAGTCGGATTTTAAGATAGCCTTTTCGATTTCACCGAGCATCTTCACTTCCCAAGGAACGATGGTCAGCATCCGCGGTTCCGGAGCCGATACGTTGGCAACCTGGTTGACCGGCGTCGGCGTCCCGTAATAATCGACCATTACGCGGTCTAAAAGGGACGTGCTGGCACGGCCCGTACGGATGGAGGTCAGTTCCCGTTTCAACGCTTCAATCGTCTTGTCCATCTTGGCTTCGTGCTGAGCGAGCAGTTCTTTTACTTCCACATCAATCACTTCCTTATTTTATTTTTATAAGTATATCATACAGCGTTTAGTCTTCTTTGTCGACCAAAGTACCTAAATCTTTTCCGCTGGCAGCGGCGACAATATTCCCGGGTTTATCGATATTAAAGACGACGATGGGGATATTATTATTGCGGCACAGCGTCGTTGCCGTAGCATCCATGACCTTGAGGTCCTTGTTGATGACGTCCAAATAGGTCAGGTGCTTATACATCTTGGCATCGGGATTGAGCTTCGGATCGCTGTCATAGACTCCGTCTACGCCGTTTTTAGCCATGAGGATGGCATCGGCTTCGATTTCAGCGGCGCGCAGGGCTGCCGTCGTATCCGTCGAGAAATAAGGATTGCCCGTACCGGCACCAAAGATGACGACCCGGCCTTTTTCCATATGGCGGATCGCTCTGCGGCGGATATAGGGTTCTGCAACCTGCTGCATATTAATCGCCGTTTGAACGCGGGTAGCAACGCCGTTCTTTTCCATGGCATCCTGGAGGGCCAGGGAGTTCATCACCGTGGCCAGCATGCCCATGTAGTCCGCCGATACCCGATCCATGCCCTTGGCAGAGCCGGACAGGCCGCGCCAGATATTGCCGCCGCCGACGACGATGGCGACTTGGATATTGAGCTTATTGACTTCGACGATCTGTTTGGCAATCTTTTCTACCGTTTCCGGGTCGATGCCGTAGCCTTGTTTCCCGGCCAATGCTTCGCCGCTCAATTTCAATACGATACGATTATATTTTTTCGGTTCCATAAAAGAAGGGCCTCCTCTGTATGTTGGCAAATAGTTCAATTAGAAAATAAGAGAACACGGGTTGGGTGTTCTCTTATGGAATCTTATTTAGCTTGTGCCATTACTTCAGAAACGAAATCATCATTCCGTTTTTCAAGGCCTTCACCTAATTCATAACGGGTGTAACGGCGGATATCGATTTTTTCGCCGATCTTAGCGACGGCTTCGGTAACAACCTGCTGAACCGTTTTGTCAGAATCTTTGATGAATTCCTGATCGAGGAGGCAATTTTCTTTGTAGAATTTTTCGATACGGCCGACGATCATCTTTTCGACGATTTTTTCCGGTTTGCCTTCGTTCAGAGCCTGCTGGCGGAGAACGTCTTTTTCATGTTCCAAAACGTCAGCCGGAACTTCTTCACGTTTGAGGTATGCCGGTTTTGCAGCAGCGATCTGCATGGCAATATCTTTGCAGAGTGCTTTGAAGTTGTCGGTCTGAGCAACGAAGTCCGTTTCGCAGTTAACTTCGACGAGAACACCGATGCGGCCGTTGCCATGGATGTAAGAGTAAACCAAACCTTCAGCAGCGATGCGGTCTGCTTTTTTAGCAGCTGCAGCTAAGCCGTGTTCACGAAGCAAGTCGACAGCTTTTTCCATATCGCCGTTGCTTTCGGTCAGTGCTTTTTTGCAGTCCATCATGCCTGCCCCTGTTTTTTCTCTCAATTCTTTTACCATTGCTGCTGTAATAGCCATGAGTATTCCTCCTAAAAATAAGTTTAATATACCGTTTGAATAAAGGTAAGAAGCGAAGGCTCCTTACCTTTATAGATAACCATTCAATTCTCTGAGAATAAGTGAATCTTATTCTGCAGCTGCTTCTTCCGTCGTTTCTTCAGCTGCACCGGCTTCGGTCTGGTTGCCCTGGTTGCCTTCGAGGACAGCGTCAGCGATTTTGCCAGTCAAGAGTTTTACGGCGCGGATAGCGTCATCGTTGGCCGGAATCGGATAGTCGATAACGTCGGGATCGCAGTTGGTGTCAACCGTAGCGATGATAGGGATGTTGAGTTTACGAGCTTCAGCAACAGCGATTTCTTCTTTTTTCGGGTCGATGATGAACAAAGCATCGGGGAGCTTTTTCATATCTTTAATACCGCCGAGGTATTTCTGAAGTTTTTCCATTTCATGTTTGAGGAGCGTAACTTCTTTCTTCGGCAATACTTCGAAAGTGCCGTCTTCAGCCTGTTTTTCCAACGTTTTCAAGCGTTTTACGCGTTTTTCGATCGTCTGGAAGTTGGTGAGCATACCGCCGAGCCAACGTTCGTTGACGAAGTACTGGTTGCAGCGTTCTGCTTCGCTCTTGATCGATTCCTGAGCCTGTTTTTTCGTGCCTACGAATACGATTTTGCCGCCTTCAGCTGCCAAATCGCGGACAAAATTGTAAGCTTCGTCCATTTTCTTAACGGTTTTCTGCAAGTCGATGATGTAGATACCGTTACGTTCGGTGAAGATGAAACGAGCCATCTTCGGGTTCCAACGGCGGGTCTGGTGACCAAAATGAACGCCGGCTTCCAATAATTGTTTCATAGATACTACTGCCATAATGTGTGATTCCTCCTGTTTTTTCCTCCGCCCGGTCATCGCCCATCTTCACCCGTCTCTTACGAAAACGGGCACAGTGCTGGACTCGCCAAGCGTGTGTATTTTGAATCTTGGTATTCAAACCTTGAATATTATATCACATCTCTACAGCGAGGGCAAGAGGTGAAATACCGCGCTCCGCCCAGCCCAAAGCACAAAAAGAGACCTGCCGCAGCAGGCCTCTTTCCTGGCATATATTATTGTAAAATATAGACCGGTACCATGCGGCGGCCAAAGGCCATGCACGTATCGTAATCTTCCATACAGAGGTCAATGCGGTTGCCGAGGATGGCTCCGCCCGTATCTTCGGCGCGGGCTACGCCGTAGCCGGGGATGTAGACCGTCGAACCTAAGGGAATGACGTTGGGATCGACAGCGACGACGCCATAGCGGGCCCGAGTCCCCATACGGGTAATGCCCAGACCGTCTCCATCAGTTGGCAAATACGCCGTCGCTTCCATGGCGATGACTTTTTGGTAGTGCGAAATGGAGCCGGTGTTGATTTCAACCGTGGCCTTGGTGCCTACTTTGCGGACCATGGGCTGCATTTCTGAAATGAGCTCCGTCGAAATCGTTTCTTTATCGGCGACCTGGCCGTCGACACTGACGATGTTCAATTTAACCCGCTTGCGGCCGTTCTGGCCCTCTTGGACGATTTGTTCTTCTCCCTGCCCTAAGGATTCGTCAGGGATGCTTTCTACGGCATAGGGCACGACATCGTCTTCGGTGATCGTCTTACGCGACACGTTGCCGATAACGATCTGTTGCCCTGCCTGCAGCGGCTTTTGAATATCGCCGTAAGGGCGGTATTTTTCCTTCGAATAGCCGTATTGTTCAGCGACTTCCTGAGTGTTTCGCTTGGCCGTATATACGGTCTGCGACTGACCCCGATAGACGAGGGTCACGGGAATGGCGCGGCGCACCTTGACGTAACTGCCGTCATCGAGTTCCGGCGTCGACAAGGTGACTTCATCATTATCCCCCATGTCGATGTTATACTCACGCAGCAAGGCCTCGGCATTGACGGCGTGGGTATACACCTGGCGGGTCGTCCCGTCGGCGACAAGGGTTACGGATTTGCCTTTATCGATGAAACCGGTCAGCGAAACGAGGATCAAGAGGGCGATCATCGTCGCATACATCTGCGTGATCGGCCCTTTTCGCTTCCAGCTCAGTATACTGAATTTTTTCCAGTCCATGCCATGCCTCCTAAAACGTTTCCTACCATTTTAGCAAAGGCCGCAGGCATTGTCAATTTAGTCGTCTCCCTGTTCCGTCGGATCCGTCGGACGCGGGCGAAGGACGATATTGCGCAGCTGCCGCACTTTACGCTTGCGGTGCGCTGGCAGCTTTTCCGCTTCGCGCTGGCACGTATCCTGGGCGTTAACCGCTTTACCCGTCCGTTCATCGGCCAGATAACGGTACGACCCATCCTGATTCATGGCGTAGGCCTTGACGTTGTCGTCAAAATACAGTTTCAGGATGTGCTTGATTTGTTCTTTATGAGGCGCAAATTCGACAGGTGTCATCAATTCGACGCGTTCATTGAGGTTTCGCGGCATCCAGTCTGCCGAGGAAATGAAGACGTCTTCACTGCCGCCGTTATAGAAGTAGAATAAGCGGCTGTGTTCCAGGAAGCGGCCGACGATGCTGTGAACTTCGATGTTGTCACTGATACCAGGAAGGCCCGGACGAAGGACGCAGATGCCGCGAACGATAAGGCGGATCTTGACGCCAGCTGCCGAGGCTCCATACAGTTTGGCGATGACTTCTTTGTCTAAGAGGGAGTTCATCTTAGCCACGATGAGGGCTTTCTTTCCGGCTTTAGCCCAGGCGATTTCCTGGTCGATTTCCTGATAGATCGTTTCCCGCAGGTTCAGGGGCGCTACGGCCAGTTTATTCCATTCCGGAGGATCGGAGTAGCCCGACAAGAGGTTAAAGAAAGCCGAGGCGTCGACACCGATGAGAGTATTGGACGTCAAGATACCGACGTCGGTATAGATGCGGGCCGTCTTGCCGTTATAGTTGCCCGTCGCCAAGTGGACGTAGCGGCGGATGCCGTCTTCTTCCCGGCGGACGACGAGGGTGATTTTAGAGTGCGTTTTGAGGCCCATGATGCCATAAATGACGTGGCAGCCGGCTTTTTCCAGCTTGCGGGCCATGAGGATGTTGTTTTCTTCATCAAAGCGGGCCTTGACTTCCATCAGGACCGTAACCTGCTTGCCGTTTTCAGCGGCCTGAGCCAGGGCTGCGATGATCGGCGACTGGCTGCTGACGCGGTATAAGGTCTGTTTGATGGCCAGGACGTCCGGGTCGATGGCGGCCTGGTGAATGAAGTATTCTACCGTTTCAAAGGTTTCATACGGATGGTGCACCATGATATCCCGTTCGGCAATGGCCGACCAGATATCGGTACTGCCCATAGCCGCCAGTTCCGACGAAGGCTGGGGCTTCACCGGCGGATAGCGCAGCTCGTCGAAGCCTTCGATGCCGACAAAGGAGAAGAACACCTTGCAGTCGAGCGGTCCGGGGATATAGTAGATATCCCGTTCTTCAAGCTGCAGCTCATCGCGCAGGAGTTCGCGGATCATGCGGCTCGAGGAAGCGGCCAGTTCCAAGCGGACGGCGGCCCCCTTGCGGCGTTTCTTCAGGCTCTTTTCGACTTCGACCAGAAGGTCCTCTACATCGTCGTCGATAGCAAGGTCGGCGTCGCGGGTGATTCGGAACGGCGCTACTTCTAAGATATCACAGCCGAGGAAGAAGCGGTCCGCATAGGCAGCGATGATATCTTCCAAAAAGAGGAACTGATGACCTTCGGCCTGCTCGCCTACGGGCGATACGCTCTGCGGGACTTCGATGATGCGGTCGATGACCGACGACGGCACCGGCAAAATGGCCGTCTTGACCGACGGGTCGCCGTGCTTGCGGCGAAGGAGGACGGCCAGGTCCAGGTTGAGGCTGGACAGGAACGGGAACGGATGGCTGGAGTCGACAGCCATGGGCGTAACGACGGGATAGATTTCACGGCCGAAGAACTCGTCGAGCCACATGTGCTGGTCTTCGTTGAGGTCGTCGACGCCGATAAAATGAATGCCGTGATCCTGCAATTTCTGCTGAATACCATCGTAATAGCGGTACTGGTCGGCGACGAGCTCGTGGACCATGGACTGGATGGCATCGAACTGTTCCGGCGGAGTCATGCCGGCAATATCGATATGTTTGACACCGCTTTCGACGAGGTGTTTGACGCCGGCGACGCGGATCATGAAGAATTCATCCAAGTTCGAAGACGCAATGGCAATGAACTGCAGCTGTTCCAACAAAGGGTTCGAAGGAACGATGGCTTCGCGCAAAACCCGTTCGTTGAATTTGATCCACGTGCATTCGCGATTTAAATAATATTGAGCATCTGTAAAATCTGGCATAATTATCTTATCCTTTCACTAATTTCGTCGAAATGCCAAAGACTTCGGAGAAGTTGACGGCCATCTTCATATAGGTCCAGCGTTCCAAGGAAATATCGGAATCGGCCGTATAATAGACGATCAATTCATCTTCGCCCAGTTCGGCCCGAAGGTCACTGATTTTACCTAAATGGCTCTTATCCAAAGAGTCGGCCAGTCGGAAAATAGCCGTTAATTTTGCGGTAATGACTTTCTGACGAGGCGTCAGCTCGTGATAGACGACAGACGACTCCTGCAGGGTCCCATCGAAGGCGTAGTACAAGACGGCGGCCAGGATCTGTTTTTCGTCGTCGGCCAGGCCAAAGATGTCCGTTTCTCCGATGAGATTGTACGTACAGAGGTTGTGTTTGCGGATATTGATAAATTTACCCGTTTCATGGAAAATCGCAGCCATCTGCAATAAATACTTGGCTTCATAACGAAGGCCGATGAACTTGTACAGGGCCTCAAAGAGGACGTTGCAGTAGCCTTCGATTCGTGTCGAATGAATGGAATCGTACAAGTATTTATTTGCCATGCGGCGCATCATATCGAGGCGCAGGGCCTGTAATTGTTCCATATAAGGATGCTTCGTCTTTTGGGCTACATAGTACATCGTATAGCCTTCGGTAAAGGTCGTCGGCATGACGACCAGCATGTCGATGTCCACCAATCGAAGCAGTTCGTAATACAAGAGGATCGTCGGCATGATGACGTTGGCCAGGTTCTGCGACAGGCCAAAGCGCTTCATGAGCTTAAAGGGCGTAACACCCTTTAAAGAATAAATAAACTGGCGCAGTTCTTTGGCCGTAATGAGGAACAAGCCCTCCTCACTGGTTTTGCCCATGATCCGCGCGATGAGGCTGCCGCCGCGGCCGGACAGGACAATATATTTGATATCATACTGTTGGACGCCCTTCCATAAGGGGTACAAGGTGCCGTAAATGTATTCGCGGACTGCCGTCGGGAAGGTCAGCTCATTGCGCTGCTTCTCCGTGAAGTTTTCCAAGATGCGTAGGGATCCGATATTGATATTCTGCTGGAACAATAAACAGTCTTTCTTCCAACCTGTCAGGCCGACGCCGCCGGACGTGATGTCGAGCAGCATGACTGCCTTGTCGGCAAAATTGAATTTTCCCTTCAGCACATTATAATAAAGACCAAAGAATTTATAGAAAATCTCCTTGGTCATGTGGGTTACTTCCACGTGGAACCCCGTACGGATGCGAATCTGATCGAGAACATTGATCAAATTATCGGCTTCACTGATAGCTGTCGTCGATAAGACGCGGACGTCCTTTACATCATAGTCGCGAAGCAGCTGTCGGAACCCCAGTAAGACCTGGCAAATTTCATTCAGTGATTGAAAGCTGACGTGGCGGCTCTGAAACACCATTTCGCCATATTTTACTTCTTGAGCTACGTTTTCGATGATCTCCATGTCGTCGAGCGATGAATAAGCGATGATTTTCATCGTCATATTGACCGTGCCGAGATGGATGATGCCTAAAACATTCCGGGTCTGTTTTTCCATTATTCTCCCCACTTTTCTAAACAATATCCCCGCTGTTCAGCGGAGGCCACTTCTATTATACATGAAAGTCCGGCCTGTTATGTATAATTTCTGTAAAAAATCGTCCTAAAATTTTACATTTTTATTTCACTGTTCCCTGTTACAGGACATGTCATGACATCTGTTTTCAAGGTTTCCCTGCCGGCATTAAAATCCCGGTTTATCCTGTATTTATCTCATTTTTCCACCGGCATCGCCCCGGTTGCAAACGCTTCGTTATAAACGGTGGCCATTTCCTAAAAAAATCCGATATCCTTATGGTACGGACAAGAAATGGCGGAAAGGGCCGTATAAAAGATTTTTTCGTTTTTTTACTCATTTGTAGTATAATAGAACGGATAACCGATTCCGGTAAACATATAGAGAAATGAGGTATACCATGGAAAAATTAGCCATTATCGACTTGGGCTCCAACTCCATCCGCTTCGTCGTCATGCAAATCACAGACAACCAGTCCTATTCCCTGCTGTATCAAGAAAAAGAAG
Organism: Megasphaera sp. MJR8396C; assembly: GCF_001546855.1. Lineage (GTDB taxonomy): Bacteria > Bacillota > Negativicutes > Veillonellales > Megasphaeraceae > Megasphaera. Next base: position 105,831 of record NZ_KQ958206.1, on the reverse strand, counting down.
CTATCCGCTTAGGGCACGGCCTGAACCAAACCGGCGCACTCAGTGAAGATGGAATTCAGCGGGCCTTGACTTGTCTCCATGTCTATAAACATATCATGACCGTTCTCGGCATCAAAGAATGTCGCGCCGTCGCTACGGCCGCCGTCCGCAATGCCAGCAACGGTGAAGAATTCCTAAAGCGCGTCAATGACGAAACGGGCATCACCATGAACATCATCACCGGTGAACGAGAAGCCTACCTCGGTTATTTAGGCGTCATCAATACCATTGCCATGAAGGACTTCCTTCTCTTTGACTTAGGCGGTGCCAGTGTCGAAATGACCTTGGTCCAAGACGGCGAGAACATCCATTCCATCTCTCTGCCCATCGGCGCCGTCACCTTGACGGAAAAATTCAATACCCAGGGCAATCCCGACGAAGAAGCGATTGCAGCCTGCCTGAAATATATCCGCAAAAAGATGAGCGAAGTCGAATGGCTCCCCCATATCAACCTGCCCATTATCGGAATCGGCGGTACGGCACGTAACATCGCTAAAATGGACCAGCGGGCTACAAATTACGAGTTGTCGAAACTCCATAATTACATCATGCCCCTCGATCACTTTGAAAATATCTTCGAAACCCTCTCGACCCATTCCAGCGCCAACCGCAAGAAGATCCCCGGCCTGTCGAGCGACCGTTCGGACCTCATCGTTGCCGGCGCCGCCGTCATCAAGTCCATCTTCGACCTGACCGGCAGTTCGGAAATGGTCGTCAGCGGCTGCGGTCTGCGCGAAGGCTTATTCTTTGAATACTATGCCTCGTACTGTAACCTGCCCTCGCCTCGGTTCGACGACATCCTCGACTTCAGCGTCAAGAACTTTATCGGCACCCTTAACGGTTTCATTTTAAATAAGGGCCACTATGAGCAGGTCACGCGCATTGCCACCCAGCTCTTCGACGAACTAAAACCCCTCCACGGCTACGGTGAACGCGAACGGCTGCTGCTGCAGACGGCGGCCCGGCTCCACGACGTCGGAAAGATCATAAACTTTTACGACCACGCCCGCCATTCGGCCTTCATGATTTCCCAGGCTCCCCTTTACGGGCTCACGCAAATCGAACAGATTCTGACCGGCTTCATCGCCGGCTTCCACCACGGCATCAGCCGCAAGATCCTCCGGGCTTACCGCTACGACCACATGGCCTCTGCCGAAGACTGGGTCATGATCCGCAAGCTGTCGACCATCTTGGCTTTGGCCGAAGCTTCAGATCTGACGTACGAACAAATCGTCACTGATGTCGACGTCACCATGGCGGAAAACGTCGCCGTCGTCATCTTGTCGACCAAGCCCGACTCGACGTACAGTGCTGCCGATTATGAAATGAAACAACTGAACAAACAATTCAAAAAGGAATTCGGTGCCTCCTTGTTACTGGTCTGGCGCTAATAACATACAGCATGACAAAAGGGACTGTCGCGACATCAGGTCACGAACAGTCCCTTTATGATGGGCAAATTTATGAAATTAGCGGATCGATACGTCTTCACCGGCCAGGATGCGCTTCATCGTACGAGCCGGGCACATCTTGCCGCACATGGTGCAGGTCCCTTCGCATTCGGGCTTGCTCGATTCATAGTAACGGCGGGATTTTTCCGGGTCGATGGACAAGGCGATCATGGTGTCGAAATCGACTTCGACGCGGGCCTTGCTCATGGCATCGTCCCATTCCTGAGCGCCGGGGATTCCTTTAACGAGGTCAGCTGCATGGGCTGCGATGCGGGCCGCGATGATGCCTTCTTTTACGTCTTCAACGGTCGGCAGGCGCAGGTGTTCCGCCGGCGTAACGTAGCACAGGAAGTCGGCACCGCTCGATGCGGCAATGGCACCGCCAATGGCACTGGTGATGTGGTCATAGCCCGGAGCGATATCGGTGACTAAGGGCCCGAGGACATAGAAAGGAGCGCCGTGGCAGAGGCGTTTTTCAAGCTTCATGTTGGCTGCGATTTCATTGAGTACCATGTGGCCCGGGCCTTCGATCATGACCTGAACGTTGTGGTCCCAAGCCCGTTTCGTCAATTCGCCGAGGGTAATGAGTTCTTCAATCTGAGCGGCATCGGTGGCATCATGGGTACAGCCCGGACGGCAGGCGTCGCCGAGGCTCAAGGTGACGTCGTATTTTTCACAGATATCGAGGAGGCGATCGTAGTATTCATAGAAAGGATTTTCCTGGTCGTTCATTTCCATCCAGGCAAAGAGCAGGGAGCCGCCGCGGGAGACGATGTTGGTCAGGCGCGGATTGTCTTTTATGCGCTGTGCCGTCTTGCGGTTCATGCCGCAGTGGATGGTCATGAAATCGACACCGTCTTCGGCGTGCTGTTCGACGACGGAGAAAAATTCATCGACGCTGATGTCTTTCAAATCTTTATCGAGCATGCCAACGGCATCGTACATGGGGACGGTCCCAATCATGGCCGTCGACATCTTGACTAATTTACGGCGGAAGTCGCGGGTCTTGCCGAAGTTGGACAAGTCCATGATGGCTTCAGCCTTCATATCGATGGCATTCTGCACCTTCTGCAGTTCTTCTTCATGGTTATTGTGTTCCGGAGACACGCCTAAGTTGACGTTGATCTTGGTGCGGCAGTCCTGGCCGACGGCTTCTGCCGACAGGCTTTCGTGCATCTTATTGGCCGGAATGGCGACCTTGCCGCTGGCGACGAGAGCCATCAATTTTTCCATGGCCATCTTTTCCTTTTCAGCGACGACCTTCATCTGCGGCGTTACGATACCCTTGCGGGCCGCATCCATTTGTGTTGTGTAATCCATTATAAAATCCTCCTATATAGAAAATACGATTGCCATAAAAAAAGCCCACCATGCGGCCTCCGCAGGTGAGCTTTATAATCCCGTAAAGCTTCCCTCCGGCGGCATTATCCGCATCAGGTAAAGGGTCAAGTGTAATCCAGCACTTTTCTCAGCCCGAAGGCTCCCCTAGCTTTCATTATGTATCTCTAAATATTATAGTATGGCCGGCCCAAAAATGCAATACTTTTGTAATATTTGAAGTAGACAAATGTCCGGATTTTCTTTTGGGAGTTGATATTCCCCATTAAATATGATATAATCGATACAATTACATAAAGGAGGTATTTACTATGAAACAGATATCTTTAAAAGGCCTCGTCGTGGCCGCTATGCTCGCATCGTCTCTCTTTATCACCGCACCCCAAGCCCTTGCTGAAGGCCCTCAGCCGTCGGTCGTCACCGTCACCGGTTACGCCCAGCAGGAAGTCGCCCCGGATACGGCTTATATCACGATCGGTACGTCCAGCACCGCTGCTGACGCCCAGCAGGCTCGTACTCAGAATAATCAAGTCATGACCAACGTCACCAATGCCATCAAGGCTATGGGCATCCCGGCCGACAACCTGAAGACTACCGGCTTTTACATGTCGCCGAACTATGACGTAAAAGGCGCTAAAGTCGTATCCTATACGGTAACCAACAGCCTGACCGTCAAAGTCAGTGACCTCAGCCTCATCTCCCAGGTCATCGGCAAAGCCGGCAACCTCGGTGCCAACCAGATCGACAACATCCGCTTCACCAACGAACATTCCGATCAGATTAAAGACAATCTCATTAAAGAAGCCGTCCACAACGGCCAGCGTGCCGCTCAGGCAGCAGCTGCCGCTTCCGGTACGCAGCTCGGCGCTGTAAAAGAAATCAACATCTCCGGAACCAGCCCGTCCTACAGCCGCGCTTACGGCGGTATGAACCTGCGTGCCGTCAAGATGGAAGCCGACGCAGCACCCATCGAATCGGGTACCAACACCCTGAGCCAGACGGTCAACATCACCTATTATCTGAAATAAATCGCTTCCCTTACGGGATGAGCTTAAAAAAGGAGCCTTCGGGCTTCTTTTTTATTTCCTTAAAATATGCTATGATATTAGTGTTCAAAAATAAATTGAATAGTTCTGAATCATGGAGGCCAGACAAGATGAAAGAATACACCCCTTTTAAATCCGGTAAAGTACGTGAAGTCTATGACGCAGGTGACAGCATCATCATGGTTGCAACGGACCGCATTTCCGCTTTCGACCATATCCTGAAAAACAAGATCACCAAAAAGGGCGCCATCCTGACGCAGATGTCCAAATTTTGGTTCGATATGACGTCCGACATCATCCCGAACCACATGATTTCTGTCGACAATGCTGATATGCCGGAATTCTTCCAGCAGGAACAGTTCGTCGGCAACAGCATGAAATGCCAGAAACTGACGATGATCCCCATGGAATGCATCGTTCGTGGCTACATCTCCGGCAGCGGCTGGGAAAGCTATCAGCAGAACGGTACGGTTTGCGGCATTAAATTACCGGCAGGCCTCACAGAATCAGAAAAACTCCCGGAACCGATCTTCACGCCGAGCACCAAGGCTGAACTCGGTGACCACGATGAAAACGTCTCCCTCGAAGTAGGCGCCGCTTACATCGACAAAGTTTTCCCGGGAAAAGGCATGGAATACGCCGAAAAGATTCGCGATTACACCATTGCCCTCTATAAAAAATGTGCTGAATACGCCCTCTCCAAGGGCATCATCATCGCCGACACGAAATTCGAATTCGGCCTCGACGAAAACGGCACCATCGTCTTAGGCGACGAAATGCTTACGCCGGACAGCTCCCGCTTCTGGCCTCTCGAAGGCTATAAAGCCGGCCAAAGCCAGCCGTCGTATGACAAACAGTTCGTCCGCGACTGGCTCAAAGCCAACCCGGACAGCGACTACCTCCTGCCCCAGGACGTCATCGACAAGACGATTGAAAAATACGAAGAAGCCTATGAAATGCTGACAGGCAAAAAAATCTAATCTCAACCAAGCATCAAAAAAGGACTGCCCCTTTCGGGTCAGTCCTTTTTAGTTATCTACCAGACTTTTACCTGGATCCACTGATCGTTGTAATACTTATCTTCCCGTTCGCCCAAATAGCGGTACGTTTCCTGACCGGCATAGGCTTCTCTCGGCGGGAATACGACGGGATTATCCTTATAATCTTCATCTTCTTCCATTTCCGGAACGGCAATGTTCGGCGTCGAATAAGTCAGATATTCAAAGTTCTTCAAAGCAATGTCGGGACGGCTCATGAAGTCGATGAACTTATGAGCGTTTTCGACGTGAGCTGCATTCTTAGGAATGACCCAGGAATCGATCCAAAGGTTAGTCCCTTCTTTCGGAATGACGTATTCCAAATTGCGGTTGGCCAAAATCATCCGAAGGGCTTCGCCGGAAAAGACGACACCCATGGCCGCTTCACCGGAGACGAGCTTATCTTTGACATCGTCGATGCCGTAGGCCTGAACCAGGGGTTTCTGGGCAATGAGCAGGTCTCTGGCCTGGGCAATTTGCGCGGGATCCGTCGTATTGAGGGAATAACCGAGGAGTTTCAAGGCGACCATGAAGGAATCGCGCGGCGAATCCTGCATGATGATTTCATTCTTATACTTTTCATTCCACAAAATCGACCAGCTGTCGACGGGGTCATCGACCATGGTCTTGTTATAGACGATGCCGACGGTCCCCCAACAGTAAGGCACGGAATAGCGGTTGCCTGGGTCGAAGAATTCCGACTGCTGCCAGAACTGCTGGCCGACGTACTGCCGGGCGTTGGGCAGCTTGGAGTAATCGATGGGCTGCAGCAATCCATTGTGGATCATCTTTTGAATCATATAGTCCGACGGGCAGATGACATCGTAGCGTTCAGCCCCTGCCGCGACTAACGGATACATGCTTTCGTTGGTATCGAATTCATCCATGATGACGTGGATACCCGTTTCTTCTTCAAACTGTGTAATCGTATCGGGGTCGACATAGTCCCCCCAGTTATAGACGTAGACGACGTTATCGCCGTCTTCCTCCCCTTCCAGGAACCCGCAGCCCGATAAGGCCAGGATACACAAGAGTCCCATGAGGAGCAGTCGAATATATTTCATGACAGGCCTCCCTTTACAAATCTCGTCCCAAGGCCAATCGCTTGCGGTTTACCGTAAGCAAGACCGCAAAGACCAAGACAAAGACGAATACCAGTGTCGACAGGGCATACATTTCCGGATGGATGCCCAATTTTAATTCGGCGTAAATTTCCGTCGGCAGGGTATCGATGCCGGCCCCCTTGGTAAAGTGGGTGATGATGAAATCGTCGGCAGACATGGTAAAGGCCAGCATGAAACCAGCTAACAGGCTGGGCCGAAGTTCCGGCAGGACGACGCGGCGAAAGGCAACGAAAGGCGTGGCCCCGAGGTCGCGGGCCGCGTCGTAGCAGCTGCGGTCCAGGGACAAGAACTGGGGCATGATGCACAAGATGACATAAGGCAGGTTAAAGACGACGTGGGCCATGAGAATCGAACCATAGCCAAGGCGCAGCCCCATGCCGAGAAAGAGCAGCATCAGTGAAATCCCGGTGACGATATCGGCATTTAAAAGAGGTAAACTGGCCACCCCGAGGAGGACTGAGCGCTGCTTGCGTCCCATGCCGCGCAGGGCCATGCAGGTAATGAGGCCCAGGACGGTTGCAATGGCTGCCGACGTCAGGCCGATGGTAATCGTATTCTGCAGGGCTTCGAGGATGCCTTCATTTTCAAAGAGTTCGCCGTACCACTGCAAGGTGAACCCCGTCCAGTGGCCGCGATAACGGCTGGCGTTGAAGGACTGGGCAATGAGGACGCCGATGGGCGCGTAGAGAAAGAGAACGACTAAGGCAACGTAGCCTTTTTTCCATTTTTCCATCACTTCTTCACCTGCCCTTCACTGCGGTCAAAGTAAGCCGTCATGACCATATTGACGATGATGAACAGCATCAGCACCAGGGATAAGCCGCTCCCTAAGTGCCAGTCGTAAGCCATGGTAAATTCCTGTTCGACGATGTTGCCGATGAGGAGGACCTTGTTGCCCCCTAAGAGGCCGCTGATGAAGAACGTCGTCAGTGACGGAATAAAGACCATGGTAATGCCGCTGATGGCGCCGGGCAGGGACAGGGGCAGGATGACCTTGGTGAAGGTCTGCCAGGAGCTGGCTCCCAGGTCACGGGCGGCGGCGATGACGTTGCGGTTGATTTTACTTAAGGATACGTAGAGGGGCAGAATCATATAGGGCAGAAAGTTATAAATCATGCCGATGACGATGGCCGACGGCGTATTGATGAGCATGACGTCGGGCAGCGACAAGAGGCGCAGGAACTGATTGAGGATGCCGTTCTTTTCGAGGATCGTCTGCCAGGCCATGGTCGTCAGCATGGAGTTCATCCACATGGGAAGGACGAACAACAGAAACAAAAGGGTACTCTTACTCCGCTTCTCTTCAGTCAGGATGAGGCACAGCGGATAGGCCACGAGGAGGCAGACCGCCGTACTGACCAGGGCCAGGAGTAAGGACAGTTCCAGGGATTTCAAATATTCCCAGTGAGCAATGAGGCTGATATTAGCCAGGGTAAAGGTCCCGCTGCTGTCGGTCAAGCCGTACCAGGCAATGGCCACCAGGGGACAGAAGATAAACAGGATTGCCCAAATGAGAAAGGGCAACGTAAACAGATTGCGGATCGCTGCCGAATTAATCATTTTCCATCGCCCTTTCGTCTTCGGATTCCGGTTTATTCATGATTTGGATATTAAAAGGATCGACTTCCAGGCTGACTTCGTCACCCGGTTCATAGTTCTTCGTCGACTTGACCAGCCATTCAATATTCCGGGCCTGAATGGTGATGTTGTAGTTCATGCCCTCAAAGATGACTTTGGTGACGACGCCGTTAAAGCCGCCTTCACGGGCCGGCCGCAGTTCCATGTCTTCCGGTCGGATCTGGACATCGACGGGACGATTGGTGCCGAAGCCGACGTCGACGCATTCGAAATCGTAGTCGGCAATGCGGACCAATTTGTCGTGGACCATGAGGCCATCGACGATGTTGCTGTCGCCGATGAAGTCGGCCACGAAAGCGTTTTCCGGTTCATTATAGATGCTTTCCGGAGTGCCGATCTGCTGGATATAGCCTTGGTTCATGACGACGACGATGTCGGACATGCTGAGGGCCTCTTCCTGATCGTGGGTAACGAAGACGAAGGTAATGCCCAGCTCTTCTTTGATCTTAATGAGTTCCAGCTGCATACTGCGGCGCAGCTTGCGGTCCAAGGCGCTGAGCGGTTCGTCGAGAAGCAGGACCCGCGGTTCATTGACGATGGCTCGGGCAATGGCCACGCGCTGCTGCTGACCGCCGGAGAGGTCGACGATGTTGGCGTGTTCATAGCCGTCGAGGTTGACCAGTTTCAAGGCATAGCGAATCTTATCGCGGATGTAGTCGCGGGGCTTGCCGTGAATCTTGGGCCCGAAGGCGATATTCTCGGCCACGTCCATATGCGAAAAAAGGGAATAATTCTGGAACACCGTATTGACCTGACGCCGATTGGGCGGCAGCTGGGTAATATCCTTCCCATCAAAGAGGATTCTTCCCTTATCAGGTGTTTCAAAACCGGCAAGGAGCCGCAAGGTCGTCGTCTTGCCGCAGCCGCTGGGTCCTAGAAGGGTGACAAATGAATTTTCTGAAATCGTAAGATTCAGCTCGTCTAATACCAGATGCCCCTCATAGGATTTGGATACATTGTCCAAATAAATCAATTCTTTTGCCATTCTCACTTCTCCTTCTCTTCCAACAAGACTCTAAAAAAAGGGATACCGCACAAGCTGTCCCTTATGCGAGGTCCCTTCTTTCTATGATGGAATGTGTTTCCTGCCCCGTATGAAAAGCGCCGTTTCAAAAAGGCGCCGTCTTTGCAGGAAGCCTGCGGTCAGGCTTCCTATCACATTGGGTATACTTTATTTCATTATAGCATATACCACTGTGTTTTTTCAAAGACAGGACACATCATTTAGTTTCAGGACAGTTCAACCGGGACAAAATCAAAAGCCTCGACGTCGAATAATCCCGTATCGAGTAATTTAAGTTTCGGAATGACCGGCAGGCTCATGAAGCACAAGGTCATGATGACATCGACGTCGGCACTGACGCCTAAGATACGGCGGGCCTTATCGTAAAGGTCATCCATGGCAGCGTCGACTTCAGCCGCCGGTTTATCACTCATCAATCCGGCAATGGGCAGCGGGATAGCCGCCAATACCTGGCCGTCGAGGATAGCAACCATGCCGCCCTTCTGTTTATCCAAGACTTCGACGGCAGCGGCCATGTCCTTGTTGCTGGCGCCAGTGACGATGATATTATGCGAGTCGTGGGCGATAGAAACGGCAACGGCTCCTTTTTTAAGGCCATAGCCGCGGAGCAGGCCGAGACCGACATTGCCCGTACCGTGATGGCGTTCGACGACGGCAACTTTAATGATATCGTCCTTTTCATCGAAGATGAAGTCGCCTTTTTCATCGCGGCGAATGTGAGCCTCCCCTTTTCCAGTCACGACGCCGCCGGGCATGATATCGATAGTCCGTACATGGTCGCTCTGTAAATGCATGACCAGCTTTTCTTCCGAGAAATCGGCAATCGTTACCGAACTGCCGACAGAACTATAATCAGCCCGCGTAAAGGGTCGGAGGTACTCACCGTTTTCAGCGACCTTCTGCCCTTCGATAAAGGTAGCTTTTACCTTGAAGTCCTTAAGATCTTCAAAGAGGACGATGTCGGCCCGTTTCCCCGGTGCCAAGGCGCCGCGGTCATCGAAGTGATAGCAGTCAGCCGCGTTTAAGGTGCCCATGGTGATGGCCGCTTCCGGCGAGAGACCGGCGGCGACGCAGAGCCGCAGATGTTCATTGAGGTGGCCTTTTTCAAAAATCGTCTTGGGATGAAGATCGTCGGAGCACAGGAGAAACCGCCTGAGGCTTGCCGGTGTCACGGCCTTAACGAGTTTCGGCAAATCGTGGCAGGCCGAACCGTTTCGCAGCAGGACATACATCCCGGACTGGACCCGTTCTTCGGCATCGCTTTTACTGAAGCATTCGTGGTCGGTCAGGATCTGAGCCGATATATAAGCCTGCAGGTCCTTGCCATGGACGCCGGGGCTGTGGCCATCAATCGGTTTTCCCGTGCCATAGGCCGTAATCAGTTTATCCAGCACGGCATCCTGTCCTTCAAGGATGCCCGGGCAGTTCATGAATTCACCAACGCCGAGGATGCGGTCATCGGCCAACGGCGCTTCCATATCCTTCGCTTCGAGGGTCGCCCCGCTGTGGTCAAAAGGCGTCGCCGGCACACAGGACGGCACCATAAAATGAATGTCGAGGGCCGTTTCGTCCGCAGCCTTCATCATGTAATCCAAGCCTTTCAAGCCGCAGACGTTGACGATTTCATGCGGGTCGGCAACGATGGTCGTCGTTCCAAAAGGTACGACCAGCCGGCCGAACTCTTCGGGACTGACGTAACAGGACTCGATATGGATATGGCTTTCGATGAGGCCTGGTGCAGCATAGGCCCCTTTGGCATCGATGACCGTCTTCCCCTCATAAGGACCGCCGACGCCGGCAATGACGCCATCGGAAACGACGATATCCCCCTTTCTCGTGGTCTGTGTATATACATCTACAATATGGCAATCTTTAATGACAAGGTCTCCCGGTTCAAGGCCCCGGGCCACAGCAATACGCCGCTTTAATTGATTCCGCGTCACTGTCATAATGTACCCCCTTATTTCATTAATATCATGTATTTTATCGTTCTGACTCATTGTACCATACAATGGCTTTTTTTGACAAAAGTATTGCCCAAATAGGCTAAAGCCCCTATAATGATAATATTCCATAATATCTGCTTGTCATTATTTATTATATTATATGGCAGAATTAAAAAAAGGAGTGTGAACAAGTTATGGAAAACCAACCGTCTTTTCTCGACCGTATTTTTCACCTTCGTGAAAACGGCACGACGGTCCGCACCGAAATCCTAGCTGGGATTACGACGTTTATGACTATGGCTTACATTCTGGCCGTCAACCCGACGATCATGAGCGCCGCCGGCATGGATAAAGGCGCCGTCTTGACGGCAACGGCCCTGGCCTCCCTCATCGGGACCTTGTGCATGGCCGTTTTTGCCAACTATCCCTTCGCCTTAGCACCGGGCATGGGGCTCAATGCCTTCTTTGCCTTTACCGTCGTACTGCAGATGGGCTACACCTGGGAAATGGCCTTGGCAGCCGTCTTCGTAGAAGGGATCATCTTCATCGTCTTGTCCCTGACCAATGTCCGCGAAGCGATTTTCAACGCCATCCCCATGACCTTGAAAAAGGCAGTATCTGCCGGTATCGGCCTCTTCATCGCCCTTATCGGCCTTTTGAATGCCCAGATCATCGTCGCCAATCCGGCAACGAAAATCGCCCTCTTCTCCTTTAAACAGTCCGCTGCTACGGGCACCTTCAATACTGTGGGCATCACGGTTCTCTTGGCCATGATCGGTATCATGTTTACCGGTGTCTTAATGGTCAAAAAGGTCCGCGGCAACATCCTCTGGGGTATCCTCTTCACATGGATTCTGGCCATCATCTGCGAACTGACCGGCCTCTACGTCCCCAATCCGGAATTAAAAATGTTCAGCGTCATCCCCGACCTTTCCGGCGGTGCCGCTGCCTTTACCCCGGCCAGCCTGAGCCCGATCTTTGGTCAGCTCGACTTCAGCCGCGTCTTCAGCCTGGACTTCTTAGTCGTCATGTTCGCCTTCCTCTTCGTCGATATCTTCGACACCTTGGGAACCCTCATCGGCGTATCGTCCAAGGCTAACATGCTCGACGAAAATGGCCGTCTGCCCCGCATCAAAGGCGCCCTCTTAGCCGACGCTGTGGCAACGACCGTCGGTGCCTTCATCGGCACCAGCACGACGACGACCTTCGTCGAAAGTGCTACCGGCGTCAGTGAAGGCGGCCGCACCGGTCTTACGGCGGTCTGCGTAGCCATCCTCTTCGCCCTGTCCCTCTTCTTATCGCCGTTCTTCATGGCCATCCCGGCCTTTGCTACGGCACCGGCCCTGGTCATCGTCGGCTTCCTCATGCTGACCTCCGTCGTCGGCATCGACTTTGACGACTTCAGCGAATCCATTCCGGCATACATTACGATCATTGCCATGCCTTTCTGCTACAGCATTTCAGAAGGTATCTCCTTCGGCATCATCTCGTATGTCTTCATCAACGTCTTGACCAACAAGCGGGAAAAGATTTCCCTGCTCATGTACATCCTAGCCGTCATCTTCGTATTAAAATATATCTTCCTCTAAGAAGATACATGAAAAAAGGCTGTATCCCGTGAAAACAACTCATGGCGTACAGCCTCTTTTTTTGTACAGAAAAATACCGTATCAGTCACACTTCACTCCCCATTAAGGTGCGACTACAACGGGGGACGAAAATCGCTCACCGGGACAAGTTTCAATCCACGCACCTGTTAAGGAGTGACTTCGAAAAGGTATTGTTTCGCTTCTTTCTTTTGTATCGAGGCCAATGATTCCCACTTCCATCCCTTATATGGCAGCTATTCGGGAAAGGAGCTGTGTTTTTCTATCAAAACCGTCCTATCGCTTTATTTTACGCCTTACATTCCTCAGCGGAATGGCTTATAATAGAAACATTCCAGCATTACGAGGAGTTTCATCATGAAAATCACGCAGATTCTCTATACAAATTCATTTTCGGGACTGTCCTGCCGCGGCGAAGAACGTTTCCTGCCTTACGGCGAAGCCATCTGTCTTGCCGGCCGCGCGATCCCGACGGCTCGATTATGGCAAAAGGTAAAAGATAATCCCGTCGTAACCTTTCCCGACCAGACAGGCGATATGGCCGGTCAGTGCCGGCTGACTCAGGAAAGCTTTACGCCGCGCAAGGCCGAGTATACCCTGCACCGCATCGACAATGGCGAAGCAAAGCGGATTGCCGTAATAACGATGGAGCAATTCACCCGGCCGACAGCAATCAAGGGCCACAAGGTCCGCGGCCGCATTGCCGTTACCGATACAGCCGTGCCTTCGGATACAGCCGAAGTCTTGAAACTGGCCGGGGCGCTCGATACGGCCGGTCAAATCGCCTTGGGGCTGGGACTGATACGACTCGTCTATAACGATACGCCGCCTGTCGCCGACGATGAAGCCGCCAGCCTGCGCGACGAATTGATACAGACCAAGGCAGCCTTTCAAGCCTTGCAGGAAAATTACGACGGCTATGTAAAGACCTTGGAGCAGTCCATCCAAGAATGGGAAGCCCGCTGTCCCCAAGAGGATTTAGAACAAGGTGCCTTCCCCCTGCCCGATGACTATACGGCACGCCTTGAAAAAGCCGCCGATGCCCTTACGGTCTGTGTTGCCGGCGGCAACGATTTGTGGCATGAAAAAATCAAGACTCGCTTTCCCGATTGGACGATTCTGGAAAACAAGAATTTCGACGGCCAAAAACTACATGGCGCCGACATCCTGATCATCAACACCAATCACACCGGCCACGCCCTAGTCCGAAAAGCCTGTCAACAGGCGGCCTCGCAAGGCACGATGGTCTGCTACACCAGCCGCTATAACCTAAACGCCGTCGCGGCCGACATCCTCTACGCCTTAGGCGAATGAGCCTCTGCCGTCAAAATACTATCCCGTACCCAATTTTACAGAACCAAAAAAAGTCCTTCATGAGCAAGCTTCGCACCTGCCTGTGAAGGGCTTTTTACTATCATCCTTTTATTAAACTAAGTGTTTCGGTGCCGACGAGATGGCGCCTTCGAGGCTTTCTTTTTCAGCAAAGTAGATGCGTCGTGCCATTTCATCGACTTTATGGGTCAGCCACATATAGGCCGTCGTCCCTTCGCGATAGTCCGCTTCGGCATACATATCGATGCGGCCGTCTTCGCGCAGCTGATTGACTTGTTGGAAGGCCGTATCATTTCCCTTGGGATAGATGGCAAAGGTCGCACCGCCGAATTTATTGATGACCGAAAAGGCCGGTACGTCACTGGGTCCGTCGGCAATGTAAATCATATTGGGGAAAGCCACGCGGCGATAGGCGTCGGACATCTTGGCGTTGACATCGATATCAGGACGCTGGGGAACGCCTTTGTTGATTTCAAACAGGGCCCGAGTCTTGGTCGTATTGTCGATGGTGTAGCCGATTTCACTGATGACCTTCTGCTGATTTTCGTCGACGTCCTCGATGAATTCACAGCCCCAAATCGCTTCGACATAAGGCATGACGGCCGACCCTTTGATAATGGCCAACATCCCCGTGCTGACGATATAGTGTTCTACCTTGATATTGTATTCCTGATAGCGGGGATTGTTTTCCACGACAGCTTTGAGGTTCTTAAAAATATCGGGAACGCCGGGATAATACTTCTGTTTTTGGCCAAAACCGCGGAGCTTTTCGTTGTTCAGACCCTTAAAAGTTCCTTTGCGCGTTTCGTTGATGAACTGATTCAAATAAATCGTATCGCCATTGACCCGGATGCCCTCTTCGGCGTATTTTGCCGGCAGGGCATTGACTTCTTTCCAAAACTCGGTCTTATCGATATGGTATTCTTCAAAAATCGGATCCTGCATATTTCCGTCGATGAGAGTCTTATCGAAGTCCCAAATGACGGCGATGATGTTCTGCATAGGCTTCACCTCGCTGCTGCCTCGAAGAAAAAGGGGCTTTACAATCGATTAAAAGGAAAAGGTGTCTTTCAGTCCCAACCATTTCTGGTCTTTGTCGCTCATCGTAAGGGGCGTCCCGTCAGCCAGGGTATAGCCGGCCGCACCGGAATTTCCGGGATAGCTGCCCTTCAGGCCGGGCCAGGCAATGCCGATTTCAGGATCGTTCCAAGCCATCCCGCCTTCATCGTTGGGATGCCAGAAATCATTGACCTTATAGCAAAATTCAGCGACGTCGCTGAGGACCAAAAAGCCATGAGCAAATCCTTCGGGGATGAGGAACTGCTTCTTATTCTCTGCCGTCAGTTCGACACCATACCATTTACCGTAAGTCTTCGATTGGCGGCGAAGGTCGACGGCAACGTCAAAAACGCTGCCCCGGACGGCGCGAACTAATTTGCACTGGGGAAACTGTTTTTGAAAGTGAAGGCCCCGCAAGACGCCTTTGGTCGACATGGACTGGTTGTCCTGAACGAAGTTGATATGAAAACCGGCTTCTTCCATATCCCGCTGATTATAAGTTTCCATAAAGAAGCCGCGGTCATCTCCGTGAACGGCCGGTGTAATGATGCAAAGGCCTTCAATATTTCCGACATTTTTTTCTACTGTAATCTGCCCCATGTATCTGTCTCTCCTTTGTATGCTCGTAAAACCCGTATCAGGCCATTACTGTAAATAGCGCTTCAAGGCGTCCTTCCAATCGGGAAGGGGCGTAAACCCGGCTTCGACGAGTTTCTTTCTGTCCAGGCGCGAATTGAAGGGCCGTTTAGCCTTCGACAAGCCGTATTCGGCCGTCGTAACGGGAACAACCTGAGTCGTATAGCCGGCTTGGCGATAGATTTCGCAGGTAAAGTCGTACCACGAAATGTAATCCCCTTCATTGGTCGCATGGTAGTAGCCGTATTTGTCGGTTTCAATCATATCGACGAGGAGGCGCGCCAAATCAAAGGTATACGTCGGCGTCCCGATCTGATCGTTGACGACGCGGACCGTATCGTGGGTCTTACCGACATTTAGCATGGTCTTGACGAAATTCTTGCCGTTCTTGCCGAAAACCCAGGCGATGCGGACGATGAAGTATTTTTCAAGAGTCTGGGATACGGCCAATTCTCCTTCAAGTTTAGTCTGTCCATAGACATTAAGGGGCTGGTAATCGCGGCAGTCCGGCTGCCAGGGCTCACTTCCCTGGCCATTAAAGACGTAGTCCGTGCTGAGATAGAGCATCTTGCAGTCTAACGCCTTACAAACATCGGCAATGTGCTGGGTCCCGCCGGCATTGACGGCGCGAACCTTATCGACTAAGCCGTCATCTTCGGCCATATCGACAGCCGTCCAAGCGGCGCAGTGAATCACGGCGTCAGGGCGGACCTCATGTAAGACCTGGGCGACAGCATCTTTATCCGTAATATCTAAAGGGCGATAGGGCGCCTTGGTGACAGCCGAGCCGTCGGCGATACCGCTGTAGGCAGGTGCCAAATCACTGCCGATTCCGACGTGGCCACGACGGGCTAATTCATTCATTACGTCATGTCCCAGTTGTCCGTTGACCCCGGTTACAAAAATTTTCATAGTATCTCCTTCATCGGTCTTAACCACGATGACCGTACATCTCTTGATAATAATTCTGGTATTCACCGGATACGATGGGCTGCCACCAATCCTTATGGTCTAAGTACCAGGCGATGGTCTTTTTGATGCCGTCGGCAAATTTCGTTTCCGGCAGCCATCCCAGTTCGTCATGAATCTTCGTCGGATCGATAGCGTAGCGGCGATCGTGCCCTTTGCGGTCGCTCACGTGCTGAATGAGGCTTTCGTCCTTCCCCAGTTCCCGGCAGATCAAAGTGACGATGTCGATGTTCTTCATTTCATTATGGCCGCCGACGTTGTAGACTTCGCCGACCCGACCTTTTTGGAGGATGAGGTCGATAGCCCGGCAGTGATCTTCGACATAGAGCCAGTCGCGGACATTGAGGCCGTCGCCGTAAACCGGAAGCGCTTTATCCTTCAAAGCGTTGATGATCATAAGGGGAATCAATTTTTCTGGGAAATGGTAGGGTCCGTAGTTATTGGAGCAGCGGCTGATGGTCACCGGAAGTCCGTAGGTTCGATGATAGGCCAAAACCAATAAATCAGCCGACGCCTTCGACGAGCTGTACGGGCTCGAAGCGTGAATCGGCGTCGTTTCCGTAAAGAACAGGTCCGGCCGATCTAAGGGCAAATCGCCGTAGACTTCGTCCGTCGAAACCTGGTGATAACGCTTGATGCCGTACTTGCGGCAGGCATCCATGAGGACTGCCGTACCCATGATATTCGTTTCTAAGAAAATCGAAGGATTTTCAATCGAGCGGTCGACATGGGATTCAGCGGCAAAATTGACGACCATACCGGGCTTTTCTTCTTCAAAGAGTTGATAGACGGCCTTGCGGTCGCAGATATCGGCTTTGACGAAGCGAAAATTCGGCTGGTCCATGACCGGCTGCAGCGTAGACAGATTGCCGGCGTAAGTCAATTTATCGAGGCAAATAATCCGATCTTCAGGATGTGTTTTTAACATATGAAAGACAAAATTAGAGCCAATAAATCCAGCACCGCCGGTGACGATGATATTCATGAAAAAGTTCCTCCCATTTCTCGATGTATTCGGTAAACAGCACGTCCTCGTGCCATGCAGTTATTCGTCGCGCAGGAAGCGGCCTTCGGCGACTTTTTTCAAATACTGCCCGTAAGGACTCTTGCCATATTTTTCAGCACTTTCTTCGAGGACTTCCTTGGTAATCCAACCATGACCATAGGCAATGTCTTCTAAGGCGGCGATTTGAATGCCGGCCCGATTTTCTACGGCCTTTACGAAAGACGAGGCCTCGCTCAGGCTGTCGACGGTTCCCGTATCGAGCCAGGCATAGCCCCGACCGAGGGTGACGACATCGAGTTTTCCCTTTTCCAAATAGATCTTGTTCAAGTCCGTAATTTCCAGTTCACCGCGGGCCGAAGGTTTGACCTGCTTGGCGTATTCACAGACATGGTGGTCATAGAAATAAAGGCCCGTTACGGCATAGTTTGACTTCGGCTGCTGCGGTTTTTCTTCGATAGAAATCGCCTTGCCTTCGCCGTCAAATTCAATGACGCCGAAGCGTTCCGGATCGTCGACGTAGTAGCCAAAAACGGTAGCCCCTTCATGCATCTTAGCCGCCTGCTGCAAGTGGCGGGTCAGGCCGGCACCGTAGAAAATATTGTCGCCGAGAATCATGGCGCAGGGTTCGCCGTCGATGAATTCTTCACCAAGAATAAAGGCCTGAGCCAAGCCATCAGGAGACGGCTGTACCTTGTAGCTCAAGTGGATACCATAATGAGAGCCGTCGCCGAGAAGGCGTTCAAAGTTGGGCAAATCCGTCGGCGTAGAAATAATCAAAATATCCCGAATCCCGGCCAACATCAACGTCGACAAGGGATAATAAATCATGGGCTTATCATAGACCGGCAATAACTGTTTCGACGTCACCGTCGTCAGCGGATACAGCCGGGTTCCACTTCCGCCAGCCAATACAATACCTTTCAAAAGATCACTCCTCACTAATACCTGTTAAGTATACCATATTTCACAATCCTTGCCCAACAAGGGAGATGTTTCCATTCAGACACCCGAAGGGGTGCGACGTGCCGTTATTGACGAATCTTGACGCATTACAAGTTTCAATCCACGCACCCGAAGGGGTGCAACTCTATAAGACGAAAATATGCGAAAGAATCGCCATGTTTCAATCCACACACCCGAATGGGTGCGACAGCAACATTCAATATTTTCTCCGTTATTATCGGGAAAAATTGGACTGCACTTCCACGGATATCCGAAATTATACTTTCTTCTCACCCTACTTTCGTTTTCTTACGCCCGAAAAAGCCACAAACAGGTCAAAAGGTCACGTTTGCTCTTCTTTCGCACCTTATATAATGAGTGTACTTTCGATATCATAAGCAGGCTTAGCCCCAACGTGTTTTACCTTCAATTCTTTCGTCTTTCCCAAGTAATAGAACCGCAGGCTGTCCGTCTCTTCTTCAATGATTTTGATCAACTTCAACTCCAAGGTTTTGCACTGAGCCGGATCGACTTTACATTCAAAGACAGAGTTTTGGACGCGCTGCCCATAATTCTGACAGACCTTGGCCACCTTTCGCAGGCGGCTTTTCCCGGCACTGTCGACGGTACTGATATCGTACGTGATTAAGACATACATGATCATCCCTACTTCCACATAAACGGCGGATATCCGTCTAAATCACCGCGCAGATATCGTGCCAATAATAACGCCTGTGCATGAGGAACGAGGCCCCATTTCATCTTTTCCTGTAAGAAGGGGTGCTGAATCGTTTCCTCTTTGTGATCGTGCCAATACGACAGGACTTTACGGCGCCCTTCATCGGTCAACAAAACGGCACCCCCGTCTTCCTCATAAAAGTCACTGCCCTTGATTTTCTTGGTATTGACCATGGCCAGGGCCGTGCGGTCCACCATGACTGGCCGCAGTTCTTCCATCAGATCCAAGGCCAGGGACTGGCGTCCCGGCCGGTCGCGATGCAAAAATCCTACGTAGGAATCGAGGCCCACGCCTTCTAAGGCCGCACCGGCATCGTTGGCCAGCATAGCGTATAAAAAGGACAGTAAGCAGTTCATTCGATCGAGGGGCGGCCTCCGGTTTCGCTCGGTAAAGAAAAAATCGTCTTTTTGATTCAGGATCATGGCATCAAAAACGGAGAAGTAAGCCGCTCCGGCCTGGCCTTCAATTCCCCGGATTCCGCCTAAATCAGAAGCCGACATCAGGGACTGGCAAGCATCCTTCATAAGGCACGATGTCTTTTGAAAATCCTCCAAGGGAATCCTCATCTCATGATCGCGCATCATCCGCTCCAATACCCAACGGCCGTTATAGAGTTTGCCTAAAATAAAGGCCCGCGCCAAAGGCAGACACTTTTCTTCGCTGTCAGATCAGCGATACTGCTCTTTTCGAAGGAGAACGTTGCCGTTGCTCTTACCAATGACCCGCGCCTGAAAACGCCCCTGAGGGGACATAAAATTCAGGGCAATGTTCATATCGGCACACTTCTTCATGAGGGCCGGGCTGGCGCCCAAATAGCTGAAAGTCGTGATTTGCTCAAAATTATGGAGGGGGAAT
This sequence comes from Megasphaera sp. MJR8396C, assembly GCF_001546855.1. Classification (GTDB taxonomy): domain Bacteria; phylum Bacillota; class Negativicutes; order Veillonellales; family Megasphaeraceae; genus Megasphaera. Next base: position 86,043 of record NZ_KQ958206.1, on the reverse strand, counting down.
CGAGCCAAGGCGGCCTGATCTTTCAATACGACGATGTTTTCCCCATCTAAAGAGAGGTAAACCCCGTCCGTCGTTACAAAAAGTGTATTCAATAAAGGCTTCATTCTACCAGCCTCTTTTCTAAATAATCTTGAACAGAAGTATCCTCTTTTAATTTCGGCAGGCAAACATTCGCTAAGGAACACTTTCGACAGCCCTTGCGGCGCCGCACATTAGGCGTATAGCCGTTTTTAATATATTGGCGCATCTTGCTTAAAAGCTGCTGAGTCGTCTCCCGCTGCTGCTCGGAAAACACCGTTTTCTGACGACGCCTCGTTTCCCCGTAATAAATATAGCCGTAGGGAATGGTCGTACAAAACATATCTTCCAAACAAAGGGCCTGCAAGGCTAATTGCAGCACGTCTTCTTCGCCCTCCTTCGGCCGGCCCCGCTTGTATTCGATGGGAATCACTTCATAATTTCCCTCAAAGGAAGGGATAAAGACGCCGTCCTTCTTTTGATGAAATTCGACGATATCACAATCACCGGAGATGCCTAAAATCGGGGAATACACGCGCATGCCCCGTACGATAATCTTCTCCTTCCGCTTTTCCCGACTCATGGAATCGTGGGCCTTATCATGCAGGGCATGGCCGTCGACGGTCAAGACGTTTTCCTGCCACTGCCCTTCAAGATAGGCCAAAGCCCACTGCCGCGGACAGAAAGCAAAGTGCTGAATTTCGGCAATCTGTAAATACTCTTCTTCTTCATACCGCATAGCTTTCATTCGATCACCCGTTTCAAAACAAAAACAGCTTTTTTAATAACTTCGCCATAGACAGCAAAAAACCCTGCAACGTTCATTGCAGGGTTTGAGATTGCTATGAGAGATTAGTTATTGACGTGGGTTCTCCAGTATTCCGTTGCGCCTGTGACATCAGCGATTTTCCAGAATAAGCTGTCAAAGAAAGCCTGGTTGTTTTCCGTCATTTCCTGTCTGACGTTTACGCCATTATGCATGACGCGGTCGACGGAGATATAGCGTTCAGAGTTGCCCGTATAGGTCGAGAAAGTTACGTTGTACGGATCGAGCTGGCTGACAGCAACGTCGCCGCTGCCTTTTTTAACTTTATAAACCAATCCGCCTAAAGCAGGAACGCTGCTTTCACGGTTGGCAAAATAAGCGCTGGAAGGATCCAGATAGTAGTTACTGTCTTCATCGGAGCCGACAAACGGATAGGTTCCATATAAAGCGTCGGCGGAATAAGACGATTGACCGGCAGGAACGATCGTAGCGGCAAAAGAAGTCGACGACATAGGAAGTAAGACTGCGGCTAAAACCCAAAACATAGCAATTAAAATTCCTTTTTTCTGCATAGTAACATCCTCCATTTCCAGTTTTCAAATGATAACTAAAATTACTTTTTGTTATTATATCATAAAAAATATAGTCAGTCCAGCCGAAATTGTAGCTGCTATGAAGGCTTTCATGAGGTTTTTACGTAGATATGACACAAATAATACCTGTTATTGATTGTTTGTCGAAGCGCTGTGATTCGCTTATGGTACAGGGGTGATTGGAAATGGCTGCCGCCTTGACTACGCACTAAGATTTTGCATAAACGGTATAATAAAGTCAAAAATTTGGTATAATAGAAACAGTGAATGTATCCGGTTTAGGGAATAATCAGCTTCCCTCCCCTTCCGGGGCAGATGGCTCTCATGACGCCAAATAAAAAGAAAGCAGGTGTTATCTATGAATGGTTCAAAAGAATCTCAGTTCGAAGGCTCGGTATTCGGTTTTATCGGTTACTACCTGATAATGAGCCTCTTGACGATCGTCACCCTTGGCATCGCCTATCCTTGGGGATACGTAATGTTCCAAAGCTGGCTCTGCCGCAATACGATTATCGACGGCCATCGCCTCTACTTCGACGGGACGGGAACCCAGCTTTTCGGCAACTACATCAAATGGTGGTTCTTCACCTTGATTACCTTTGGCATCTACGGATTCTGGCTATACAATAAAATGACCGCTTGGCGTGTCAAGCATACCCACATGGTACCGTCAGAAAATGGTATCGACGCCTGATAAGAAGACAGGAGGATGGTCTCGCAACCATCGAAAGGCCATCAAAAAAAGCCGCGAGTCCCTCAGAAAGGCTCACGGCTGGAAACCATCGAATCGCCGTCACAGATGGAGTGACGGCGATTACGAGATACGTAACCAAATCTCGACGATGAATATATATCTCGCTAAAGAAGGCATCTCCGATGGCAAATGCAGGAAAAAACGCATAAGGGTATATTTCCTCACATCACAATCAATGAGACGATAAAAAAGAACCGCATGGATAAGCGTATCCATGCGGTTCTTCGTTATGGCGGAGCGGGTGGGATTCGAACCCACGAGACCTTTCGGCCTAACTGATTTCGAGTCAGCCCCGTTATGACCACTTCGATACCGCTCCACAAAAGACTTAATTAGTATATCACGGCACATACTATTCGTCAAGTAATTTTCAGGTAATTCCCCCGCTTCGACAGAAAATGCGCTTGCAAGGAGTCTTTACCAGCACGCTTCCTTGGGGTGGAAGAGGTCCGATCCCTATGAAGGAGATTATCTTAGCTCCTTCATGGGGAATCCGTCTGCCATAATTTATGGCAGCGTGACCTTTTTTTAATTTTGCCTTAGAAACTTTCACCCTTCGTCGTTTTTACCCAATAGTTGGCAATGTCAGCAAATTCTTGGAGCGACAGGGTTTCACCGCGGCGCTGGCCGTCGATACTAGCCGCTTCCAGGACCTTGGCGATCTGTTCTTTGGCCATGCCCGTATTTTTCAAAGCGTTGGACAAGGTTTTCCGCCGCTGCTGGAAGGCGGCTTTGACGACGCTGAAGAAGCGTTTTTCGTCGGTCAATTCGACGGGCGGTTCCTTACGGACGTCCATGGCGACGACGGCGGACGTCACTTCCGGCGCCGGCATGAAGCATTTCGGTGAGATTTCAAAGAGCATCTTGGGCTCCGTATAATATTGAACCGACACCGACAAGGCCCCGTAGATTTTATGGCCCGGCACAGCTACCATCCGTTCGGCAACCTCTTTTTGGACCATAACGACGATGCGCTCGATGGGCAGCTTCTGCTCTAAGAGCTTCATGATGATCGGCGTCGTAATGTAATACGGGAGATTAGCGCAGACTTTGAAAGGCTTGTGATTCATGAGGCTTTCAATATCCGTACGCATGATATCGCCGTGGACGACGCGGACGTTGTCGTAGTGCTCCAAGGTCTTGTCGAGGACCGGCAGCAGATGGTCGTCCAATTCGACGGCGGTTACGGCGGCCCCCGTTTCGGCCAAAGCCTGGGTCAGGGTTCCGATACCTGGACCGATTTCAAGGACGGGATCGCCTTCTTCAAGATCAGCCGCATCGGCGATATCGTCGACAACACTGTGGCGAATGAGGAAGTTCTGCCCCAATTTTTTATTCATGCGCAGGCCAAAGCGGTTGACGACGTAGCGGACGACGTCGGGATTCGATAAGTCGACTTCTTTCATTTATTTCACCTCATCAATCTGGCGGATAGCCTGATCCCACTCTTGGCGGGTAACACCGTAATGATTCAATCGTTTCAAAAACTGCTTGGCATTGCCGTAACCGATGCCGAGAATGGCCCCGACTTCAGCCCTGCGGTCGCTGGCATCAGAACTGCCGTTGAGGCCGGCTCCCGTAAGGTCGCTCATGGAAAAAGTCTCCTGCGGCTCATAAGCGGCGCAGCGAACCTTGGACAAGGCCAATCGGATAGCTTCAGGCGATGCCTGTTCGACGCCGAGGTCGTCGTTGGCGATGGCGTCTTTTCGGGGAATAAAGGCATGCTTGGCGTTGGGAAAGCGGTCGGTCAGAAACTTTCGGATCTGTTCCCCGGCCCGATCGGGGTCGGTCAGGATGATGATGCCCCGCTTTTCATAGGCGCAGCGAATCTGTTCCAGCGTATGGGGTTTTAAATTGAACCCGTCGGTCGTAATCATATCGACATCGATCTGACTGGCCCGGATGCGGGCGACGTCAGACCGGCCTTCGACGACCAGGACTTCCTTAATCATGAGCCGCTCCTTCCCGGTGTTCGGCAATGTACTGGGCAGCGCTCAAGATAGCCAGTACGTTGTGTTCAAAGACGATGCCCCCTTGGAGGTAAATCATGTAAGGGTCGCGGATGGGGCCGTCGGCCGAAAGCTCAATGGACGAGCCCTGGACGAAGTCACCGGCTGCCATGATGATTTTATCGGCATAGCCCGGCATGTCATCCGGAATGGGCGTTACATGGGCATCGACGGGCGAAAAGCCCTGGATTCCTTGGCAAAAGAGGCACATATTCTGTTCGTTTTCTAAATAGATGGTCTGAATCAAATCGACGCGGGGCGTCGTAACGGCCGGCGACACGCGGAAACCCATTTTTTCAAAGACCGCTGCTGCAAAGACAGCCCCTTTGATGGCCTGAGCCGTAACGTGGGGAGCCATGAAAAAGCCCTGGAAGAAGAGGCGATAACCGGCGGCATAAGAACCGAGTTCATCGCCAAGGCCCGGCGCCGTCAGGTAATCGGCTGCGGCTTCGACCAGTTCGGCCTTGCCGGCGATATAGCCTCCCGTCGGAGCAATGCCGCCGCCGGGGTTCTTGATAAGCGAACCGGCAATGATATCGGCACCGGCTTCAATCGGTTCCCGTTCCGCAGCAAATTCACCGTAGCAATTATCGACGAAGCAGATCGTCTTGGGGCTGACCTTGCGGACGACGGCGATAATCTTTTCAAGGTCTTCAATGGTAAGCGATGCCCGTGTGCTGTAGCCGCGAGAACGCTGGATGAGGACCAGTTTCGGCTGCTTGGCCGCTACCTGCTGTTCGATACCGGAAAGGTCGTAAGAGTTGTCCTTCAAGGGTACTTCTTCATAACCGACGCCGATTTCTTTCAAAGAGTGCGGCGTATGGCGGGCATAGCCGATGACACCCTGCATCGTGTCGTATGGGGCGCCGACGAGGCTCATCATGAGGTCGCCCGTGTGCAGGAGCGACAGTAAGACCGTCGCCAAGGCATGGGTTCCCGATACGAAGTGGGGCCGTACCAAGGCTTTTTCAGCCTTAAAGACCCGGGCAAAGACTTCATCGAGTTTTTCCCGGCCCATGTCGCTGTAGCCGTAGCCCGACGTGCCGGCGAACTGGTAGGAAGAAATCTGCGCTTCCTTATAGGCTTTCAATACCTTTTCCGTATTTTTCAAACAAATGGTGTCAATGCGTTCAAACTGAGGGGCACAGAGTGCCAGTGCTTCTTTTCGTAATGCTTCTAAATCCAGAGACAATGTAATTGATTCCTTTCTATCTATAAGCTAAAGATCGATATCTGCTAAGACGGCAGCTATCAATGCTTGTTCGTTTTCATAGTGATCTTTATCATACCAGTGAATATAAGGCATCCGCTTAAACCAGGTCAGCTGGCGCTTGGCAAAATGCCGCGTCCGGGCCTTGATCTGAAAGACCGCATCCTCAAGGGTCATGGTGCCGGTCACATACCGGGACAGTTCCTGATAGCCGATGGCTTTCATGGCCTGAGAATCCGGCGAAATGCCAATGCTTAAAAGGTGGCGGACTTCGTCGATCCAGCCCGCTTCTACCATGATGTCGACCCGTTTTTCAATGCGGTCGTACAAGACCTCCCGGGGCAGGCGCAGGCCGATGACATAGGCGTCATAGACGAGGTCATGAGCCTTGCCCTGGCGGACGAAAGACCGTCCCTCCCCTTGCTCGATGGCGCTGACCAGCCGCGTCAAGCGGTGGGTATTGGACAGGAGTTCATGCCAATCAGGCGGCTCCCAATCCGTTTCCTTTCGAATATAGGCTTTGAGATTCTCTCTGTCAAGGGAGTTCAGCTTCTCCTCGGCCTGCCGTTTATCGGCTGCGGTCATCCGCGAGGCCTGAAAATCGTAGCCTTCGAGAAGGGACTGGACGTAGAGTCCTGTCCCTCCGACGAGGATGGGGATGTTCCCTTCCCCATTTATTTTCGTAATGGCCGCGCCTGCCATGCGGCAGAATTTAGCCGCTGAATAAGGTTCGTCCGGACCTGCGATGTCAATCAGGTAATGGCGGTACTGAGCCAGTTCGTCGGCCGTCGGCTTAGCCGTACCGATATCCATATGGCGATAAATCTGATAGGCATCGCCGGAAATGAGGTCGGTCCCGTAGTGGTCGGCCAGGGAAAAGCTAAGGGCCGTCTTCCCTACCGCCGTCGGGCCGATGATGGCAATTACTTTTTCCATGATTCACACTCCAATACGGCATAGCCAATGTGACTGTATTTGCCGCCATACAACTTTACGGTCGGAAAATCCCGGCACAGTTGGCGAAAATCCCGTTCTTTGATGACCACCCGGCGCCGCGCTTTCAAAAGGGCCCGTTCAATGAGGTCCGGCGTGAGGCTGCCGTGATCCATGATGGCCCGCACGGGCTGGAACTGACAGCTCCCTTCGACGGGGCGCTGGAACATGGGGTCAAAGTAGAGGACATCGTAACGAGGCTCGTCATCCCCTTTAAGATATTGGCGATAGTCGCCGCAGCGAAGAGAAATGCGGCGCAGGGCTGCCGTCACGTCGGCTTTGTCGTGGACGAAATGGGAAAATCCCCAGGAGGTCACAGCCGCCAACAGGGGCGACACTTCTAAGGCATGAACCGTCGATCCTTCAGGCAGGCCGAAGGAGGCAACGATGGAGTCGGCACCAAAGCCGCAGGTGCAGTCGAGGACCGATAAGGGCTCTTTCGACGGAACCCCGCCTTGAAGGGCCGTCAACAAGTGATCCGCTTGTCCTTTTCGGATGTGCTGGGTCCGGAGTTCAGCCATATTGAGGCTGAAAAAATGGCTTCCTTCCGGGCGGTCGATCTGCGGTCCCCGTGACGAGTAGACGAGGAAATTCTCTCCATAGTCCGCCATCAAATCGGAGATGGTCCGCTTGCGCCGCGGCACAAAGGAAAAGCCCTGTCCTTCGGCCCAGGCTCTTCCCTCGTTTTGCAGTTTTTCTTTGGCCTTCAAAGAAGGCACGACATAGATATTTCTACTCATGTCCGTTTAAAGAGATGGGCCAATTCTTTCGGCGTAAAGCGGATGATAATCGGCCGGCCATGGGGGCAGACATAAGGTTTTTCCGTGTGGAACAGGTCGTCTAAGAGCTGCTTCATCTGGCGGATATTGAGCTGGTCTCCGGCCTTGACGGCGCCGTGGCACGAAAGGTAGGCCAGTGAGCGGTGGCGAACCATGGCCTTATCGGGCTCTTTCTGATCGTGCAGGAGCTGGCAGATATCCTTCAGGGAATCGGCGATATCGCCATTTTGTAAGTCGCAGGGCACTTCTTCGATGCGAAGGGTCGAGGGACCGGCTTCAGAGTAGGCATAGCCCAAATCGGTAAAGATATCCTGCCGTTCTAAGAGGAGTGTCATGTCGTCGCCGTCGACTTCGATGAATTCCGGCGTCAGCAGCTGCTGGCTCGGCATCCGTTCGACGCGGCGGCAGAAGGTATCGTAGCGAATCCGTTCGTGGGCCGCATGCTGGTCGACGATATATAAGTCCTGTCCTTTTTTAGCGACGATGAAGCAGTCAGCGACGACGCCGAGGGGAATGAAGACGTCGTCATCGCCTTCAAAGACGATTTTGGGTGCTTCTTCATTTGGCATCTCAACGGGTGCATCCACAGCGCCCCCACCCTGACCGTGCTGGGCCAGGGCCTCGGAAAAGAGGCGGCTGCTGTCGCTCGAACGAACCGGTGGTTCATACGTCCGTTCTTGGCGAAGCGAGGCCGATGCAGGACGGCTGGTAAAAGAAACGGCCGGACTCGGTTCTTCCCGCAGGGAATTCCTTTCGGCTGCGGAAGGGCCCTTGTCGACCGTAAACAGTGTCGCAGCCTCAGGCAAAGGTGCTGCCGACACCGGCGAAGAGGTTCCTGAGGTCGGGGCCGAATGGGGCGCGGCAATGTGAAATTCCTGAACGCCCGGCGCTGCCACCGTCTTTTCTTCTGACGGCGGTTCAATCGTCTTGGCCATGTCTTCCGGCTTTTCCTGCTCGACGAGGGCCGTTACGATGCTGCGGTAGATGGCCCGGTAGACGGCCTGTTCGTCGGAAAATTTGATTTCCGTCTTGGCCGGATGAACGTTGACGTCAATGGCCGCCGGGTCGACGCGGAGATGGAGCATGGCAAAGGGATAGCCTGATTTGGGCAGCATGGCGTGATAGGCATTGTCGATGGCCTTGAACATCAAGGGGTTGTGGACGATGCGCTGGTTGACGATGCAGGTCTGCCAACCGCGGTTGCTCTTTAAGACCGACGGCTTTCCAACATAGCCTTCAAGGGTAATGCCGTCAGTTTCACCGGTAACGGCAAAGACTTCCCGAGCCACTTGGGCGCCGTAGATGTTGGCAATCGTTTCCTGCAAATCACCGGTACCGCCGGTCTTCATCGTCGTCCGGCCGTTATTGGTAAAGGTAAAGGCAATGGACGGATTGGCTAAGGCCAATTTGGTCACCATTTCGGAAATCTTGGAACTTTCCGTCCGTTCGCTTTTTAAGAACTTCCGCCGTGCCGGCGTGTTGTAAAAGAGGTCGCTGACTTCCATCGTCGTCCCGACCGGAGCGCCGGCCTGGTCTTCTGACGTAATGACGCCGCCGTCGAGGAGGAGGTGCGTCGCAAAGTCGTCGCCTTCCTGACGGGTCGTGATCTGCATATGCGATACGGCAGCGATGCTGGGCACGGCTTCTCCGCGAAAGCCCAGGGACGTAATGGAAAAGATATCTTCGACAGAACTGATCTTACTCGTCCCGTGACGGATGATGCATTTTTTTGCGTCTTCGGCGCTCATGCCACAGCCGTCGTCGGTGACCCGCATATAGGACTGGCCGCCGTCGGCAATTTCCACCTCAATGGCACTGGCGCCGGCGTCGATGGCGTTTTCGACGAGTTCTTTGATGCACGACGCCGGCCGTTCGACGACTTCACCGGCAGCGATTTTATTGCGCGTAGCTTCATCTAAGACATGAATGATTGAACTCAATGGACTCCACTTCCTTCTTTGGCATCTTTTTGCAGACTATATAAGAAAGAAATCGCTTCAATAGGCGTCATGCTGCTGACATCGACGCCCAAAAGTTTATCGATGACGGGGCTTGAAAAGAGACTGTCCCCCATGGGTGACGGTTCCTGCACGACCGGTCTTTGGGCCGGCACCGTTCCGCCCCCTTCGGTTTCCAGTTCTTCGAGGATGACGTCAGCCCTCTTTAAAAGGCTTTCCGGAAGGCCGGCCAGGCGTGCGACATGGAGGCCGTAGCTGCGGTCTGCCCCGCCGGGGATGATGCGCCGCAGGAACTTGATGTGTTTCCCCCGTTCCTTGACGGCGACGGTGTAATTTTTTATCTTCGGCGAATCATCGGCCATGGCGATGAGCTCGTGATAATGGGTGGCAAACAAGGTCAGGCCATGGACATTTTTCAGGCAGTATTCGATAACGGCCCGAGCGATGGACATGCCGTCAAAGGTACTCGTCCCGCGGCCGATTTCATCGAGGATGAGCAGGCTGCGGTTCGTGGCGTGTTTTAAGATGTAAGACACTTCTTTCATTTCCACCATAAACGTACTCTGACCGGTCAAAATGTCGTCGCTGGCGCCGATACGGGTAAAGATGCGGTCCACCGGGCAGATAGAGGCTTCCTTAGCCGGAATGAAGGAGCCGGCCTGAGCCATGAGAACCAACACGGCAACTTGGCGCATATACGTCGATTTACCGGCCATGTTAGGACCGGTGATAACCAGGATTTCATGGTCATCGTGATTGAGGTTGACGTCGTTGGGGACGAAGAGTTCATCTTTCAGATACTGTTCGACAATGGGATGGCGGCCGTCCTTGATGCGAATGGCGGCCTTGGTATTGAGGGCCGGCCGGACGTAGCGGTTGTCATAGGCGGCAGAGGCCAAACTGTACAGGCAGTCGACGCGGGCAATGGCCCGGGCCGTTTCCTGCATGGCCGGGATGTGCTCCTGGATCTGACGGCGGATGTCACCGAACAATTTATATTCTAATTCTAACATCCGTTCCTGACTGGTCAGGGCTTTGATTTCAAATTCCTTCAACTCCGGCGTAATGTAGCGTTCGGCATTGACCAAGGTCTGCTTGCGCACGTAGTAGTCGGGAATAGGCTTGGTGTTGGCATGGGAAATTTCAAAGTAATAGCCAAAGACCTTGGTATAGCCGATTTTGAGCTTAATACCGGTCTTTTCTTTTTCCGCTTCTTCGAGCTGCTGCAAAAAGGCATGGCTGTTGGCGGCAATGGAACGGATTTCGTCGAGGTCCGGCGAAAAGCCGTCGCGAATAACGCCGCCGTTGCGGATGACCAGGCCCGGTTCGTCCTTGATGCCCCGGCACAAGAGATCGTAGACGTCGTCATGGGTTTCAAGGCGGTCGTTCAAGCTGTGCAGTAAATCGGCCTCAGCACCCGCTAAGACGTCTTTCAGCTGGGGAATGACGGCTAAGGATTCGCGCAGGGCCACCATATCCTTCGGCGTCGCCGTCCCCGTTTCGATGCGCGTCAAAATGCGTTCGAAATCGTAAATCCGGTCGAGGACGTCAGAGAGGTCCTGGCGCATGATTTCGTGGAGGACCAAATCTTCTACGGCATCTTGGCGCCTTGTAATGTCGGCGATGCGGATGAGCGGCGCTTCGAGCCACTTGCGAAGCAGCCGTCCGCCCATGGCCGTATTGGTCTTGTCGAGGACGTCGAGGAGGGTTCCCCTTCGGCCGCCGTCGCGGACGTTCTGGGTGACTTCCAAATGACGCAGACTGGCAGCGTCGATGACCAATCGCCGTTCATTGTCGATGTGTTCTAACGAATTGATATGTGAAATGTCGGACTGCATGACGTCGCTGACATAAGCCAGGAGCATGCCGATGCAGGCGCCGGCTCGAGACGCAGCGGCAAAGGCCTCGGCCGCAAAATAAGGCTTGGCTTGTTCTCGATAATCGACGCTGTCATCGACGACAAAAGCCGTCACCGTGCACTGGCTAAGGTGCCCCTTCAGGTACTGCTGCACCTTTTCCATATACTCACCCATGTTGGCATAGATCAGTTCGCTCGGTTCATAGACGGCAAGGATATCGAACAGCACGTCGCCCATCTCAGATGCGGCGCAGTCGGCCCACAGGCACTCGCCAGTCGTGACGTCGGTCAAGGCAATGGAAATGATGCCGTCACTTGCGGTCAGGCAGCCGATATAGTTGTTCTGTTTCGAAGCTACGGCATTTTCAAGGGTAATCGTCCCCGGCGTAATGACCTTGATGATCTTCCGCTTGACGATGCCCTTAGCGAGTTTCGGATCTTCTATTTGCTCACAAATGGCAACCTTATACCCTTTATGGACCAAGCGCTCGATATAGGACTCGGCCGAATGGAAGGGGACGCCGCACATCGGAATTTTTTCCTTGTTGCCGCCGGCCCTGCCGGTCAATGTCAAATCGAGTTCCCGCGACGCCGTCAAGGCATCGTCAAAAAACATTTCATAGAAGTCGCCGAGGCGGAAAAAGAGGATCTTGTCCTGACACTGCTCTTTGACTTCCATGTACTGCTCCATCATGGGCGTTAATTTTTTCCCTGCCAAAGTCTCACCTTCCTTAGTGTACTAAGTGGCCTTTGAGAACCCAGGTCTGTCCTTTATCGACGGCAACGGGGACGGTATCGCCGATGGCAACAGTTCCGTCATTTTCCCAGATAATCATCTTATTGCCCGTCGTCCGGCCAAACCAATGATGGGCGTCATTTTTCGTCGGACCTTCGACGATGACGTCGTAGACCTGGTTCTCCATTTCTTTATTTTTCTGCAAGCTGTATACGTTTTGGACATCCATCAGGCGCTGCAGGCGGCGGCTCTTTTCTTCCTGAGGAATCTGGCCATCCATCGTCGCTGCCGGCGTTCCCGTCCGCGGCGAGTAGATGAAGGTATAAGCCATATCGTACTGGACCCGTTTTAAAAGGTTCAGCGTATCCTGGAACATGGCTTCCGTTTCTCCGGGGAAACCGACGATGATATCCGTCGTCAGGACCAAATCAGGCATGCGCTTTCTGGCGTAGTCGACGAGTTCCAAATAATGCTCCGTCGTATAGCCGCGGTTCATCTTCTTTAAGAGCTCATCGGATCCACACTGGATGGGAAGATGCATGTGATTGACGATCTTTTTGCTGTCGGCAATGGCGTCGATCATGGCAAAGGTCATGTCCTTAGGATGGCTGGTCATGTAGCGGACCCGTTCGATACCGTCAATGTCATCGACGGCCTGAACGAGTTTCGAAAAGTCCGTACCGTCCTTTAAGTCGAGGCCGTAGGAATTGACGTTCTGCCCGAGAAGGGTAATTTCCTTGTAGCCTTCGGCGGCGACCTTCTTGATTTCTTCGACGATGGCTTCGATGGGACGGCTCACTTCACGGCCCCGGACGTAGGGAACGATGCAGTACGTACAGAACTTATTGCAGCCGTTCATAATGGGGATCCAGGCAAAGAAGTTTTGAAAGCGCTTGACGGGCATGTCGTGAAAGGCCGGCAGGCTCATATCGGCTTCCATGTAATGGTCCTTTTTGCTGTTTCGCTTTTCAATGAGCTCGATGAGCTTGTGGATGTTGTGGGTCCCGATGACCAAGTCGATATGGGGCGCCCGCTTAAAGAGCTTATCCTGCCATTCCTGGGCCATGCAACCGGTGATGGCAATGATGAGGTCCGGATTTTTGGTCTTTAAATGCTTGAATTCACCGATTTTCCCCAAGGTCTTATCTTCTGCCGTTTCCCGGACGCAACAGGTGTTGACCAAGATGACGTCGGCCATATCGAGGTCTTCCGTATGGTGGTAGCCTAAGGCTTCGAGCTGTCCTGCATAGTGCTCACTGTCAGACACATTGGCCTGACAGCCGTAGGATATAATATGATAAAATTGATTGCGCTGAAAATCCATGTATGTCTCTCCATTTTTATAAAATCGTAATTTAGGTTTACATTACATGATAGCATATATCAGTATCCTGTGGCAAGAAAAAAGGAAGGGCCCCCTTTCCTACCAGATGTGCCGCCTCCCCGCTCCGTAAAGCGATCTGAGGACCGAAAAAACCCCTATAAGCCGGGCGCGACTTATAGGGGCAAATTCCCTTGGGAGACAGGTTATGTAGGCTTAGTGAATGGTGACTAATTCATATTCCCGCGTACCCAAACCGATCTTTTCAGCATGTTCCAAGGTCGTCTTCCAGTCGACGTTGGGGTTGCTGTCGAGGAAATGGTCGTGATGATGGTGCCAATCGGGCTGTGCCAAATGATCCGACAACTGGCTGTTGGCCATGGGCGTCGCCTTCTGACAGGCATCGACACAGGCCTGATCGAGGGCTACCGGGTCAAAGGAAGCGAACATGCCGATGTTCGGCAGGATAGGCGCGTCGTTTTCGGCATGACAGTCGCAGTTCGGTGAAATATCCATGACCATGTTGATATGGAAGCACGGACGGTCCTGACAGACAGCCTGAGCATATTCGGCCATTTTGCGGTCGAGCTTTTCATTGGCATCCCATTCGACGGTCTGGATAGCATCAAACGCACAGGCACCGATGCAGCGGCCGCAGCCCTTACACAGTTCCTGGACGATGTGAGCTACGTTGTTTTCATAAATGATGGCGTCAGAGCCGCATTCTTTCGCGCAGCGATGACAGTTGCGGCACAGGTTTTCATCGACGACAGGTTTGCCCGACGAATGCTGTTCCATCTTGCCGGCACGGCTGCCGCAGCCCATGCCTATGTTTTTAATGGCTCCGCCAAAACCCGTCGATTCGTGACCCTTGAAGTGAGCCAGGCTGATGAAGACGTCGGCATCCATGATGGCCCGGCCGATTTTAGCCGTTTCGACATATTCGCCGTTTTTGACGGGGATTTCGACTTCATCCGTGCCCCGAAGGCCGTCGCCAATGATGATCTGACAGCCTGTCGTCACCGTGTTGTAGCCATTAAGGTTGGCACAGTCCATGTGTTCCAGGGCATGTTTACGGCTGCCCGGATAAAGGGTGTTGCAGTCCGTCAAGAAGGGGCGGCCGCCCAATTCTTTAACGACGTCGGCAACGGCTTTGACATACTGCGGACGCAGCGAGGCCAGACAGCCCAGTTCCCCGAAATGGAGTTTGATGGCAACGAATTTGCCTTCAAAGTTGATATTTCCGATGCCGGCCTTCTTACAGAGCTTCTGCAGCTTCTGTAAATTGTTCGTCCCCGGATGACACCGAAAATCCGTAAAAAATACTTTTGATTTTTCCATAACCTTACCTCCTACCATAAATGACCTTAAACGGTTCCCTTCTATTATACGACTTGAAGCGCACTCAAAGTCAAGAAAAAAGAAGGCCTGCTGCCAAGGCAGCAAACCTTCTCTTCATCTTTGTATTACTGACCGCGGCGCATAGCCTTTTTACGGTCGTGTTTGTCGAGGATAGCTTTGCGGATACGGATGCTCTGCGGCGTAACTTCGACGAGTTCGTCGTCATTGATCCATTCCAAAGATTTTTCAAGACCCATATCCTGAGGCGGCGTCAAGCGAAGTGCTTCGTCCGATGCCGAGGAACGAGTGTTGGTCAAGTGTTTCTTCTTGCAGGGGTTGACATCGATGTCGACGTCGCGGTTGCTTTCACCGACGACCTGGCCGAGGTAGATTTCCTGGCCCGGTTTGATGAACATCGTGCCGCGGTCCTGGAGGTTGAAGATACCGTAGCCCGTCGTCGTACCCGATTCAAAGGCTACCAGGCTGCCGCGCGTACGGCCTGGGATATCGCCCTTCCAAGGAGCATAGCCCTGGAAGACGTGGTACATGATGCCGTTGCCCTTGGTAGCCGTCAGGAATTCACTGCGGAAACCGATGAGGCCGCGGGCCGGAATGATGAATTCCAGGCGGGTATAACCGGAAATATCGGTCATGTTGACCATTTCGGCTTTACGGGTACCGAGTTTTTCCATGACAGCGCCCATGAATTCAGGCGGAACGTCGATGGTCAGTGCTTCCAACGGTTCGCAGCGCTGGCCGTTGATTTCTTTGGTAATGACGCTGGGTTTACCGATCTGGAGTTCGTAGCCTTCACGGCGCATTTCTTCGATGAGGACGGCGATGTGGAGTTCACCACGGCCCGATACTTTGAAAGCATCGGCGCTGTCCGTTTCTTCGACGCGGAGCGATACGTTGGTCTGGATTTCGCGGAACAGGCGGTCGCGGAGGTGACGGCTGGTGACGTAGTCCCCTTCCTGACCGGCGAAAGGACTGTCGTTGACGTAGAAAATCATGGACAAGGTCGGTTCGTCGATGTCGATGCGCGGCAAGGCTTCCGGATTCTGCGGGTCGGTAACGGTTTCACCGATCTTGAGGTCGGGAATGCCGACGATGCAGGCGATTTCGCCCATACCGGCTTCTTCCTGTTCGACGCGCTTTAAGCCTTCATAGGTGTAGACGCGGCCAATCTTAGCCTTGCGCTGGCTTTCACCGTCGGTGACGACGACGTTCTGGTTGGCACGCATCTTGCCGCGGACGATACGGCCGATAGCGATTTTACCGACATAGTCGTCATAGTCGAGGGTCGTAACCATGAACTGGAGCGGGCCTTCGAGGTCACCATTCGGAGCCGGGCAGTATTTAATAATCGTCTTGAACAAGGGTTCAAGGTTGTCGCTTTCTTCATCCATGGACGTTTTGGCAATGCCGTCACGGCCATTAGCGTAGACAACGGGGAAATCGAGCTGTTCGTCGCTGGCGTCGAGTTCCATGAACAGTTCCAGGACTTCGTCTTCGACTTCCGATACACGAGCACCGGGTTTGTCGATCTTATTGATGACGACAATCGGCTTAAGCTGCTGTTCCAAGGCCTTGCGCAAAACGTATTTGGTCTGCGGCATAGGACCTTCAAAAGCGTCAACCAAAAGGAGGACGCCGTCAACCATGTTCAGTACGCGTTCAACTTCGCCGCCAAAGTCAGCATGCCCCGGCGTGTCGACGATGTTGATCTTGACGCCTTCATGCATGACCGATGTATTTTTGGATAAGATTGTAATGCCGCGTTCACGTTCGATGTCCCCCGAGTCCATGACACGTTCTTCTACCTTTTCATTCGAACGGAATACATGGCTCTGTTTGAGCATGGCATCGACGAGGGTCGTCTTACCATGGTCAACGTGAGCGATAATGGCAATGTTTCTAATATCTGTGCGTTCCATCTAATATCCTCTCTCTCATATAACAACATAGTTTTGGACTTCTATCACTTAATAGAAGTGAAAGATTCTTAAGAAGTTTGATACACGGACTAACGCCTGATAGATTTATCCCGAGGGAATTCACTATCAGGATACCCTTATTCTTAAGGGGCTGTCCAAAAGCCCGCTACACGGTCGTTAAAAAATTTCCGCTTACTTTTCTTTGTACCCGTCATGATCCACGTTGTGTCACGCTGCGGCCAAGGCAAGTATTGCCCGGGATAGCGCTAAGGCTATGGTTTTGTTATCGTTTTTGGTTACGCAGAAGACTAACTGCGACCATTCATCCATCATCTTAGAGATGGTGGTCTTCTGATAGATACTTCGATAAACTAGGTTAGTATAGCACGAATATAAAAAATTGTCCATGTTTTCAAGGCGCCGGCATTAATTTTACATCTTTACCAAAATTTTAATTAAGAAACGCAAAACAGCACGAAAGGCAGTCTTTATCTTGTCTTTCGTGCTGTTTAGTTATCGAGTTATAGCTTAAACCTGATTCTTGTTAAGCATGATTTGAAGGACTTCGTCGTCGGTCTGCTGCATCCCCTTCGAGGCCAGGAATCCGACGTTTCGCAAGCATTCATCGGCGGAATTGGCGACGAGGCCGTCGGAGCCGGCTACCCGCACGTCACTTAAGGCCAGGAGGACCGCTTCATAGGCACTGGTAACCGAGGCCAGGACCTTCATGCCGCAGCTGTTGGCCGCCCCATCACAGACCATGCCGACGACGGAACCGGACATGGTGGCGATGGCCTTTTCAATGACGCCTAAGGGATTATCCTCGGCCAGGAGCCAGGCCATAGCGGCCGCCGCTCCCATGGCTGCCGTAACGGTGGCACAGAAAGCCGAGAGCTTAGGCAGGAAACTGTGGGCATAGATAGCGACCATGCTGGACAAGGCCAGGGCCCGGACCCTTCTTTCTTCATCGACTTTTAAAAAGTCTGCCACGACAGTAACCGGTTCGGTCGCCGCAATCCCCTGATTGCCCGATCCGGAATTGGTCATAGCCGGAAAGGCGGCCCCGCCCATGCGGGCATCGGAGGCGGCGACGGAGCGAATGCGTATGGACTGCATCAAGTCATCGGCCAAGAGGCCTTTTTCGATCATCTGCTGCAGGTTATAGCCTACTTTGAGGCCGTAATTCCCGGTCAGGCCTTCTTTCGACAAATGATCGTTGAGGCGTTCCGCTTCTATTAAGAACGCGATATCTTCATACGGTACCTGTTCGGCAAATTCGACGATATCGGCTAAGGTAAGGTCATTGAGGAAAGCAATTTTCGGGTCTTCTTCGCTGCCGGCTTCGACGCGTTCATCGAGAATCGGCCGACCGTCTTTTTCGATGTACACGATGTTCGTATGGTCGTCGACGATGACCACCTGGACTCGATGATTTCCGCCGTAGACGACGGCTTCGGCATAGAGGACATGAGGTGTATTGTCTTTCACAGAAACGGTGATCTTACCGTCAGCGACGTATTGTTTCCCGAGTGCCACGACGTCCGGATTCAGATGCTGCAGCACCTGAAGTCCGGCATCAGCATCGCCGCCGAGAGCCCCGACGGCAGCCGCAATGGAAAGGCCGGGCATCCCCGTTCCCGGCACGGTGACGCCCATGCCGTTTTTCATCAAATTGGCCGACACTAAGCCGTCAATAAAGCGCACGGGCTCTCCCAATTCACGAGCTGCCACCGCTGCCGCATAAGCCAGGGCAATGGGCTCAGTACAGCCCGTCGCCGGCGTTACATCCGTTTTTATGATATCGATCATTTGCTTCCACACAGCCATCTTATCCATGGTACTAACCTGCCTTTTTTATAGATTTCCCCGCACCCCGTCTTTATAATATTATAATAACATTTTATTCATGCTCATACAACATAGTACGATAGAAATCGAGGTACCGTCAAAGGCTACGGAAAGCACAAAAAGGCAGCCTCCCGCCAACCGTTATGCCGATGAATCTGGCATGACAACTGAGGGTAAGCTGCCTTTCGATATACTTTTTTCAGGCCTAAAACGGCTGAAAACCACCGCTTCAGTCTTCGCCGATGATGCGGACTTCCGGTTCCAAATGGACGCCGTGAGCCTGTTCGACCCGGGCCTGCACTTCATGGATGACGTTGAGGACATCCCGTGCCGACGCGTGCCCCGTATTGACGACGAAGCCGGCGTGTTTCACCGATACCTGGGCATCGCCGCAGGACAAGCCTTTTAAGCCGGTCTGGTCGATGAGGGTCCCGGCAAAATATCCCGGCGGCCGCTTAAAGGTACTGCCGGCACTGTGCATTTCCAAGGGCTGTTTGCTGCGGCGGCGATTCATAAGATCGTCCATCTTGGCCTGGATCTCGTCGCTCTTACCGCTGCGCAACGTCATTTCGACTTCGACGACAAATTCCTGGGACTTCTGGAATCGGCTCTGACGATAGGAAAAGCCGAAGTCCGGCGCTTCATACGTGCGGACGCTGCCCTTGCGGTCTACGACGCGGACCCTGGACACGACATGACTCATTTCACCGTCATAGGCGCCGGCGTTCATAAAGACGGCCCCGCCGAGGGTTCCCGGGATGCCGCAGGCAAATTCCATCCCTGTCAGGCCGTTTTCCTGGGCGAACTGGCAGACGTCTTTTAGCATATAGCCGGCACTGGCCAAAATCTTGCGATCATGGCAGGCCAAGGTCTTTTTCAAAGACTGCAGCTGAATGACGACGCCGCGGATACCGCCGTCGCGGACGAGGACATTCGATCCGCCGCCGAGGACGGTAACGACCAAATCCAAGCGGCGGGCGGCCCGGATAGCCAAGGACATTTCCTTGACCGATTCGGGCAGCACTAATACATCCGCCGGACCGCCGACGGCAAATGTCGTATGTTCGCTCATCGGTTCGTTCAGCAGAATTCGTCCTGTGGGAATGGATTTACTTAATTCTGAGACAAAAGTCGTCAGTGCATATTTATTAATCAAGGATGCTCATTCCTTCTGCCATTGCATTTTGAATAATCTGAAATACTTCACCGGCCATAGTCTGCCATTTATTGTAATGGGACAAATATTCTACCGCCGTTTCATTCTTTTTAACCAGTTCTGCTTTTTGGTTCAACAGTTCGATTTTCTTGCGAATCGGTTTATCACCCATCGACTGGGCATAGGCTAATTGAGCCTGGAGCATCAGAAAATCGCGGACCAATTTTTTGGTCTTTTCATCGCTGTTGAGCTTCTCACCGGCGGCCAGGAGGGCCTTGTATTCTTCACAATCCTGAATGACGCCGGCCAGTTCATGGGCCTTATCATAAATTTCCACGTTTTACACCTCATTATTCTTAATTTAAAGGGCCTTGGCTACTTGAGATTCTGGATGCCAATGCCGCCCTTGGCCAGACCCGGGAAACCAAGCTGACGCATGGCTTCATAGGATACGATGGCAACCGTATTCGACAGGTTGAGACTCCGCGCATCTTCTATCATGGGGACGCGGAAACAGCGTTCGGGATTGGCTTTTAACAAGTCTTCCGGAAGGCCCTTCGTCTCCTTGCCAAATACGAGAAAATCGTCTTCTTGGAACTGGATATCGGCGTAACACTGTTCCGATTTCGTCGTTAAATAAAAAAAGCGATGCTCCTTATATGCATCCAGGACTTCCTGAAAATTTTCATGGACCTGGACATCGACGAGGGACCAGTAATCGAGTCCTGCCCGTTTTAAGTGCTTATCATCAATGGAAAAACCCAGGGGTTTTACCAAGTGCAGTGACATGTGATTGGCCGCACACAAGCGGGCAACGTTGCCCGTATTGCCGGGAATTTCCGGCTCTACCATTACGATATGCATGTTATATCACTCTCCAATGGATATTGTACAGGATTTATACAGGAAGTACAAGAGGAACATTGCGTTTATGACTTTTTTATGGTACACTTATGAATAATAGTTATTATTTAATAGAAATGCAGTTTTTCTGTAAATTTCTTAGAAAGAGGTGTCTTTTTATGGACAATTTTGACAACATTGCTCAGTATCCTATGTATTTCGCTCCCGGCTGTCGACTGCTGCAGCTGCAGCCCCAGATGGTTTCCGAAGTCTACGATTACCTGCGTCAGCTCTTCGGCAGCAACATGCATCTCTATACCCGCTGCTGTTTCCTCGACGACGCCAATCAGCACAACGATGAAGCCGTCTTCATCACCTTATGCGATACCTGTTTCAAAATCTATGGCGAAACCTATGCAAACCTGCATATGCGCGACTTCTGGAACGTCTATGACGAATACAAAGACGTCTATCCCCTCGGTGCCAAAGAAGCCGAACTCCGCCAGACCTTAAAGAACACCTTCTGTGGCTCGCTCCCGCAGAAACACGTCAAAGACTGGCTCGAAGAATGGAAGAAATGGAGCTTGAACAGTACAGAAAAAGACTGATTCGTCTTTAGGAGCAGAGGCTATCATGAAATTTAACTACTATGGTCATTCCGCATTCACCCTTTCTGATGACGTTACGACGATTCTCTTTGATCCGTTCATTACAGACAACCCCTGGACAGACGTCTGTCCGACGGATATTGCCTGTCAATACATCATCATCACCCACGGTCACGGCGACCACTACGGCGATGCTGAAGCGATTGCCAAAGCCAATGACGCAACGATTATCAGCACGGCAGAAATCGCGGGAAAAGCAGGAAATGCCGGCTGTAAGGCCCACGCCATGCACGTCGGCGGCAGTGCCGCTTTCCCCTTTGGCAGGGTGCGTCTGACTCCGGCCTTCCACGGCTCGGGCATTGCAGGCGGACTGGCCTGTGGTGTCATCGTCGAGTTCGGCGGCAAGCGCGTTTACTTTGCCGGTGATACAGGCCTCTTCTCAGATATGAAAATTCTCGACCGCTTCGGTCAAATCGATTGTGCCATTTTGCCCATTGGCGACAACTTCACCATGGGCATGGAAGATGCGGCTCTGGCAGCCTTATGGGTGCAGCCCCATTTCGTCATCCCCATCCATTACAAGACCTGGCCGATCATCGAAGCCGACCCGCAGGAATACAAAAAACTGACGGAAACGAAGTACAATATTCCCGTACAGGTCGTAGAGCCGGGAACGACATATGAATTCTAGCTTTCAAAAAGGAGCTGTTGCGGCAGCTCCTTTTTTGTTCCCTATGTATCCCAGAAAGGACGCTTCTTTTGATCATACCTGATTTTTATCCCCATTTCCGCTGTAAGGCCGGTGATTGCCAGCACACGTGCTGTAAGGGCTGGGAAATCGACATCGACAAGGACACGGCCGCTTACTACCAAGAACTGCCAGGCCCTTTAGGTGAATCCATCCGAAACCATATCGAAAAAGGGCCTGATGCCTGGCACTTCGTCCTGACCAAAGACGAAGCCTGTCCCTTCCTTCGTCCCGACGGACTCTGCCGGCTCATTTTAGAAGGAGGAGAAGATATCCTCTGCGACATCTGCAGCCTCCATCCCCGCTTCTTTGAAGTCATCACCGATAAAGACGGTCGAGAACAAGAACTTGGCGGCCTGGGCCTTGCCTGTGAAGCCGCCTGCGAACTGCTGCTGGGGGAAAAAGGTCCCCTTCACTTCTCCGACAGCGAAGATCCGTCGACATCGAAAACCCTAGCCGAACTGCTAATCGACCTCGGCTGTGACCTTCCAAAAGAAGCACTCACCTATGAACCCGATACGTCAGAGGACGCTGCCAAACGTCTCTTAGCCGTGCTGTCTGAAACGGAGCCCATCGACGAGGCTTGGACGGAGGCCCTTACGGCCTTACAGACGAGGCCGCCGAAAAGAGAGGCCGTGCAGGCTTCCATCGCACGCAACCAGGCCTTATACCAGCGGATATACGATTACATCTTCTACCGCCAATTAGAAACCTTTATAGGCGTTCCCATCAAAGCCCTTTCCCTATATGCCAATCGCAATACGGACTTCATCGCCCTCCTGGCGACGGCCACCGGTGACCTTCCCGAAGCCCTCCGCCGCTGGTCGGAACAGATCGAATACGATACGGACAACGTAAGCCTCCTGCAGGACGCGGTCCTTACCGGCAGATTCTAGTTCCATACAGCCAAAAGCCCCTGCTTCAGGTATATCCTGAAACAGGGGTTTCGTTGTCAAAGACGCTTCCCTACTACGGTTCGGGAATATGCTGAGCCAAGTCTTTGGTGATTTCGATATGGCTGAAGTATTGGTGGCTCTTCCACAAGAGCGCGCTGAAGGCGCTGAAGGTCAGGCGGAAGCGGAAATGATTGAAACTGATAGGTCCTTCAAACAAGGGAACCCGATCGAGGTCATAGGGATCATCCCAAGGGAAATCGCGGCCCGTATTGACCGTAAAGGCATAGCGGTAGCCGGCTTCCTTCGTTTCTTCCATGACCATATCATTATACTTCCCTTCCGGAAAAGCAATGAATTCACAAGGCTTCCCGGTAGCTTTTTCAATGGCAGCCTTAGAAGCCTGCAGTTCATACCGCGCCCCATTGCGGTCAAAGCTGGTCAAGGGCTTATGACTCATCGTATGGGACCCGAATTCCATCCCGCCGGCAGCCATTTCATGCACCTGGTCCCAGGTCAGATAGCCTGGTGTCCCCACGAGATTGATAATGAGGAAAATCGTCCCCCGCATGTGATAATTCTGTAAGATGGGATAGGCATCTTCATAATTATCGACATAGCCGTCGTCAAAGGTAATGAGGATTGGCCGGTCGGGCAAATCGCCTTCGCCCCGCATATAGGCATCGAATTGTTCCAACGTGATAGCATGGTAGTCGTTATCATGAAGGTACTTTATCTGTTCTTCAAAATCGGCAGGTTTCATGGTCAATACCGTATTGAACTTATTATTGACCTGATGATAGTTCAAAACCGGCACGCCGGTCAGATGATAGTTAGTCGAACCGAAATACCAAAAGGAAAACACGCCGATGAGGAGGACCAATACGGTGAGGATGACACCAATGATCCAGGAACATAGTTTTTTCACCATAAGACTTCCTTTATTTTTTCATTTTTTCTGCAGTCTTGAAAAAATGGTTTTCTGTCAGCCATTCTTGATTTCCCGTTTCCAAGGCTTCTTTCAATTCCTTGACACAGATATTTTCCATCTGAATCGTCTCGAGAGTCGTCGTCATATATTTTGTTTCTTCGTACAGATAATTGTCCCATTCTTCTTTTACGATGGCATCTTTTAAGGCAAAGAGCATGTCTTCCGATTCCTGCTGTACAGCCAGTAATTCCGTCCAATGGGCGTATTCTTCTTCCGTCAGGACGAACTCGCCGTACATATCCGTTTCCAGTTGTTCCTGAGAACAGACGATGGGCTTGGCATAGTCCATTCCCGTCTCGCGGTCATAGACGTGGAGCTCACGGTTTTCTCCATTGACACTAACGCGCATGGCGTACACCTCCGCTTGAGTTTAATCAAAGTAAATACAATCTCTATTATACAGGATTTTAAGGCCGCGTCAAAGGGCTTTTTTGCAAACAAAAAAAGAACCGACGCAACTCGGCCTGAGCCTCACTGCGGCAGTTCTTTTCTTCACGTATTTACGCTTCTACAGGGTATACGCTGACTTTGCGGTTGTATTTACCAGCGCGTTCGAACGCAACTTTGCCTGCAGCCGTAGCAAATAACGTATCATCTTTGCCGATGCCTACGTTCGTGCCCGGATGGAAGTGCGTACCACGCTGGCGAACGATGATGTTGCCGGCTTTAACGATGACGCCGTCATGGCATTTTACGCCAAGGCGTTTCGATTCGCTGTCACGACCGTTACGCGTGGAGCCTGTCCCTTTTTTATGAGCGAAAAGCTGTAAGTTGAAATTGAACATTCCGTCCACCTCCTGACATCTATAAGTCGAGTACGACGTATTCTCCATACTGTCGCACCATTTCCTGCAATCCTCTTGCCATGGTACCTAAGATGATCTCTGACGCATCAGAGGGCTTAGGAACCGTTACCGATAAGAATCCTTCGTTTACTTCATAGGGTACGTCCTTCGAAGCATACTCCATGAGACCCAACAAAGCTGTCTGTGACAGTGCCGATACGGCGGCACAGACGATATCGCTCCCGGCTTCAGCATAATCGGCATGGCCGCTTATCGTGAAACCCGTATAGCGATGTTCCTTATCACGATGCATCGTTATGGTAATCATTAGCCTTCGATTTTTTCGATAGAAACTTTCGTGAACGGCTGACGATGGCCCTGACGACGACGGTAGTTAGATTTTGCTTTGTATTTGAAAACAAGGATTTTCTTTTCTTTACCCTGAGCCAATACTTTTGCCGTTACTTTAGCGCCTTCGACAACGGGAGCACCTACTTTAACATCACCGTCGTTGACGACTGCCAATACCTGGTCGAATACGACATTGGAATCAACATCAGCGTCCAACTTTTCAACAAAGATATTGTCGCCTTCCTGGACACGATACTGTTTTCCGCCTGTTTTGATAATAGCGTACATGAGTGACACCTCCTCATCAATATACTCGCTGGATACGGCGTTCCGAAAAGGACACTTACAGGCCTCTCCACGCGGCTTATCCATAGCCACTTATGCTACGACTCATCTACTATATCATGAATCATCGGGCCTGTCAATATATAAAGCCCCTGAAAACGCCCAAAACGATGCCGATTTCCGGACATAAAATATCCCCATCACGGCAACGCCGATAACGGGGATATTCGAAGGGGAAACGAACTTAGTTTCCGTTGTGATTAAAGTAGTCCGCCAAGCCTTTTACAATGCTTTCAGCAAAGTTCTGCTGCTGCGCTTCCGTATTGAGAGCCTGTTCTTCACCAGGGTTCGAGATGAAGCCCAGTTCAAGGAGCGTCGCCGGCATATTGGTATGCAGGAGGACGTAGAAGTTAGCCGTCTTGACACCGCGGTCCGAGAAGTTCGTCGCCTTCATGTTCTGCAGGTGGATGTAGTTGGCCAAGCCGTAATCATAAGGGGTCTTACTGTTGTAGTAAGCCGTGACACCGCCGGCAGACGGTGAATCGAAGGAATCGATGTGAATGCTGATGAATACGTCAGCCTTGGCTGCGTTGCCAATGTTGCTGCGGGCCTGCAGTTCTTCTACGGCACCGTCATAGGGCGCATAGACATCGACGTCGGTCGTGCGGGTCATGACGACGTTGGCACCGGCCGCATTCAACAGGGACGCTACCTTCTTGGCGATAGCCAGGGTAATGTCTTTTTCTTTCGAAAAAGCACCGACAGCACCGGAGTCGCTGCCGCCATGACCGGGGTCGATGGCGATGGTCTTGCCCTGAAGACCCTTGGTCAGGCTGTAGGACTGACTGCTGGCGTAGGCAGGAACGGTCGTAGCCGTTGTACTGGACGAGGTGGTTTTCGCCGGAGTCGTCGTTTTAGCCGGCGGAGTCCACGTCGAAGTTGGCTTTGAAGCCGGTTTTGACGCTGTCTTACTGCCATTAGCCGTGCTCCACTGGCTCCACTGTTTGACCTTGCCGGACTTATCGTTAATGTCGATGACGACGCGGCTCGAGCCTTTCGTCCCCGTCGCTCCCGGAAGCGTAAAGACTTTGACGTCGTTCTTGGTCACCGCCTGGGGAACCTTGATGGTAACATCCGTACCGGCTGACCGCGACGACAACGTCACGCGGGACACGACATTGCTGTTCGGTTTATACGTTTTATCTACTTTTTTACCGATACTGGTATTGGGCAGGGTCACAAACACATACTCGCCAGAGTTATCGATGTAAAGTTTGGGATTTACCTTGCCGCTGACATCGAGAACGGTCCGGACAAAAGGCGTATTGGCATCGTTTCGCGTTGCCGTCCGCACATTGGTAATTTCCGTTTTCGAAGCTGCATGAGCTGATACCATCGGGATCAGACAGATGAGCATGATAAGCGGAAGCATCCATATTTTTTTAAGCACGCTATCTTCTCCTTTACGATCCTAAACTGTTAACTTATTTATTATCCCACGAATAGCCAAAAAAGTCCATATTGGAGTGAAAATAAGTCACATACCCACTCCCTTTTAACGCTATTTTAAGATAAATCTCAAATATACCCTTATTTCGTGACAAGGATACCCTTATTTTGCCGGATTCCCCCGCTCCCTGGCCGTAGTCGTGCAGCTTCCCCTTATGCGAAAGAGGACTGCCAAAATTGACAGTCCTCTTTCGTGTTTTATCTATGCAGGGGAGGATGAATATTAGAACAAGAAGTTGATTTCTACATCCGTAAATTCATCGGGATCGTCCGTGCCGTGTTTCGCTTTGGTGCCAAAGGTCTGAGCGGCCGTGAGGACGACGTTTTTCGCTAAGGTGTAGTCGATGCCAACGCCCCAGGACTTGACGTTGTCGAGGACGCTGTCATCGCGCCAGGAGTTGGTTGCACCGCCGAGGAGGGCACCCTTGTCGGAGTTGATGTATTCAACCCAGGCATCCCAGGTACCTTTCGTATCGCTGTCGGCCGAGCCGTAGGTCAATTTACCGATCCATACGGCCGGATCTTTGGTGTAACCATCTTCGAGGTGAGCGCTGTTGCTGTTGATCTTTTCGTAGTTAGCCAAGGCGTTCCAGTTGCCGAAGTTCAGGCTGGCATATGCGCCCCAGAGGTCATTGGCTGCGAAGTAGTCACCCGTGTTGGTGCCGCCGCTGACGGAGAAGTCATTGTAATAAGCCCCGATAGCCGAGCCTTCCGAGCTGCCGCCGCCGAAGTAGAATTCTGCGACGCCGTAAGCCGTCTTGACGCCGTCAAAGCCGTCTTCGTCAGAGCCTGCAATGTCGCCGGCTTTGAATTTACCATAGCCGCCGGTCAGGCCGAAGTGGTCACTGGTATATTTCAATTCAGCGCGGTCGAAGACGTCGCCGTACTGGAAGCCATAGGCATTGTCGCCGCCGAGGATGTATGTATCGGTACGGCCGACGCTGAGGTTCCACGTATTGCCGCCGAAGTTGTAGTCGACTTTGGCATTGTCCGTGAAGATGTTGCTGTTGTCGCTGGCCGAGCCATTATCAGCGAAGTTGATGTCGTCCGTGCTGATCCCGTAGGTTACGGTCGTACGATCGTTGACCTGCGCATTGGCACGGATACGAACGCGGTAATCCCAAGAAGCATCGTTGCGGTAGCCTTTGCCGTCGTTGCCGTTAACAGCACCGCTGCTCTGGTGCTGGAAGCGGACACGAGCATCACCGGTCAGTTTAACGTTGCCGACACGGTTTTCGAGAGCGCTGACGCGAACGCCGAGATTATTGAGTTCATCGGCAAATTCGTCAGCCAATTTGTTGATGAGGGCACGCTGTTCGACAGACGCTTTGTCCATGTGAGCCATGGCTTTGGCGACCATTTCAGCGGCTTCATAACGGGTAATATTGCGCTGACCCTGGAAGTGTTCGCCGTCGACACCCTGAATGATGCCGGCATCAGCCAATTCTACGACGGATTTGTAAGCCCAGCTGTCAGACGGTACGTCGACGAAGGGATTGGCTGCAAAGGCGCTGGCAGCACCGACAGCCATCAGAACGGCTAAGGTTGTTGTGATCTTCTTTTTCATTATGTATACCTTCTTTCTTGGTTTTCAAGCCAAAAATGACAGGTCACACAGAACGTCTTCGTTCGCTGCAATCGAGTGTTCCTAATTTCCTCTCACCTAAAACAAAGATATGTCTGCCTTTTCCTATCATTTCACGGCTTGTTACAATGAGTACATACTCATTATAGCTTTTCATGATATTGGTTGTCAATATCTAATTTATTGTATACCTTTTCTATCTAAAATAGTCATAAACCCACACAGTGCCGCCCTTGGCCAAAAAAGCCATGCAAAAAAGGTCCTGCAAAAAGATGCAGGACCTTTGTGATAAATCTCCTTATTCAGCTGTCGGCGGTTTGTATTTCGGCGACATGGGATTCGTTTGGGGCGTGAGGTTCTTCATGCGGCCCAACTGATCACTCTTATCGGAGAAATACGTATGCAAGGTAAATTCTGCCATTTCCGACAGCGGTTCATCGAGGAATACTTCGTAAAGTTCGGCGATTTCCGGATTCTGCCAGCTGGCTTTGACGTCCGTATCGGCGTCGCTCTGATACAAGGAAGCCGTCCGGGCTTCTTGTACTTTTTTAATCTGAGGCATCTTGACTTTCGGCTGGCCGCCGCCGCCGATACAGCCGCCGGGGCAGGCCATGATTTCGATGAAGGAATAGTCTTCGAAAGCGTCTTCCTTGATGAGGTCGTCGATGAAAGCCCGGGCATTGGCAAGACCGCTGATGGCTGCGACGTGGATGACGAAATGGCCGAAGATGACCGTCGCCTTCTTGACGCCCTGCAGGCCGCGTACCGGTTCAAAGGGGATGAAGTCCTTCGGTGCCGGACGGCCGGTGAACATGTGGTAGGCCGTACGAATGGCCGCTTCCATAACGCCGCCGGAGTTGCCGAAAATACGGCCGCCGCCGGAGGAAGAGCCAAAGGTCTTGTCGAATTGGCTGTTTTCCAAGCTGTCGAAGTCGATGTTTTCTTCCTGAATCCACTTGGCCAGTTCCCGCGTCGTGATACAGATATCGGTATCGCGGATTTCCGGTTCGTCCCAGAAGAGGCCGGCAGCACTCAGCTGAGGACGGCGGATTTCCGATTTTTTCGCCGTACACGGCGTAACGCAGACGTTGACGATCTTCTTGGGATCGATGTTTTTCTGCTGGGCAAAATAGGTTTTGATGATCGGGCTCAAGATGCTGATTGGGCTCTTGGTCGACGACAGATGGGGAATGAGGTCGGGATAGAAGGTTTCTGCAAATTCGACCCAGGCCGGGCAGCAGCTGGTGAACTGCGGGATAGGAATTTCTTCAGACTGCAGGCGGTGCAGGAGTTCCATAGCTTCTTCCATGATGGTCATATCGGCACCGAAGTCGGTATCAAAGACGTAATCGGCACCGAGGGCACGAAGGGCCGATACCATCTGTCCTTCGACGAAGCTGCCCGGTTCCATGCCAAAGGCTTCACCGAGACCGACGCGGACGGCCGGAGCCGTCTGGAAAATAACGATCTTGTCAGGGTCTTTCAAGGCTTCCTTGACGCGGCCGACGTCATTGACTTCGTTAATGGCATCAAAGGGGCAGGCAGTGGCACACTGGCCGCAATGAACGCAAATCGGCAAATCGCCCGTACTGGACAGGGAATAATAGTCGAGTACGGTCTGCGTGTCGGCACAGGCTCTGCGGCATAAGGTACAGTTCTTACACTTGGTCACGTCGAACTGAACGGCGCAGTTATGTTCATCAATGGGGACGCGGCGGTCGATGTTTTCAAAGCGGGAATGGAATTCAGGCATGGCGAATACTCCTTTTCGGTCTGAAATTTAAAATGCTGGATATGGTGTTGGCAGCGCCAAGAACTATGTAACATTTTATCACAAACTTTGTTACTTATAGGATAATACAAACCAGCATAAATTTCCATTGCTTTTAGAGAATTCGACCACCTTTTTTGCCATATTTTCTATGCTTTTTTATCATGTTTAAAAAATTACGGTTACTCCCCTTTTAAATCTTCTAATTCACACCATCTTTCCGTCAAAGCATCTACTTTCTCTTGTGTTTCCTTTTGATCGATCAGCAGCGTTTCAACCTGTTCGTAATTACTGCCGGCTGCGGCGATGGCCGCGTTGATTCCTTTGAGCATGGCTTCATAACGAGGCAGTTCTTCCGTAATCTTCTTCAGCTCTTCTTCTTGGCGCTGCGTCAGTCCGGTCTTAAGCTGTACCGGTTTTATATTCGTTTTAGTAATAGAAGGCTTCGAGGCTTTTTCACTTTTCTTTTCTTGGTGATGACTGTATTTTTCTTCCAAGTATTCACTATAATCGCCGTAAAATCGTTCCCACTGTCCCGCGTGTAATGTGAAAAGTTTATCAACCACCCGATCCAGGAAGTAGCGGTCGTGAGAGACGACGAGGACGACGCCCTGGAAGGTATCGAGATAATTTTCAAGAACCGTCAGGGTTGGGATATCGAGGTCGTTCGTCGGTTCGTCCAATAAGAGGACGTTGGGCTGATCCATGAGCAGGCGCAGTAAATAGAGGCGCCGCCGTTCGCCGCCGCTTAACTTGGCAATAAAGGTATGCTGCATCTCTTCCGTGAACAGGAATTGGTCGAGAAGGCGCGTCGCCGAAATGCGTTGGCCGAATTGATTGACCACGAAGTGGCCTCGTTCCTGAATATAATCGATGACCCGCATCGATTCATCAAATTCGGGCAGCTGCTGGGTAAAGAAGCCGAAGCGGACGGTCTGTCCAATGGTAAGGGAGCCTTCCGTCGGGACCAGTTGACCGGCCAGTACTTTGAGCAGTGTCGACTTACCGACACCGTTGGCGCCGATGATACCGATGCGGTCGTGTTTCACGACGTGATAGTCTACGTGTCGGAACAAGGGCTTTGCCGGATCGTAGCCAAAAGCCACGTCATCGATATCGAGGATGGTTTTTCCCAGCCGGGCCGACGTATCGAGGAACTCGACTTCGCCGATAGGCTTGCCGTTTTCAATGGCACAGAGCTGTTCGTACCGTTCTTTTCGGGCCTTCTGCTTCGTCGACCGGGCCTGGGCGCCGCGCTGGATCCAGGCTTTTTCCCGGCGGATGAGATTGCGCCTTTTAGCTTCACTGGCTTCATCCCGTTCCAGCCGTTCCTGGCGCAGTTCGAGATACTGGCTGTAGTTTCCAGTATAGGTGTAGACGCGGCCCCGATCGAGTTCAATCATCGAGTCGACGACCGTATCGAGGAAATAGCGGTCATGGGTGCTGAGCAGGATGGCCGATTTGCTGTCGCGAAGATACTCTTCCAGCCAGAGAATCGTCTGTTCGTCGAGATGGTTCGTCGGTTCGTCCATGATGAGGAGGTCGCAGGGCATGATGAGCGCCCGGGCCAATCCCAGGCGTTTGCGCTGGCCGCCGGACAGGTCGTCGACAGACTTCGATAAGTCGGAAATCCCCAATTTTCCGAGGATGATCTTGGCTTTGGCTTCAAGTTCCCAGGCCTGCTCCCGATCCATTTCAGCACTGAGGGCGACGACGGCCCGGTCATCGCCTTTTTGAACAGCGTCTTCATATTGCTGCAGGAGCTTCATGACCGGCAGGTTGCCGTCGAGGACACTTTCAAGGACCGAATGGCCCGATACGAACTGCGGTTCCTGGGGCAGATAATGGATGCGTGCCTTGGGGTTGAACCACAGGGTGCCGCTGTCCATATCGGCCAGGCCGGCGATGATTTTGAGGAGCGTCGTCTTCCCCGCCCCATTGAGGCCGATGAGGCCCAGTTTCTGCCCGCCGTCGATGGCAAAGGTCACGTCATCAAAGAGGACGCGGAGACCATATGATTTCTTTACCTGTTCTACCGTTAATATATTCATTATAATGACATCACTTTCTCTATCTGGATTTTACGTTTACACTAGCACAAAGACTGCCAAGATGCAACCCTTTCGGCCGGGCCCAGACTATATACAAGGCCCGGCAAATGTGCTAAAATTAGTTGTTATCGTGATAAATTTCTAGAGAGATAAGGGGTTACTATGGCAAACAAGTTTATCTCGGGCACCTTGATCCTGACCTTGTCCGGCTTTGTCGTCAAAGCCATTGGCAGTATCAACTGGATCATCTTGTCTCGTATTCTCGGCGGTGAAGGCATCGGCATCTATCAGATGGCCTTTCCGATCTATCTCTTGGCACTCGACATTTCCAGTGCCGGCCTTCCCATTGCAATTTCTATCATTACGGCTGAAAAAGTAGCCAAAGAGGATTACTTCGGAGCCCAGCGCATCTTTCACGTATCCTTATCGATGCTGTGTACGACGGCTTTCGTCCTGAGTGTCCTCATGTTCTTTGGCTCCAGCTTCCTGATCGATGAACATATCATCCGAGAAAGCCGGGCTTATTATTCCCTCATCGCCCTGGCACCGGCCATCTTCTTTACGACGATCATCGCCGGTTATCGCGGCTACCTCCAAGGCTGGCAGCAAATGACGCCGACGGCCTTGTCCCAGATTGTCGAACAGCTGGTCCGCGTCGTCGTCATGCTGGGCTTTGCGGCCCTCCTCCTGCCTTACGGCCTCGACTATGCCGCCGGTGGTGCCAGTCTCGGCGCCGGCGCCGGTGGGCTCGCCGCCTGGTTGGTCCTCGTCTATTACTATTATAAACTGAAGCGGTCCCTTCCCGTCGACGGTCCGGTTTTCGAACAGGAAAAGATTAAGGATATCTTAAAGCGCCTCGTCGTCCTGGCTATCCCCATCTCCCTGTCGAGCATCATGCTCCCCGTCGTCTCCAACCTGGACCTGCTCATCGTACCGCGCCGCCTGGAAGTCGCCGGCTATGCCACCCATCAGGCAACGGCCCTCTTTGGCTACCTGACCGGCATGTCGGTGCCGCTCATCAATTTGGCCACCATCCTGACAGCCGCCATGGCCATGAGCCTGGTCCCGGCCATCAGTCACAGCTTCACCCTGAAAGAATACGGTGAAATCCGGGAACGGACGGCGACATCCATGCGCATCGCCTTCCTAGTCACCATCCCCTTCAGCGTCATCCTCTACGTCATGGCCGAACCGATCGTCACCTTTATCTACAACGCACCGGCTGCCGCCGACGCCACGAGAGCCGTTGCCATCGCCATCTGTTTTCTAGGCCTGCACCAGATTTCGACGGCCATCCTCCAGGGTCTTAAGAAGCCTAAGATTCCGGTCATCAACATGGCCCTGGCCTGTATCGTAAAGGTCCTCTGCAACTGGTTCTTAGTCGCCATCCCGGCCTTCGGCATTACCGGTGCTGCCTACGCCACCGTCGCCGACATCGGCGTCGCAGCCGTCCTCAATATGTGCTTCATCTACCGTGAAATCGGCTACGTCATCGAAGTCAAGGTCATCTTAAAGAACATCGTCTCAGCAGCCGTCATGGGCGTCGCTATGTACTTCATGTACCCCTACCTCTTCAGCCATATCGGCCTGTTCCTGGCCCTCTTCCTATCGTGCGTCATCGGATCGGTCATCTACATCGGCGGCATGGCCTTAAGCGGTGGTGTCACCCGTCAGGACGCTGCCAAAATGCCCTTTATCGGGCGATTTATCTAAACACAGCAAAAGAGCTGTCCCCCCCAGGACAGCTCTTTTTTTATGGAAAATTTAAGTAAGGAGTTGACAACAATACAGAAATAAGATTACTTGCGATATTTTTCGACGAAGCGGCCCATTCTCTTCAAGGCTTCTTCAATCGTTTCCATGCTGGTTGCATAGGAAATGCGGACAAAGCCTTCGCCCTGTTCGCCAAAGGCCGTACCGGGAACGACGGCAACTTTTTCTTCCTGTACCAATTTTTCGCAGAATTCCGAAGATTTCATGCCCGTGCAGCGGATATCCGGGAAGATGTAGAAGGCGCCCTTCGGTTCAAAGACCGGCAGGCCGATGTCGCGCAGGCCTTTATAGATAACTTGGCGGCGGCGGTCGTATTCCTGACGCATAGCTTCTACTTCTTCATCGCAGTCCTTGAGGGCCGTAATCCCACCGAACTGAGCCGTCGTGTTGGCACACATGATAGCGTACTGGTGGAGTTTCAAAATCGGAGCTAAGCCATCGCGAGGTGCGCAGATATAGCCGAGACGCATACCGGTCATGGCATGGGCTTTGGAGAAACCGTTGAATACGATGGTCCGTTCACGCATGTCCGGTAATTTAGCAAAGGTCGTGAATTTAGCATCGCCGTACATGAGTTCGCAGTAAATTTCGTCGGCCATGACGATGAGGTCGTGTTTCTTAACGAATTCAGCAATAGGCATCAATTCTTCAGCCGTCATGACGGTACCGGTCGGGTTGTTCGGATAGCCAATGACCAGGGCTTTCGTCTTCGGTGTAACGACTTTTTCCAGAGCTGCCACGCTCAGTTTAAAATCATCCTCCGGATACGTCGGTACGAAAACGGCTTTCCCGCCTGCTAATTCAACAGCTGCCGGATAAGCTACATAAGCCGGATCCGGAATAAGGACTTCGTCGCCCGGTTCGGTCATAGCCAACAGAGCCATCGCGAGGCCTTCGGAAACGCCGACGGTAACCAAGATTTCATCTTTCGGATCGTACTTGACGCCATAGCGTTTTTCAAATGTTTCGCTGATGGTTTCACGCAGTTCCATCATGCCCGAGTTGCCGGTATAACTCGTTTCTTTCGCATCGAGGCTGGCCTTCATGGCATCGATAACTTTGTCGGGGGCCGCAAAATCCGGTTCGCCGATACTGAGGGACAGAACGCCTTCGACCTGAGCCGCAATATCAAAGAATTTGCGAATCCCCGATGGCTTGATAGCCCTAACATTTGCCGCTGTTTTGTCATTCCAATTCATACTAATACACCGCCTTTTCCTATGATTATTTTTGCACTTTAATATGCATTCTTTACATATATTATATCACTTTTGCAAGAATGATAAAAGGTTTATAACAAAAAAAATGCTGTTCCTCTCATGAGGACAGCATTTTTCCTTATCGATCGTCTATGGTTTGTCAAAAAGATACTCTTCCCGGCCGACAGCCTTGCCGTTTTTCATATAGACACGGGGGACGCGGCGGGACAAGTTGCACATGATTTCATAATTAATCGTACCGCAGACCTGAGCAATTTCTTCAATGGGAATGAAGCTGTCGCCCTGTTGGCCGAAGAGGACGACTTCATCACCAGCGTGGACGTTGGCTTCGCCGCTGACGTCGATCATGCACTGGTCCATGCAGATCGTCCCGACTTGAGGGACGCGGTGACCGTGATAGAGAACGTCGACCTTGCCCGACAAGATACGGGAATACCCGTCGGCATAGCCTACGGGTAGGGTCGCGATTTTGCGGCGTTCCGGTGCCGTATAGTGACGACCGTAGCTGACGGTAGCCCCGGCGTCGATGAGTTTGACGTGGGCGATACAGCAGCGAAGGGACATGACCGGCCGCAGGTCAAAGGGCGTAATATCGACGTCCGGCGACGGTTCACAACCGTACATGATGATGCCCGGCCGCACCATGTCGCAGTAATAGTCCGGGAGCTCGAGGACAGCCGCACTGTTGCAGCAGTGACGCAGGGCAATGTCGATACCTTCTTCTTCCATGCGCTTGCACATCCAGCGAAAATGGCCGTACTGTTCATGGGTAAATGTTTTATCTTTACAGTCCGATACGGCAAAATGGGTAAAAATGCCGCGGACCTCGATATTGGGCAGGGACGCCAGGGTCTTGATATCGGCGACACTGGCTTCATTGACGGGAAAGCCGACGCGGCTCATGCCCGTATCGATAGCGATATGGACGCGCAGCACCTTGCCCAGCCGCTGTGCTTCTTCGGAAAAAAAGCGGGCATTCTTCAAGTTGAAGACGGCCGGTTCGATATCATAAGTCAACAGTTCTTCCGTCCGCCGGGCATCGGTGTGGCCGAGGATGAAGATTTCCTTGTCGAGATGGGCATAGCGCCGCAGTTCAACGGCTTCATCGAGGCTGGAAACGGCAAAGCAGTCGGCCCCATTTTCCGCAAAGGTTCGAGCCAACTCGACGCTGCCGTGGCCATAGGCATTGGCCTTGACGACGGCTGCAATTTTGACGTCCGGTCCGACGTGTTTCCGAATCTGACGCATATTATGGGCCGCTGCATCGAGATCAATTTGGGCCCACACAGCCCGCCGCGTAAAATTCATGGTACTTTCATAAGCATTCATCTATATATCGCCTTCCCCTATGGAACTTTCCGTATTGGTATCATCATAGCACAGGGCCTAGAGGCCGTCAATAAAACGGCACAAGCCGTCTAAGACCCGCTCTTCCCAGATATAATTGGTGCTGAAGGAGCCGCAGCTTCCCGGGTCTTCTTCAGCCATCCCCTCGCCATTCATGACGTAGGCAAAACCGCTTCTCGTACCTGGTATGACAAAGAGACCCGATAGTAAGCCGAAGGCTTGCCCCGTATGGCCCCAAAGAGAAATTTCTTTCTCGCGGCACGGCCGGGCCGGGCCATCGCCGTCGACGCCAAATTCACCCAAGCCATAGGTGAAGATCGTCTGCCCGCAGGTATCACCGTTGTGGCCGTCATAGGTCCACTGAGGAGAAAACATCTCCCGCAGCGACGACGCCTGTAAAATGCGCCGTCCCCGATAGACGCCGTCATGGAGGATCATCTCCAGGGTCTGCCCCATTTCATCGAGGGATAGCCGCAGACCACCTTGAGGGGAAAATAAAGTAGCATTGGTCCCCGGTTGGTATCCGGCCAGTTCATAAATTTGACAGACAGCCTCATCGTAGGGATTTTGAAGGGCAATCGTATCCCTCTCAGGCTGATGGCCCTTAAAGTCGTCCATCCTCCCTATCCAGCGCCCTTGTTCTTCATCCTTGCCATATATCGTGCCCAGTTTTTCAAATTCATCAGCCAGTAAATTTCCCGGCACGTAGTCAGCCCGACAGTCGAGGTCCTTTAGAAGGTGTGCCTTTTGATAGTCATCAAAACGCTGGCCGGTCACGGCTTCAATGACCGTCCCTAAGAGGCCGTAATTAAGGTTACAGTAGGTAAAGTACTGTCTCGGCACTTCTTCTGGCGGTGCGAAATGCTGCCCATTTTCCCAGTAGGGACTTCCGGGCTTAAAAAAAGCTTCGACGGAAACAGCCGGCGGGATGCTGTAGACTCTCCCGTCGCGAAGACCCGACGTATGAGAAGCCAGCATGCGCAGGGTCAAAGGAATATCGTCATGAGCCGGATGGCGCAGGCGAAAGCCAAGGTAACGGCTGACGTCGTCATCAAGAGACAACCGCCCCCTTTCGGCCAACTGCAGAAGTGTAAAAATGGTGAACATCTTCGACACCGAAGCGATGCGAAACCGGCTGTCCGCCGTCATCGGCAAAGACTTGGGCTGAAACCGGCGAAAACCGCCCGTAAAGCGGTACACCTCCCGGCCTTCATGATAGACCAAGAGGGCCAAGCCAGGTACTTGAAGTAAATCATCGCCAATGAGGGAGGAAAAATAAGCGTCCCAATCGTCAAACTTCATAGGCCACCTCCTAAAAAATAGCTTCGGTCCAAACAATAAGACTCATGAAAAAAAGACTGCCCTTGCAGACAGTCTTCCTTACCACAGAAGGCCTCCCTTTTTCCGTTGAAAAGGACGCCTTACCCGCGGTAATTTTCCGGATAAATGGTGATATCGAAATGATTCTTATCCCATTCGTGTGTAATTTGATGCTTGTACGGAGCCAAGGCATTGAGAAGGACTTCATATGCCTTGCTGCCCTGATAGATGCCGTCATCGGAGATATCGACTTTATAGCCATTTTCATGGGAATAAAGACCGCTGGCATGGTAGCCGCCTTCGGCACCGCCAGTGATGATGAAGGAAATCCCGGCCTGACGGGCTTCCGCATTCAACCGATCCAAAAAGGCAATGGTCGAGCTTTGGAAATGAACCGTATCGGTCGTGCGATTGCTGTCCCACGGCGTATCCATGCCTTCCGTGCTGCTCCACTTACGAAGATTGCTCTTGCCAAAGTCGCGGCGATAGGCGTAGGCATTGGCAATGGCCGCATCGTACGAATCATGCTGGTACTGGTATTGGTACTGATCTTCGTATTTTTGGCGGTTCCACGGCGTAATGACCGTCGCTTCATGAGTCGATTCGGCATAGTGGTACTTTTCGTCACCTGCAAGGTTCACAGCCGGCGCACTTTCCTTAGCACCCAAAATTTTCTGGACCCGATCTTTCAGCGAACCTTCATGGTGTTCTCCACTCTTTGCCGGAACATATTGTTTCTGCGTCGGCCCTTCTTTCTGAGCCTCATCTGCCGCATCTACCGCTGCAGATACGGTCTTCTCCGTCTTGACCTGTACTTCTGCTGCCGACGCCGTAACAACGCCCATGAGGCAGCATATGGACAAGGCCGCGATAACAGCCTTCTTCATCAAATTCCCCCTTCAATACGATGTGTTGTATATTATAGGCAGTTTCACTCAAGAATAACGTTTAAATTATAGCACATCTCGAGGGAATTTGAAAAGTAATTTATTATTCCAATAAATCGCGCTGCATCAGTTCCTGTGCCGAAACCTCATCCTGATCGGCTTTCTGATTGTCTCCCAGCTTACGGAAGGCTTGGCTGCGCAATTTATAGCCCTCTGCGTAGGGTTCGATGGCAATGGACTTGGTAAGGTATTCGACGGCTTTCTTGTAATCACCTTGATCTAAGGCCAGTTGACCGATACTGTCGTAGACGGCATGGTAGTCGGCATCAGTTTCTGCCAGACGCAGGGCGTTGGCATAGTCCTTCCGAGCCTTATTATACTGTTTGAGGTGGCGGTAGCATTCGCCGCGGTTATTATAGTCGATGGACGTTTCATGCATAGACAAGGACTTGGTTAAATCGGCAATCCCCTTTTCATGCTGCAATAAGTTGGCATAGATTAAGCCCCGCACGGAGTAGACCTCCCAATTTCCCGGATCCTGTTCAACGGCTTTATTCACGAGGTTCAGGGCCATTTCGTTCATGCCGATCTTTCCGACCGTGACGCTGGCTAATAAATAATGACCTTGGTGCATGAGCTCATACGCCGTGCCGATGTCCATGCGCTGCTTGGCCAGCTGCTTCTTCCCCTGTTTTTGGTAAATCTGACTTTCCAAGAAATAATTTTGGGAGAAATAAGGCATGATTTTTTCACCTTGACGGATATCGGCCAAGGCCAGATCGTAGGAGTCACTCTTGGTGTAGGTCCGAGCCCGATTGAAATAGGCCATGACCTGATAAGGTTCGCCCGGTTTCGACAGGGTCAAAGCCTGGGTATAGTCCTTGATGGCCAACTTATAGTCCCGGCGCTTTTCGTAAACCGTACCGCGGTTGAGGTACAGTGAGGCATTATCCGGTTCCAAAGAAACGGCCTTGTCATTGTCAGCCAGCGATTCGTCTGTGCGGTCCATCATCAAGTAAATCAAGCCCCGGCGGGCATACAGATCGGCGTTGTTCGGATTGTCTTCAATCCGGCGGTTCACGATCTGCAAAGCTTGTTCATAGTCTTTATTCTGAACTGCCTGAGAAACGCCGCTGTCCTGATTGGCTTCTGGCAAGGCCGATGTCGCTTCCGCGGCCGCTGCCTGAGTCGTCACATCACTGCCGGGAGCACCTTCTGCCAAGGAAAAGCCAGGCATCATCAGCAGGCAGGACGCCATCCCGGCCAGCACACATCGTTTCAATCCATTCATAGTCAACCCTCCTTATAGGTGGTCAAATTGACGCTTACTGTATATATTTCGACATTCTTTAAAAAATTCCTTCAAAAACTTTGCCAAAGATTGAAATCACCGTTTTTTCGCCTTCAAGGGACAAAAAAATCCTCCCGGACGGATATCCGCAACCGGGAGGAATCAAGGTTAGCCTTTATGAGGGTCAAAGTCGAGGCGGTCTTTTATGAAAGTATTATTTTGCAGTTCTTCAAAGGCCTGCCGTAATTCTTCATTGGTATTCATGACAATCGGGCCGCCCCAGACGACGGGTTCATGAAGGGCCTTGGACTGCATGACCAAAATCTGCGACCCGCCTTCAGCGCCTTGCAGCACCAGTGTATCGCCGTCAGAAAGTTTAACGGCCGTCTTGGCTTCGACGGTTTCACCGGCAACGACAGCATCGCCCAAGAGGGTGAAGGCCATGACCGAATCGTCGGCCTTGGTATCGAGGACAAATTCAGCACCGGCGTCTAAATGGATGTCGTAGTAATTAAGGGGCAGATGATCGCCCTGATGGGCTTTATAATCCTTATAGGTACCGGCCAAGAGGCGAATAAAGCCGCCTTCGATTTGGATGTCTTCGATTTCATCGTTGCCGATATGGCGATACGTCGGCTGGCTCATCTTTTCCTTCTGGGGCAGGTTGAGCCACAGCTGGACGCCTAAAATCCGCGGCGATGCCGGAACCTGTTCTTCGTGAAGGATGCCGGATCCGGAATTCATCCACTGGACTTCGCCGTCAGAAATACTATCTTCATTCCCCAGGGTATCCTTGTGGACCATCTTGCCTTTATAGAGGTAGGTTACCGTTTCAATCCCCCGGTGAGGATGCATGGGAAATCCCGCCGTGTAGTCATCGGGATTGGTACTGTCAAAAGAATCGAGCATCAGAATCGGGTCAAAGGTTTCTACCGTAGCGTTTCCCAAGACGCGGGTCAAGTGGACACCGGCTCCGTCGATAGCTTTAGAACCTTTCACGCGCTTTACAATTATCCGTTCCATACGTTTCCTCCCTTTCCATATACACATTTCCAAAAAAATAATTTGCTGTCAATCCTTCAAGATGACATCGATCAAGGCCTCAATATGGACCTTCATGACGTCGATATAGGGGACGGGCAGATTGATATCGCCAAAGATCAGTGGCAGCTCCGTACAACCGAGGACGATGGCTTGTACCTTTTCTTCTTCAATCAATCGCATGGCCGTTTGCCGGAAAGCGTCCTGCGTATCGGGCACGATTTTGCCCAATTCCAGTTCGGTCTCGATTTTCATCCCCATATACGCTTTTTCCGCCTCATTGGGGGTCACAACGGTGACGCCGTGATCCGAAAAATGACGCTGAAAGAAGGATCCATTCATCGTCGGCAGCGTTCCCAAAAGACCGACTCGATCATAGCCTTTCGAAAGCGCATGACTACAGGCCGTATCCACCATACTGATGATGGGAATGGGCGAAGCTTTTGAAAGTTCATCATAGACGATATGAGGCGTAATCCCGGTCAAAGCCCCGTACTGTGCGCCGGCAGCGGCCAAGTTCTGAAAGCCCTTTGCTAAGTAGGCCGTCAAACCCGCATAATCCTTTGCCTCACAGAAGGCCAAGACATCAAAGACACTCAGA
Source organism: Megasphaera sp. MJR8396C (assembly GCF_001546855.1). Classification (GTDB taxonomy): domain Bacteria; phylum Bacillota; class Negativicutes; order Veillonellales; family Megasphaeraceae; genus Megasphaera. The sequence continues at coordinate 44,866 of NZ_KQ958206.1, read as the reverse complement.
CTTTCAATGGTCAAATTCGGAAAAAAATTCCGTCCCGACCGCTGCTGTACGCCATATTCAAGGGCCCGATAGTACTCAATCGTCGATTCAGGACCAGTCCCGCCGATAAGTCCTAATTTCTGCACCGTATCACGCCTTTCTCATTCAGAATCCGACTGCGCTAAAACGCTGTCATTAGGTTAATGATACCTTTTTTATCTAAATTGGTAAAGAGGTCATTTTTTCGATTCTGTCTAGAAAACCTTATCGACGCTGTGCAGAAGCATTCAGATGTCGACAAACTCCCCGTCATGACCTTCTTCCCTAAGGAGCTTCATCAAGTCATCGGCCAAAAGCCATACCGTCGCCGTATTGTCATTGGGGTGGACGCCGATGAGATGGCCTTTAAAATCGACATCGAGGTAAAAATAGACTTTTCCGGCCTTATCATTGAGGAGGCCCAAAGGCGTCACGGCTCCCGGCGTCAGGCCCAAGATGGCCAGCAAGTCGTCGGCCGAGGCAAAGGAAAGGGGCCGCAGCCCTTGGCGTTTGCGAAACGCCTTCAAGTCGACCCGCTTATCACCCTTGACGGAAATCAAATAGTAGTTCCTTTTCTTGTCATCGCGGACAAAGAGATTTTTAGCATCCCATTTGGGATACGGCAGTTCCACGGCCCCTAATTCTTCCATATTGAAAACGGCGTCATGATTCGTCACTTCATAGGAAATGCCCTTGGCCGTCAAATAAGCGTAGATTTCATCTTTTCCCATAGCCCTCTCTCCATCTCTGAACGGTTGCAGTAATCGCCCTGTACGTCCTTTCCGGAAAATCAGAAAAAACGACCGTCACGAAAAAGGGGATCGTCTGCCGCAAATTATAGCTATATGTTATCAGTGTATCATGTTTTTGGTAGTTTTGAAACTAAAAAAGAGCGCCCAGCTCTCAAAAAGCTGCAGCACCCTTTATAGTGACCCTATCCTCTATTTGCTTCAAAAACGCTTATTCCTAAGCCTGACTCGTCGGATAAATCGTCATTTCACTGATATCGACGTCTTCCGGCTGTTCCAGGGCAAAGCGGACACAGGCGGCAACGGCATCGGGAGAAATGCTGTGGGCTTTATAAAAAGTCTTCATCCGATCTGCCGTCGCCGCTTCACCGATATGATGTATGAGTTCCGTATCAATGGCCGCAGGAAACAGCGTCGTCGTGCGAATATTCGTCCCTTCCTGAGCCGACTCCATGCGGACGACTTCCATGGCGTTGCGGACGGCAAACTTCGTAGCCCCATAGACGCCGGAGCCGACGTAATGCTTAAGGCCGGCTACCGACGAGGTAGTGATAATATGGCCGCTCTTTTGGGCCTTAAAGATCGGCATGACGGCGACGATGCCGTGGAGGACGCCTTTGAGGTTGACGTCGATCATGGCATTCCACTCATCGATGCGAAGGTCACTCATGGACGAATTGGGCATGATGCCGGCATTATTGAAGATGGCGTCGACCCGTCCGAACTCATCCATGGCGGCTTGTACCAAACCTTGGACCTGGTCGAGTCGGGTCACATCGACGGAATAATAAGCGCCTTTTCCGCCTAAGTGCTGAATATTCCGGACCAAGGCTTCCAGCCGCTCTGTCCGGCGGGCGCCGAGCATAACTTTTGCCCCGTGTTTGGCCAGCATGACGGCTGTCGCCGCCCCGATACCGGACGAGGCCCCGGTGATGACGACGACCTTATCTTGAATGGACATGTTCATTCTCCTTTCTTAGCAATTAATCTTCCTTCGTCAGCCGGTGGTTATAGCGGACGACGTTCATTTCTTTTAGATTGTCAGGATTGATTTCAATCGTTTCCCCGTAGGGTTCTAAGTAGATGCTGTGGTCCCCCTTAATCGACCAGGTCCCGGAATAGATGTTATCCACGTTATGCTGATTTTCGGTCCATGTATGGTCGGCATGAAAGGTAATCTTTTGGTTGATATCGGTATCGATATGGTTGATCCATACGCCGACGATATCCTTATCTTCGATCGTTCCTTTTTTACTGGCCGATGAAGATGCATCGGCCGTCGAAGCTTGTACTGCACCGGTGTCCGGCTTAGCAGCATCGGCACTTTGACCGTCTTGGCTGCAGCCGGCCAGAAAAGCCGAGAACAGGCCAATCATTAAAATGGCAGTGATTTTTTTCGACAGTTTCATCATCATGACTCCTTTACCGTTTCAAATAAAATCGTTGCTTCCGGCATCCCCGAAAAGAATCGGATATCGTCCTCGATATGACCGATGGACACCTGTTCAAAGACTTCTCCGTTTTGGCCGTATAAGATGACCAGACTCCCTAAGGGCGGCCAATAGGAAATGTCGCCGACGGCGTAGTCTTTATTTTGTGATGCCTTGACGGGCAGGCTGCCGCCGCCGAAGCGATGGCACATTTCCCGACCGTAGAGATTAGACATCTTGATCGTAAAGGGCATCTTTTTTAATAAGGCCTTGGCTGTCGCGTTGTCTTCCCATTGGGCCGACAAAACGGTCGAGCCGTTGACGGTTACTTTTACCTTTGCGTTATTCATTTGATTGAGTCACTCCTAACTGATGAATCCATTTTTGGATTTTTTGCTGACAATGGTTCACGTCGTAACTTCCGATGCAGAGCCCCCGACCGATGACCGACGCCGGCAGATACCGTTTCATATCGGCCATCGTATCCTGCAAATCGCTGCCGCCGGAGGTAGCAAAGGGAATGACCGTCTTTCCCGAAAAATCATAGGCTTCATAAAAGGACCGAACGACCATGGGTTCGCAGTACCACCAAATCGGATGGCCAATGAATACCACGTCGTAGTCATCCATATTGGCCACCCGATTCGTCAAAGACGGCCGGATATCGTCGATCAACTCTTGATGGGCTTGACGCGAACAAGGGTCGTGAGCCTCAGGATAAGGCCGGTCGGTTCGTATCTCAAACAAGTCGCCTCCGGTCTGGCGGGCAATTTCCTGGGCAACGGCGCGGGTGTTTCCGCTGTGTGAAAAATAAGCGATTAATATCGTATGCTTCATGACTATCCCTCCTTCATCGACAAGGTTATTATGCCACGTCCGGCCTTGACTGAGAATCGTCAATCCGTTAGTATGGTATTAACCAAAAGTTAACGGAGGCCACGATGGATATTCAAAACCTGCAAACCTTCCTGGCTGTCGCCAAGCTGGGAAGTTTTACCAAGGCGGCCGAGCAGAACTTCATCTCTGCCACAGCCGTCATGAAGCAAATCAATAAACTCGAAAGTGAACTCGGCTGCACCCTCTTGGAACGGTCGTCAGCGGGCATCCGTCTAAAACCGGAAGGAGAAGTCTTTCTCACCTATGCCCAGCAGCTCATCGAGCTGGCCCATCAGGCCTATTTGGCCTGCCACGCGACGACGAACCACGTATTCACCCTGCGCCTGGGGACGTCCCTTCTCCATCCCAGCCGGCCCTTCTTATCGATTTGGAACCGCATCAAGGGCCACCTGCCCCAATACAGTCTGACCATCGTCCCGCTTCCGAGCGACCTCGTCACCCAGAACCGGGAGTACGAAGCCCTGGGAAAGAGCTGCGACATCCTCATCGGCACCTTTGACCAGGCGACGACCCACACCTTGGTCGACGCCATTCCCTTAGGGTCTTATCGCTTCAGCATTGCCGTCCGGTCCGACAACCCACTGGCCGAAAAAGAAAGCCTTGCCATCAAAGATTTGGAATCCCAGCACCTGCTCATGGTGCCCCGGGGCATTAGTCACAAAAACGATCTGCTCCGCGACCGGATGGAAAAAGAATTATCCCATTGTCAGATTCTCGAAACGCCGGGCCGCTACAGCCTCGATACCTTCAATGCCGCCATCGACAAAAATGCGGCCCTCATCAATCTGACGCCGTGGGAAGACATCCATCCCGGGCTGGTCAGTATCCCTTTACAAACAGATATCACCGTCGACTACGGCATCCTGGCTGCCAAAAATGCGCCTTCTCAGGTCAAAGAATTTCTATCGACGATACGCTATCAGATTCTCACCCAGATGGGAGAATACGGCCCGGTTACCCCGGTTGACAAGAGTCCCTGACCCTGGTCCCCGCCTCGATACCCCTACCGCTGTAAAAAAATAAATTTAGGATTGGAGTGAAAGCCATGATTGATAAGATGCTCATTCGCGGAGCCAAAGTCCATAACCTCAAAAATATCGACGTCGATATCCCCCTCCATAAAATCGTCGGCATTGCCGGCGTCTCCGGATCGGGAAAATCGTCCCTGGCCCTTGGCGTCCTCTATGCCGAAGGATCCCGCCGTTACTTAGAATCTCTATCGACCTATACCCGCCGCCGCATGACCCAGGCATCGCAGGCTGCCGTCGATGAAGTCCGCTATGTGCCGGCAGCTCTGGCCCTTCACCAACGGCCAGGCATTCCCGGAATCCGCAGTACCTTCGGCACGGGAACGGAACTCCTAAACAGCCTGCGCCTCATCTATTCCCGCCTGGCCAGCCACCGCTGCCCCAACGGTCATTACGTCCCGCCGTCCTTAAACGTGGCCGCGGAAAAAGACCTCATCTGCCCCCAGTGCGGCGCCCATGTTACGCCGCCTTCGGCAGAGGAACTGGCCTTTAATTCCCAAGGCGCCTGCCCCGACTGCAGCGGCACAGGCATGGTCCGCACCGTTGACATGGCCACCCTCGTCCCCGATGAGTCGCTCACCATCGACGACGGCGCCGTCGCTCCCTGGAACAGCCTCATGTGGTCCCTCATGACCGACGTCTGCCGGGCTATGGGAGTCCGCACCGACGTGCCCTTTAAAGACTTGACGGAGAAAGAAAAAGATATCGTCTACCATGGACCGGCGGTGAAAAAGCATATCTTTTATAAATCGAAAAATTCCAATGAAGCCGGTGAACTCGACTTCACCTACTACAACGCTGTCTATACCGTTGAAAATGCCCTCTCTAAGGTTAAAGACGAAAAGGGCATGAAGCGCGTCGAAAAATTCTTGAAGGAAGAAGTCTGCCCGACCTGTCACGGGACCCGCCTGTCGGAAGCGGCCAGAGCTCCCAAGGTACAGGGCATCTCCCTTGACCAAGTCTGCACCATGCCTCTTTCGGCCTTAACCGGCTGGGTCCAAGCCGTCCCCGGGTCCCTGCCGAAAGAGATGCAGCCCATGGCCCACAGCATCTGTGACGCCTTTGAAAATACGGCAAAGCGCCTCATCGACTTAGGCCTGGGTTACCTCAGCCTCGACCGCTCGGCCGGGACCTTATCGACGGGAGAGCGTCAGCGCATGCAGCTGGCCCGAGCCGTCCGCAACCGCACGACGGGCGTACTCTACGTCCTCGACGAACCATCCATCGGGCTCCATCCGTCGAATATTGTCGGCCTCATCGGCGTCATGAACGACCTCATCGCCGACGGCAATTCGGTCATCCTCGTCGACCACGACACGCAGATTTTAAAAAAAGCCGATTGGATCATCGAAATGGGACCTCAGGCAGGCATAAATGGCGGCCATGTCTTAGCCGAAGGAACGATAAAAGCCATCGAAGACAATCCGGTCTCCCAAATTGGGCCCTTCCTGTCGGGCAAAACCCAGACGAAAATCCGCAAAGATGTCCCTCCTTCGGACCTCTTCGCTGAGGGTCACATCAAGCTCTCAACGGATTCCATTCACACCGTAAAACCCCTGGACCTGGCAATCCCAAAAGGCCGATTGACCGTCGTCACCGGCGTATCTGGTTCGGGTAAGACGACTTTGGTACTAGAAAGTTTGATTCCGGCCTTAGAGGCTGCCATCAAGGGCCATCCCTTCCCAGACCATATCCGCAGCATCGAGGCAGGCGGCATCGAGCAGGTAAAACTCATCGATGCTACCCCCATCGGCATCAACGTCCGTTCTACCGTCGCTACCTATGCCGGCGTTCACGACGAACTGCGAAAACGCTTTGCCAAATCGCCTGATGCTATAGAACATGGCTACAAGGCCAAAAACTTTTCGTACAACACCGGTTCCCTGCGCTGCCCGGACTGCGACGGTACTGGCACGGTCAGTCTCGACGTCCAGTTTCTGCCCGACGTCAATATCCCCTGCCCGACCTGTCATGGCTCACGCTATGCCCCGGCCGCAGTGGAGGTCGGCTTGACCAATAAAAAAGGCCAGACCTTGACCCTTCCGGAAGTGATGGCCATGGATGTCCACTCCGCCCTTGAATTTTGCGCCGACTGGAAGAACATCGCCCAGAAACTCACCACCCTCAACCGCCTGGGCCTGGGGTACCTCACCCTCGGCGAAGAAACGCCCAGCCTTTCCGGCGGCGAAGCCCAGCGCTTGAAACTGGCCAGTGAAATGGGGCGAACGCAGACGGCATCGCTCTTCGTCTTTGACGAACCGAGTATCGGTCTCCATCCCCTGGACGTGCAGGTCCTGCTCCAAGTCTTTCAGGCCCTCCTCGACCAAGGGGCGACGGTCCTCGTCATCGAACACGATCTCGACGTCATCCGTAACGCCGACTACATCATCGATATGGGCCCCGGCGGCGGCGAAGACGGCGGCCGCATCACGGCCACAGGTACACCGGAAGATATCAAGAAAAATAAGGCCAGTATCACCGGCCGTTATTTATAACACAAAACGCCTCACCGCCGAATTCTTCATATCTCAGTAAAGGACTCGATGGTGAGGCGTCTTATGATGTACAGCAAATTTGTTTCTTTCATGCAAAAGAACCTCCACCGGCCAAAGTGACCGATGGAGGTTCAGTGCTGTTATCTGCTATTTACTTTTGGCAGCAAGGCGGGAGTTTAGATTTATCCCCCGTCTTCGACTGTCCGCTTGCGGAGCAGCTGCCCGAGCAGCCGCCGCCACCGCAGCAACCGGCCGTTCCGTTGAACAGACCACGGACGTGACGGATGAAGTACGCTACGGCGATGATGACGACGATAGCGACAATAATCGTTGCAGGACTCATACCAGAACCCCCCTTTCGATAGGATCAAACTGCTTATGCACCGAGGCCGGCCATAAGGGCTAACTGATAGGTAACGTAAGCCAAGACATATGCCAAGACGAGGCACATAGCATCGCTGGCAAGGAGCATCTTCCAGGAACCCGTTTCACGCTTGATGACAGCCATCGCAGCGACGCAAGGCATGTAGAGCAAGGTGAAGACCATCAGCGACAGGGCAACGGCCGGGTTGAAGTTCGGGTCATCAGCGAGGAAGGTGATGAGGTTAGCTTCATGGGTATCGTCAGCCTGGACGCTGTAAATCGTAGCCAAGGTCGAAACCATGACTTCTTTGGCGGCCGTGCAGGCAACGATGGCGACGCCGATCTTCCAGTCATAACCGAGCGGTGCGATGACCGGTTCGATGAAGTGGCCTAAGCGGGCTGCATAGGACTGGGAAATCTTTTCAGCATTCTGCTGGCTGTCGAGTTCGCTGGTAGCATCGTCAGCAGCAACTTTGGCGTCGAATAACGGAAGAGCCTGCGCATAAACCGTCGGGTTCGAAGCTTCGAGATCAGCAAAGGCATCGGGATACTGCGGTTTTTCTTCCACAGCTTCGGCCTGCTGGACGCTTTCAACGTCTTCTTCTTCGCTGTCTTCTTCTTCAGCAGCAGCGTCGGCAGCGGCAATCATGGATTCGTACATGCCGTTCAATTCGCTGTTCTGATCGATGGACGTGAGACCATAGGTCTGAAGGATATCAGCCTGTTTCTGTTCCATCTGAGCGCTGACCTGGTCTTTCGCAGCATCGAAGTCCTGAGAATACTGGACATCCATCGGATATGCCGTGAGGAACCAAACGATGATCGAAGCGCCGAGGATGAAGGTACCGGCCTTTTTAAGGTACAGTACGCTGCGTTCCCACATGTGCATGAGGACGCCTTTCAGGGTCGGAATGTGGTACGGCGGCATTTCCATAACGAACGGTTCCTGTTCGCCTTTAAAGGTCGTGTGACGCAGAACCAAGGCGACGGCAACGGCGACGATGATACCTAAGAGGTAGACGCCGAAGAGAACCGTACCACCGTAACCGGAAGCGCCGAAGAAGGCGCCGATGAGCAGGGTATAAACAGGAAGACGGGCGCCGCAGCTCATGAAGGGGCACGCCAGGATAGTGACCAGGCGGTCCTTTTCATTATCAAGCGTACGTGCAGCCATGATGCCCGGCACGTTACAGCCAAAGCCGAGAATCATCGGAATGAACGACTTCCCGTGAAGGCCAAGGGCACGCATAGCGCGGTCGATGAGGAAGGCGGCGCGGGCCATATAGCCTGTATCTTCGAGCAAACTGATAAAGAAATACAAGAGGATGATAAGCGGTACGAAACTGAGGACCGAACCGACACCGCCGATAACGCCGTCGACGAGAAGGGATCTCAGCTGTTCATCTGCAACAACCGTACTCAGCCAATCGCCAAGCATGCCAAACCCTTGGTCGAGCCAATCCTGAGGATAAGCACCGAGGTCGATGACGACGGTAAACATGAGCCACATGAGACCCAGGAAAATAGGAATCCCCAAGATACGGTGGGTCAAGACGCGGTCGATTTTATCAGACAAGGTATCGCTCGTACCGACATTGATGATAGATTTATTAAATACGTCAGTCGCGAATTGGTAGCGGCATTGAGCAAAATAGAAGTCTAAATCGATTTTTTCAGTCAGGGAATTGCGGAGCGAAGCCGCCAGTTCCAAGATATGTTCCGTTCCGTCGATGGCTTTGACCTTGGCAACGGCATCGGAGTCGTTTTCAAGGAGCTTAACCGCTAACCAACGAACAGGATAGTTGATGACGTCGATCTTTTCGATAGCATCGGTCAAATTGGCAATGGCCGGTTCGACGTCTGCACCGTAATCGACTTCAGCATTGACCAGGTGTTTCGCTTCCATGCTGGAAATAGCGTCGAGCAGTTCTTTCGTGCCTAAGTTCTTGCTGCCGACTAAAGGAACGACGACGGCACCGATCTGACGGCCTAACTTTTCGATGTCGATCTTAATGCCCATTCGTTCGGCAATATCCATCATATTCAGGGCGATGACCATCGGCCGTCCTAATTCGACGAGCTGAGCAGCCAAATACAAGTTACGTTCGAGATTGGATGCATCGAGAACGTTGACGATGATATCTGGCTTTTCATTGATGATAACGTTACGGGCAACGACTTCGTCCAGCGACCGTGCCGTCAAGCTGTACGTGCCCGGCAAGTCGACGAAGAGCAAGTCTTTGCCATTAAAGGTGCGATGGCCTTCCTTCTTTTCGACAGTGACGCCGGGATAGTTGCCGACGTGCTGTTTTGAACCTGTAATGTTGTTAAAAATCGTCGTTTTCCCGCAGTTAGGGTTGCCGGCGAGGGCGACCTTAATTTTTCCTGCATTTTCCATGACTACTAAATACCCCCTTTTATTGATCCACGGCTACAGAAATCATAGCCGCTTCGTTCATGCGCAAGGCCATGGCACAGCCTTTGATCTTGACTTCGACCGGATCTCCGAGAGGGGCCTTTTTAAAAACAGAAATACGAGAACCTTTGACGACGCCCATGTCGACCAGGCGATGCTGGATGTTTCCTCGACCTTCAAGGGCTTCGACAATACCCGACTGACCGACTTTCATGTCAGCTAACGAAACAATCTTCATGACTAACTCCCCTTTGCTGGCCTAGACGGCGGCTTCCTCCGTCCTGGCTGCTAGTATAGTTTTCAGTGCGCTTGAGCTGCTGGTATGGGAACGGACGATATCCACGTTCTTACGCTGGGCTTCCTTCAGAGCGCAGCGGACCATACTGTGACTCACGGTACTGGTAAACAACACCACCAAATCAGGCGACCCGATTTTTGACTTAAAATCACTGGGCACCTGTGTAAAAACTTTGGCCTTATAATCGAATTCTTTGCAAATACGTTTATAACGGCACACCATGCAATCATTTCCACCTACGATGACGACACTCATTTACATCGCTCCTTTCAGCTCCGTAAATAATACTCACACATCCCTTCAACTAATGATAATATATTTCATTACCAAACATATTATATATTTTTTCACATACTCTGTCAACACTTTGCTATTGAAATTCATTTATAAAAAGAAAGAAGCGTACCGAGATACGCTTCTTATCTTTACAGAATGCAGGTTGATGCATTCTTTTGAATATGTGATTTTTCGTATCATTTAAGAATCGTTTTCTAAAATCGATAACGACTTCTTATTTCAGGCTCTTCGTACCTTCGGCACGGATGGCCCGAGAATGCGAACGCTGTTCAATACGACGGCTAAGGTTGCCGTGTTGTGGATAACAGCGGCCCATAAGGGGCTGATTTTCCCTAAGGCCCCGAGGAGCATAGCGGCCGAGTTGACGGCAATGGTCGCCGTGAAGTTCTGATTGATGGCCCGCATCGTTTCTCGTCCGATATGGAGGGCATCATACAATTTAGCTGGATCTTCTGAACGGATGGTAATGGCTGCCGATTCGGCTGCGATGTCGGTCTTGTTGCCGCCGAGGCTGACGCCGATATCGGAAAATGCCAGGGCCGGTGCATCGTTGATGCCGTCGCCGACCATCATGACGTTGCCTCTTTTTTGCATCTTCATGACGTAGTTGGCTTTTTCTTCCGGCAGGATTTCAGCGTAGTACGAGTCGATATCCATATCCTGGGCAACTTCTGCGGCCACGTCTTTCGAGTCGCCGGTAAGCATGACGACTTCGTCGATGCCTAAGCGGCGCATGCGGTTCAAGGTCTTCTTCATGCCCGGTCGGATCGGATCCTGAATGGTGAGGAAGCCGAGGTACTGGCCGTCACGGGCGATGTACAAGAGGTTCTTGCCCCAGGTCTTATTATCGACGGTCGGCATACCTTCGACATTGGATTCGGTCATGAACCGGCGGCTGCCGACGAGGATGTCGCCGCCTTCATAGCTTTCAAAGGGCGGAACGACGGCCTTCATGCCCCGGGCAACGATCGTTTCCGAAGATGTGTGCGGTGGTGTCTGCCAGCCCTTGGCATTGACGTATTTCTGAACGGCTACGGCCAGCGGATGGACGGAGTGCATTTCTGCCGACGCCGCCAAGAGAATCATTTCCTTATCGCTGACCCCCTGGACCGTTTCGATGTGGTCGATTTGAGGAACGCCCATGGTGATGGTCCCCGTCTTATCGAGAACGACGGTGTCGATATCGGCCAGGTTTTCGATGTAGTTGCCGCCTTTGATGAGAATCCCTTTCCGGGCGGCAACGCCGATGGCTGCCGAAATGGCCGTTGCCGTCGACAGTTTCAGGCCGCACGAGAAGTCGATGAACAAGAGGTTGAGTACCCGTTGCCAATCCTTAGTCGCCCCATAGACGATGGCCGCGCCGATAAAGGAAATCGGAACCAAGAGGTTGGCCATCTTATCAGCAAAATTCTGAACCGGCGCCCGACGGGTCTGGGCTTCTTCGACGAGGTGAATGATCTGGGCCAAGGACGTATCGGCACCGACTTTTTCGACTCGGATGACGAGATCCCCCGCTTCAATGACGCTGCCGGCATAGACCGATGACTTTTCCTGCTTGATAGCCGGATTCGATTCCCCCGTAATAGAGGCCTGATTGACGGCGGCATTGCCATCGACGACAGTACCATCGACGCAGATCTTTTCACCGAGATGGACGGCGATGAGGTCTCCCCGCTTCAGCGATTCGACAGGAACCTTGTGTTCTCTACCGCCCTCGATGAGCCATACGTCGCGCTGATCGAGCTTTAAGAGGCCGGAAATCTGGCGACGGGCACGTTCAGCGGCGTATTCGGTCATCATTTCAGCCCCGTTCGACAAGGCCAGGAGGGTCAGGCTCGATTCAGGTTTCCCGGACAGGACCGAGGCAGCGACAGCCGTTGCCGTCAAGGTATCGGCGTTGGCTCGATGATCTTTTACCAGGCTGAGGAGACCGCTTTTAATATAGCGACGCGCGATGTATAAGGTAAAGAGTCGACGAAACAAGAGCATGGATCCGTAAAATTCCGGATTGACCTTGCGCAGAATGTTCATGGCGATGAAGCCGCCGACGGAGATGATGGCTTCCCGACGGTAAGTGGCAACGTCCATGTCTTCTAATTTTTCTTCTTTCTTGCGGCCGTACTTTTCTTCAAAAGCGCGGATAAACAGCTTCAAAGCCCGCAAGTCCAGGGTCTTACGATAATAGACGGTGACCTTTTTTTCTTCGACAACGGCCGAGACGATATCCCGGACCTGACGCAGCTTGACACTCAGGATAGGCCGCATGCGGCTGGGAATTTCGCTGTGTAGAAAAATCGTATTGCACAAGTACATAGCTATTCCCTCCTCAAGAGTGACAGGGCCCACCACAGCATCTGCGGTCCCGACGGGCGCTGGCCCATGAAGACCGTTTTGCGAAGGCCGCGGATGACCAGGAATAAGGCCGCCAAGGTCGTCAAATCGAGGAGATGCTTCGATTTCTTTCGAACGACTTGATTAAAGAAATCCCCCGTCGCCCGGGCAACCTTGAGGTACGTCGGTTCTGCCGGCGGGCGAGAAGCGCTCCGGTCAGCATCGTAGACGGCGTTGATAATGCCTTCCACAGCACTGGGAAAGAGGCGGGAACGGAAGAAATCTTCCAAAAGATCCAGCGCAGCTTCACTTACAGCATAGACCAAAATACTTCCCGTAGCGGTGTTGACCTCGATGGAGCTGATACCGGTCATGGCACCGATTTTCTTTTCCATGAATTCGGCCAACCCTGCATTGCCGAGAAGGGACGCAGCCCGGTAACGGCGACGGCCCGGGAGTGCGGAAACGCAGGCAAAGCGAGGCACATCGGCCTTCTTTTCTCCTTGGATTGAAGGCGCACCGGCAAAGGCGCTGCCTCCTCTTTTCTTATGGAACAAGTCGTAAACGGCTTTTCCGATCGACGTGCCCACCATAAAACCTGAGGCGTATGACATGATTACCCTCTCCTTTCAGCATGGGTCCTGATATAGTTTTCTACCCGAACGAGTTCGCCGTTGGTCCGCAGCAGCTGCGGCCGATAGGTTATCAAGACGGAACCCGTGAGGACGTTGATATCGACCTTATCGATTTCTTTATAGCTGGCAATGTAAGCGTAGACCTTGCGGCCCAGTTCAGCATTGCCAATGAGTTTCTTACTGTGCAGGCGTATGCGGCCCGGTAAGTAAGACGAGATGGAGACAGAACGAATGATGAAGTCCCATTTCGACGTCGGAATAAACATAAACGCGGCCCTTTCTCTCTTTTTACCCTTTAAAAAAGACCGTCACCGAAAGGCAACAGTCTTCTTTTTACAGTCTGTAATTATTTTGCCTGTGCGGCTTCCTGGGCTGCAATCATGTCTTCTAATTCTTCCTTCTGGCGCTGCAGTTCAGCGAGCGGAACGGAGGCCGTCAAAGCGCCGGCTGCGGGCTGCTGCATAGCAAGAAGCTGCTGTTCACGTTCGGACATCAATTTGTAGCCAAAGACACCTGCGACGACACCGATACCTAAACCAATCCAAAAATCCGTATTCTGAAACATACGACACATCTCCCTTTTTGAATAATTTATACCACTTTGCAGTTTTTATTATAAAGTGTATTTCTTCACATGTCAATATCGTTTATCAATTTCATTATAACTTTTCGGTCTATAAAAGTATATTAAGAGAGGCACTTCGTCATCCTCGAAGTACCTCTCTGCATGCTGAAAACCTTGATTTTACCGACATTTTAAACAGGATTCCGTTTCTTTTACTCCCTAAATTTGCTATAATCAAACCATACCCTGTGTATAAACCCGGTAAATAATGAAACTATGTCTTACTAATAGAAAGGTGTGACACTCTTGTTCAATCCGTCTCTTCTCCAAAAGGTTCAGGAAGCAATCGCCGAAAACCCGGACAAACGGGTTATCCCCCTTTCTTTCGATGGAATGAACTACTTTATCAAACGCCGTATGTCCAATGGCCGCAACGCCTTTGCCAAACAGAATCCCTCGGCATCTTTTTGGTGTGAAGCCTATAAAATCATGACCGTCAACTCCCGCCTGCCCTTGGCTCCAAAAATCGTCCTTCTCGACGAAGACTTCTTCGTCATGGAAAATGTAGGCAAAACCTTGCAGCGCGTCGCCAAAGAAGAGGATTACGCCGACGTGCGCCTCCATGCCTTTACCAAAGCCGGCGAAGGGCTAGCTCGCCTCCACGTCCTGGGCCTGCATCACGGCCGTCCGGCCCTGCGTGATATTGCCTATCACCGTGAAAATGATTCCGTTACCCTCCTAGATTGGGAAAATGAAAAGAAATTTATCCAGGCACCGGCTGCCGTCCTCGACCTTTTTCTCTTCATCCACAGCTGTTTTCGTGAAGAATGGTCCGATACGTCTCTCCTCAATGCCGCCCTTGCAGGCTACGCCAGTGTCGAAGGCAGTAAGCGGACCCTCAAGGGACTGAAAAACCTCATTCTCGACTACAACACCCTCTTCTATATCTGTCACGTCCTGCGTCCCTTCGGCTGGATTGACGTCGTCTCCGTCGATAAGGCACGACACTATATTTCAAAACTATAACCGAAAAGCTGCCGCAGCGCAGCGAATATAGCCGCCGGGCAGTTCCTCGACGGCTTTTTTTAGTTGCAGTCGAAGGAGGGTGTGCAGCAATTTGGGAAGCGGCAGGCCGGTCGTCAGCATCAAATCTTCGGCCGGAATGGCCCGTTCCATGGAAAGAGCGGCTAAGACCTGCCGTTCCGTCTCATCGAAGTCGATTTCTTCTCCTCCCTCCGCAGCGGTCGGAATAAGCCATCCCCGATGTTCAAAGACCTGCAAAATATCGTCGGTATCGGTCAGGGCCATGGCCCCCATCTGCAGCAGACGGTTCGTCCCTTTACTGGTTTCGGCAAAAATACTGCCGGGCATGGCAAAGACATCGCGCCCTTCCTCTAGGGCAAAGTCGGCCGTAATGAGGGATCCGCTGCCAAGGGCCGCTTCAATGACGACAGTCGCCGCTGCCATGCCGGCAATGATGCGATTGCGGGCCGGAAAATGCTGGGCCCGCGGCTCAGTCCCGAAGGTATATTCCGAAAGAATGGCGCCGCCGTTGTCGACGATGTCTCGAAATAATCGCTTATTTTCCCGAGGATACGTCCGATCCAAGCCATTGGCGGCGACGACAATAGTCCGCCCCTTCCCGTTGAGCGCTCCCCGATGAATCCGAGTATCGATGCCCCGGGCGCCTCCACTGACCAGGGTAATTCCCCGTTCGGCCAGACTCATGGCCAGGGTTTCAGCGGCATTGAGTCCATAAGGACTGGCCTTTCGCGAACCGACCATGGCCAGAGTATATCGATCACTAGCCATAGTCCCCTGACAAAAGAGAACCAGTGGCGGCTGGGCAATGAAGGGCAGCCAGCAGGGATAGTCGTCGTCCCACAGGGCAATGGGGCGAACGCCATAAAAGGAAAGTTTACGGGAAAATCCGTCCCAATCAAAAACATTTCGTTCTTCAATAAGTTTGCCAAAAGAAGTGGGTGAAAACCGCAGCCGACGCCGCAAATCGTCGTCCCACGACGTATTCCAAGCAGCCTTAGCCGAACGATAGCGGTCGAGGATAACTTTCAAGCGCCGACTGCCAAGACCGGGAAGGGATTGCAGAGCCGCTGCATACATCGTTTCTTCCGTGATGCCGCTCACGTCGTCACCTCCCTTACATTTTGTTTCGGTAACTGATGGCTTCTGCCACATGATGTTCTTCAATATGCGCTGCGCCGGAGAGGTCGGCAATGGTCTGAGCCACTTTGATGAGTCGGTCGTAGCTGCGGGCACTGAGGCGAAGGAGGTCAAAAGTCTCACGCAGTATCTCTCGAGCAGGCTGGCTCAGGCAGCACGTCTCCTTGATTTCCCGGTGCCCCATGTGGGCATTGCAAAAACAGTTATAGTTGGACAGCCGCGCCGCCTGCCGTTCCCGGGCCTGCAGGACTCGGTCCCGTATCGTTGCCGACGTCTCAGCGGCCTGGCTTGCCACCAAGTCGCCGTAGGCCGGCCTGGCCACGCGAACGTGCAGGTCGATACGGTCCAGTAAGGGACCAGAAATCTTATTGATATAGCGATGACGGTTATTTTCAGAACAAGTACAGTCATCATCAAACCCATAGCGGCCACAGGGACAGGGATTCATCGCCGCCACCAGGACGAATCGCGAAGGATAGGATAAGGCGGCATTGACCCGGGCAATGTGAACGATGCCGTCTTCCAGTGGCTGCCTCAACACTTCCAGGACCGAACGGGGAAATTCCGGCAGTTCATCGAGAAAGAGGACGCCGTGATGGCTGAGGGTCACTTCTCCAGGATGAGGAATCGTTCCGCCGCCGACGAGGCCTGCCCGGGATATCGTGTGGTGAGGACTTCGGAAAGGCCGCCTTTGCATGAGCTGCCCTTCCCGAAGGAGGCCGGCAACACTGTAGATTTTCGTCACCTCCAGGGCCTCTTTCTTCCCCAAGGGCGGTAAAATCGTCGGAATCCGTTTAGCCAGCATGGTCTTGCCGCTTCCCGGCGGGCCGATCATTAAAATATTATGGCCGCCGGCAGCTGCGATTTCAAGCGCTCGTTTGGCTTCGGCCTGGCCTTGTACTTCAGAAAAGTCGAGGTCGTAATCGAGAATGTCTGACAGCTGTTCTTGAGCCGTGATGGGCTTCAAAGGCGCCTCGCCTTTCAAATGGCCGGCGACGCGAGACAAGGACTCAGCCGTATAGACCGTAACCGACGGGCAAAGAAGGGCTTCGGCACCATTTTTAGAGCTTACAAAAACGGCCTTCACGCCTTGTGCGGCCCCTTCGATGACCATGGGCAGGACACCGTTTATCGGCCGAATCTCCCCATCGAGAGCCAGTTCCCCTAAAAAGAGGCAGTCCGTACAGGCTTCCAAGGGAATCTGGCCGCTCGATGCCAAGATCGCCACGGCCAATCCCAAATCGAGTCCCGACGTATCTTTCTTCAAATCAGCCGGTGCCAGATTGACCGTCAGGCGCCGCATGGGAAACTCATAACCGCTGTTCTTAATGGCTGCTCGCACCCGTTCCTTAGCTTCTTTGACCGACGTCGAAGCCAATCCCACCAAATCGAAGGACGGCAGGCCGTTTGAAATATCCGTCTCGACGGCGATGACGTGACCGCCAAGGCCCAAGGTCGCAGCACCTGAAATGCGTGCAAACATGAGTTCACCGCCTTTCTGCAAAAAAAGCATGGACGACGTGGCGGATAACGGGCTGATCGTCAGCGCCGGGCCAGACTTCGATGACGTCAAAACGACAGGGCTTATCCCACAACCTGAACTGTTTCAGATAGCCCGAAGCGACACAGGTAATTTTCTGACGCTTCCGCCGTTCAACGGCCTCACAGGGCCTGCCGTAGCGCTCAGATCGTCGCGTCTTGACTTCGATGAAAACAAGCGTCCGTCCATGGTCGGCAATGATATCGATTTCACCCATGCGATTGCGGTAGTTGCAGCAGCGGATGCGATAATCCGTCTGATGCCGTATATAATCCATGGCAGCCTGTTCTCCATAATAGCCTAAAAGCCTTGTTTCCATAATACCTTCCCCTTTCACGATGTTATTCCTTCTATTATAGACGTCGCGGATTAAAGGGGCGTAAAAAAAAGACCCTGTCGGGTCTTTTTTCATGAAAGAATCATTAGATTTTATGAATGGCTAAAAAGGCGACGAGGCCGATGAGGATGACGATGGCGATGATACGGGTAATCGAAGCCAGGGAAATCTGCACATGCTTTTGCGGCTGTCTTCGCGGCCGGCGCTCACTCATACGCCGGGCCATGCCATTTCTTTGCCGCCTAAAATGTGGGCGTGCATATGATGAACGGTCTGACCGGCCTTTTCTCCCGTATTGAATACGACGCGGAAGCCATCCTTATCGAGGTTCATGACCTGAGCGACTTTCTGGATCGCATAGAGCATCTTGCCGGCTATGTCGGCATCATCCGGAGTCAGGGCTGCAATGCTCTGAATGTGTTTCTTCGGAATGACCAAAACGTGTACCGGTGCGACGGGATTGATGTCCTTGAAGGCGAAGAAATTATCGTCTTCCCAAACCTTGGTGCTCGGGATTTCCCCGGCGATGATCTTGCAGAAAATGCAGTCTTCCATAATAAATTCCTCCTTCTGGATGCGGCAAAGTCAGGCTATGCCCTTTCAATCAAAGGGCCTTTCCCAAGAGCTTCTTGCCATCGGTTCCGACAAGGGCTACGGAAACGACCGTCCCCCGTGCGCCTTCCGAAAGTCCGCTAAGGGCAACGCGTTCATAATTTCCCGTAAAGCCTTCACCATCTGTCCCCTCCTGGGTTTCGACGAGGACCAACGCGTTCGTCCCGACGAGGGATTCGAGGAGCGCTGCTTTTTGACGGGCCGACAATTCATTGACCAATTCGACGCGGCGCTTCTTTTCTGCCGTATCGATCTGGCCTTCCATAGTTGCTGCCGGCGTCCCTTTTCGCGGCGAATAGGGAAAGGCGTGAATATGGGAAAAGTTGAGGCGTTTCAGCGTTTCCATCGTGTCTTCAAACAGGGCCTCTGTTTCACCGGGAAAGCCTAAGATGAGGTCCGTCGAAACGGTCAGGCCATTGATACGGCTGCGCAGACGGGCTATCAAGGCTTCGTATTCAGCGACCGTATAATGACGGTTCATGGCCTTTAACACCGCATCAGATCCCGCCTGGAGCGGCAGGTGCAGGTGGCGGCAAATCCGATCCGAACTGTTCATGACGGCAATCATATCGTCGTCGATTTCCAGCGATTCGATAGAACCCATGCGGATACGGGCTACATCCGTTTCTTTGACCAAGCGGTCGAGGATGTGGGCCAGAGACGGATGATCGTCGAGATCACGGCCATAGGCACCGAGGTGGATGCCGGTCAGGACGATTTCCTTAAAACCGGCGTCGACGAGACGTTTGGCTTCGGCAATAACGGCATCGGGACGGCGAGACTTCAAAGCGCCGCGGGTATAGGGAATGATGCAGTAGGCACAGAAATTATTGCAGCCTTCCTGTATCTTCAGGTCTGCCCGCGTATGTTCAACAGCCGACGGATAGAGGGGGATTTCCTCAAATTCATCGTGACGGCGCACGTCGTGGACGGCCGTAAAGGCTTCATCACCGCCGCCTGCAATCAACTCGCCGACGATGGAGACGATGCGTTTTCGTTCATTGGTCCCGACGACGGCATCGACTTCGGGCATAGACGAAAGCAGCTCCGGATCGAGCTGGGCATAACAGCCGGTAACGATGACCTTAGCCGCTTCATTGCGCTTCTTGGTCCGCCGGATGAGCTGGCGAGACTTTTTTTCACCGACTTGGGTGACCGAACAGGTATTGATGATGTAGACGTCGGCAGGGCCGTTAAAATCAGCTTCTTCAAAGCCAGCTTGTAGAAATAAGCCCCGTATGCTGTCCGTATCGTATTGGTTGACACGACAGCCCAGGGTCGCAAAAGCAATAGTTGGCATTACTTGAATCCTCTTTCGTACATAATGATAGATAAGGCCGTCAGCGACGCCGTTTCAGCCCGCAGGATACGCGGACCGAGAGAAACCGTGCGGCACCAGGCAAAATGCTGCCCGGCGTAGGCGATTTCCTTCTCGGCATAGCCCCCTTCGGGACCGATGGCAATGACGACATCACCGGTCCGCACGTCGCGGCAGGCTTCGGACAGCGGCGCCGTTTCCCGTTCATAGGGAAGGATGCAGCGCCGGTCGGCATAAGCGTCGACAAAATCCGTAAAGGTCATGACCGGTGCCACATCGGGCACGTCGTCGCGGCCGCACTGCTTAGCCCCTTCCAGTGCCAGCCGCTGCCACCGTTCAAGCCGGGACTTCTGCCGTTTATCATCTAATTTTACTACACAATATTCCATTTGTACAGGAACGATTCGGCTGACGCCAAGCTCCGTCGCCTTCTGAATGACCCAGTCGAACTTATCACCTTTTAAGATGCCGGCTGCCAAAGTAACCGTTCCTACCGAAGCCGCCGGCTCAGATAACTTTTTAGCCGGCGTCAAATAGGCCGAATGACCTTCGATGCGGGTAATGAAGCATTCATAGGTGGTCCCGGTCACGTCGGTCACAGGAATGGTGTCGCCTACGGTGTGGCGCAGGACGAGGACGACGTGACGGGCATCGTCAGCCGACAGTTCAAAGGTACCGCAAATCGGAAAATCCGTAAAAATCTTGCGCATGATCTCACCTCGTCAATTTTACGGCATACCAGCCGCTCCGGAGCTGTTCATCAGCCCATACAAACCCGGCCTTTTCGGCAGCCGCCCGCACTTCGTCGATGCGGTCGTCGATGATACCGCTGACGATGAGCGTGCCGCCGTCTTTTAAATAAGGAGCCACCGTCGGCAAGAGTGCCAAGACGGCATTGGTCACCAGATTGGCCACGATGACGTCGGCTTTTTGTCCCTTAGGGATGGCCGCCAAAAGGTCGCTGTTGGCAATGGACAGCCTATC
This sequence comes from Megasphaera sp. MJR8396C, assembly GCF_001546855.1. Taxonomy (GTDB): domain Bacteria; phylum Bacillota; class Negativicutes; order Veillonellales; family Megasphaeraceae; genus Megasphaera. The sequence goes on along the minus strand of NZ_KQ958206.1, from coordinate 24,372 downwards.
TTCGACGCCGTTAATGGCTGCATTGACCCGGGCCTGGGCGACAGCGGCACTGTCAAAATCGACGGCTGCTGCATGAGCGGCTCCCAATTTAGCAGCTGCAATGGCCAAAATTCCCGTACCCGTTCCGATGTCAAAGACGATGTCGCCCGGTTGTACCGTATCTTCCAGGTACTGGACACAGAGACAGGTCGTATCGTGAAAGCCGCTGCCAAAAGCGAGTCCGGGATCGATGGTAAGGACATCTTCTCCCGGTTCCGGCGACGCTTTTTCCCAAGCCGGTTCCGCCCAAAAATGGCGTGAGATCTTCTTGGGATGGAAATGATCCTGCCAGGCAAAGAGCCAGTCTTCATCGTTGACGTTCTTTTCGATGACCTGCCAGTTGCCGAGGTCGGCGCCGCGGCTTTCAAGGGCGTTCATTTTTTCTCGTATCGTTTCCACCAAACCTTCTTGTGCCAGCGGGAAATACGCTGTAATGCGGACGCGACCCTCAGAGTCCGGCTGTTCATCGTCGATGACCGAACCGTTGCTGCCACATTCATAAACAAGAAGGGCCACCAAATCGGTGGCCACTGGGGAAACGAGCAAATCGACTTCATTCCATTGCATCGTCTATGCTCCCTTCATCTTTACAGATCTTCTTTTAATCGGGCCCAACTCCAACAGAAGTCGCCCCATACTTTTCTCAAGCTCTGAAACAAATCGTCTTTCAGCTTGTTCCAGACGCTCTTCTTGTTCTTCTTGGTGTCTTTTTTCGTATTGCTTACAGCACTGTCATCGGCCTTCTTTTCAGCCGACTTTGGCTCCCCCACCCACGTTTCACCGCCGGCATAGGCGAATTCACGCAGGAGTTCCTGCTGTTTGTCGTTTAATTTCTTAGGAATGGAAACCGTAACCCGGACGTGGTGATCACCGCGGCGGTTCTTGGCGCCGAGGACCGGAATGCCCTTGCCGCGAATGCGGAACAAGGTACCGGTCTGGGTGCCGGCCGGAATGTTCAACTCGATTTTTCCATCCAGGGTTTCGACAGGAATCTTGGTCCCCAAAGCTGCCTGAGCAAAGGAAATCGTTTCTTCTGACAAGATGTCGCTTCCTTCACGGGCAAACTTCGGATCGCGGCGAACGAAGATGTAGACGTACAGATCGCCGTGACCGCCGCCTCGGGTACCCGGTTCACCTTCGCCGGCAACGCGCAGGCGTGCGCCGTCATCGACACCGGCAGGAATCTTGATCTTCAGTTTCTTGCGAACTTTTACCGTTCCCGAACCATGACATTTCTTGCATTTGTCATGGATGATCTTGCCCGTACCGCCGCAGCGGCTGCAAGTGCGGACATTGACCATCTGGCCAAAGGGTGTGTTCTGGACGACACGCTGCTGGCCTGTACCGTGACAGTCAGGGCAGGTATCGACCTTGCTGCCCGGTTCGGCACCTTCGCCGTGACAGTGGTCACACGTTTCTTCCTTGGGAACTTCAATTTCCATTTCCGTCCCAAAAGCAGCCTGCTTCAAGGCGATGTCTACGTCATAGCGCAGATCGGCGCCCCGCTGAGGCCCATTGGACGACTGCCGGCCGCCTTGACCGCCAAAGAAGGAATCAAAGATATCTTCAAAGCCACCGAAGCCCTGACCGCCCTGGCCGAAACCGCCAAAGCCGCCAAATCCTCCGAAGCCGCCCTGACCAAAACCAGCACCGGAACCGGCAGCGTTCCCATTCTGGAAGGCTGCCGGACCGAACTGGTCGTACTGGGCGCGTTTTTGCGAATTAGACAAGACGCTGTAGGCTTCGTTGATTTCTTTGAACTTTTCTTCAGCCGCCTTCGGATCATCAGGGTTGCGGTCCGGATGATACTTGAGGGCCAGCTTTTTAAAAGCTTTTTTAATTTCCGCATCGCTGGCGTCTTTGGAAACGCCGAGCACTTCATAGTAATCTCTTTTGCTCATCTGAGAAGCCCCTCTTATCTATCTTACTTCTTATCGTCGTCAACTACGGTGTAATCGGCGTCTACTACATTGTCATCCTGCTTCTGGCTTTCGCCGGCATCGGACTGAGCGCTGCCGCCTTCCGGCTGTGCCTGCTGCGAAGCTGCATCAGCGTTCTTGTACATTTCGCTGGTCAAGTCGTAAAGCGGTTTGGTCAATGCTTCCGAAGCAGCCTTGATCTTATCGACATCGTCGCTCTTTACAGCTTCTTTCAAGTCGGCGATTTTGTCTTTAATTTCCGAAACTTTAGCAGCGTCGGCTTTGTCACCCATATCCTTGATGGTCTTTTCAGCCTGGTAAATGAGGGAGTCGGCGTTGTTCTTCGCTTCGATGCCTTCTTTACGTTTCTTATCTTCGGCTTCGTGAGCAGCAGCTTCCTTGACCATGCGGTCGATTTCGCTCTTGTCGAGACCCGAAGAGGATTTGATAGTGATCTTCTGTTCCTTACCCGTTCCGAGGTCTTTTGCCGAAACGTTTACGATACCGTTAGCATCGATGTTGAAAGTAACTTCGATACGAGGTACTCCACGCGGAGCTGCCGGAATGCCCGTCAGTTCAAAGCGGCCGAGGGTCTTGTTGTCAGCAGCCATTTCACGTTCGCCCTGAAGGACGTGGACGTCAACGGACGGCTGATTGTCGGCTGCCGTCGAGAATACCTGGCTGCCAGAGGTCGGGATTGTCGTATTGCGTTCGATGATCTTGGTGAAGACACCACCGAGGGTTTCGATACCGAGGGACAACGGCGTAACGTCGAGGAGGAGAACGTCTTTGACGTCACCTACGAGGACACCGGCCTGGATAGCAGCGCCGATAGCAACGCATTCGTCAGGGTTTACGCCCTTGCTCGGTTCTTTACCGAGGATCGATTTGATGGCTTCCTGAACGGCCGGGATACGGCTGGAACCACCGACGAGGATGATCTTATCGATTTCGTCGATGCTGAGACCGGAGTCGGCAATAGCCTTCTTCGTCGGTTCCATCGTAGCATGGACGAGGTCTTCCGTCAGTTCGTTGAATTTAGCACGGGTCAGGGTCAGGTCGAGATGTTTCGGGCCCGAAGCGTCAGCCGTGATGAAGGGCAGGTTGATGTTGGTCGAAAGGACCGTCGACAATTCGATTTTTGCTTTTTCAGCAGCTTCTTTCAAGCGCTGGTCAGCCATCTTATCCTGCGAGAGGTCGATGCCGGTCTGTTTCTTGAATTCGTCAACCATCCAATCCATGACCTTGTTGTCGAAGTCGTCGCCGCCGAGTTTCGTATTGCCGTTGGTAGCCTTTACTTCAAAGACGCCGTCGCCGAGTTCGAGGATCGAGACGTCGAATGTACCGCCGCCGAGGTCAAATACGAGGATCTTGCCGTCGCCGCCTTTATCGAGGCCATAAGCAAGAGCGGCTGCCGTCGGTTCGTTGACGATACGGAGAACGTCGAGACCGGCGATTTTACCGGCGTCTTTCGTAGCCTGACGCTGGCTGTCGTTAAAGTAAGCCGGAACCGTGATAACGGCCTGGGTTACTTTTTCGCCCAAGTAGCTTTCAGCGTCTTCCTTCAATTTCTGAAGGACCATAGCCGAAATTTCCTGCGGCGTATAGTTTTTGCCCTGAACGTCAACGGTGTAGTTTTCGCCCATGTGACGCTTGATCGAGGCAATGGTGTTTTCCGGGTTAGAAACGGCCTGGCGTTTTGCCAACTGGCCGACGAGGCGTTCGCCGGTCTTTGAGAAACCGACAACCGACGGGGTGAGACGAGAACCTTCCGTATTCGTGATGACCGTAGGTTCGCCGCCTTCCATAACAGCGACTACGGAGTTTGTCGTACCTAAGTCAATACCAATAACTTTACTCATAAAAGATTCCTCCATTCTTATACTAAACGATAATTAACCGTTAAATGCAACTTTAACCATGGCCGGACGCAAGGTCTTTTCACCCAGGAGATAGCCCTCCTGAAGGACCTCTACGACGATATCGTCATCGTATTCGTCACTGGGCACACGCATGACAGCCTGATGATAGTTGGGATCGAAAGGTTTACCAACAGCTTCGATTTTCGTGACCCCTTCCTTTTCAAGGACGGCCATAAGCTGTTTGTAAATCATTTCATACCCTTCGATAAAGGAGTGTACATCGTCGGAAACGGCATCCGTCGGGGCTTTTAGAGCCCGTTCAAAATTGTCGATGACCGGCAGGATCCGGCTGAGGACATCCATTTTGACGACTTCCGAAATCTGAAGCTTTTCGGAAGCAGTACGCTTCTTATAGTTGGCAAAATCAGCCTGCAGGCGAACGAACTGCTGTTCAAACTTTGCGGCTTTTTCCGCATCGGCCTTGTCAGCGCCGTCATTGGCATCCGGTTCTGCTTGCGCAGCGCCCTCATCTGCCGCCTGAGCGTCTACGGCTTCGGCTTTTTCCTTAGCAGCGTCTTCTGCTACTTTATTCGCTTCTTCCTGTAATACAGTATCTTTTTTCTCTTCGTTACTCATCTCGTTCGGTACTCCTCCTTACGTCTCGTCCTGGTAATGGGACAGCATCTGTGTCATATGCTGTTTCATGAAATCCAACAGGCCGATGATCTTGGCATATTCCATCCGGGCTGGTCCTAAGACGGCCAGCTTGCCGAGAACGACATCGTGATCGGTAAAGGTCGCTTCAATGATGCTGCAGTCGTTGATTGGCGACAGCTTCGTTTCCTCACCGATCCGGACGGTAACAGCCTGACCTTCGCCTTCATCGTGAAGGATGTTGGCGACGATGTCCTGTTCTTCCAACATGGTAAAGAGGCTCTTGGCCTTGTCGACGTCTTTAAATTCCGGCTTGTTGAGCAGCTCCGTCGTACCGCCTTTGTAGAAATGCTCTCCTTGGCGGCGCGTCTGCTCCATGGCCCGGAAGGCCAGCCGATACAGTTCGACGTCGTCGACGATGGTTTCATGAAATGTTTCGATAGCCTTTTCATCGATGCGGTCCATGGCCGTACCGGTCAGATAGTTGGTCAGCTTTTGAGCAATGATGTTCAAATCATCCATGCTGGCCCCGCGGGGCTTCGGATAAATACAATTTTCAACCTGTCCCGTGTCAGTGACGACGATCATGATCGCCCTTCTGTCATCGAGGGGCAGGAAGCGAATGTACTTCAACTTGGAGTTGAGCCGCTCCGACGCCATGATCAAGGTGACGTTGTGCGTAATCCTCGCCAGGAGCTTGGCCGTCGACTGAAAGATTTCATCGACACTGCTCAGCTTATCTTGAAACCAGGACTGGACGAACTTCTTTTCCGCTTCCGTGATCTTCGTCGGCTTGAGAAGGCAGTCGACATAGAGCCGATAGCCCTTCAAAGACGGGACTCGGCCGGCCGACGTGTGCGGCTGTTCCAAATATCCCATCATTTCCAAATCGAACATCTCGTTGCGGATCGTCGCCGGACTGACGCCCAAATCATACTTACGGGCAATCGTCCGTGACCCGACAGGCTCAGCAGAGGCGATGTAGTCCTGAACGATGACTTGCAGTATCTTCTGTTTTCGTGCATCCAAGTTCATGACCACTCACCTCTTGCTCATTTGACTTTTCTTAGCGTTCTGACTATTTGACCTCTAAGACTATATATAAGATAGCATGACCCAAATCTTTTGTCAAGAGAATATAGGTCAAAAAGTCAAAATAAATATCAAAACCGATTGACGTGGCATAATCTCCCCTTTTTAACGGAAAATCAAATCCAAAAAATCGGTAAAATCCCAGACGTGTTCCCCGGTGTTATGGTACAATGAAGCAAAGGGTTACGGCCCATATACTACACGCATATATTACATTATTTTAATACTCGCTTCAAAGGAGGTAATCCCATGTCTTACGTATTATGCAAAGGCCATCTTCGCAACGAACTTCACGATGCTAAAAAGAAACAGACCGTGCTCACCGACGGCCCGACCAGCTACGGTGGCTATGAAGAAACGTATTCCCCGGCAGAACTCTTGGCCGACACCTACGCTTCCTGCGCCATCTCCATCATGGCGGCAGTGGCATCACAAATGAACTGCGACCTGACCGGAACCTATGCCGATACCGAAACCGCCGTCGATGACAAAAATTTCCGGCTTGAACACATCGGCGTCCACTTCCATTTACCCAAATCCGTCGATGAAAAGCATCGCAGCTCCATCGAAGCCGCCACAAGAGATATGTGCATCGTCGGACGAAGCCTCCACCCCGATATCAAAAAAGATTTGACCTTCACTTACGACGTATAAAAATGGTCAAGAGAGAAAGACTCACTACAGCCAATCACAGCGGATAGCTTAGAGTTCCCTAACATTTGACACAGAACCAAAAGAGAGCCGTTTCCCAAGTCAATAGACTCAGGAAACGGCTCTCTTTATAGTATTATATTATGCGTTGACCGATTCAGACACGGCGCGGAACTTGGCAATCGTTTCTGCTGCTTCCCGGCGGATGTCTTCAGGGTCGCGAGTAATGCGGGCGACACCGCTATCCATGGCCGCTTTGGCGACGGCTGCTGCGACGGCCGGAGCTACTCGTTCGTCAAAAGCGTTAGGGATGACATGGTCTTCAGCCAGTTCGTCGTCAGAAACTAAGGACGCGATAGCATAGGCTGCGGCCAGTTTCATATCCTCGTTGATGCTGCGGGCCCGGACGGCCATAGCACCGCGGAAGATGCCCGGGAAGACCATGACATTGTTGATCTGGTTGGGCGCATCGGAACGACCAGTCCCGACGACTTTGGCACCGGCAGCTTTAGCCGAAGCATAGTCCGTTTCGGGAATGGGGTTGGCCATAGCAAAGACGATGGCATCGTCAGCCATGGATTCGATGAGCTCTTTCGTGAAAATATGAGGTGCCGAAACACCGAGGAGCAGGTCCGCGCCTTTGACAGCATCGGCCAAGGTCCCCTGCTTCCGGGAGCGGTTGGTCACTTCGGCCAGTTTCGCCTGGACGGCATTGAGGCCTTCCATACCGGCGTAGAGGATGCCCGGACGGTCGACCATAGTGACGTCTTCAGCACCGGCCCGGACCAAGAGGCGGCCGATGGAAGCGCCGGCAGCACCGGCACCGTTGATGACGATACGAGCCGTCTTGAGGTCTTTTTTGACGAAGCGCAGGGCTCCGATGACGCCAGCTAAGGCAGCGATGGCCGTGCCGTGCTGGTCGTCATGGAAGACGGGGATGTCCATCTCCCGCTTCAGCGTTTCTTCGATTTCATAGCATTTCGGCGACGAAATGTCTTCCAAGTTGATGCCGGCAAAAGACGGCTGCAGGCGCTTGACCGTTTCGATGAACGCTTGGGGATCCTTGGTGTCCAGGCAGATGGGAACGGCATTGACGCCGCCGAATACCTTGAACAGGATGGATTTCCCTTCCATGACCGGCATGGCCGCTTCCGGACCGATGTCGCCCAAACCGAGGACGCGGGTCCCATCGGATACGACGGCAATCATATTTCCCCGGCAGGTCAGGTCAAAGGACAGGTCCGGATCTTTGGTGATTTCCCGGCACGGCTGAGCTACGCCCGGCGTGTAGAGCACACTCAAATCATCGGTAGTCTTTAAAACCGCCCGCGGGAAGGTTTCAAGAATGCCTTGCTTGCCTCGGCGGATATTCATGGCTTGTTCATCAAAATTCATAGCTAATAACTCCTCTACAATAGTTTATGCGTTAAAAATGGCTTGCGGTTCCGTAAATTCCAACATCCCGTCTTTGCCGCCTTCACGGCCGAGACCGCTGTCCTTAAAGCCGCCAAAAGGCGCCGTGACGTCGCGCGGGCTGCCGTTGACGTAGATGTTGCCCGACAGGATGCCTTCAGCAACCTTCGTGGCTTCTTCCTTATCAGGACCCCAGACGGCGCCGTTGAGGCCGTACTTGGTGTCGTTAGCGATGGCCAGTGCCTGGTCGACCCCTTCATAGGTGAGGACGCAGAGGACAGGCCCGAAGATTTCTTCTTGGGCAATGGTCATATCGTTGGTCACATCGGTGAAGACCGTCGGATTGATGAAGTACCCCTTTTCAGGCGGTTCCGGACGGCCGCCGGCGAGGACTGTAGCCCCTTCTTCGATGCCCTTAGCAATGTAAGAATCGACGATATTCCACTGTTCTTTCGAAGCGACAGCGCCGACTTTCGTCGTTTCCAAGGTCGGGTCGCCGACAGTGTATTCCGGCAGGACCTTGAGGATGATCTGTTCGATTTCGGCTTTTGCTTCCTTGGGAATGATCAATCGCGACAAGGCCGTGCAAGTCTGACCGCTGTTGAGCAGCAGCGAGTTGAAGCACATGCGGACCGCCTTTTCATAGTCGGCCCCGGGCAGGATGATGAACGGCGACTTGCCGCCCAATTCCATACTGATACGCTTCATGGTCGCCAAGGCACGCTGGGATACTTTGATGCCCGCTTTCGTCGAACCCGTAAAGGAAATCATAGAGATATTGGGATCGTCGCAGATGGCATTGCCGATTTCACCACTGCGGCCGGGGATGAAGTTGAAGACGCCCTTCGGGAATCCTGCCCGATCAAAGGCTTCGGCCAGATAATAAGCCGTTACCGGCGTCGACTGGCTGGGCTTCAAGACGACCGTCGCACCGACCAAAATAGCTGGAATGACTTTTTGGATGATCTGGCCCAAAGGATAGTTCCACGGCGTGATGCAGCCGATAACTCCTAAGGGACGGCGGTATACAACGGACTGGGGCAGTTTTTCGACTAAAGGCAGCTTCGGTGCCAAGTCGATATAAGACTGAGTCCGTACGAACTGGTAGCCGATGTGATTGGTCTTAACGAAGGAAACAGGGATCCCCAATTCGTTGACGACAGCATCGACCATCTGCGGTTCAAATTGAATGAGCTCTTTAAGCAATTTTCTCATAAAATCAATTCGTTCTTCCATCGGTCTTGCCGCCCAAGCAGGAAATGCTTTGGCTGCAGCTAAGGCGGCAGCGGCGACATCCTGTTCACCGGCAGCGGCAACGGTGGCGAAAGTTTCTTTCGTCGCCGGATTTTCAACGTCGATGTATTGGCCGGATAAGGGTGCTACCCATTGGCCGTCGATATACAATTTCTTTAAGTCCATGAAAAAACCTCCTTTGTGCTGATTTATGCTACCATTATAGATAGAAATTCTCCATTGTGCAACCAAAAAGGCATTGTCCTCTGAAAAATTTGAGTACAATGCCTTTACCGTTATTTTGCCTCGGCTTCCAAGGCCTCTGTTTCCGATGTAAAGTGCCCCAAGAGCGAACCTCCGATAAGGCCGCCTACAAAGGGAATGATCCAGCCAAAACCGTAAGCCGACAGCGGCACAGCTGCCACGATGGCCTTAGAGAAGGCCAGGCCGCTCAGGCCCGGCAGGGATTCCAAGCAGGCAAAGAGAGTGACCAAGTAGACCGAACCCTTATACGCCCCATGATTGGGCAGGACGGGCCCGATGATGCCTAACACGAGCAGAGCCAGGCACGGCGGATAGGCGACGCCGAAGATCCAACCGATGTAGGTGACGATGCCGTCGACGCCGAGGAAGGCCGTCAGGGCCGACAGAAGCGAGCAGGCCACCGCCGCTTTTTTATAGCTGACGCGGCCGCCGGACGTCGTGCTGGTAAATTCAGCAACGGCAGCAATCTGGCCGATGGCCGTCGTAAGACAGGCCAGGACGACAGCCAGGCCCATGGGAATCATGACCCAGGTGCCGATGCGCTGGATGATGGCCACTAAGAGCTCAGCCCGGCCGATGGTCTGAGGATAGAACTGACTGACGCTGGCCCCCATGTAGAGCAGGCTGCCGTAGATAATGAGCAGCAGAACGAAGGATACGATACCGCAGTAGATGAGGACCTTATTGCGCTGGCCCACTGCCGTATAGCCCTTGCCGTGAATGGAGCTGATGAAGACGGCAGCCATGATAAAGCTGACCAAGACGTCGCCCGTATTGTAGCCGCCGAGGAAGGCATTGACGAAAGGATTGTCGACGGCCGGTTCCGCTGGAGTCCCCAAGGGAAAGAAAATCCCGACAATGGCAATGGCCACCAAGATGAAGGCCAAGGCCGGCGTTAAATATTTCCCCATGCGGTCCATGACGTTACGCGGATCGGCGACGAAGAAATAGCAGAGCAGAAAATAGACGACGACTAAGGGAATCATGGGCGCTGCCGGAAAATTGCCCTGAACGCCGAGCTGGATTGCCGTCGCAGCCGTCCGCGGGATGGATACGAAGGTACAGACCAGCATCAGCGCCGCCAAGAGGATGCGGTACGTATACTTGCCGACCTTATCCGTAATGGTGTGGACGTCACCGTTGAGGCCGATGACGATGAGTGTAAAAATCGGCAGGAAAATCCCCGACAAGGTCAAGCCAGCCAGGCCCGACAAGAAATCGCTGCCGCTGTTGAGTCCCAAGAGCGGCGGAAAAATAAGGTTACCGGCCCCAAAATACGTAGCAAAGAAGGCAAAGCCCAAGATGATGACGTCCCGTTTGCGAATCGTCTGTCTGCTGCAAGAATCATTCATAAAAAGTCCCCCCAACCCCATCATAAAGAATAAGTGCATCATACAAAAAAAGAGGCGCTGCCCTCAAGCTGCGCCTCAATTCACATCATATCTTTCAGGAATAGCCTGTAGGAATTGGCACCTTACCGTCGGCAGGTTGCCGCAGCGTCATCGGGCCCATCCCTCAGCTGCTCTGGATATCACGGTATGAAATTTTTGTATGTATTGGTAGTATTTTATAAAACTTTTCGCTGTTTGTCAATAACTTTTTAACAAAATCACTGTTTCGACGACTTACTTTGACTTCCCGGACATAAATCAGAAAGGAAGCATTCGTCGCACAAGGGCTTTCGGGCCTTACAGACCCGACGGCCGTGCCAGATCAGCCAGTGATGCGCCCGACTCCACCATTCCTTGGGAATGGCCTTCTGCAGTCCCTTTTCCACTTCAAGGGGCGTCTTGCCCTTTGCCAGTTGGAGTCGATTGGAAACGCGGAAGACGTGGGTATCGACGGCGATGGCCGGAATGTCGAACAAGACACTGACCAGGACATTGGCCGTCTTGCGGCCGACGCCGGGCAGTTTCACCAGTTCTTCAAAGGTCTGCGGTACTTCGCCGCCATACTCATCACAGAGGATGGCACAGTTGGCCAGAATATTCTTGGCCTTGCTGTGATAGAGGCCGCAGGTCCGAATCTTTTCTTCGAGACCGTCAAGGCCTAAAGACAGCATCTTTTCCGCTGTATTATATTCCGGGAACAAGCCCGCCGTCACGATATTGACCCGTTCGTCCGTACACTGAGCCGACAAGATGACGGCAATCATCAGTTCAAAGGGCGAATTATAATGCAGAGCCGGCTTCATGATGCCGTACTGATCCTGGAAACGCTGGAGCATTTCGTCTTTTACTTTCTTGGTAATCGCCATATCACTTTACTTCCTCATCGGTATCGATGACATCATTGAGACTTCCCATTTCATAGCCGCCGAGATCGAGGGTTACGTAGGAAAATCCCGTATCCTTAATGGCCCGGACGATTTCTTCACGGTGAGCCAAGACCGACGGGATTTCGTCCAACCCGACTTCGATACGAGCCACGTCGCCGTGATAGCGGACGCGCAGCGACCCTTGAACGTAGGGAGCAACGGCCGCTTCGGCGGCGTCGATCTGAGCCAATAAATGAGGCGTCAGGCGAACCCCATAAGGAACGCGGCTGGCAAGGCAGGCTGCACTCTGCTTGTTCCAGGTCTGAAGGCCAAATTCCTTGGACAGGGCCCGGATATCGGCCTTATTCAACCCGGCTTCAATCATCGGGCTGCGGACGGCGTCGGACAACTCTTCCAGAGCCTTCATCCCCGGCCGGTAGTCGCCGAGATCGTCGACGTTGCCGCCGTCGATGACCCACTGATAGCCTTCAGCCTTGGCCAGATTGACCAGGGCCGTAAAGCGGATTTTCTTGCAGTAATAGCAGCGTTCCGGCGGATTGTCGACGAATTTTTGATCTTCAAACTCCGTCGAATTGACCAACCGGTGTTCCACGCCGATGAATTCCGCCATAGCCGTAGCGTCAGCGGCTTCGCTCCCCGGGAGGGTTGCCGATACGGCCGTGACGGCCAAAACCTTATTGCCTAAGGCTTGATGAGCGGCACAGGTCAAAAAGGTGCTGTCGACGCCGCCGGAAAAGCCGACGACGACGCTTCCCATGGAGCTTAATATAGCTTGCAGTTTTTCATATTTCTTGCGCGTATCTGTTGAAACCATAAGGATTCCCCCTTATACAATAGTGCAGAAAAGGCGCCTTCTCCCCTCTTCCCGCCAAGGCCCCAAAGAGCAGCTGCGGAAAAGAAAGCAGAAAGAGCCTCCCTGTTTGGCCATCGTCCCCTCGATGGCCGGCTTAGAAGAAATGAGCCGATTCTTCTTTCAACACGGCATCCCGCAGGGCCGACAGCTTGCTGCTGCGCTGGACCCACATTTCTTCCGGATTGACCAGCCGCAAGTATTCAGGCCACAGAGTCTGAATCTGTTCGTCGGCATAGGTCATGATATCCTTGAGATTCGGTTTTTTATATACCAATTTACCCTGTTTAAAAATAGGGATCAACATCTGCTGAACCCGGTAGGTACCGGCCGGAATCGTCCGGAAACGCCACGGAGCCTTGTCGCTCTTCAAGAGCAAATCCTTCGATTCATCGATGCTTTCCCCTTCGAGGATGATGATGTCGGCCTTCATCTTACCGGTCTTCTTGTCATAGACGCGAAGGACGTTCTTGAGGCCCGGATTAGAAATTTTTTCGGCATTGTCGCTCATCTTGATCTTGGGTACGAACTTGCCGTCGTCATACTGGCCGACGAGTTTGAAGACGCCGCCCAAAGACGGGCTGTCCTTAGCCGTAATGAGGTTGGTGCCGACACCCCAAGAATTGATGGCGCTGCCCTGACCTTTTAATTCAAAAATGAGGTTTTCATCAAGGTCATTCGAAGCTGCGATGACGGCGTCCGGGAACCCGGCAGCCGTAAACATCTTGTGGGCTTCCTTCGAGAGATAAGCCAAGTCGCCGCTGTCGAGGCGAATGCCGTAAACCTTAGGCAAAGTGCCGGCTTCCTTCATTTCCTTAAAGATCGTAATGGCATCGGGAACGCCCTGCTTCAACGTATTATACGTATCGGCCAACAAGATGAGGTTGTTGGGATACTGTTTGGCATATTGACGGAAGGCTTCCAGTTCCGACGAGAAGCTCATGACCCAGCTGTGCGCCATGGTCCCTAAGACCGGCATTCCGAATTTTGCCCCAGCCAGGACGTTACTAGTCCCATTGAAGCCGCCGATCATAGCCGAACGAGCGCCATAGATACCAGCCGATTTCCCCTGAGCGCGGCGCAGGCCAAATTCCATGAGATTGTCATTGCCGGCAACAGTCCGAACGCGGCGAGCTTTCGTGGCAATAAGGCTTTCATGGTTCATGATCATGGACATGCACGTTTCCAAGAGCAAGGCTTCGTCCTTCTTGGTCTGGACGCGCAGGAGGACTTCCTGCGGAAAGGCGACGGTGCCTTCGGGCATGGCATAAATATCGCCGGTAAAGCGCAACTCTTTCAAATAGTCCAGGAATTCCTGGCGGAAAAAGCCCGTACCCTTCAAGTACGCCAGGTCATCATCGCTGAAGTGGATGTTTTCTACATAGTCGATGAGATGTTCCAACCCGGCGACGACCGTATACCCTCCTTTAAAAGGATTACTTCGATAATAGCGGTCAAACACGCACTGCTGCTCGTGCTTGCCTTCAAAAAATAAGCCCTGCATCATCGTCAACTGATACAGGTCTGTCAACAACGCTTTCGTGTACAAAATAACTCGCCTCCAAAAAGATGTTATAACTATTATACAATACTCGCTTAAAATAGCCAATCAATTACCGATTTTGCATGCCTTTCAAAACACTATGCAAACTTGGCACGAGGTTCATTTATTTATGCCGGATATGAAACAAGCTGCTCTTCCCGTTCATAAAGGATGAGCAGCTTCATCATTATTTTCTTTTCATAACTTTATGGGCGGCAGCAATGACATCTTCTGCCGACAAATTATAGGCCTTCAATAAATCATCGGGCTTCCCCGATTCGCCGAAGCGGTCCTGAATGCCGACTAGTTCGACCGGAATCGGATGGTGCAGGGCCAAGGCTTCACAAATGGCGCCGCCGAGGCCGCCCATAATCTGATGTTCTTCACAGACGACGGCTGCCCCCGTTTCAGCAGCACAGGTGCAGATCGTATCGAGGTCGAGGGGCTTTACAATGCGGACATTTACAACGCGGGCCGAAATCCCTTCTTTTTCAAGAGCCTCGGCTGCCACCAGGGCTTCATGGACCATGAGGCCGTTGGCAAAGAGAGTCACATCGCGACCATCGCGGAAAATCGCCGCCTTATAGAGGTCAAAGGGAGTGTCTTCCGACGTAATGACCGGTGCCGGATTGCGGCCAAAGCGGACGTACGACGGCCCCTTGATATCATAGACGGCCAGGGTCGCCTTGTACGTTTCCCACCAGTCACAGGGCGTGATGACCGTCATGTTGGGGATGACCCGCATGAGGGCGATATCTTCCAAGGCCTGATGGGTCGCCCCGTCAGGGCCGACAGAAATACCGGCGTGAGCCCCGCCGAGCTTGACATTCAGTTTATTGTAGCAGACCGTATTGCGAATCTGTCCCCAGCCGCGGCCGGTCAAAAAGACACCGTACGTCGACACAAAGGGAACGAAGCCCGTCAAAGACAGGCCGGCTGCCGTGCCGACGAGATCCTGTTCCGAAATACCGACATTGATATATTTATCAGGAAATTCCTTGCGAATCCATTCGGTCCGCGTCGACTTGGCAACGTCGGCGTCAAGGACCATGACGTCGTCGTGAAGGCGGCATAACTCTAAGAGGGCCTTGCCATAGCCGTCACGCATAGGTACCCGGTTCATGACCGCACCTCCAATTCTTTCATGGCCTGAGCGTACTGGGCTTCATCGGGCGCAGCACCGTGCCATTCGGCCTGGTTTTCCATATAAGAAACGCCCTTGCCCTTGACGGTCTTGGCCAAGATGACCGTCGGTTTATCAGAACGGGCTTTCGCCGCCCCATAGGCATCATAGAGGGCATCCGTATCGTGACCGTCGACGCGGAGGACATGCCAGCCAAAGCTTTCCCACTTGGCATCCATGGGTTCCATGTCCTTAATATCAGCCATGGAATCGACGAGCTGTAATCCATTGCAGTCGACGATGAGACAGACGTTGTCCAGGTGGTGTTGGCCGGCAAAAGCTGCCGCTTCCCAGACCTGTCCTTCCTGCTGTTCCCCGTCACCGATGAGACAGAATACCTGCTGAGGCTTTCCTTTCAGCTTCAAGGCCAAAGCCATGCCGTTGGCAATGGACGGCCCCTGCCCTAAAGAACCGACGGCACAGTCCAGACAGGGCAGCTTCTGAAGATTGGGATGGCCCTGAAGAGGACTTCCGACCGTCCGCAGCGTATCGAGCCATTCCAAGGGGAAATAGCCCTTATGAGCCAAGGTGCTGTAAAAAGCCGGCGCCGCATGGCCCTTCGACAAGACAAAGCGATCCCGTTCCGGCGCATGAGGCCTGTCGGGGAAACACGTAAATATATCGGTAAAATAGAGGGTGGCCATAAGTTCGACAGCCGATAAGGAGCTGCCCGGGTGGCCCGACCCGGCACGGTAAATAGACCGCACGGTATCCCGCCGTATCTGCATACAGACGTCGCGTAGATCATGCCTCATTCAGCATAGCCTCCTAATAATATACAGGTCGATTAAGAAAAAAACGCCGCAGTACTCCCCTTTCATCGGGCAGGCGGTACGCGTGCGTTTGGACAAACGACCTCTGTAATTCGCTTCCTTTTCTTTCATTAATTGTACAATGATTACATACGCAAGTCAATCGCAATCGGCGGCACAAAGCCGCTTTATGCAAGTATCGCAAGGGCCTTCGAGCCACCCTGAAAATACGAAAAAAAGCCCTGTCCAAAAAGACAGGGCTCTACGGGCGATTCGAAAAATCAGCCTACTCTTTCATGGCCTTAACGACTTCCGGGTCGACATCGAAACTGTATTCCTCATTGGGGAAGCTCCGATCCTGGACGTCTTTGATATACTGACTTACAGCATCGACGATGGTCTGATGAAGGTTGGCATAGGTCTTGACGAATTTCGGACGGAAACCGCCGCTCATACCGAGGAGGTCCGTGCAGACCAGAACCTGACCGTCGCAGACATTACCGGCCCCGATGCCGATGGTAGCCGCCTGCTTCAAGGCTTTCGTGATTTCAGCGGCAATATCCGTCGGGACGCATTCCAAGACGATGGCAAAGGCACCGGCTTCTTCCAAAGCCAGGGCTTCCTGGATCAGGCGTTTGGCCGTTTCGGCATTTTTCCCCTGTACGCGGTAGCCGCCGAGCTGATGGACCGACTGCGGTGTCAGGCCAATATGGCCGACGACAGGAATCCCGGCCGTCGTCATGGCTTTAACGGCTTCACAGACACTGGCGCCACCTTCTAATTTTACGGCATCGCAGCCCGTTTCCTTCATCAAACGTCCGGCATTGTGAAGGGCCTGGCAGACACTTTCCTGATAGCTCATGAAGGGCATGTCGGCGACGACCAAGGCCCGTTTCGTCCCACGGACGACAGCTGCCGTATGGTGAACCATATCGTCCATGGTTACCGGAAGCGTCGACGTATGGCCCATGACGACGTTGCCCAGAGAATCGCCGACGAGGATCATGTCGATCCCGGCTTCGTCGACATTCTGCGCCATGACGTAGTCATAGGCCGTAATCATGGAAATGGGAGTCCCTTCCCCCTTCATTTTCTTGATGGTCAGATTCGTTACTTTCTTGTTCATTCGTGAACTCCTTCCGCCATCGCAAGGATTTGTTTCAGTACTTCATACTGGTTTTCCGTAATCGTTCCGTTTTCTAAAGAGAGTTCTCCGGCAGCCCGGCTAAAGGCACAGTAAGGCCCGACCAGCTCTTTCGGCATGGCGTCCAGGTGTTTGGCCACGGTCCCCGTATCGCCGCGCGACACAGGGCCGGTCAGGGCCTTTTGCCAGCGATCGGTACGTTCAAGGTTTCCCACCGTCCCTTTGAGGAGGGGCATCAAGGACTGTGCTGCCTCTCCGTCAGTCTCCGTCCAGCGCCGCATGAGTCGCTGCCCCAAGGCAACGGCCGTCACGACGTAATTGGAACAAAAACAGGCGGCTGCGTGATAGAGGACGCGTTCTTCCTGCGGCACAAAAAGAGGTTTACTGTCCAAGGCCTTGACGAGAAACAGAGCCGTTTCCTTGGCCCTATCATCGCCGTCGACAGCCATATAAATATGGCGCAGCAAATCTCCCGACGGCGCGGCAAAGCTCTGCAGCGGATGAAGGCTGCCCACAGAATACCCCAAAGCCGAGAGCGGCTCAAGAGAAGACAAGTCCATGGCACCGCTGCAGTGAAGAATGCAGGTCTCACGCCGATCAGCGCCAGTCAGCGAGTCCGCCAGCGATGCGGCCACACTCCCGATCACATCGTCCCGTACCGTCAGCAGCAGAACATCACAGTTCCGAAGAAGGGCTGCCCCGTCCGTATAGGCCTTGACCTTAAGGGACTGCGCCCGCTGCGTCGTATGTTCTTTTGTGGAACAAAGAATACCCTCAACAGCTGAAGGCATGGCTAAAACAAAAGAAGTGCCGACTCTGCCGGCACCAATAATCCCTAAACGCATGATGTACTCCCTCAAAAAAGCGCATTCCTCCCGGGAATGCGCACAAAAAGCCTACGTTTACAAAATTCGTCCCAGTCTTTCGATCCAAGCGACATGCTATGAAATTAATAAAATGCGCAACCGAGACAATATGCGGTACGGATCCCACGGATTCCGTCCAATCTCAGTTACATCTACAGAATACACTATTTGTGAAAATTTTACCAATATCATTTAGGAATAGACATTCATCTTCACCCCGCGCAATCGAGATACCCTTGTCAAGGCAAAAAAATAAACATATCCGAACTGGCATTTCTACCACATTCGGATATGTTTGCTTTGGTGGGCGGTAATGGATTCGAACCATCGACCCCCTCGATGTCAACGAGATACTCTAACCAACTGAGCTAACCGCCCTCAATATGAATTTGTCATGCGACTTTATTATTATAACGCATCTCCCCCATCTTGGCAAGTCCTTTTGATTATTTTTATTTTTCTCTTGACTTGGAGACGACTCCAATCGTTATAATGAACTACAAAGGAGGGACTACCTTGAAAATAAAAGATGTAAGTGAACAACTTCAAATCTCGCCGGACACGCTTCGTTACTACGAAAAGATTGGGCTCATCCGCAATGTGCCCCGCGATAAGAACGGCGTCCGCGATTATAGTGAAGAAAACTGCAAGAGCATCGCTTTTATCAAGTGCATGCGGGCAGCTAACGTTTCTATTTCCGGCCTGACGCGCTATATGGAGCTTTTCGAGCAAGGTGACGCCACTCGCAAGGAGCGGCGGGAAATTTTAATCCACGAACGCCAACAACTCCAAAGCAACTTACAGGATATCCAAGACGCCTTGGACCACTTGAACTGGAAAATTAAATTGTACGACGAAGGAAAATTCTAATTATAGACTGCCTTTTTCCAAAAAAGAAGAACAGGCGATTTTAAACATTTCACACCAAAAATCGACGCCGCCATGTCTTTTGCAAAATGTCTGCAAGAGTGCTGATTCCCATTGCAGCTTCAAGCTTTGACGCCGGTTACATCATTCACACAGGAGGTTACGTATTATGGAAAATATAACTCGGCGCGGCTTTTTAAAATTAGCCGGCAGTGCAGCTCTCGGCGTCGCTTTAGGAAAAGCCAATATCTTACCGGCCATGGCCCAGGCGCCGGTCGTAGGCAGTCAGGAAACGACGGCTCAATCCGGTCAGGCAGGCTCTTATGCCAAAGTCTATTACACCAAGCATATCGACGCCGAACACTTGATTAAATTGTACCAGAAGATCAATGAAGGCATTTACGGCAAGACGGCTATCAAGGTCCACACAGGTGAACAACACGGCCCTTATATCCTGCCTCGCGACATGGTCAAAGCCTTCCAGGCCCAGGTTCCTAACAGCAGCATCGTCGAAACGAATACGCTCTACCCGGGCGACCGCGATACGACAGAAAAACACCGCCGCACCTTAGAGGTCAATGGCTGGAATTTCTGCCCTGTCGACATCTTGGATGAAAAAGGCAACGTCATGATGCCCGTCCGCAACGGCCTGCACTTTTCGGAAGTATCCTTAGGCCGCAATATTACCGATTATGACTCCATGATCGTCCTGACCCACTTTAAAGGCCATGCCATGGGCGGCTACGGCGGTTCGCTGAAAAACATCGCCATCGGCTGTGCCGACGGTCAGGTAGGCAAACGACAGGTCCACGCCTTCCATGAATCCCGCGTCCCCGTCGGTTCCGACTGGTCGGACAACATGGTCCTCGAAGAAGGCTTTATGGAAAACATGGCCGACTGCGGCAAAGCCATTTGTGACTACTTCGGAAAACACATCGTCTTCCTCAATGTCCTGCGCTCTATGTCTGTCGACTGCGACTGCGCCGGTACTTCGGCTGCAAAACCGGTCATCCCCGATTTAGGCATGATGGCTTCGACGGATATCCTGGCCATCGATCAAGCCAGCGTCGATTGGGTCTATGACCAGCCGGAAAGAGATAAGCACGATTTGGTAGAACGAATCGAATCCCGCCACGGCCTGCACCAGTTGACGGCCATGCGGAAATTAAAGATGGGCAATGACAAGTATCAGTTGATCTCCATCGACTAAAACGGCAGCAAGCCTGACGCTTCACCCAGCAAGATCTGTCAATATGGAATAATGAAAGAGCCCTTATCCCTCCCCCACACCGTCCGTCGGTATGGGAGAGGAATACAGGGCTCTTTTTGGCATGCTGCCGTCTATTCTATATGTCTTTGAAGAGGAACATTCTCCCTTGGTACAAAAAAATTGCGGCTGCCAAAAGACAGCCGCAACTTTATATGAGAATCAGAAGATCCTCCAGAGGAACCCTTAGAAACAGGATTAGTTTTGCTTGTTTTCCGGAACGATGCGGACACGCTGGATGGTCGGTTTCCCGTCTTTATCCTTAGCGATCGTATCGATGCGGATGTACTTGAGTTCTGCAGAGAATTCGTTGGCCAAGCGATCCAACGTATCGTCGCCCTGGAGGGCTGCATTCGATGCAGCGCCTGCCATGATGGCACGATAAACAACTGCTGCAAATTCATAGCGGGTCATCATGCGGTTACCATCGAAGTTTCCATCAGGATATCCTTCAATGATGCCGAGATTATGAAGCTTGGTAACGTATTCGTAAGCCCAGTGGTTAGCCGGAACATCCGGGAAGAGTTCGTTGCCCTTAGACTCAATCGTGCCAGGATTCTGACCGGTCAACTGATTAATCATTTGACTCTGACGATTGACGATGTCTTCGAGTTTCGCTACGTCATCACGGAGGTGTTTGATTTCCTTAGCCATGCCAACACGAGAATTAGATACGTTGTTGCCTTGACCTACCTTGAAGGAAATACCGGCATTGACCATGTTTTCACCGCCGCCGATAGTGCCGCCGACCGAGAAGGTTGTATCTTCGTTCGGTTTGTAGAAGGCACCGAAAGCACCGGCGTTAGCGCCGCGATAGTGACCATAGCCGAAGGCGAAATCCCACTTATCATCAGGATCGAAGTCCTGCGGATGGAGGGCTGCCAAAGCAGCTGCACCGGCACCGACGCGGTTGATACGGTTATCGAGCTTATTGACCGTACCGCCCAAGCTGTTGATAGCCTGGTCGCGGAGAGCCAACTGGCTGCCATTGATAGCTTCGGTCGAACCGGCGGCTACCGTACCGTCAGCCACGCCGCTTACGACGTTGTTGCCCATGTTGATATTGCTGTCTTCGATAGTGATGTTACGATCGCTGTCAACGGTCTTAATGGTAAGACCATTATTATTTATTGTCGTATTGCCGGTCGTTACACTATCAAGATTCGTTAAGTTCTTGGCAAGTTTGATGTCGAGTCCATCGTTAGAGCTATTTCTTACGACACCGATGTTACCATCAGACAAGCGATTCGAATCAGCACCGCCGGTAAGTTTCAAGGTATCGCCCAGGCCTACGGTGACGCTATTATCGGCACCATCATCGCCCTGGAATACACGACCCTTATTGACTTTATCGCTAACGGTCTTCAGCTGATCTTCCGTAGCAGCACGGCCGGACTGAATATTATTGCCATCCCAGGTGGTATTATCCAAACCTGTGAGGTAATTACCCGTTGCCGGATTTTTGTCGCCAGCCGTGTTTTCCTGGTTGCCCAGAACGGCACCGCCTGCGGAGATTTGGCCTTTAGAACCATCCAGTTTCACCTGGTTGTCGCCGCTGCCGGCCGTAACGGTTGCACCGTTGCCATCGATGTTGACCTGCTTGGAGGCATCGGTATCACTGCCAAGGGTGATGTTGTCATTCAGGTTAACTTTGTTATCATCACCTACAGTAATGTTCTTACCGGATTGAGCTTTCTCTGCATCGGCCTGACTCTTAGCAATGGCGTAAACGTCACCGATATTAGCACCGTTGTTGTAGTTTTCCTGACCTGGCTGAGTCGTGTCATAGGTATTCCCAAGACCACTGCCTACGTTTTTGATTTGCTTATCACCGGCATTGATGCCATCTTTATCGATGGAGATACCGGAATCGTTAATCGCAATCTTATCCGCAACCACGCCATCATTATTGATGGTCGTATTGCCAGCCGTGAGGGAACCGTCAGTGCCAAGATCGACATCCTTATTCAAGCCAACTACGAGCTTACCATCTTTAACCGAGGTTACGGTATTACCGTCACCAGCAATGGCAATTGTATCGCCTAAATTCTGTTTTACAGAGTTATTGTCGTCAGCACTTAAGGCAAAACCGCCGCCTTTTGTTGCATCTGTAATATTTTCGACAGCATTGTTGACAGCGTTGGTCAAGTCACCAATATTAGCTGCGTTGTTGTAATTTTCCTGACCGGCTACAGATGTATCATAAGTATTGCCGGTTGTACCGCTGGCCACATTAGTGATCTGGTTGCCGCCATTGTTGAGGCCCTTATCAGTCAAGGTAACTGCCGACGTACCACTGCCTATAGTTACACCGCTATTGTTGACTACGGTGTTGCCCATAGTTACAGAACCGGTTTCGCCCAAGTTGATGTCTTTATTGAGCTTAACCGTC
>NZ_KQ958206.1:0-2003 GCF_001546855.1 Megasphaera sp. MJR8396C | reverse complement strand
GTCTTTATTGAGCTTAACCGTCAACAGACCGTTTTCGTCCTCCTGGCTGGATACGACACCGATGTTGCCGTCGGTCAGGTCAGCTTCATTCTTAGCATTACCCTTTACATTGACCTGATTGTTCAACTTAACCTTAGACGCATCGCCAAAGTCACCACCGTACTTCATACCGTCATCAAGGGTTGCGACGGTCGAACCACCTACGGTAATTCTATCAATATCTGTACCAGCTAAGTTAGGAGCACTCGTTCCGGCTGCAATAGTCGCAGTGGAACCGTTAGCACCACTGGTCAAGGCGATAGAGCCATCAGCCCCGTTGATAGCGACGGAAGAACCATCGGCACCATTCAGTGTAATAGAGCTGTCTACGCCATCTGTGCCTTCATCATTGTTGGCACTACCTAAGGTGATGTTATCAGAGAGTTTGAGGTCATAATACGTCGTCAGGTTGTTATCTCTCTTTGTTTGAAGCAGTAAGTTCTTACCTTGATACTCTGAGGCGCCGCCTTCTGTACCTCCCTCAACGGTTACATAAGTATGTTGACCAGCTAATTTTCTAATTTCATTTAACTGGCTGCCATTGACAGCATCTGTAGAATCGTCGTTGATTGCTCCAGGCGCAACATTGATAATCTTATTGCCACCATTATTGAGGCCAGCATCCGTCAAGGATACAGGAGTACCGTTAGAAGGCGTAATGGTCATACCACTATTATTGATAACAGTGTTACCCATGGTTACGGATCCGTTAGAGCCTAAGTTGATGTCTTTATTGAGCTTAACTGTTAACAAGGCATTGTCGCCATCCTGGCTGGATACGACACCGATGTTACCGGTAGTCAAATCATCTTCAGACGTTGCTTCGCCTTTGACGTTAACCTGTTTGTTCAGTTTGACAGAGGCTACATCCCCGAAGTCGCCATAGTACTTCATGCCATCATCAAGGGTAGCCACCTGATGGTTCGTGCCTTTCGGATCGGTGTAAATGATACGAGTCATCGTTTCACCGTCTTTACCGTTGACGCCAGCTTCACCCGGTGTGGTATAGATGTCGGTCACTCCGTCTTTGCCATTGAGGCCGATGTGGCCTTCCAAGCCGTCGACGCCATCGACACCGTCTTTACCGGTAATGCTGACACCATCTTTGCCGTCGGCACCCTTAATCGAGATGCCGTCGTTGCCGTCGATAGTAACGACGTTGCCATCACTGCCATTGACACCGATAGATCCGTTCGTGCCATCTTTAGCTCCGATAGAGAGGTTGTCAGACAGGGCTACGGTGATGTTACCGTTTGTAGGATCCGTCGTAGTTGTAATATTCTGGCCGTCACCTACGATGCCCAGGGCTTCACCCAGGTCACGATGTACCGTGTCTCCACTATCGGCCGTGAAGTCCATGCCCTTATTAACCAGAGCATCGCTCACATTCTTAAGGTCGCCGATGTTGGCTGCATTGGTATCCGTATTGTACGTCGGATTGCCGTCAGCATCGACACCATCGGAGCCGCTGGCTACGTTGGTAATCTGATTGCCACCATTGTTCAGGCCACCGTTGGTGAGGCTCACGGCTGTATCGCCGCTGCCGATGGTCATACCGCTATTGTTAACTACGGTGTTGCCCATCGTAACGGAGCCTTCAGTACCTAAGTCGATGTCTTTCACTAACTGAACTTTCAACTGACCATTAACGTTATTGACGCCAATGTTGTTTTCCGTCAGCTTGTCAGCATCGGCTCCACCAATGATGTCAAGCTGTTCGTTGAGTTTCTTGGCGATGACATTAGTACCATCTGCTTTCGCATTGTCGCCGGCGTACTTCTGACCGTCACTCATGGTTGCGATGGTTTCGCCGCCTGCCGTGATACGATCAACCGGGTTGCCTTCTACATTATTTACGCTGTCGCCAGCCTTGATGGTAACCGTCGTGCCCGGTGTTCCGTCAGCGCCGGCAGGGCCGGTCAAGCCGATGGAGCCATCAGCGCCGTTGATAACGACGGCCGAAC
>NZ_KQ958205.1 GCF_001546855.1 Megasphaera sp. MJR8396C | reverse complement strand
GGGGTTTTATCATGCCTATTCGGCGCCAAAGACAAAACGCGGCTCCCATGACGGAAGTCGCGTTTTTTTTAAGCTCTTTATCCCTTGTTGAGGTGTTTCTGACATCATCTGCCACACATGGATGTATGGTCGTTATGCTGGCAGAAAATTCGGGAGAGCCAGACATCTTTTAGGATTCAGCCGTTTTCTTAGAGGCAATGCCATAGGGAATGGCCAGGAAGAGGACGGCGCCGACGATATTGCCCAAGGTGACCCACAGGAGGTTGTAGCCGTAGCCGGAGAGGCTAACAGCCATGCCGGCCGGATTGAGGAGACCCAGGGTCAGGACGGTCATATTGGCCACGCTGTGTTCAAAGCCGCAGGTGAAGAAAGCGTAGAGACACCAGAAGGTCATGATCAATTTACCGCTGTCGGACTTGCAGCGGAAGCCGCACCAGACGGCCAGGCAAACGAGGACGTTGCAGAGGATGCCCCGCAGGAAGAGGACCAGCGGCGGCAGGCTCATCTTGGTGGCAGCGGCCGTCGCTAAGGCCTGCCCGACGCCACCGGCCGTCCCGGCGGCCCCGTAAAAGATAAAGGATAAGATGACGGCGCCGACGAGGTTTCCGATATAGCAGACGATCCACAAGCGGATGACGTCGGTCAAAGTCACGGTCTTCCGGCGCCAGCCGTTAAAGAGGACCATGGCGTTTCCCGTAAAGAGTTCGGCACCGGCGATGATGACCAGGCTGAGGGCGACGCCAAAGGAGAGGCCCATGGCGATCTTATTCATGGGAATCGGTCCCAGGGTACCGCCGACGGTAAAGGATAAGAGGATGCCAAAGCCGATATAAGCACCGGCCAGGGCCGACATGAGGAAGTAACCTAAGGGGTTATGTTTTAATAAGCGTACCTTGGCAGCAGCTCCGGCTGCCGAAGCACTATATTCTTCATCGTACATCGTATGCCCCCTACTTCAATCCCGAGTACCGGATGCCGTCCCAGTACAGCGGTTTGTAGATTTCTGCCTTCGGCGGCAGATTGACATCTTTCAGGATCCAGCGCAGGAATTCTTCCGGTCCCGTCCGGTCGACCATATAGCCGATGTGTTCCTTACCGCCCGGTGCTTCGGGGTCGATGTATTTCTGGGCGTAGGCGTAGACGTTGCTGATGATCTTGACGACACTGTCGGCGTCAGCCCATTTGATGAAGTCGATGCCCATGCGGGGGTTCTTCTTGCCGCTGCGGCCGAGGAGGGTCATGCGGAAGTACTGGTCCTTGCTCCGGGTCCAGGCACGGGTCGGGCAGGCGTGGGCACAGACGCCGCAGCCGATACATTTTTCGACGTTGCGAACGGGGCGGTTCTTGTCCATCTTCAAGGCTTCGACGGAAAGCTGTTTACACTTCTTGACGCAGGCACCGCAGCTGATGCAGCGCGTCGGGTCGAACTGGGGTTCGGTCATGCCGATGATGCCGAAGTCGTGCATGCGGACTTTGCCGCAGTCATTGGGGCAGCCCGTGAGAGCGACTTTGACGTGGAGGTCATTGGGGAAAATGGCCTTTTCGATGCGTTCAGCCAGGGCCGTCGTATCGTAGTTGGCAAAGGGACAGATGCGATTGCCGACGCAAGCCATGATGTTTCGCGTACCGGACGAGTCGTAGCCGCGGCCTTTTTCCGACTGGTTGATGCCCAGCGATTCGATGATGGGCTGCAGGGCCTTATTGACTTCGTCGACTTTTTCAAAGGGAATGCCTAAGATTTCAAAGCCCTGGCGGATGGTCAAATGGACTTCCCCACTGCCGTAGGTTTCAGCGATTTCCTGAACTTTACCGAGGACATCGGCCCGGAGATGGCCACCGGGAACGCGGACGCGGGCCGACGTGACGCCGCGGTTTTTGGTGACGCGGAAGGCGTTTTTCTTTAACTTGCCACAATTCATATCAATCATCGTTCTTACCTCCTAGTCGATAAATGAGCGAACGGTCGTGTATTTGAATACCGGTCCGTCCTGGCAGACGTAGAGCTCACCGATGCGGCAGTGACCGCATTTACCGAGGCCGCAGCACATTTTGCGCGATTCGGACAGCCAGATTTTTTCTTCATCGAAGCCGATTTTTAAGAGTTCCTGAATGGAGAACTTAATCATCATCGGCGGGCCGACGACGACGGCGATGGCGTTGTCGAAGTCCTTGAGCGGCAGTTGTGGGATGTACTGCGTGACAAGGCCGACATTGCCTTCGTAGCCTTCGGGGGCGGCGTCGACGGTGTAGATGAAGTTCATGCCGTCGGCAATCCAGCGTTTCAGGTCGTCGCGGAACAAGATGTCGTCCGGCGACTTGAAGCCGGAAATGATACTCAGGCTCTTGCATTCGTCCATGTGGTCGGCGAAGTAGTCGATGACGCCGTGGACCGGAGAGAGGCCGGAGCCGCCGGTAATGAGGACGATTTCCTTGCCTTTAAACATATTGACGTCGAAGCCGTTGCCATAAGGGCCGCGCATGAAGAAGTGGCCGCCGACGTAGTTTTCAAAGATTTCTTCGGTCAGGGAGCCGACGCGGCGGATGGTGAAATCCAGGGAATGGTCGGTAATGCCGCTGACGGAAATGGGCGCTTCGCCGTATTTGGGAATGGAGATCTCAAAGAACTGGCCCGGTTTTACAGGGTGCGTATCGCCGCGGTCATAGGACATGCGGAAGGTATATTCCACATCGGCGTGTTTGATGACCTCTAAGATTTCTGAGCGGAAAGGCATATATGAATTATTCATGGCCGCTGACCTCCTTCATACCGGCTTCTAATTTTTCGACACAATGGGTAAAGGAAATATATTCAGGACAGATAGCATCGCATCGGCCACAGCCAACGCACATCTGGAATCCGGAACGCTTCTTGAAGTCGAGGACCTTGTGAAGGACCTTAAAGCGCATCCGTTCGCCGGCATTCTTGCGGAAACAGAGGCCGCCGGCTACTTCCGTATAGCCATCGATCATGCATGAAGCCTGGACGCGGCGCCGTTCGCCGGCCTGGCCGTTTTCGGTGTAAAAGAGATCCTGCATGGACCAGCAGGTGCAGGTCGGACAGGCGACGGTGCAGCGACCGCACTTGATGCAGCGCTTGTCGTATTCGTCCCAAATGGAGCTCTTGGCGACAGCCGACGTCAAGTTTTCCGGAACCTTGACTTCGAGGCTGTTTTCTAACACAGCGTCGGGCGTAACATCGACTTCGGCAACACCCATGGCACGCAGGGCTTCGGCCAGGTCTTCGTCCTTGCAGTCGATTTCGATATCATCGCCGTGGACGTTGACTGCTGCGTCGTAATCGGTGCTGATATTGGTGCCCATGGAGACACAGAAGCAGCCATCAAAATCGTGGTCGCATCCCATGAGGACGAACTTCAGTCCGTCGCGGACGCGTTTATAATAGGAATCTTCCGGACCGTTTTCGAGGAACATATAGTCCAGGCGTTTAACGGCGTGGAGGTCACAGCTCCGAAGGAAAACGATCGTTCCCCGCGTCGGACCTTCCGATTCGGTCATACCATGTTCGGTAAAGTACAATAAAGTCTGGCTCAGCGGCAGGAGAATATCTTTAAAGGAATATTCCGACCGTTCGTTCCAATCGATGTCGGCCAAATCCGTGACTTTCCCGTAACGAACGACGTCTGTTTCGGAAAAACGACCCGTTCCCTCAAAGACTTTCGGTGCGTAAATATCGTATTTTTTTCTCCAGCTATCGAAGACAGTTTGAAATTTTTCAAGTGATACCGCGTATCCCATAGCAGTCCCCTCTTTCAATAAATACTTTTTTTCACATATTATCGTGACAGCAATCTTTCTTTTCGCTTGCCCTTATGATAGCAGGAAGACGTCGTCCAAACTGTTGCCGTGGCAACGGATATTGAAAAATTTCACAATTAAGTATGCTTATAACTCATCAATAGCTCCATTCCCAAAAGACAAAAAAAGTGCCGCTCCCCAGATAGGAACAGCACTTTTTTCGTGATGAAGTTATTCAAAATCGTTATGGAACTTAATCGTGCGGTACGTTTCAAAGGTCAGCCACTTATCAAATACTTTGGCGTCGGGATTGTCGCCGGCAGCGGCGTAATCGGCCTTGAAAGCGGCAAATTCCTGAGCCGTATGGACGTTGATGGCAAAGCCGCGGCCATTGACTAAGGGATGTTCCGTATAGGCGTACCCGTCGAGGGTCAAGATATTGGCAACCTTGGCGTTACGGATTTCAACGGCCAGATTATCCCGCAGGATGAGGATGTCGAAGTTGTCGGGATAGGCGTAGGTTTCACCCTTGGTGGGAATGGCATCGCCGATGTGGTACTGGCGGTACGCCGGTTTGGCCTTGGTGATGTTCAGGCTCTGCATGCCGTAGAAGAAGTCTTCAAAGACGTCGCCTCTCCCCTTCAGGCTGCCGTTGACGAAGGTGTGGTCGCTGTCGGTATCGCTGCCGTCGATGACGACGCCGCAGGCCGAGGTCATATTGGTCACCCGGTCGATGAGGATCAGTTCACCCAGTCCCTTATGATGGCTGAAGGTGTCGACGACGATCGGTTCCTGGAGGAACAAAGTGCAGACGGCGATTTCATTTTTAGAAACAGCCGTGGCCCGCTTTTTCTCGCCCGTATTGACGTCGATGGTGCAGTCGACATCGGTCAGGACGCCGACGATTTCTTTCGTCCCCAATTTGACGACGTATTCTTTGCCGACGACTAAGGGCTGGTCATCCATCCAAAGCATGGTCGCCGTAATGCGTTGGCCAAGGCCGATGGCCGTATCCTTGGTAAAGACGCAGCCCCGGGAAACGTCGACTTCTCGGTCGAGCTGGACGTTGACCGGCTGGCCTTTGGCAGCCGACGGCACGGAGTTGAAGCCGACCAGGATGTCTTTGACCTTGGCTTCTTCTTTACTGGGCAGGATCTGAATCGTATCGCCGACCTTCAAAGAGCCGCTTTCGATCTGGCCCTGGAAGCCGCGGAAGGTATGGTTCGGACGGCAGACGCGCTGAATGGGAAGGTAAAAGCCTTCTTCGTCGTTTTCTTCGACGTCGACCGTTTCCAAGTAGTCGAGGATGGTCGGGCCATCGTACCAGGCCATGGGTTCCGACTTTTTGGTGACGTTGTCCCCTTCCGTCGCCGAGACGGGAATGAAGACGACGTTTTCCAGTTCCAGGTCGTCGCGCAGGGCTTCGATTTCTTTTTTAATGGCTTCGAAGCGCTTTTGGTCGTAGCCGACGAGGTCCATCTTGTTGATAGCAAAGATGAAGTAGCGAATGCCCATGAGGGCGCAGATGCGAGCGTGGCGCCGGGTCTGGACCAAGACGCCCTGAGTGGCGTCGATGAGGATGATGGCCAGATCCGCAAAAGAGGCGCCGACGGCCATGTTGCGCGTGTATTCTTCATGACCCGGCGTGTCGGCGACGATGAAGCTGCGGTTATCCGTATTAAAGTAGCGGTAGGCGACGTCGATGGTGATGCCCTGTTCCCGTTCGGCCATGAGCCCGTCGAGGAGGAGCGAATAGTCGATGGCACCGCCGCGGCTGCCGACTTTACTTTCAAGCTCCAGGGCCCGCTTTTGGTCGGCGTAGAGCAGTTTGGCATCGTACAGCAAGTGGCCGATGAGCGTCGATTTGCCGTCGTCGACACTGCCGCAGGTGATGAATTTTAATAAACCATTTTCATTTCTATCCATTAGAAGTACCCCTCTCTCTTTCTGCGTTCCATACTGCCGGCGGCTTCGTTATCGATAACCCGGCTCGTCCGTTCTGACGATACGGCACTCAAGGTTTCATCGATGATGGCATCCAGCGTGTCGGCGTCCGATTCGATGCCCCCGGTCAAGGGATAGCAGCCCAGGGTCCGGAAGCGAATCTTCTTATGCATGACTTCTTCACCGGGATGTAAGCGCATGCGGTCGTCGTCGACCATGATGATGTTGCCGTCACGGTAGACGCAGGGCCGTTCAGCGGCAAAGTACAGGGATACGATGTCGATGTTTTCCCGCTTGATGTACTGCCAAATGTCCTTTTCCGTCCAGTTGGAAATGGGAAATACGCGCATACTTTCCCCCTTGTGAATATGCGTGTTGTACAGTTTCCACATTTCCGGACGCTGGTTCTTCGGATCCCAAGCCTGGGCTTCGTTGCGGAAGGAGAAGATGCGTTCCTTGGCGCGGGACTTTTCTTCGTCGCGCCGGCCGCCGCCAAAAGCTGCCGTGAAGCCGTATTGGTTGAGGGCCTGCTTTAAGGCCTGGGTCTTCATGATATCCGTATAGGACGCGCCGTAATCGAAAGGATTGACCCCCTGTTTGACCCCTTCTTGATTGATGTGCTCAATGAGTTGAAGGCCGTATTTCTTCATCGTTTCATCGCGGAAGCGAATCATTTCCTTAAACTTCCAGGTCGTATTGACGTGAAGGAACGGGAAAGGCGGTTTTTCCGGATAAAAAGCCTTCAAGGCCAGATGGAGCATGACCGAGCTGTCTTTGCCGATGGAATAGAGCATGACGGGCTTTTCACACTCTGCGGCCACTTCGCGGATGATGTAAATCGCTTCGGCTTCCAAGTTGTCAAGATGCGATAATGCAGACATAATAATCCCCCTCTAAACAGATAGATAGTAAGGCCTTAATAGGAATTGGCCTGTTTGCGGTCGATGGTAATCGTCTCTTCACTGCCGTCAGGCCGGCGGATGTGCCATTTGATGTACTGGCCTTCGGTGGTGACGTTCATCGTGCTCCCCCGGCCGCCCATGTCGGCGCCGAGGTAAAAGTCGATGGCTTGGACGGGACACTCTTTGACGCAGGATACACAGCCCCAACAGTCTTTGGGGTAATGCATCCAGGCCTTTCCCGTCTCGTTCATATCGATCAGGCTGCCCGGGCAGACGGACACACAGCGTTTGCAGCCGATGCAGCGGTCTTGATTAATGCGAATGCTCATAAAGGCTCCCTCCTGGTACTAAGTCGCGGTATACCATGTGAATCTTACCATCTTCATCCATGCGGGAATTGACGTATTTCAGCCATTCGTCCTTCTGCTCCGGATAGTCGAGGTTTTCGGCAAAGGAGTGCCACCGCGTTTCCTTGCGGGCCCGGAGGTGGGCAATGAGGACCTTGCAGACCGTCAGGCGTTCCTTGAGTTCGTAAACGAAGAGCAGTTCATGGTAATCGCCGGCACCGACGCTTTCGGCCAAATCCATGAGCTGGTCGATTTTTTCATCGGCCAGGGCCAACTGGCGTTCGTTGTACTGGTAGTGACTGCCAATGCCGCCGGCGTAGGTATCCATGACTTTCTGCATGGCTTCTTCTAATTCTTCGACGGTAAAGAAAGGCCGTTCTTCGCTGAGGAAGGCGTTGTATTCGGCGACCTTGTCGGCTAAGAGCTGCTGCTCTTCGTCGGCCGTGAGGGCAAGGCCTTTAGAAAGGGCCGTTTCGACGATGTGCTTGGCGGCGATTTCCCCTTCGACGAGGGCGCCGGTCACGTATTTCTGCGGGCAGCCGCCGGCGACGTCACCGGCCGCGTAGAGGCCTTCAATGGTCGTCTGCCGATGGGTATCGACCCAGTAGCCGCTGGCCGTATGGCCGCCGACGACGTAGGGTTCGGTCCCTTCGATTTCGACGTTTTGCTGACTCGGGAATTTCCCCGATTCCATCCATTTCAAGGTCTGGCTCGGCGCCATGTTGAGGTAGGCTTTTAAGAGGGCTTCATCCTCTTTGTCCGTAAGGCCTTCGGTCTTGAGGTAGCAAGGGCCCTTGCCGTCGAGGTTTTCCCGCACTGTGCCGTAGAGCCGCTGGGACGTCGTCAGGCCGTATTTATCTTCGTAGACTTCGCCTTTGGCGTTGATCTGCTTGGCGCCGACGCCTTGGGCAATGGTCCCCGTCGGGGCGATGGTATCCTTGCAGCGCAGGGCGATGAAGCGCATTTCAAAGGTCGTCATTTCGGCTCCGGCCCGAATGCCCATGGCGTAGCCGGCTCCCGTATTGAAGGGGCTGTACCACATCTTATGGCGGGAAAAACCGGGGTTGTTGGGCCGATAGAGGCCGGACGCACCGCCAGTAGCGCAGAGGACGGCTTTGGCCCGGATTTCATAGGCCGTGCCGGTCAGGATATCAAAACCCAGGGCACCGGCAATGCGGTTGTCGCGGACGATGTAGTCGGTGATGTTGAGGTGATTGATGACTTCGACGTCGTCCAATTTCTTTACGGCATCGGCTAAGATGGTCTTGATGTTTTCGCCGTTGATCTTGATGTTGCGCGGGCCGCGGGTGACGTATTCCCCCTGTTCGTCCTTCAAGATGACCAGGCCCAGTTCTTCGAGTTTCTTGGTGACTTCGTTGAGCCCTTCCGACATGGTCAAGAGCAGGTCTTCACGGACGATGCCGGCAGCGTCTTTCTTGGCGTAATCCACATAAAACTGCGGCGTATGGCCCTTGGTGATATAGGCATTCAAGGCATTGACGCCGGCTGCCAGACAACCGCTGCGGCGAATGTCGGCCTTTTCGGCGATGACCACCGATGCCTTGGACAGGCTCCGGAGGGTCAAGGCGGCGTAACAGCCTACCGTTCCCCCGCCAATGATGAGGACATCGGTGTGGATGATTTTCTCCTTCTGAATCTGCATGGCAATACTCCTTCGTTTAAATATAGAATACATCAGAGCCCATCATGGCACTGTTTTCTCGTAAATAAGTCTGCTCGCCGTCGAGGACGTGAAGGCGATAAATGAGGACCTTCACCTTTTCGCCGACGGTAAGGGTCGGTGCGTCAAAGGCGTACTCCCCATGAATGACGTAATCTTTGACGCGCAGGGTCACGTCGAGGCGGCTGCCGCGAAAGACGACGGCTTCGACGACGCCATCTTCAGCGGCACTGCCGTAGCGCTTCATCGTTCCCTGTTTATAGATCTTGAGGAACTCCGGCCGGATGATGGCCCGTTTGGGACCGTTGACGTCGACGAACCCCGTGAGGACACTGCAGTTATCGATGACCACCGGGGTTCCGATAAATTCAGCCACAAAGGGCGTCTTGGGCTTACTGTAGATATCAAGAGGCGTCCCGACCTGCTCGATGCGGCCGTGGTTGGTGATGATGATTTCATCGGCCACTTCGACGGCTTCATCTTGGTCGTGGGTGACGAAGATGCTGGTAATGCCGACGCGGTGGATCGTCTCTTTCAGCCAGTTGCGCAGCTCTTGGCGCACCTTGGCGTCGATGGCGGCAAAGGGTTCATCGAGGAGCAAGACCTGGGGATGAGGCGCCAGGGCCCGGGCAAAGGCGACGCGCTGACGCTGGCCGCCGGAGAGCTGATTGGGATAGCGCCCTTCCATGCCGGCAAGGCCGACGAGGTCGATCATCTCCAGGACCCGCTCGCGGATATCGTCTTTTTTCATGCCCTGGATGGTGAGGCCAAAGGCGACGTTGTCAAAGACGGTCATATAGCGGAACAAGGCGTAGTTTTGGAAGACAAAGCCGATGCCCCGTTTCGCCGCCGGAATGTCATTGACCCGTTTTCCGTCGATGACGATATCGCCGCTGTTGGGATTTTCAAGGCCGGCCAGCATGCGCAGGATCGTCGTCTTGCCGCTGCCGCTGGGCCCTAAGAGGGCGACTAGCTTTCCCTTGTCGACGCCAAAGGAGACGTCCCGCGAGGCGTGGAAAGAGCCGTAGTTTTTTTCGATATGCTTCATCTCGACGTACATGACATCACCTCCTAAGATGGCTTGTGGAGCTTAGCTTCAAAGAATACCCTGAGTAAGAGAACGCCGACGGCTAAGAGTACCAAGAGCGACGACACGGCAAAGGCCGCCGTAATGGCATCGGTCGATCCCGATTGGTAAAGGGCGTCGATTTCAAGGGGCAGGGTAAAGGTTTCGCCCCTAAGTTTCGACATGGCGCTGACGGCGCCGAATTCGCCGAGGGCCCTGGCCGTACAGAGGACGATGCCGTACAAGAGGGCCCATTTGATCTGCGGCAGGGTAATGCGAAAGAAAATCGTCTTGCCCTTGGCCCCCATGAGGGCTGCGGCTTCTTCTTCATCACGGCCTTGGGTATGAAGGACGGGGATGATTTCTCGGAAGACGAAGGGAAAGGTGACGAAAATCGTCGCCAAGATGACGCCGGGAACGGCGAAGACGATCTGAATGTCCGTCCCTAAGTAGTCGTTCAGGACTTCGATCCACTGACCGATCCAGCCCATGCGGCCGAAGGTCATGATGAAGGCCAGGCCGGCGATGACCGGCGAGACGGAAAAAGGAATATCGATGAGGGTCGTGAGCAGGTGTTTCCCTCGAAAGTCGAATTTCGATATGGCCCAGGCGGCACAGAGGCCAAAGAACGTATTGACGGCAACGGCGATGACCGTGGCAATAAGGGTCAAGCGCAGGGCCGACAAGACGTAAGGCGTCGTCAGGGCTTTGACGTAAAAGTCCCACCCTTCGGCCAGGGAATTGGCCAGGACCGAAATGAGGGGCACGATGAGCATGACGACAACGAAGACGACGCTGACGCTCAATAAGAGTACTTTTGTCTTGCTGTGCTTCATAGTTCCCCTCCTCTATTGAACGCGCCGGGCCTGCCAGAGCTGAATCATATTGATGGAAAACAGCATGGCAAAGGCGATGATGAGCATGACCAAGGCAATGGCCGTAGCGCTGGCGTAGTCGACGTAATTGAGCTTCTGCATGATGACGTAGGATACGACCTGGGTGTGATTCTTGGCGCTGTTGCCGGAAATGTAGATGACACTGCCGTATTCGCCAAGGCCCCGGGCAAAGGCCAGGCCAAAACCGGTCAGGAGAGCCGGTCGCAGCTCGGGAAAGATGATCCGCCGGAAGATGGTAAACTTCGACGCGCCGAGCATGCTGCCCGCCTCTTCATAGGTCGGGTCCAGATTTTCCAGGACCGGCTGAATGGAGCGGACGACGAAGGGAATGCCGACGAAGACCAAGGCGATGACCAGGCCGATATGGGTATAGGCGATGGGAATGCCGTAACTTGCAAAGAAGCTTCCGAAGAAGCCCGTATCGGAATAGAGCTTTGAAAGAGTGATGCCGGCGACGGCCGTCGGCAAGGCAAAGGGCAGTTCGATGACGCCGTTTAAGAGGGTCTTGCCGCGAAACTCATAACGAACCAGGACCCAGGCCAGGATAAAACCGAAGACGGAATTGATCAGGGCTGCCAAGAAAGAACTTCCGATAGTCGTGATAAAGGCGTTGCGGATGGCGCTGTTGGTGATGAGCTTGGCATAGTCGTTGGCCGTCAGCTGAAAGGCGTGGCCTAAAATCGATATCAACGGGATGAGAATCAATAAGGACAGCATGGCCAGGGTCACGCCCAGGGTCAGGCCGAAGCCGGGAATGATTCGGTTTCGCCCGCCTGCCGGGTTTGAAAATGGATTCATCTGCTTCCCTCCTTATTGACTGCCGTCGACGTCAGCCATGATCTTATCGAACAAAGCGTCGTCGTCGAAAAATTTGACATAGGCTGCGTCCCAGCCGCCGAAGTCGCTGATGCGCGTCAGCTTGACATGGAGGTCAAAGCGGTCGGCATAGCGCCGGAGAATGTCCGGATTGGACGGCCGGAAATCGTTTTTAGCGGCCAATTCCTGCCCCTCATCGGAATACAAGTAGCGCAGGTACTCTTCCGCCGCCTGTTCATGGCCTTTGCGCCGAGCCAAGCGGTCGACGACGGCCACACTGGGCTGAGCCAAAATACTGACGCTGGGCACGACGACTTCATAGCGGCCGGGATATTCGCGCATCGTATAAAGCGCTTCGTTCTCCCAGGCGATGAGGACGTCCCCCTGCCCGTTTTCAACGAAGGTCGTCGTCGAGCCACGGGCACCGGCGTCCATGACGGTGACGTGGCGGTAGAGGTCGGTCATGAAGGCCCGGGCCTTGATTTCATTCCCCCCGAAATGATCAAGACACCAGCTCCAGCCGGCTAAAAAGTTCCAACAGGCGCCGCCGCTGCTCTTAGGGTCGGGCGTAATGACGCTGACGCCGTCTTTGGTCAAATCGTTCCAGTCGCGTATCCCCTTGGGATTCCCCTTGCGAACCAGAAAGACGATGGTCGACGTGTAAGGCGCCGAATCATCAGGCAGTTCCTGTTCCCAACCGGCGTCGATGAGGCCGGCTCGCTGCAGGCGTTCAACGTCATAAGATAGGGCCAGGGTCACGACGTCGGCCCGACTGCCTTCGATGACCGACCGGGCTTGGCTTCCCGAACCGCCGTGAGATTGGACGATGCGGATATCCTTACCGGTCTGCTCCTTATAATGTTTTTGAAAAGCTTCATTATATTCTTTATATAATTCACGCGTTGGATCATACGAGACGTTGGTCAAGGTCAGCGTGTCCTCATCAGCCCCTCGACCGCAGCCGGCCAGGATGCCGGCCGCCGTGAGGACTGCCGTGACAGTCAGTACCGCTATGATTTTTTTGTGCTTCATATCTTTTCCCCCTCGATACCGACTGCAGGGCCTTACAGGCCTTCTTCAAATAAAGATGTAGATAAATAGCGCTCGCCGCCGTCCGGCAGGAGGACGACAATCGTTTTCCCCTCGTTTTCCGGCCGCTTGGCGACAACTAAGGCTGCCTCTAAAGAAGCGCCGGACGAAATCCCGACTAAGAGACCGTCGGTCTTGGCCACTTCCCGAGCCCGTTCATAAGCAGCCTCATTCGATACGTCGATCACATCATCTACGAGTGACATATCGAGGACGCTGGGAATGAAACCGGCGCCAATCCCCTGAATGGCGTGGGGCCCAGGCTTTCCGCCGCGAAGGACAGCCGAGTCTTGGGGCTCGACGGCGACGATCTGCACATTCCGGTTATGGCTTTGTAACCCCTCAGCCGTGCCGGTAATGGTGCCGCCTGTCCCGACGGACGAAATGAAGATATCGACCTTGCCGTCCGTATCGTGCCAGATTTCTTCGGCCGTCGTCGTCCGGTGAATGGCCGGATTGGCCGGATTGTCAAACTGCTGAGGAATGAAGGCGTTGCCGTAAGACTGTCGCAGTTCTTCGGCCTTACCGATACTGCCGCGCATCCCCTCGATGCCCGGCGTCAGTACGACTTCAGCCCCCAAGGCGTTGACAATTTTCTGCCGCTCCAAACTCATCGTATCGGGCATAGTCAAAATGAGACGCAGGCCCTTGACGGCGGCGGCCATGGCCAGACCGATGCCCGTATTGCCGCTCGTCGGTTCGATGATGACCGTGTCCTCATTGATCTTCCCGGCCTTGATCCCCTCTTCGATCATGGCCACGGCGACTCGGTCCTTGACGCTGCCCAAAGGATTGAGGTATTCAAGCTTGGCTAGAATCCTGCCTTTGATGCCGTGTACCTCCTGCCATCGGGTCAGCTCTAAGAGCGGCGTATGACCGACGAGATCGGTCACGTGTTTTGCGACGTGCTCCATAAAGTCCCTCCTTTTTGCCAAAAGAAAAGCGCCACCTGTAATCAGCAGATGGCGCAAGAAAATAAACGTATGCCCATGACTTCATCTGCCAGGTAAAATCCTGCTGGAATTGGCACCTTACTTACGTAGGTTGCCGCAGCGTCAACGGGCCAGTCCCTCGGCTGCTCTGGATGAATTGGTTCGTATTGTATTGTCCGTATGATAATGGCTGTACAATACGACTATATCGTACAACACATGATGGTCAAATTTTTTAAGTACCCCATGGTGACATACCTCATTCTTATACAAAATATACTACAACGATTCGCTTGAAACGTTACTGGAATTGTACACTTTGTGAGGCTCCTTGTCAAGGTATTTATGAAAAAGATGAAGGAAAAAATTAAAATTACGTACAAAAAGTCGGTCGCCACCTTCATTCAAAAGTAAGGCGCATTTGATACCAGACGGCTCCGCCGTGCTCCGAGGTGCTGAGCCCTTCGTTTTCAAAGCCAAATTTAGCATAATAATGCAAGAGCTTTTCCTTGCAGGTTAAGACTACTCCCTGGCGGCCTTCTTTGCGGGCGTCGTCGATCGCTTTCTGGAGGAGGTTTCCAGCGTAACCGCGCTTCCGATAACTTGGCAGTGTATTGACGCCAAAGATCATCTGCCAAGCTCCCTTTTCGTCATGAAGAGAGGCATCGGCGTAAAGATCGTCCGTCAAATCGCCTTTCCCCGTAACCATGCCGTCGACGAAAGAAATGAGGGTTCCGTCATCGTCAAAAAGAAGCCAAAAATGATCGCCGAAATGAGAAATACGGTCGCGCATCCGTTCTTCCGATGCCGCCTCGGCTGCGGGAAAACAAGCCGCTTCTACGGCCGTGACAGCCTGAAGGTCGTCGAGTGTCGCCGTTCTAATATTCATCATATCACTCCTTATCGTGTCCTGCCGGACGATAACCAGCGAGAATAAATGATAACTATATTCCCATAGTATACCGTAGAATATACGAAAAAGTCCACCATCGACTTCCTAAACGCAGCCTCGCCCCTCCCCAGCATAGACCTTTACGGTGCATTCGATCATAGCATCGCAGATTTTAATGAATACCATGAATTTACTTTCCATAATTAATTATATTCGCTATAATGATAATAAAGATTACAAAAAAGGAGAGCCTCGCCATGAAAAAGAAAATAGCCATTGCCTTAACGACAATCCTATGGACAGCTACGGCCGCCATCGCCTCAGCCACCTATGTGGGAAACATGACCAGCATGAAATTCCACAACCAAGGCTGCCGCTGGGAACAAAAAATGAACGAATCCAATCGCGCCTATTTCGACAGCCGGGACCAAGCCGTCTCCTATGGCTACGTTCCCTGCAAAGTATGCCGGCCATAAGATCCGGAACAAGCTCCCCCTAACGCTGCCCCAACCCATTTCATACCGATAAAGGTATAACTGCTCCTTTTCACGTAAAACAGTACAATTCAACAGAATAGCCCGACACAAAAAGCCGGTACCAGACATCACAACAGATGCCTGGTACCGGCTTTTTTCATACCGTCTTCAAATTTACATCTTACAACGTTCCGTCCCCTTTCGGGGATTGAGGTTCTTAACGGCAGAAAGCGAGAAATTGCAATGGCATACGCAAGATGCAAGGTTTCCGTCCCCTTGCGGGGATTAAGTTTCTTAACGAGTCGCAAACCTAGGACCCGGACAAAGTCCAGTCGTTTCCGTCCCCTTGCGGGGATTCAGGTTCTTAACAAGATATGATTTCATATACGACTTATGAGTCAGAGGTGTTTCCGTCCCCTTGCGGGGATTAAGGTTCTTAACAAACATGATTGGCGGCTGGGAACAATCCCGAGAATCAGGGGGTTTCCGTCCCCTTTCGGGGATTAAGGTTCTTAACAGCAAGAAATATAGGTCAAATGAAGTATATGAAAATGCGGTTTCCGTCCCCTTTCGGGGATTCTCTGCATAGCCTCCTTTCTTATCAGGAAAGGAGTATGTTCAGTCGTTCTTAACAAAATAATTGGTTGTTCGGAATCACAAGTTAGCTTGTTTTCATCCTCTTTCGGGGATTAAGGTTCTTAACGGGCGGCGCGGATTGAAACATGTGTATGTTATTTAACAAGTTTCCGTCCCCTTGCGGGGATTGTGGTTCTTAACAGAAAACAGCTGAAGATAGCTACATTGGTAAGTATACCAAGTTTCCGTCCCCTTTTGGGGATTGAGTTTCTTAACATCAAGGCTAGAAACTGGATCGACTGCAAGCTTAACGCGTTTCCGTCCCCTTACGGGGATTAAGGTTCTTAACAGCCCCCTTACAACTGGCTTAACTACGCCATCAATTTTACAGTTTGCGAGGCGCCCCACCATACTTCCCAACTACGCTTCATCATCCCATTCCTTGGGAAGTACTAAATATCCGTCCTTATCTCTATATCCTGCAAAGTGGTTTTCTTGGTAGGGAATAGTGAATTCAGGGATGGGCGGCTTACTTTCAAAGAAGGCTTTAATCGATTCTTTTGATATGGTAGCGTGCTTATCGCCATTTTTATGCGCAGCAGCCCACGGAGACTGCGCCTCATGCGACAGAGATACGAGAGCCGATGTGGAAAACTGTCCATAGTAGCGAAGTACATCAAACAAGACATTTTTTTCCTGTTCAGAGAATGTGTCCTGATAGTCAACACCATCTTTTATTGGTTCTCGCCCAAATCCTTTATAAGTCTGATAGACAGGAGGGACCACAGGGCCATAATCCCAAGCTTCCATATCATCATCAAAAAGCGGTTTGCCTAACTTCCGCAAACATTCCCCTTGGGCAAAATATAAAAGCTTATTCACTCGCATGTTGGTCATCAAATCATCCGTGGGGATCGTGTTGGCTATATTGACAAAAAATCTTGCAGCATCAATAGCATGTACCATTTTATTCCCCCCAGTCTGCTTCATTAATATTCTTTAAGCCTTTCCAATTTACCATGGATTATAAAAAAATACAAGCTACCCGTGCAACAGGCTGCGTTACGTCCCCTTACGGGGATTGTGGTTCTTAACGAATACAGTAATAAATATTCATTTGATATGTCTGCAAGTTTCCGTCCCCTTACGGGGATTAAGGTTCTTAACAGAACAACTAAAAATGTTAATATTGCTGAAAAGGCAAAAGTTTCCGTCCCCTTGCGGGGATTAAGGTTCTTAACAGCACCCCTTACAAATAACTTAGCTAAGCCGTCGATTTTACAGTTTGCGGGGCGGATTTCATTTTTCGGCTGTTTTCTTCTTTTTCGCTGAAATTTAATTTTAAAAATGCTCAAGATCCGCATTTTCATTACATCGGGGCAGAATGGTATAAACTCCATGGATATATTCATATTATACCATATTTTTGAAGTCCTATCACAAAAAGAGCCTTGAATTTGTGATCTAGATTAACCACAAATCCAAGGCTTCTCTATAATTTACTCAACCTAACCAACCTTCCGTTCATCACCCAGATGCATTCGCATCTTTAGCAGTCCCTTTTTTACATGATAGCCGACGGTCGCTTTACTGAGAGAGTGTTCTTTTGCCAACTGACTGTAAGACTCGCCGTCAACGACGTGCTTCACAATCAGCTCACGCTGAAGCGCTGGCAATAGCTTTAATGCCTGCTCCATCTCCATGCTCATTTCATGCTGCAAGTACAGATGTTCCGGACAAGTTTCTTCGGAGGCCAAGGCCGTTTCGGGTAAATCAGTCACGGTATCATTATCAAAGACATTTTTTTCCACTCTGTCACAGTAACATTCATGCCCATAGGATTCACGACGAAAATAATTATGTACTGAAGCTACCATCACTTCAACGACCGTCTCCGGTTGCTCTAAATCATACTGAAAAATACAGTGCATCGCTCCCTGAAAAGCAGTAGAAAGGGCTTCATCAAAATCATGATAATGCCACCGATACTGCTTCTGATACTGCTTCGCTTGATTGCGAAACAGGGGCATAAATTCCTGAATCAACGCTTCTGCCGCCAATTTATCGCCGCGCTGTGCTGCACGTACGCAGTGCCTTAATTGAATTGTCATAAGACCAACTCCTTACTTTATATTTAGATTATAAACACCCCTCACGAATCACTCACATGTCTCACCAAAAATTCAGATACGGAAAATACCCTGAGCGGCAAATGCCGCCCAAGGTATCCCCCTGTATTACGACAACGCTTATTCGAGCGTTTCGACTTTACGTGTTACGATCTGGCTGG
>NZ_KQ958204.1:2942-15675 GCF_001546855.1 Megasphaera sp. MJR8396C | reverse complement strand
TTTTATCATGCCTATTCGGCGCCAAAAAGACTGCTGTCCGAAGCAAGGGAGTGGCTTCAGACAGCAGTCCGTTCGGGCCGGGTGAAGGCACGGCCCATCTATAGGGGAGTTACATAGAACCCATGCGC
Source organism: Megasphaera sp. MJR8396C (assembly GCF_001546855.1). Taxonomy (GTDB): domain Bacteria; phylum Bacillota; class Negativicutes; order Veillonellales; family Megasphaeraceae; genus Megasphaera. Next base: position 15,547 of record NZ_KQ958204.1, on the reverse strand, counting down.
TTCATGACAGCGCTCAGTTCTTCTGAAGAAAGATGCTGCATGGCTTCTGCCATTTTTTTCATGGCTTCCATACTGGGGCGGACGCCCTTTTCCTTCATTTTTTTCATAGCCTCGGTCATGGCGTCGGTCTTGGCCGAATCTTGGGCGGCGACACCGGCCAGATTCATGACCGTTTTCCCCGTCAAGAGATACTGCATGCTTTCAAGGGTCGTCTGAGTCAGGTTGACCTGCCAGAACTGGCCGGCTTCAGTCAGCATATGGAGGACGCCGTTATCGGTCACCAGCCCCCGTTCCTGCCAAAGGTCGTAGAGCCAGGTCAAATCCTGTAAGCGCTCGTCTTCGGCCATCAGGCTGCGAAGGTCCAGGTAGCCCTGTTCCATTTCGACTTGAACGCGGTCGATCAAGGGCTTCAAGGGCGACTGTTCCATGAGGGCCATAAAGGGTTTTTTCCCTTGGCTGACAAACATCTGATAAGGCGAAATGGCCCGGTGAAGCATCGTTTCGTAACCGTCGACGTGACCGCCGGCACCGCTGCCAAAGGGGAACATGGCCGCGCCGGACCGGGCCAGCACATTGTACAGGCTCCGCTCGCGGTTGGAACGGCTCCAATGGCAGATGTTGAGGCGCCGATAGGCTCGTTGTTCCAGATAGACTTTGGCCTCGTGGAACATCCGGGCCTGGACGGACGTTTCGGCGGCCGGCGCCAACCGACCTTCGGCGATGGCCTTATTCAAGTCGCTGCCGTCAAAAACGTTGAGCTGATATAAGTCGGCCCCGTCGGCGGCGCACTCCGTCAAGCGCTGCAGATCGTGGCGCCAGACATCCATGTTCTGACCGGGCAGGCCGTACATCAAGTCGATGATGAGGACCGCCTGGTTATAGGCCTTCAGGTCAGCTAAGCGCTGCAGCACCGTATCTTCGTCGTCGAGGCGGCCGACGGCGCGACGGACCGCCGTATCAAAGGACTGGACGCCTAGGGAGACGCGGTTGACGCCGTTGGCAAACCAAATATCCATCTTTTCCGGGACGACGTCGTGGACCCGCCCTTCCAAGGTCATTTCATAGTCGTTGGCCAGGGGCAGACAGCGGCGGATCGTCTTTAGGAGCAGGTCGGCATTGGCCGGCGACAGCGACGTCGGCGTACCGCCGCCGATGAAGACGGCGTGGATCAACCCATCCCGCAGGCGTGGGCTGTCGGCAGCCAGTTCCAGTTCATCGACGAGACAGCGGATGTATTCGTCTTCCGTCTCCTGCTGCGTTCCATTTTGAAAAAAGCCGCAGTACAAGCATTTTGTTTTGCAAAAAGGAATGTGGATATAAGCCGTTTGAACGTCGCGCCCTGTAGGCGGACGGCTCATGATGTCCTGCCAAATCTGCTGGGATTCAGCCGGGGCGATGAGCTGGCCGTGCAAGCCGGCGTGAACGACGCGCTTACGCGGAAAGGCGTGGCCTAAGGGATCGACGCCGGCGAGGCCAAACTGCAGGGCCTGCTGATCCGGCGGCAGACTGTCGTAGTAAGCCTGTAAGCTCATTGCCCGCCTCCTTCAAACCAATGGAGGATGTCGGCGGCAAAATCAAAGGCTCGCTGCAAGTCGGCTTCATCGGGGTGCTTAGCCGCTTCGGCATGGCGGGCATCCCGTTCCGGCGACCGGCCATGGGGATGGCCTTCGGGAAATTTTTTATACATCATTTCGATGATCTTGGGGTCGACGGCGCCTTGGCAGATGAAGGTCCCGACGACGTCCGTTTCTTTAGGAAGGAGCTTGGCCCCTTCATCGAGGCTCTTTTGCGCATGGTCCGACGTCGGATCGGCGCCCAGGGTGGCAAAGAGGGCGACATTCTTATGATGGAGCCCTTCAAGGAAGGTCTTGGCTTCGGCATTAGCCGTCCCCCGGTCGACCCAGTAACCGGCAAAGATCAGGTCGTAGGCCGAAAGGTCGGCCGGCGCTTCGGCCATGGAAAGGCAAGGTGTCCCTTCCGGCAGGGCGCTTTGGATGGCTTCAGCCACTTTTTTCGTATTTCCCGTGCGGGAAGAGTACAGTACAAGTATATTCATCATGATCCTCCTCACTGTAATTCAAAGGTAACAGGTACGTTAATGGTAATCTCCGATCCCGTCGGATTGGGATAGGGGCAGGCAGCATAGACGGCTTTCGTCGCCGCTTTCGCCAGCAGTCCGTCGCCGCTGGCCGAAACGCCGATGCAGTTGCCGCCGGCATCGAGGGTCACCGTCACGTAGACCGTCCCGGTCAGGCCCCGCTTCACGGCCATGGGCGGATAGGTTTTATTGGCGTTGACGGCCGACCAGAAGCCGTCCGTGTCAAAGGCGCCGGTTCCCGTACCTTCACTGCCGCTGTCGCCGCTGCCCTGCCCGCTTCCACTGCCTTCGCCGTAGCCTTGGCCATCGCCGACGCCGTCACCGACACCGCTTCCCGACCCGGAACCATAGCCTGAGCCGGTCCCGCTGCCGTCGCCGCTTCCCGTCCAGGTTCCACTGCCTTGACCAGTCGAATCACTGCCGCCAGAAGACGGCGCTGTGGCCGGATAGGATGACGGCGAGGCGGCACTGTCACTGACAGTCTGAGCCGGGATGTCGTGGGCTACCAAAGCCGACGAAGCCTGGGCGACTTGGGCCGTCCGTTCGGCGACGGCAGCCTCCGATAATTTATCGGGAAAGAGGTTGGCCGCTCCCCCGCCACCACCGCCGGCATGGCCGCTTCCGGCACCGGTCAGTTCCGAGGCATCGAGGTCGATGACGTACATTTTTTCTTCCTCATGTTGGGCTACGGAGCCGGCCAAAAAGCACATCAAGACACCAAAGACGACGGCGTGGATGATCAGCGATCCGCCATAGGCCTTTTTCCAGGAAATATGGCTGTCCATGGGCCTCACCCCTTCTGCTTAGCCGCAATGGCCAAGCGCTTGACGCCGGCAGATTTGAGCATATCCATGACGGCGACGACCTGACCGTGGGCCGTCCCCTTATCGGCCTGGAGGACGACGGCGGCATTGGCGTTCTCGGTCATATGCTGCTTCATCAAATCCGACGCCTCTTCCAGGCTGACGGGGCGATTATCGAGGGTGATATGGCCGTCTTTATCGACGGTGACGATCAAGGGCATTTGGGCCGGTGCCGACGCACTCTGGGCCTGAGGCAGCTGGACCGACAGTGCTTTCTGGGCGATGGTCTGCAAGCTGTTCATCATAAAGAAGACCAGGAGGAAAAAGATGATGTCGATCATGGGAATGATCATGAAGACCGGCTTTTTCTTCATTCTGACGTGAGAAAACATGATCTACCTCCTATGCCGCTTTCCGGGCCTGCATGACGTCGATGCAGACACGTTCCGTATCGGTCACGATGGCATCGAGCTGGTGTGAAAAGTAAGTGTAGACGCAGAAGGCCAGGATGGCTACGCAGAGCCCGGTCGCCGTGGCCACCAATGCTTCGCCGACGCCGCCGGTAATGGCCGACGCCCCGGCCCCGTTATCGAGGACGCTGAAGGTGCTGATCATGCCCGTAACCGTCCCCAACAGCCCTAAGAGCGGGGCAATGGTGACGATGGCGCTGAGATAGTCGAGGTAGCGTTGAAAACCGATGGCTTCTACGTGCATCTGTTCATGGAAAGCCGTCTTCATCTTATTTTCGTCACTGCCCTGTTTCAGGCCGTTAGCCACGATGCGGCTCATGGCCGTAGGAAATTTTTGGCAGAACTCATCGGCCCGGTCCCACTCCCGATCGCGGGCCGCCCGGCTCACACCGGCACAAAATTCCTTGGAACCCTTGCGGTTTACCCGGTAGTAGCCAAAGCGTTCGATGGCGATAGCTAATGTAAAAATAGACAACAGCAAGAGCGGATACATGACCAGACCGCCGCTGTGAAACAACTGTAAGGCATACTGAAAAGCTTCCATTTCGTTCACACGCTCCCTTTTATGAAACTAATTATCATTTGACGATGTCATTGTAACAGATTCCCGGGACCCCTTTCTACTCCAAGAGGACCAAAAAAAGCTCCATTCAGACATTCCCCCTAGGAAAAGGGTCAAAGCCGCGACACTATCCCCTTTTCATCACGACGTTGACTGAAACTGGGCCTGATATAAGTCGTAATACAATCCTTTTTGCTCCATCAGGTCCTCATGAGACCCCGATTCGGCAATGCCCTGACCGGTCAGGACGACGATGCGGTCGGCCTTTCGAATCGTCGCCAGGCGGTGGGCAATGATCAGCGTCGTCCGCTTTTCAGATAAGGCCGTCAAGGCCTGCTGGATCCGCTGCTCCGTTTCGTTGTCGAGAGACGACGTGGCCTCGTCGAGGATCAAGACGGGCGGATTTTTAAGAAAGATGCGGGCCATGGCAATGCGCTGTTTTTGACCGCCGGACAATAAGACGCCCCACTCGCCGACAAAGCTGTCATAACCTTCGGGCAGGGCCTCGATAAAGGCCGCTGCATCGGCTTTTTTAGCCGCCTCCTGAATGGCTTGGGGCAACGCTTGTTTATCACCGAGGGCAATGTTGTCCCCAATGGAACAGGCAAAGAGAAAGACGTCCTGCTGGACGATGCCCACAGCCTGCCGCAGCGACGCCAGGGTATAGTCACGGATATCCCGGCCGTCGAGGACGATGGAGCCGGCCGACACATCATAAAAACGAAGGGTGAGGCTGGCAATGCTGCTCTTACCGACGCCGGTCGCACCGACGATGGCCACGGTCTCCCCCGGTTCAACGGTCAAGTTGAAGTCCTGTAAAATCGCCTTATCACTCCCGGGATAGGCAAAGGAAACGTGGCGAAATTCAAGGCGTCCTTCAATCGCCTTGGCTTCGACGGCGCCGGGACGGTCGACGACATCGGCCTTTTGATCCATCAGGGCCGCATAACGGCGAAAGCCGGCCATACTGCGCTGATACTGTTCGGTCAGCATGGTCAGCTGCATGATGGGCCGGATGAAGAGCATGAGATACATCAGAAAGACGACTAAATCGGCGACCTTCATGGCCCCTTGGATGATAAAATAACTGCCGGCAGCGATGATGACCAGGTTATTGACATTGGTAAAAAAAAGGACCGTACTCATTAAATAGGCTTCTAAGCGGTTGGTCCGCCGCTGGGCCCTTTGCACGCCGAAACTGGCCCCTTCAAAGTGACGGAAAATATGTTTTTCACTGCCCAGAGCCTGAATGACCCGGACGGCGCTGAAGCTTTCGGAACAGACGGCGCTGAGGCGTCCCATCTCTTTGCGGGCTGCCAAAAAACTCCGCTTCATGCGCCGGTTGAGCCATATCGTATCGATGGTTTTCAAGGCCAGGACGAGGAGGACCAGACTGGCCAGCTGCCAATTCAGGCGGAACATAAAGAAGGCGCTGCCGACCATGGTAATGGTGCAGACCATGGCTAAATTCGGCAGCTGAAAGACAAGGCCGCCGATTTCCGAGATGTCACTGATGACGGTCGACACCAATTGCCCCGTTTGGACCTTGTCGAAAAAGGAAAAGCTCAGGCCTTCGATGTGTTCAAAGAGATGACAGCGCAAATCATGCTCGATGTGAGCCCCCATATTGCGGCCGCAGGCATAGACCGAAAAGGTCAGGACCAGACAGACGATGTAGAGTCCCAAGAGACCCAGTCCGTAGCGGAAAAGGTCGGCCAGATTCCCCGACGGCAGGACGACGTCGAGGATATGGCGGACGACCATGGGAAACAATGTTTCCAGGACAGCCGACAGGACCGATCCGATGAGGACCACGGCCAACAGCCGTCGGTAATCGCCATAACAGGCTAAAAACCGCTTCATGTGCCCCTTCCCACCTCGGCTTTAGGGACGACGATGACATAGTCGCCCTTATCTTTATAAAGGCTTTCGGCCCCTTCCCCAGCGGCAGCCGAGGTCTCAGCAAAGACCGGCGTAATGACCTGTATCGAAAGATCCGGACGGCGGCGGTGTAGCTGTTCGACAGAGCCCAAATAGTCGCCGCTGTGGACGGCGCCGGTCAGGTGGTAGACCAAATGATCCGGATGGGCCTCCTTATAAAGGGCGATGCTTTCGGCCATGACGTTGTCCTTTAAGGACTGGGCGGCAAAGAGGTTGGGAATCGTTTTTTCCGATACGGCCATGGCCCGGCCCTTCAAGGCCGTCATGATTTTGGCAAATTTTCGTTCATAGGCCAGGGAACTCGGATAAAGGGACGCCGGCAGATAGGGCTGCCATCTTTCCGGAATGTCGGCGAGGTTCCCCTCCTTGGCATAAGCCGCCGCAGCCGGCCGCGGAATAGCGGCGGCCACGACGGAGAGATGCTTTGCTTTGGCAAATTCGACGACAGGACGGTAAGCGTCTTTATAATTCGGCCAGGGACGGTTTTGGGCTAAATAAGCTTCTTCATCGATCCGTCCGTCGAGATAGTCGTCTAATACGGGCTGGGTGTCCTTTTCGGCCATTTCCAGCGACAGGGCCAGGTTACGCCCTTTGAGGCTGTATAAGGCTTGAAAGAGTTCGTCTTCCAGGTGGTGTATGGCGGCGTTGTCATGAAACTCGCCAAAAAAGAGTACGTCGGCCCCCTTCACCCGGCCAGCGAGTTCCGAGACCGAGAGGGTTTTCCCCGTCGCCGTTTCGACGATGTCCGGCTCTTGAGCCCAGCCGGTCAGGCCGGGCACGGTCAAAAAGAGTGCCCAGGCCCACAAGGTAAGCTGTTTTCGTAAACAAGGTTTCATCACGATGCCCCCTTACCATTTCCATTCGGCACCGATGCGCCACATGCGGCCGTCGACATAGATGTCATCGACTTTTTTATCGAAGATATCGTCGACGCCGCCGTAGATGGAAAAGCCGTCATCGAGTTTCTTGCGGAAGGAGAAGTTCAGCGTATTATAGGTATAATCCTGTCCGTCAAAGCGGTAGTCATTGCTGAACTGATCCCAAAGGACGGCACTGAAGCCTTTTTCCTTATGATCATCGTAGAGGAGCTGCAAGGTCGTCGTGTGCCGGGCCCGATAATTGAGGCGCTGTCCCGTCGTCCCATCGGTGGCATCGAGGTAGTTATGGGTCAGCTTCACGGTCCAGCGGTCATTCAGGCGATGCCCTAATTCACCTTCGACGCCGTTGATGCTGGCCTTGGCGATATTGATGTACTGGTAGGTCATATAGCCGATCTGAGCCGTTTCGATCAAGTTAGTGACCTTATTGTGGAAGTAGGTCAATTTTCCGAAGTTGCGGCCCTTATCGTATTCTACGCCGAAGTCGAAACTCGTCGATTTTTCCGGTTCCAAGTCGGGGTTGCCATAAATATTGACCGTCGTCGCTCCCATGGCCCGGTGCATTTCCATATAGAGTTCGCTAATGGACGGCGCCTTATATCCCTGGCCGTAATTCGATTTGAAGCGCCAGTTCTGATCGATGTTATAGGTCAGGCCAATCTTCGGTGTCGTCTGACTGCCGAACTGGCTGTTGTGTTCAATGCGAACGGATGGGATGAGCAGCAAGCGGTCGTTGACCTGCCACAGGTCTTCCACGTAGCCGGCATAAGAATTGACTTCGTGACCGGCTACGTCCTTATCGAGGCCGACGGACGAACCGGACAGGCGGGTCCCTTCGTATTTGAGCTTGCGGTATTCGCCGCCAAAAGTCAGGTTATGATGGTCGCCGACATACATCGTATCCCGGGCTTCGGTCACCCAGGTGCTGTAATTGGCTTTATCCATGTCAGCCTTCGGATACATGCCGCCTAAAATCGTTTCCATCATGCCCGGGAAGCTGGCCCGGTCGTTATAGATGACAGAATTTTTCTTCAGCTGGTTGTAATAGGTGCGGAACATATAGTCATTGCGCCCGGTCTTGCCCGTGTATTCGACGCTGGCCGCCCGTTCCTGTTCATGATAAAACTCCCGTTTATCCTGAGACGTGGCAAGTTTCATGGGACCCATAGCGTACCAGGCCGGGGCAAAATCAGACCGCAGGTCATCATTGTGATATTCCAGATCGAACCGCAGTTTATTGTTATTGCTGTTTTCAAAGTCATAGACGCTGGCCAAATGGTACATGCGACGCATGCCGTAGAAGGCGCGGTCATAGCCGTCGGTTACGGTGCTCGTACCGCGGCCGGACACGGTGCTGCTGTAGACGTAGCGGTTAAAGGGACGCTGGCGGTCCCAGCGGGCATCGAAGGACGTCGACCAACGATGGTGCTTGCCGAAGTCGACATTGACGTAGGTCGCCGTATTTTCCGTACCGGTGACGACCCCCACCGTGCCGCCGGCCTTATCGGGGACCTTGGTGATGATATTGATGACGCCGCCCATGGCATCGGACCCATAGAGGGAGCTCGACGGGCCGCGGACGATTTCGATGCGTTCAATATCGCTCAAATCGAGGCGTTCCAGGGCGTAAACGTTGGTCGTTACATCCGTATCTTCTGCGGCATAGCGTTTGCCGTCGACGAGGATCAAGGAGTGGTTGGTGCTCATGCCGCGGATCATGACGGCATTGCCGGTCATCCCCGCTTTGGCCAGGCTGACGTTATTGGCCAGCTGCAGGGCCGAGCGGACGTTAGCCGCCCCCATGCGTTCGAGATCGTCATGGGTCCAGACTTCAACGGCCTGGGGTACGGCCTTTACCTCTTCTTCGGTCTTGGTCGCCGTGACCACGACGTCTTTTAATTGGACCGGTTCTTCCGTGCCGGCATCGGCCGCCTGAATCGTTCCATACCAAGACGTCGTCATGAGTACGGCCAAGAGCGCCGTATAGTTGCGATAATTCATTTCCTTAACTCCTTCCAGCAATCACTGCGTCGCATAGGGCACACACAGTCGATACGTTCGGTTCCCGTCCTGTACCTCGGTCATCACCGCTTGGATTTGGTACAGCGGTTCAATAATGTCTCTGCAAAACACGTCTTCCACCGGTCCGTCGACGACGATGCGGCCTTTTTTGACGGCGATCAGCCGGTGGCTGTAGCGCGCGGCATGATTGAGATCGTGTAAGACCATGACGACCAGGACCTTCGTCGTGTCATAGAGGTGGGCGATGAGTTCCATTAAATCTAATTGATGGTGGATATCTAAGTACGTCGTCGGCTCATCGAGGAGAAGGACTTCCGGCTCCTTGGCTAAGGCCAGGGCCAGCCAGGCCCGCTGCCGTTCCCCACCGGAGAGCGCCGAAAGGCGTTTATGCTGCAGGTCGGTCATCCCCGTTCCGGCCAGGGCCTTGTCGGCGGCCTTAAGATCGTCATCGCCAAGGCTGGAAAAGAGGCCCTGGTACGGCAGGCGTCCCAATAAAACCAGGTCGCGGACGGTAATATCGCCAGGGGCCTGCATGGACTGGGGCATAAAGGAAATCATGCGGGCCAGGGCATCCGTCGAAAAGCGGTTCATATCGCGGCCGTTTAAATAGACCGTGCCGGCTGACGGCAAGAGCAGATGGGCCATGGTTTTCAATAAGGTCGATTTTCCCGACCCGTTGGGACCGATGATGGAGATGATTTCCGGCTTATCCAAGACGAGGTTCAAATCCTGAGCCACGACCTGGCTGCCATAGCGGATTTCCAGCCCCTTTAATTCAATAGGACTCATGTCGCATTCAGCCTCCGTCTCAATAAATATAGGAAAAAGGGTGCCCCGATAAAGGACATGAAGATGCCTACGGGAACTTCCATGGGGCTGAACAGCGTCCGGGCTGCCACGTCGGCGCCGGCCACTAAGACGGCGCCAAAGACGGCGCCAAAGACGGCCGAGCACGGTAAGAGGGGTTCAAAATCGGAACCGACGATGAGGCGCATGACGTGAGGCACGATGAGGCCGACGAAGCCCAAGAGGCCGGCTACGCTGACAGCCGAAGCCGCTAACAGGGCCGCCAAGGCGACCAGCATGGCCCTCGTCCGATTGACATGGACGCCCAGGGTCTGGGCCACGTCGTCGCCGAGCTGGAGGGCATTCAATCGCCGATAGAGGGCGACCGTCCCGGCCATGCCGACCAGGCTGTAGGGCAGGATCATGCGCACGCTCTGCCAACCGACACCGGCGAAGCCGCCGGCCATCCAGGACACGGTCCCCTGTACCTTATCGGAAAAGAAGACCGACAAGGCCGTCATGCCGCCGCCAAAGAAAGCGGCTACGGCCACGCCTGCCAGGACCAGGCGCAGGGGATTGACGCCCCGTTCCCAGGCCAGGAAAAAGACGATGGCTGCCGCTCCCAAGGCGCCGAAAAAGGCCGCCATAGGCACCCAGGCCGTAAGCGTCGGGGCCAGCATCATCAAGGCCATAGCCGCAAGGCCCGCCCCGGCCGAAATGCCGATGATGCCGGGATCGGCCAGGGGATTGCGAAGGACGCCTTGAAGGATGCAGCCCGATAAGGCCAGGTTGGCCCCGGCCAAGGCCGCACAGAGTCCGCGAGGGATGCGCAGGGTATAGATGATCTGATAGTCGTCCGTCGTCCCCGGCGCCTGTAAAGCCAGCCACACGTCGCGGAGGGGAATCGACACGGCACCGACGACAACGGCCAAGAGCAGGATGGCGATTAAAAGGACGATGCCGGCCAAGAGGACGGCCAAGCGCCGGACGGCTCGCTGTTGGGTGACCTTATCCGCCGTCATTGGGCACCTCCCCCATACAGGCAATCAGCCATGTATTCCATGGCGTCGGCAATGCGGCTGCCCGGATTGACCGTAAACAAGGCCGTCGGCAGTTCATAGACCCGCCCTTGGCGCACGGCCTGAACCTTATTCCAGGAATCGCTGTCGGCCATGGAAGCCTTAAAGCGTTCGGCTTCCCCCTGACTCTGGCCCATGGAGATGATGAAGATGACCTGCGGATCCTGACGAAGGACGTATTCCATGCTGAGGGGCACAAAAGGTTCGTGAGAACCGTCGGCCGTATCGGCAATATTCACGCCGTGAAGGCGACTCAAAAGGTCTCCGGAAAAACTGGCAGCCGTCGCCATATTGTTGCTGTCCGGTGAACTAAAGAGAATCAGCGCCCGGGAACTTTCCTTGCCGGCCGCTTTGGCAACGACGGCGTCGGCCCGCTGTTTGATATCCGCAGCGCGTTCGGCAGCTTCTTGTTCGTGACCGGTCAATTCGCCAAAAAATTTCAGCGTCTTAAGGCTGTCTTCCAACGAATCCAAAGAATTGATGTACAGCGGAATCCCATTTTGAGCCAGGGTCTGGCGAATCTGGTTATGGAAGGGGACGTTGATGCCAACGACTAAATCGGGATGGAGGGATAAAATGGTCTCCATATTGGGCCGATGAATGATGCCGACAGCCGGGATATCAGCCATGGCAGCCGCCAGTTCCGGCGACATGGAATCCGACGTCGGTTTTCCCACTACCGTATCCCTTCCGCCGGCAGCATCGTATAAGTCGAGATTGGATACATTCAAAAAAACGACCCGCCGGGGGTGAAGGGGTATCTCGACGGATGTGCCCGTCGCATCGACGACCTGACGAGTCGCTGTCGCTTCTGTTCGATCGGCCCCTGCCGTCATGAGCCAGGCTACGGCCGCCACGATGACAATTCCTAAAACAATTAGACTAGTGAGCAATACTTTACGCAAAAAATACCTCCATTGTGAACAAAATATCAATAAAAATAATAAAACAATAAGGCAGCCAGGCCCCATAAGGCACCTAATAAGCCAAAGCATTCACTGGTACCGTTGAACACGGCTTCTCCCTCTATGTGATACATCCCTACACCTCCCTTTCGCTGAAAATCATGGGAATCGCCGTATTCTAAGGGGTATGTCTCTGCCGGAAGAGGATATCGTAACGATGAATCCTCGATATTATCGATATTAATTTTCATTATGTCTTGTAACAAAATCATAACATATAACATTTTCAACAACCACTCCGTTTAGACAGAAAACAATCCATTTAGACATTTTTTTCACAATCTCCGGACTGATAAGTCTCAGTTTCCTTATCATTCTCATTTAATTTGACATATTGAGAATGAAGGTATATCATAAGGATAGATAACATCACATATCCGGAGGCGATTCTTATGAAATATACAACCTATCTCTTCTCGTATCTCATCATGCTGCCCTTGGCCGTCGCCGTCTTTATCATCGCCATGTTTACGGCCTGCGTCACTGTCGAAACCGTCCTCAAAGCCCTTATATGGCTGACGCACAGCACGATGACGACAGAAACCAGAAACCTGGCCGTCGTCATCGCCGCTGCTCCCCTTGCCCTGTGTTCCGCATCGTGGGTCCTAGCCCACACGGCCTGTCAGGTGCGTCATTATTTATCGTAAAAAATCATCGTCCTACGACAAAGCCCGCTCTCATCACGAGAACGGGCTTTGATCTTTTCTAGGTATTTCTCCAATTCGATACCCATAACAAAAGCCGATACCAGACATCTCAAATAGATGACGGTATCGGCTTTTCTCATAGCAGATTCAATGTTGCTCCCCTATATCCCCCTTTTATAAAAAGGAGTCACATCAGGGCTAAGAAAATAGGAATGCGACACATTGCTGTACATCATTAGCAAGTAGTCCTGAAGTCTCAGTCCCCTTACGGGGATTTTGGTAATGCGACAATCTTACGGATCATGATGCAACATTGGTTCGCAGGTTTCAGTCCCCTTACGGGGATTTTGGTAC
>NZ_KQ958204.1:2606-2842 GCF_001546855.1 Megasphaera sp. MJR8396C | reverse complement strand
GTCCCCTTACGGGGATTTTGGTACTGCGACGAGAAAGAATGGAATCTTTTCAAAAGCACGGTGAGTTTGTTTCAGTCCCCTTACGGGGATTTTGGTACTGCGACTCTGTCCCTCAGTACCCGCTCCCTGTCTGGGCTCTCCGGCGATTTTTTCAAACCTAAGGCTTTTTTCGCTCTTTTCGGGGACCCGGGTGAAAAATAAAATTTGGACAGTGTCGTTTTTTCCCTTAGTTACGC
>NZ_KQ958204.1:0-2506 GCF_001546855.1 Megasphaera sp. MJR8396C | reverse complement strand
GTGTCGTTTTTTCCCTTAGTTACGCCATTTGCAGCGCTTTTTGAAATTTTCAAACCTCCGGGGTTTTTGAGCCAAAAATAGGTTTTCCTCAGCCGCCGCAGTCTTTGATTTATCTCAAGTATACGGTTTTCACCTTTTATTGTCAACGTTCTCATCGAGGCTTCCCCGTCGTCAAAAAAGCTGCCTCGTCGTGAGACAGCTCTTTCAGATAATCTTATGATAGCCTGATTCTCTATTTATCTTCGTAGACCCGGACCCGCAAGGTCAAGCCCAAGTCGTCACAGATGGCCCGGCACTTCTTGATTTCTTCACTGTCTTCGACTTTATCGACGACGGTGAGGACGACGTTTTTCACGTACTGTTTGCAGCTGACGGCAAAGTTCAGCATGGCATCGAAGGACGGCAGGCCGAATTTGCTCCGTGTCAGTTCCAGATACCGTTCTTTGTTCGACGCATTCATGCTGATGGAGATGGTATCGAGGATGCCGCCGCCAAAGTCCTGCGCCGTCGGCCGGCCGTAGTCCAAATCGGACAGGCCGTTGGTGTTGAGCCGCGTCTTGACCGTCGGGTGCTTTTCTTTCACGTACGAGAGAAGGGTTTTTAAGTCTTCGAGGCGTTCCGTCGGTTCACCAAAGCCGCAGAAGACGACTTCGTTGATACGGTCCCAGGGAGCTCCATCGAGTTCTTTTTTAACTTCGTCGACGGTCGGTTCTTTTTTCAGCCACAGCGTTTCGTCTTCAGCCATCTTCTTCATCGAGCGCAGGCAGAAGGTACACGAACAGGTGCAGCGATTGGTCAAATTGACGTACATGCTCCACGGGCTTTCTTTCTGTAAAGCCAGGTTGTCTTTTAAATCGACGTATTGTCCTTGTCCAACTACGGTATATACAATCATGATTACATCCCCTTTTATTGTAATGTCGTCAGATATTCTTCAAAGGCAAGGCCGGCGTTATGCGGAAGGTCGAGGGTTTCCGTATATTCCATGACCTTGCAGATGAAGTCTGCCGCCTTTTGTACGGCTTCTTCGAGGCCCTCACCGCGGACAACGGACGCCGAGACGATGGCCGTAAAGACGTCTCCCGTGCCGCTGCGGTCGCTGCCGATTTTTTTCGTCTTGACCCACGACGTCCGGCCGTGATCGTAAATGAAGTTTCCGATGCACGAATCACGGTGGATCCCGGTCAGGACGACGCCCTGAGGCCCCTTGTCGGCCAGGGCTTTGGCCATGTCGGAAAAGTCGGCGTCAGAAAGGTCGCTCGACGGCCGGTAGGGCACGCCCAAGAGCTCGCAGGCTTCGGTCAGGTTCGGCGTCAGAACGTCGGCAGCCGAGAGAAGGCGCCTCATTTCGTCGCACATGTCCTGGGTATACGACGCATAGATGCGGCCATTATCGCCCATGACGGGGTCGACGATGACCTTCGTATCCGGTCCCTTGAAGTCGCGCAGAAAGTCGAGGACCATATCGATCTGTCGGACCGAGCCGAGAAAGCCGGTGCTGATGCCGTCGAAGGTGAGGTCGTTTTTCTTCCAACTGTCGATATAGGGCGTCATGTGATCCGTATAGTCGTCGAGGTAGTAATCGTGAAAGCCGGTGTGAACGGAAAGGATCGCCGTCGGCAGGATACAGCCCTGTACCTTCAGAGCCGACACGATGGGCAGGGCCACGGCAATGCTGCAGCGGCCGTAACCGGTTACGTCATTGACCAGGGCCAACTTTTTTTGATGCATAGAGAATCATTCCTTATCTTTTCAGGTTGTAACCATAACCACGGAATGGGACTCTCATGAAACAAGCAGCGATGGCGTAGGCAGCGGCCATATTGACGATTCCTTCGCCGATGAGGCCGGGCACCATCGTAAGGCCCGCTTCCAGGCTGCCGTAGAGAAAACCGCCGGCTGCCGTATAGGATACGACCATCCAGACGGCCGACAAGAGGAAGCCCAAAAAGACCTTGAGGGACGTCAATTTCCACGGCCCCTTGTCGGGACGGACGACGAGGAATACGGCTTCGACCATGACGAATTTAATGATCAGGGTCGGCACGATCCAAATGGGAAACCCGCCGATCAGGTCGGACAAGGCCGAACCGATGGAGGCCGCAACGGCAGCCTGACGGCGCGAACTGAACAAAACCGACGCAAAGATGACGGCATCACCGAGATGGGCATAGCCCAGGGGAATGGGGATGCGCGGCACAAACGTCAGAATAAAGACCAGGGCCGTTAAGACGGCGGCATAACAGAGGTTGGCAGCCGAAAAGACCGGTGCCTTTTGTTCCATAGATGATGAATGCATGTGAAATCCTCCTCACGGATACAGAATTCACACATTGGCCAATGTATGGTTATGATTAATCTGTACTCTATTTTAGAGTATATTACCCTATCTGTAAATGGGACAGATTTGTTTTTTTCTGTACACCTTGTCACAATCTCCGTCAAAAAGGCCCATAACGACAGAAAAGCTCCCTTGGTGAACCGACCCCCTAAAGTTGGACCAAAA
>NZ_KQ958203.1:50541-98837 GCF_001546855.1 Megasphaera sp. MJR8396C | reverse complement strand
TCGAGTGTCTACTTGACGGGTAGCAGTTCAGACGGTCGTGACAGGGATTTTTTGATGCCGAAGGGCGAATCAGGATTCGGGTCGGAAGAATTCGATGATCTTATGGATGGCCAGGGCCATGTGATTGGGGTTCTGGAAGGGGTGATTGGCATCTTCGACGGGATAGAATTCGATGACGTTGTTTTCGGCAAATTGTCTGGATAAGGCGATGGGGATCATTTCATCCTTCGTGCCGTGAATGATGAGGATGTCGTCGGCGACGTCGAAGTATTCGTGGTCATTGACGTCAAAACTCTTTAGATCGTCCATGAAGGTCTGGTCGATTTTCATTTTCCGTTCGAAGCCGACCTGGATTTCCTTGCCTTTCTTGAGTTTGGCATAGCCTTCTTCGGCGATGTGGTTGCTCATGCTGTCATACATGTTGACGCCGGGGCTGCGCAGGGCGATCTTTTGGAAGGGATTTCCGACTTCGAGGATGTAGCGCAGGGTGATATAGGCGCCGAAGCTGGTGGAATAATTATAAAGGGCTTTGGCTCCTAACGTGTCTTTGGCGTAGTCTGTGACCAACGTCAGATAGGTCATGCATTCGGGAATGGCCAGCTTTTTACGAGCATCTTCGCCGTGGCAGGGCCAGTCGAAGGCGATGACGGCGAAATCTTTGTACTTTGAAGTCAGCTGTTCGGCAAAGTGGGCTGTGCCGGCCGTGTCTTTGCTGCTGCCGAAACCGTGGGTGACGATGGCTACGTGGTCGAAATGGCGCTCGTTTTTATGGCTGTCATGAACGAAGAACCGGCAGCGGACGCTGTAGCCTTCTTCGTTGATATCAAAATGTTTTTCCATAGGGATGCCTCTTTTATAGGGATTCGTCGGTAAGACGTTCGCTCTTAGTATACCATAAAAAAAGACTGCCGCGTAAGGGCAGTCCGGAGTGTTGCCTTGGTGTCAGCTGCGCAGGCCGTATTTGATGATGATCCGGCTTATTTCTAAGAGGACGATCATCGGCATGGCCAAGAGGCACTGGGATAAGATGTCCGTCGTCGGCGTGATGACCGCTGCAGCGATGAAGGACAGGAGAATGATGTACTTTCGCTTTTGGGCCAGCATGCTCGATGTGATGAGGCCGAGTTTTGCCAGGACGATGAGCACCAGGGGCAGGTTGAAGATGAGGCCGAAGGGCAGGACCAGCATGAAGACAAAATTCAGGTAACTTTCCATAGAGAGCAGGGGCTGGACGGAATCGGACGAAAAGTTGAGGAAAAACTGAAGTCCCCGAGGGAGGACGATGAACCACGAGAAGGCGATGCCCGACAGGAAGAGGGTCAGCGACGTCGGTACCAGGAAGAAGAGCAGCCGCTTTTCGTGGGTCGTAAAGGCGGGAACCAAAAAGGCCCAGAATTCGTAAAAAAGAACCGGCGCGGTGATGATGGCGCCGGCAGTTAACATGACTTTGAAATAGATGAAAAAGGCTTCGGCCGGTTTCATAAAATAGAGCTTTCCTGCCGGCGCTGACAGAAAGGCCATGATTTCATCGAGCCAAAAGTTGCTGAGAATCATGCCGACGGCCAGCATGGCGATGGAAATGATGAGGCGGCGGCGCAGTTCCGACAGATGCCCCGTAAGGGGCATGACGGCTTCTTTACTTTCCATGATTTTCAGTCGATGCCGGCGATACGGCTTCGGACACGGTTTCTTTGATGTCTTCTTTGGCAGCTGCCGGTTCGTGGACGGCTTCTTTGAATTCTTTCAGGCTCTTGCCCAGGGCATTGCCGATACTGGGCAGTTTACCCGGTCCGAAGATGACCAGACCGATGACTAAAATGAGGACTAATTCAGGAACACCTAAACCAAACATGAGAAAAACCTCCTTGCTTTTTTTATCAGTATAGGTAAAAAATGTGGGCTTTGGGTAAAGAAAGAATCGCTTTTTTGTAAAATTATCCCATCTTGTTTATTTTTTCTTTATCTTTTCTCAGCATATACATTTTTTATACAAAATTGACTTATACTGTCACTAGTTTTTACTTTAGGAGGGATTACCATGGAACAACATAATTTTTCACGACGGACATTTTTGAAGATGGCTGCAGGTACGGCGATTGGTGCGGCCTTATTCTCGATGCCTGACCTTTCTGCTGCCAAAGAGAGCGGAAGCCACCTTTCCAAACAAGACTTGACGCCCGTATCTTTTGGCCAGCTGCCGAAAGACGCCGAAGTCTGTGCCAAAGCATCCAAATTAGTTTCCCGTAATTATTCGTACATCTTGGAACAGGCTCGTCAACTGAAAGACGGCTGGCTGCGCGATACGGTCACGACCATGATCCAGCATCCGACGCCGATGTTCATGCAGCAGTACACGTCGGCCTCGGCCATCAGCATGCTCTATTCGAAGCTGTCGGCGGCTGGTCTCATCGACACCGGCAAGATCGACGTCCAGCACTTGCTGCCGCCTTTCACGGGCAAGGTACAGCCTTTCATGACGGCTCCCGGCAGCGGCTACGGCAGCCACCATCCCTATCCGGGAGGACTGGCTACCCACGTCAGCGCCAACGTTCATATTACGGAAAGCATCGTCAATACCTATGAAGAAGTGTTCTGCTACAGCGTCAATTCCGACATCGCGCTGGCCGGTCAGCTCCTTCACGATATCATGAAGCCCTTCGTCTTCCAGTGGCAGCCCGACGGCTCATCCTTAAAGGAATACACCATTGCCGGCCAGGGCGCCCATCACGTCTTGTCCATCGCTGAATCGATGTACCGCAGCCTGCCGGCCGAAGAAATCGTCGCTCAGGCCTGTGCCCACGGCGCTCCCAGCGATGCCAAAGGCGAAGCCGACGTCGTATCGTGGATCAAAGCCGCCGCCATCGTCGCTCAAAAAGACCCCATTGCCTACGGCGTCCTCAATAAGATGGGCGACGGTCTTCCGGCACCGCATCGTCAGGAAGGCTACATCGTCCACCTCGGCGACCACGACTGGGTCCTCAGCTCTCCGGCCGCTCAGAAAACATCACCCCTCTTAAAGAAAATTGCCGTTCAGCAATACGGCATGAGCGACAGCGACAGCAACGGCGCAGCCTTCAATTACTTTAAAAACTATGCGGAAGCACAGTTGTCCTGCATGTACCTCAACATGCTTCAGTCCCAGCCTAATGGGGAACAGCTCGTGGCGCAGGCTGTGGGCAATGTAATCCTGAAATAACAAGCGTCTTATGATGCATACTTTATAATTGACAGCGCCAGCTTTAAACTTTAAAATAGACGGAGGTAATGTCTACTCAGAAAGGAGTTATCCCGTTTATGTTCAAAAATGGAGCACAAGTTGGATTGTTATTATTCGGTATGTTCTTTGGTGCCGGGAACCTTATTTTCCCGCCGTCCTTAGGCTTTCAGGCCGGTCAGGCTTTTACGCCGGCCATCCTCGGTTTTCTCTTATCCGGCATCGGCATGCCCGTCGTCGCCGTCATCATGGGGACCTTTAATCCCGGAGGATTCCGAGCCGAAATGAATCGTAAGATTTCGCCCTTATTTTCGCTCATCATCTTGACCCTCATGTATTTGGCCATTGGACCGTTGATGGCCATTCCCAGAACGGCAGCGACGTCTTTTTCCATCGGCATCCTGCCCATTACCGGTGACGGCATGATACCTCTGGCTATCTTTACAGCCCTCTATTTTGCCTGCGGCTGGTGGCTGTCCATTACACCGTCGAAGCTCCTCGACCGCGTCGGCAAGGTCTTGACGCCAATCTTTGTGGTCATGATCATTCTGATCATCATCGTCGGCATGATTGCCTATACGACGCCGTCGGAAGCGGCTCCCATGGGGAAATTCGCCGCTTCGGCCTTCGGCAACGGCTTTATCGAAGGCTACAACACCGTCGATACCCTGGCTTCCTTTGCCTTCTGCATCATCGCCATCGGGGCCTTGAAGCGGATCGAATTCACGTCGAAAAAGGAACACATCGCCAGTGTCTGGATGGCAGGGGCCGCTGTGGCCGTCCTCATGGGCTGCTTATACCTGGGTCTGGCCTTATTGGGCAATCATTTTCCCATTCCCCAGTCGGTCTATTCCGACCCCAGTGTCAACCTCGGCGCTTACGTCCTGTCTCAGACGTCGTTCCAGATCTTCGGTACCGTCGGCATGGCCTTTTTGGCCGTCATGGTCACCTTGACCTGCTTTACGACGACGGTCGGCCTCATCGCCGCCGTTTCGACCTTCTTTGCCGAAGAATTTACGGTCCTGTCCTATAAGCAGTACGTCACCCTCATCTGCGTCGTCAGCTTCCTGTTAGCCAACTTGGGACTGAACCAGATCATTCAGGTCACCCTGCCGCTGCTGTTGTTCGTCTATCCCATTGCCATCGTCGTCGTCATGCTGACTATCCTCAATAAATTCGTCAGCCTGTCGAAACTCGGCATGCGCTGCACGGCGGCGGCTGCCGGCATGGTATCGGCCATCGACATCGCCTACCAGTTCTTTGGCGTCCAGGCGGCGGGCACGTTGATCCAGGGACTTCCCTTAGGGGACAGCGGCTTAGGCTGGCTGGTACCGGCTTTGGTCTGCATGGCCCTGTCGTTGGTCCTTCCCGGCAAGATTACCGGGGACAGTGCCTTAGCCAGTGAAGAGTAACTTAAATCCAAGCTTTCGAATAAAACCATGGCTTCCCACGAGGGATATTAGGCCTATGAGACGAAGTGTTCAAGCCCCTTGTCCATAGCGATTTGCATCCTTGGTGAAACTTGGGTTTTTACAACGTAATACAATCGATGTCAGGAAAGACTATCCGTTATGGTGACACCCGTTACCATGACGATAGTCTTTTTTGCCGTAATCAGGGAGGTCGTCTCTTCGTCGGGGGAGGCGAAGTCAGAAACGCGGAAAATTGAGGATTAATCCCATTTTCAAGACCTTTAAGGTCATTGACAGGAGGGCTTCGGATGGGTAAAATGAAAGGAAAAATATAGGAAATGAAAGGGGTTTTACTATGGACAGTACGATGAACAGTGCCATTCTTGGCATTTTGATTCCCTTTGCCGGGACATCCTTAGGGGCGGCCTGTGTCTATGCCATGAGGGGGGAATTGAACCATCAGGTTCAGCGTGGGTTGACGGGCTTTGCTTCAGGCGTCATGATTGCCGCCTCGATTTGGAGCCTCCTCATTCCGGCTATGGAAGAATCGGCCCATTTAGGGAAGTTTGGCTTCGTCCCGGCCGTCGTCGGCTTTTGGCTGGGCATCTTCCTGCTCCTGGCGTTGGACCGTCTCGTCCCGCATCTTCATATGTACAGCGAACAGGCCGAAGGCCCGCACAGTCATCTGCAGCGGACGACGATGCTGGTCTTGGCCGTAACCTTGCACAACATTCCGGAAGGGATGGCTGTCGGCGTCGTCTACGCCGGCCTTTTGGCCGACCAGACCGGCATCAGTGCTGCCGGGGCTTTGGCCTTGTCCTTAGGGATTGCCCTTCAGAATATGCCGGAAGGGGCCATTATTTCCATGCCCTTGAAGTCGGCTGGTATGGGGACCCATAAGGCCTTTATCGGCGGTGTCCTGTCAGGGATTGTCGAACCCATCGGGGCTGTCGTCACCGTTGCCTTGACGGCCTTTATCCTGCCCGTGCTGCCGTATCTCCTCAGTTTAGCTGCCGGTGCCATGTGCTACGTCGTCGTCGAAGAACTGATTCCGGAAATGTCGGCCGGCGAACACTCGGATATCGGCGTCTTGTCCTTTGCCTTGGGCTTTACGGTCATGATGGCCATGGACGTTGCCCTGTCCTGATCAATCGTATCGGAAGAAGGTGAGAGGCCTTGAAAGTCCGTATTACCGATGAATTAGCCCAACAAATCGTCGATTCGGCCAAGGCCGTCATCGGCTGGAATATCAATTTTATCGATCGTCATGGCCGCATCATGGCCAGTACCGATGAGAAACGGATCGGTACCTATCACAAAGTCGGGGCCACGGCGGCCAGGCTGCGTCAGGTTCAGACCGTCCATGAGAACCGACCGGAAGACGGCGTCAGTAAGGGCGTCAACTACCCGATCATCATGGATCAGCAGGTCCTCGGCGTCATCGGCATTACAGGCGAACCGGATGTGGTCAGTCAGTACGGGTTTCTATTGACCAAAATCTGCGAGGTCTTCCTCAAAGAATACGGCCTCAATGAAGAGGCCTTCAGCGAACAGGAGTACCGCAGCCGTCAGGTCATGGCCCTCATTTACCATGACCGGGATACGATGCAGCAGATGGCCGACGAACGGCCGGAACTGACGGAACATCTTTACGTCGCTGCCGTCTTTCGTGGGTACGATGGGGACGGACGGGCCGACGCTTTTCGCAAGACCATGACCGCGGCCTGCGGAGACCTCGGTATCTCCCTGTTTACCTATATCTATCCCGACAGCTTCGTACTCATCATACCTCGCGGCGCCTATCCTCAGTGGGATAAGCAGCTGTCCCGGTGGAAGGGGCAGTTTTATCCGTCGGTCCGCGTCGGGATCGGGACCGAAGAACCGTTTCACCGTGTCTATGAATCGTATCGCTTTGCCAAACTGGCCCTTCAGGCCGCTGCCGACCGAGACGTCTTCAGCGTCCATGCCGACGACATGAAACTGACCTTTCTGCTGCAGAGTCTGAGCGCTCCGCTGCGGCGCCGGTATCGGCAGGATGTCTGTAAGGACCTTACGGAGCGTGACATTCACCTTCTACAGGTCTATTACCGGCAAAACCTTTCCATTCAGAAGACGGCCGACATCCTCTCGATCCATAAGAATACCCTTCAGTACCGGCTGAAAAAAATCGCCGAGACGACGGGCCTTGACCCGCGGTCCTTCGACGATGCCGTAACCCTTTATATTGCCACGCTGCCATGGTTCTAAGAACTAAAAATGGCAGCGTTTCTTGTTATGTATACCATAGAAATAAAAAAGCTCCTTTGCTACACTAGAGTCACAATGAATATGTATATAACTCATAGCGCATAAAGGAGTGGACGATATGAAAATTGTCATTGCCATCGATTCATTAAAAAACAGCCTGACGTCTGTCGAAGCAGGAAGAGCCGTCGAAGCCGGCGTTCGCAAAGCCTATGGCAGCCAGCCCGTACAGATCGTCGTCAAACCCTTGGCCGACGGCGGGGAAGGGACCGTCGAAGCCCTGGTCGAAGGGATGAATGGGAAGCTTTGCCATGCCGTCGTAAAAGGACCGCTTGGAGAACCCGTTTCCTGTTCCTACGGCTATCTCCCCGATACGGCGACGGCGGTTATTGAAATGGCCGGAGCGGCCGGCTTGGGATTGGTGCCGGAAGATCGGCGCAACCCCCTCTACACGACGACTTACGGTGTCGGCCAGGTCATGGCCAAAGCCATCGAAGGGGGCATCCGCCACTTCATCATCGGCCTCGGCGGCAGCGCTACCAGCGACTGCGGCGTCGGCATGCTTCAAGCCTTGGGCTACGTCTTTCGCGATGCAGAAGGGCACGTCGTCGGGACCGGCGGCCTTGCCGTAGGCGACATCGCCTCTGTCGACGACAGTCAGGTCCTGCCGGCTTTGAAGGAATGCACCTTTGACGTCGCCTGTGACGTCACCAATCCCTTATACGGCACCTTAGGGGCTGCCGCCGTCTTTGGGCCTCAGAAAGGGGCGTCGCCGGCCGACGTCAAACGCCTTGACGACGCCAGTCGTTCCTTTGCGGCTGTCACTAAGGCTTATAAGGGCCAAGACTACAGCCAGGCTTCCGGTGCCGGAGCGGCCGGCGGCCTGGGCTTTGCCTTCCTGGCTTATCTCCAAGGGCGCCTTCGTTCGGGTATCCAAATCGTTCTCGATTCCATTAAATTGGCCGACGTCGTAGCCGATGCCGATTACGTCATCACCGGAGAAGGCCGCCTCGATGCCCAGACGGCCATGGGCAAGGCACCCATTGGCGTCGCCAAGCTTGCCAAACAGTATGGGGCCAAGGTCATCGCCCTGGCCGGCTGCACGACAGAAGATGCCGGGGAATGCAACCGTCAGGGCATCGATGCCTTCTTTTCCATCGTCGACAAGGCCATGCCCTTACAGGAAGCCATGGACCGCGATACGGCGATTGGCAACATGACCCGTACGGCCCAGCAGGTCTTTAACCTCATCCGTGCCGTAAGCTAAGGCGATCAGCGATACTTTGATGCTTCGGCTTTCGCCAATTGGTCACAGCGTTCGTTTAAGGCGACGCCGACGTGCCCTTTGACCCAGTGGAAGGTGACCGTGTGGGATCCGTAGAGCTTATCGAGCTCTATCCACTGCTCTTGGTTTAAGACGGGCTGGCCGTCGGCCTTCTTCCAGCCGCGGCGCTTCCAGTTGGTCATCCACTTGGTGATGCCGTTTTTCAGGTACTGACTGTCGGTATACAAGGCGACCTTGGTACCTTCCGGGGCAAAGCGCAGGGCCATGATGGCCGCCTGGAGCTCCATGCGATTATTAGTCGTCGACGGATGGCCGTCGGATAGTTCCGTGATCTCGCCGGTGGCGACGTTGCGGGCTACGGCAGCCCAACCGCCGGGGCCGTCAGGGTTGCGCAGGCACGAGCCGTCGGTGTAGATCACAAAATCCTGATCTTCATCGGCAGGAAGCGCTGCTTCGGCTGCCATCGGTTTTCGAGTTCGCGTTTTTGGCGTCGGCCGGCCAGGGGTACTTTCTATACCGCTGAGCCATTTCATGGCTTCCGTGGCATCGGTGAAGCTTTTATAGCGGGCTCCCGGGAAGGCGTCGACTTGTTTTTTACAGTCTGCCCAAGAAGTAAAGAGCCCCGTTTGGCGGCCTTTTCGTACCGCATATATTTTCTTTTGCATAAGACACCTCATTCTTTCGTCGTCAATCACGGATTTGATTGTACCACAAAAAATAAAAAGAAAACAGGCGCAGTCAGTGACTTTAGCGCCTGTTTTTTATATAATGAAGGTATACAACTTATCGTTCCTCGTGTTGGGAGGGATTTATTTGAACATTCAGCAAGTCTATGCCGTTTATTTCAGCCCTACCGGTCATACGAAAAATCTCGTCTGCCGCCTGGCTGCGGACCTTGCCAAAGCGCTTCAGGTACCGCTTAAGACGGTATCCTTCGACTTACCGGCTGAGCGGGAAGGGGAGAATCGCTTTTCCGCAAGCGACCTGGTCGTCGTCGGCGGACCGACCTATGCCGGAAAGCTTCCCAATAAAATCATGCCGACCTACCGGGAGGCCTTATTCGGAGCGGGGACGCCGGCCGTCGCCTTGGTGACTTACGGCAACCGTTCTTTCGACAACGCCTTGGCCGAACTCAGCGCCATTCTGGAAGCAAAGGATTTTAACCTCGTCGCTGCCGGGGCCTTCGTCGCCAATCACGCCTTTTCTAACATCTTGGCCGCCGGCCGTCCCGATGAAGCGGACCTGGCCGACGTGGAGGGCCTTTCCCGACAGGTCGTACAAGCCCTTCAAGGGGAAGACTGTCCTACGGGACCTTTGGCCGTCGACGGCGACGCCGAAGCGCCCTATTACATTCCCCAAGGGGAAGACGGAAAGCCGGCCAAATTCTTGAAGGCCGTCCCCAAGACGGATATGGAAAAATGTACGTCCTGCGGCCTCTGTGCCCAAAAGTGTCCCATGGGTTCCATCGATTTCGATCAGCCGTCGGTCGTGACCGGCATCTGCATCAAGTGCCAGCGCTGCGTCACCGACTGTCCCTATGGGGCTAAGTATTTTGACGATCCGGCATTTTTATCTCACGTCCGGATGCTGGAAGCGCATTATACGGATCGGGCTCCTAATAAAATCTTTACCCGTTAAGCTGCCGATTTATTTTGCTTATCATTATTTAAAGTTTTTATATATTTTATAAATTTAAGGAGGTTTTTTCTATGGATTTACAAGAAGCTCGCGAACTGGCTCGCAAAAAGATGAAAGGCTGTTACGTCTGTCCCGAATGCGACGGCAAGGCTTGTAAGGGTATGATTCCCGGCTTTGGCGGCCTGCGGACGGCAAAATCTTTCCTGCGCAACGTAGAAGCCCTGGCCGAATATGGTTTGGTCATGCGCAGCATGGACAGTGAACTGGATCCCAATCCGGCGGTCACGATTTTCGGCAAAGAAATCAGCATGCCGGTCCTCGTCGCTCCTGTCGGTGGCGTCATCCTCAATTCCAAGGTCCCCGGCGATCCGGCTACGGTAGAAATGGACTATAACGAATCCGTTACGAAGGGCGCCTTCGATGCCGGAACCCTGTGCTTTACCGGTGATGGCGGCATGGAATACATGTTTGAATCGGGCATCGTCGCTTCGAAAAAGCGGGAAGAAACGGTCATTCCGACGATCAAACCGCGCAGCAACGACCAGATCATTGAAAAGATTAAAATCGCTGAACAGGCTCATGCTTTTGCCGTTGCCAGTGATATCGATGCGGCAACCCTGATCAATATGCATATCTTTGGCCAGCCCGTCGGACCTAAGAGCGCCAGTGACATTGCAGAACTCGTCAAAGCGACGTCCCTGCCCTTTATCGTAAAAGGCATCATGTCTCCGGAAGAAGCCATTGCCTGTGCCGATGCCGGTGCTAAAGGCATCGTCGTCAGCAACCACGGCGGCCGCATCCTCGACGGTATGGTCGGCACGGCCGACGTCCTGCCGGAAATCGCCAAAGCCGTAAAAGGTCGGCTGACGATCTTCGTTGACGGCGGTGTCCGTCACGGTGAAGACGTCCTCAAGATGCTGGCCCTCGGTGCCGATGCCGTCCTCATTGGCCGTCCCATCGCCATCGCCGCTATCGGCGGCCAGGCTGAAGCCGTCAAGCTCTTGTTAGACGCCTTGAAACGGGAACTCATGGATGCCATGATGATTACCGGCGTCCACGATTTGTCCAACGTATCGCCGGATATCTTAAGACGGTTAAAATAAGGTATTCCCACAGCTAAATAATTGACAGCCCGCTGGCCTGCCCGTATAATGGTCCTATTGGATTGTACTTGATAGGAGGAATTTCATGCACAGTATTTCCCATTTTTGGCACTTGTCGCGAATCATATACGGACCTCGGAACTTTCAAGAGAACAAGCGGGCTGTCGTTTTTTTTGCCAGAGCCGTCTCCAATCGGGCCTTGTTTGAAGAACTGTACGATTTCTTTGACCATTATGAACCGATGCAGGGCTTTTTTGAGCAGCACGACCCGGACTTCCAGGAAGTCATGACCCGCGTCTTCTTGTTCAAGAATTCGACCATGCGCCAACGACTCGACGCCTTGAAGCATCATTTCACGATTTTGCGGACTTTCTTTTCCGATGACGTCATCCGCGAAATCTATTGGGGAAAGGGCTATACGCTCTGGACGTCTGACGACCCGTCCATGCCGCTTGAAGTGCGGCTCATCTTTGATACGGGCCAGCGAAAAGAAGGGTTCCTGTCGCTCTACCTCTATCATGAAGGCCAGATGACCTACCATTTCAACTTCCGCTTCGATTACAACAGCGACGGCACGCCATCCATGTATATCGGTACCATCCAGGGCTCGAAGCACGGCTTGGAAACGACCAAGATCCTGACCAAGAAGCTCTTTGGCTACCGGCCTAAGAACTTCATCCTCTATTTGATGCGTATCTTCGTCCAGACCCTGGGCATTCGCGATATGTACGTCATCACTGACGACGGTTTCTATACCAACAGCCATCTCCTGCGCGGCAACCGTTCTAAGAAGACCAATTTCAATGACTTCTGGATCGGCGAAGGGGCTGTACCCGATAAAGGCGAACAATGGTATTTCCGCCTGCCCATCGAAGAAAAGCGCCGCAAGTACGACGACATCAAGTCCCAGAAGCGAAACCTCTTCCGCAAGCGCTATCTCCTCATGGATGCTATCGTCCCGCCTTACATCGAAGCCATTCGCAAGCTGTTCCGCGACGACTTTGCCCCGACGCCGTCGGCCGTCGATGAAGCAGCTATTGTCGATAAGCCGGCCGATTACGATCCCATCGAGGCGCCGAAGGGGTGACTGACCGTCTTTAATCAGTAGTGATAATGCGATAAGTCCTCCTTGTTGAGGATACAATTTAGCCAGTTCCCGCATGGGCATACGACCAGGGAACTGGCTTTTTTGCATGCTGGCTTAACATGTATGATAAAGCGTCCGTCGTGAATCGCCGCTGCTGCTTTGGCACATCAGATAACGTCGGACATAAAAAGAGGACCTCTCGAGAAGTGATCATTTCCCGAAAGGTCCTCTTGGCGTATGCACTGGGGTTAGGAGGGTGAGCCATGTTTTGCCGTGCCCATGATGACCATCCGTCCGCCCTGGGCTTCGTAGAGGCGGTGTGAAATGGACAGGACGGTGCGGTTTTGAGAGGCAGCCTGAAGGGCTGTCAGTACCTGCTGTTCCGTCAGAGCGTCGAGGTTGGCCGTGATTTCATCGAGGAGGAGGATTCGCGGATTCATGACGACGGCCCGGGCGATGGACAGGAGCTGGAGTTGGCCCCGGGAGAAAAATTCTTGCCGGAACGGGGTTTCAAGTCCTTCGGGCAGGGCGCTGCAAAGGTCCCACAGGCCGACCAGGCGCAGGGCTTTTTCGACGGCTTCCTCCGAGACCCGTGGGTCTTTGAGGGTCACTTGGTCGCCGACGGTTCCGGCTACGTCATGGAACTGCTGTTCGACGTAGCCGAAGACTTGGCGGCGCAGGGCCGGGGAAAGGTCGGCAGGCTTACAGCCGAAGACGCGGATCGTGCCTTCTTTGGGGGCGTAGAGACCGAGAATGAGTTTAAAGAGGGTACTCTTGCCGGCTCCGGTGCGTCCCGTTATGGTGACGATTTCCCCCGTTTTGACGGATAACGACAGGTGGCGGAAGATCGATTCACTGCCGTAGCTAAAGGCGGCATCGTCGATGACCAGGGGCGGCGCGGTAAGGGTCAGGTCGTCGGTGGCGCCCTGGTCTTCTACGGGATGGGCAAAAAATTCTTTCAAACGGCTGATGCCGGCGATGGCCGACTGGATGTTTTGGATTTCCATGCCGATGCTTTCAATCGGGGAAAAGATAAGGCGGACATAGGCGATGAGGGCGACGACGGTGCCGACGGTCATGCCGAAGAAATCCTGCAGGAAGGAGCTGCTAACCGATAAGGCCATCATGACGCAGATGATGAGCGTCGAGAGGGTGATGACGATGGGCGAGTAGATGGCGTCGCAGAAATTGCTGCGCTCCATGGCTGAAAAACTGTCCCGTATCGTCTGTCCGTAGCGGTGGCGCAGGTGGCTTTCCTGCTGGCAGGTGTGGATGGTGCGGATGTTGTGCACCGTTTCCGGGATGAGTTCGTTGGTCCGGCCAATGGCGATACGGTTGTCCCGCTGGGCCTTGAGCATGCGCTTTTGGAAGTAGCGGGTCAGGAGAAACAAGAGGGGCAGGGCGATGCACAGTAAGATGCCCAGGCCGGCACTGAGGTGGAAGACGACGGCCAGGATACTGAAGATGGTCAACACGTCGGCGATCATGCTGACGACGCCGGAGTCGAAGAGGTCTTCCAGGGTATCGACGTCGTTGACGAAGAGCGACGTGACGGCTCCCGATTCATGGCTGACGAAGTAAGGCGCCGGCAGGATGCTGAGCCGGTCGCACATGGCCGAACGCAGGCCATGGGTGATCTTTTGGCCGAAGATGGTGATCAACGTCTCTTTGACGGCGTCGACGAGGCCGCTGCCGGCATTGACGGCAAAGAAGATGATGCCTGCCGTCAGTAAGGGCATGATCGTAAAATGGCCGCTGGCCAGACTGTCAACGATATACTGCAAGATGAGGGGCGGTGCGACGTTGACGCCGATGGAAGCGGCAATGGAAAGGACCAGGCCGATGATGAGCCGGACGTTAGCTTGTAAGGTCTGGAGGAATATCTTAGTCATGGCGGTCACCTCGCTGGGCTTGCTGCATCTTGTAGAGTCGTTGATACTCTTCGTGGGTTTCATATAAGGATGAATGGTCTGCCGTCATGGTCGTACCGTCATGGCTGATCCAAATGACCTGGTCGAGTTCAGAAAAGAGGGACAGGCGGTGCGAAATGAGTAAGATGATACAGTCGCTGTAAGACTCGCGCAGCTGTTTGAAGATCTTTCGTTCTGTCGCCATGTCGACGGCGGCAAAGGGATCGTCGAGAATGAGCAGGGGCCGGCGGTGAAATAGGGTCCGGGCCAGGGCGATGCGGGCCTGCTGACCGCCGGAGAGGCGCTGGCCACCTTCGCCAATCGGCGTCTGGATACCTAAGGGGAAGGACGCACAGTCTTCATCCATACAGACTTCGCGGATGACTTTTGTGACATCGCCAGGAAGGCCGAAACGGATGTTTTCTTCAATCGTTGCCGA
Organism: Megasphaera sp. MJR8396C; assembly: GCF_001546855.1. Lineage (GTDB taxonomy): Bacteria > Bacillota > Negativicutes > Veillonellales > Megasphaeraceae > Megasphaera. Next base: position 84,505 of record NZ_KQ958203.1, on the reverse strand, counting down.
GAATAATTCACTGTCGTGGCCGCAGTAGCCGACGATGCCTTCCGCGCCGGTCTGGCCGTTTCCCAAGGACTGGGCGCCGAAGCGGATTTCGCCACCGTGGGGTTTTTCGCCGAGGAAGGTCAGGCCCAGTGTCGATTTGCCGCAGGCGACGGGACCGGTGATGCCGATGATGTCGCCGGGCTTGGCGGAAAAGGACAGGCCTTGATAGACCGGCTTATCATCCGGCGCATAGGAAAAGGACAGGTTACGGACCGTAAGGGCTGCCGGCGGAAAGGCCGGTACCGGTTCCGGCAGGGGATGGGAGGCAGCGAGACGGGGCTGGATGCGGTCCCACGATACCTGGGCCTTCTGGACGGCATTGAACAGGCGGGCGGCATGGGACGTCTTGATGGACATCTTGACGAAGCACGACAGGTACGTCGAAAAGGCGGCGATGTCCCAGATCTGCCAGCCGTCGCCGAGGACGTTGCGGCCGCCGAGCCAGACGACGAGGATGGTGCCGGTCATGGCGATGATCTTATAGATGGGCTGCATCGTATTTTCCCACAGGTTGGCTAAAATCATCTTCCGTTCGTAGTCTTTCAGATACGTTTCATATTGGGCGTTTTGGACGGCTTCTTCGCCGTAGACGCGGTAAGTCAGGGCGTTGCTGATGCGGTCCAGGGTGATGCCCGACAAGGCGCCGCTGCTTTCTTTACTGCGGGCCGCCGTTTCGGCGACCAGGCGTCGCAGGCGATTGGCCAGGAGATAGGCCAGGGGCGGGAAGGCCAGGACACAGAGGGTCAGTTTCCAGTCGTAGACCAGGAGCATGACCAGGTAGGTCACCATGACGACGCCCGTATCGAAGACTTCTGTCGTGAATTTGCGCATCCCTTCGACACAAGTGTCGATGTCGGAAATGACTTTAGTCATCAAGGTTCCCGTGTGTTCGCGTTCCATGGCTGCCGTCGGCGTCTGTACCAGCTGTTGATAGAGGAGGTCCTTCATAGTCAGGCTGACGTTGTTGGCAAACTTTCGAACGTAGAGCCGCTTCACGTAGCGCAGACTCTGAACGGCGATGATGACCAGAGCATACATCAGGCAGAGGGCGTACATGTCCGAGGCCTCTTTGGTGCCGCCGAACATGTCGTAGAGGTACTGGGCCAGCTGGCCGTCAAACCAGGGGCCGGCAATCATGCCGACGTTGTAGAAGAGGCCGCTGAGGGTGATGATCAGGAGTAATTTCTTTTCTTTTAAAAAGTAGTAATAAACGGAACCGGGTCCCCGTTGTTTCAATGGTAACACCTCGCTTTTATAGTTCATCTATCATACACCATATGGTCGGGTTTGGCGAGGGAAAAAAGCCTGATTTTTATTAATTTGAGAACTCTTTACATTCTTACCTCTTGCGTAAAGTCAAAAAGACGAATATAATATACCTATACGAAAGTCAAAAAGAAAAATTAACCCCGTCGATTTTTTTTAAGAGGTGATTTACGATGAGTGTATTAGCTGATAAAATCGAACAGTTTATCTTACATAAATTATTAGAAGAAGACAATTCAGATATCGTATTGCGCCGCAATGAACTGGCTGACGAACTGCAGTGTGCACCGTCGCAGATCAGCTACGTGCTGAGTACGCGGTTTTCTAACGACCGGGGCTATCTGGTCGAATCGCGGCGCGGATCCGGCGGCTTCGTCCGTATCATCAAACTGACGCCGAAGAAGGAGGATCGGACGCCGGTCCTGCTCCACGAACGCCTGCCGGCGGTCAGCATTTCCATGGAGGACCTCGACGCCTTACTGTATGAACTGCTCAAGCGCCGCAGCCTCACCAACAACGAGGCCGTCATCCTCCATTTAACCTTTGAATCACTCTATCGCCGCATCGATGATGAGGCTTCGCGCTTACTCGTCATCAGCGACATTTTGAAAAATCTGAACCTTCATTGAAGATAGAAAGGACGTGAGGGCCATGCTCTGTGATGCCTGTAAAAAACGCGAGGCTGTTGTCCATATCGTCAAAATTGAAGACGGGCAGCGCACCGATGTCCACCTGTGTGCCACCTGTGCCAAGAGACAGTCAAACTTCTCAAATATGCGAGATGTCAATATTATCGATAATGATTTTTTCCGCAAGATGGCTTATCCCGATTATCAGGGAGATCGCGGCGATGAACCGCGCTGTGCCAGCTGCGGCATGACCTACGGGGAATTTAACCATGTGGGGAAATTCGGCTGCCCCGATTGTTATGAAGCTTTCAAGGAAGAAATTCCGCCGCTGCTGCGCCGCATCCACGGTCACAGTAAGCACGTCGGCAAGGTGCCGAACCGCGGGACCGGTGTCTTCCGGACGGCCACGCAGGTCAAGCGCCTGCGCCAGCACCTGCAGAAGCTCGTTCAGGAAGAACGCTATGAAGAAGCAGCCAAGGTCCGCGACGAAATCCGGGCGCTCCAGCGCCAACTTCCGGCCGATGGAAAGGGGGAATAAGCCATGGTTCTCGATATGCTCATGGCGCCGCTCTGCCCCTGGCAGGACGGGACCGGTGAGTTCTGTGATATCGTCCTTGACAGCCGGGTTCGATTGAACCGGAATTTAAAGAAATACGTATTTCCCGATAAAGCCTCGGATACGGAATTGTCGGCCGTCCTCGACGAAGCCAAGGGCCAGCTCGGCACGCTGAATACGTTGGGCCAAGGCCATTACCGCTTCATTTCCTTTGAAGACCTGACGCCCCTTGAACGGGAAGTACTGGCCGTCAAGCATTTGTCGTCGGCCGGCCATATTGAACGGCCTCAACACCGGGGCATCCTCCTTCGCGAAGACGGCGCCGTATCGATCATGGTCAATGAAGACGACCACTTCTGTATCCAGGTTGCCGCCCCTGGCTTTGACCTGCGGCGCGTTTGGGATCAGGCCGCCCAGATCGACGATGCTCTGGAAAGCCATTTGGACTTTGCCTTCCGCGATGACTTTGGCTACCTGACGGCCAGCCCGTCTCTTACCGGCACGGGCCTCACCGTCGGCGTGACCCTTCACGTCCCGGCCCTGGTCCTGATGAAGCGCTTTAACCGCATCGTCCAAGGGACGACGAAATTTGGATTTACCGTCTCCGGTATCTATGGGGAACGGAACGACTCGATCGGCCATATTTTCCAGATCACCAACCAGATTACCCTCGGCGTGACTGAAGCCGATACGATGGAACAACTGCGAAAAATTGTAACCCAAATCGTGCAGGAAGAACAGAACTGCCGCGCCTTGGTTTGGGATCATAATAAGAATACCTTAAAAGATAAATGGCTGCGCACGTGGGGCACCCTCGGTCAGGCCTGGCTCCTCGATGACCGGGAAACGCTGAACTTTGCCAGCGATCTTCGCTTCGGCATCGACATGGGCGTCATCCCCGTGCAGCCCTTGGCTTATGAAGCCATCATGGCCGCTTCGGATCCTGCCTGGCTCCAACTTCAGGCAGGCTCGGAATTAAGCGGCGAAGACTTAGAGCACCGACGCGCACAAGCGGTGCAGCAAGTGCTCCGTGAGTACAGAAGGAAGTGATTTCCCATGGCTAACAATAGATTTACCAATGATGCCAAAGCCGTGCTTCAGTTTGCACAGGATACGGCACAGAAATTTCATCATGATTACGTCGGAACAGAGCATATCCTGCTCGGTCTCGTTTTAAATAAAGACGGCATTGCCGGCCTGATTCTCTCCCAGTTGGGCCTGACGTCGGAAAATGTTACCCGTGCCATTGAACAGCAGGTCGGTTGGGGAACCGATACGAGCGGCAAGCTGCGCCTGACGCCGCGGACGAAACGGGTCATGGAAATGGCCGTCCGTGAAGCCAATCGGCTGGAACAGAACTACGTCGGCACGGAACACCTGTTGTTCGGTATCCTGGCCGAAGGAACGGGCATGGCCGTCCAGATCCTCGAAGACATGGACATCGACCCGGATCTTGTATCCCAGCGCCTGAGCGAACTCATGAACGACAGCGACGCCGCCGGCAGTGAAGCTGGCGGAGAAAAGAAAGGCGGTGACTTGTCCCAATTCGGCCGCGACCTCAATGAATGGGCCAAGAAAGACAAGGTCGATCCGGTCATCGGCCGGGAACAAGAAATCAGCCGGGTCATTCAGATCCTGAGCCGGCGGACAAAGAACAATCCGGTCCTCATCGGCGCTCCCGGCGTCGGTAAGACGGCCATTGCCGAAGGGCTGGCCCAGCGCATCATTACCGGCAACGTCCCCGACAGTTTGCAAAACAAGCGCGTCTTTTCCCTGGATTTAGCCAGCATCGTCGCCGGTACCAAGTACCGCGGTGAATTCGAAGAACGGATCAAACGCATCTTGGACACCATTTCCCGCGACGATACGATCATCCTCTTTATCGATGAAATTCACCAACTCATCGGTGCCGGTGCCGTTGAAGGCGCTATGGATGCGGCCAATATCTTAAAGCCGGCCCTGGCCCGCGGCGATTTGCAGTGCATCGGGGCGACGACGGCTGACGAATATAAGAAGCACTTTGAAAAAGATGCGGCCTTAGCCCGGCGCTTCCAGCCCGTCCAGGTCGGCGAACCGAATGAAGAAGACGCCGTATCCATCCTGTTCGGCCTGCGCGATCGCTACGAAGCCTTCCACAAGGCCCGCATCACCGACGAAGCCGTACGGGCTGCCGTCAAATTGTCGGCCCGTTATATTTCCGACCGCTACCTGCCCGATAAGGCCATCGACGTCATGGACGAAGCGACGGCCCGGGTCCGCATGAAGGTCTATGCACCGTCCCACGAACTGCAGATCCTCGAACAGAAGCTAGCTGACATCAAGAAAGAAAAAGAAGCCGCCCTCGATGGGGAAGACTTTGAAAAATGCGCGTCCCTGCGCGATGCCGGCAAGAAGATCGCTTCGGAAATTTCGGCCCTGCAGAAGGAAAAGAAACAGCATGACGATGAAAAACTCGTCGTGACCGAACACGACATTGCCGACGTCGTTTCCATGTGGACCGGCGTGCCCGTCCAGCAGATTACGGAAACGGAATCGCAGCGCCTGCTCCACTTGGAAGAAGAACTGCATAAACGGGTCATCAGTCAGGACGACGCCGTTACGGCTGTGGCGAAAGCCGTCCGCCGTGCCCGGGCTGGACTGAAGGATGCCAACCGTCCCATCGGTTCCTTCCTGTTCCTCGGCCCGTCCGGTGTCGGCAAGACGGAACTCGCCCGTACCTTGGCGGCCCAGCTCTTCGATAGCCCGGACAACATGATCCGCATCGACATGAGCGAATTCATGGAAAAATACAGCGTTTCCCGCCTGGTCGGCGCCCCTCCGGGCTACGTCGGCTATGAAGAAGGGGGCGAGCTGACCGATGCCGTCCGGGAAAAACCGTACAGCGTCATCCTCTTCGACGAAGTCGAAAAGGCCAGCAGCGACTTCTTCAACCTCTTGCTGCAGGTCCTCGACGAAGGCCGCTTGACTGACTCCAAGGGCAGGACCGTCGACTTCCGCAATACGGTCATCATCATGACCAGTAACCTCGGGGCTTCTCATCTCCGTCCGTCGGGCCCGGTCATGGGCTTTGCCACCGGCAGCGACGGTGCCGGCAGTGAAGAAAAGGCCTTCAAGGAAGCGCGCAAGGAAATCCTCGATGAAGTGAAACGCTTCTTCCGTCCGGAATTCCTGAACCGTATCGATGAAATGATCGTCTTCAAGCCCTTGGCGCAGTCTGATCTTCGCCAGATCGTCGACATCATGCTCAAAGAGCTGACAAGCCGCCTCGGTGAAAAAGGCATAGGCCTCAATTGGACGACGGCTGCCGATGACGTCCTCGTGCAGGACGGGACCGACTTTGCTTACGGTGCCCGGCCACTGAAACGGGCCATCCAGAAATTGGTCGAAGACCCAATTTCGGAAATGCTCTTAAGCGGTGACGTCAAAGACGGCAATACGATTCACGTCGACAGTTTAGATAAAAAGAAGCTCGTCTTTACGACAGAATAATGAAGGGGCTTCGCATGAAGGCTGTGCTCGTCATGCGAAGCCTTTTTTATAACTGGCGCTAAAACACAGCGCAAAGGAGTAGGTATGGCAAAAGCAAAAATTCGTTACGTTTGTACCAGCTGCGGCAGCGTCTCCAGCCGCTGGCTTGGCCGCTGTCCCCAGTGCGGCGAGTGGAATACGATGGCAGAAGAGACCGTGACGCCCGAAGCGCCTAAGGCGGCTCAGAGCATGGCCCGCAGCGGTCCTTCGTCTCAGGCCACGTCGTTATCGGACATCGCCTTAGAGGACATGACCCGCGTGGAAACGGGCATCGGTGAATTGGACCGGGTCCTCGGCGGCGGCATCGTTCCCGGGGCCCTCATCCTTTTGAGCGGCGATCCGGGAATCGGTAAATCGACGCTGGTCCTTCAGCTGGCAGCCGCCGTCTGCGCCAAGAATGGCGCCGTCCTTTACGGCTCGGGCGAAGAATCGGCCGGCCAGATTAAGCTGCGGGCCCAGCGCTTAGGAATCGCTGCGCCCAACCTCGTCATTCAGGCCGATACGTCTCTGGACAACATCTTAAGTGAAGCACACAAGCGGCGGCCGGCCCTGGTCATCGTCGACTCCATTCAGACTATGTACAGCCAGTCCGTCGAAGGGACGCCGGGCAGTTTATCCCAAATCCGCGAAGGGACGAGCCGCCTCATGACCTTTGCCAAGAGCGAGGCCATTCCGGTCATCGTCATCGGCCACGTCACCAAAGACGGGGCCATTGCCGGGCCGCGGATGATGGAGCATATGGTCGACGTCGTCCTCTACTTTGAAGGCGAGCGCAATTACCAGTTCCGCATCCTCCGGGGCATCAAGAACCGCTTTGGTTCGACCAATGAATCGGGCCTGTTCACCATGACCAGCGGCGGCCTGTCAGAACTGGAAAATCCGTCGCAGCTGCTCTTGGCCGAACGGGCCGCCAATCAGGCCGGTTCGGCCGTCGCCGCCGTCCTCGACGGCATGCGCCCCATGCTGGGGGAAATACAGGCCCTGACGGCCCATTCGGTCTTTGCCGTTCCCCGGCGGACGGCGTCGGGCATGGATTATAACCGACTCATCATTCTCCTGGCCGTCCTTGAAAAGCGCCTCGGCGCCGCTCTTGGCAGTCAGGACGTCTATATCAACGTCGTCGGCGGCCTGCGCCTCACGGAGACGGCGGCCGACCTGCCGGTGCTATTGGCGGTCTATTCCAGCCTGCGCGATATCTCCATGGACAGCCGGACCGTCGTCATGGGAGAAGTCGGCCTGACCGGCGATGTCCGCCGCGTGCCCCAGGCCCTGCGGCGCGTAAAAGAAGCGGCGAAAATGGGGTTCCGTACCTTTATTATGCCCAAGGGAAACCTCGAAGACGTCGACCCCGCGGCCTTTCCGGCGGACTGCCGCTTCGTCGGCGTAGCGACCCTTCGCGAGGCCATTGAAAAAGCTTTTTCCTGATTTGTACGGCCGGGTTCAGATTGTGGTGGGAAATAGCGGCTTTCAGTAGGCAAAAGGGCTTTACCATGGTAAAATAGGGAAAAACGAGGAAAGAAGGCAGCGTGATGAAGCATTTAGAAGTGGTGGCAGCGATTTTAGAATATGACGGAAAGATTCTCTGTATGGAACGGGGACAGGGGAAATTCGAGTACGTCAGCTTTAAGTATGAATTCCCGGGCGGGAAAATCGAACCCGGCGAAAAAAAGCACGAAGCGATTGAACGAGAACTGCGGGAAGAGATGGACGTCCACGTTTCGGTCCGGGAAGAAGACCTGTATATGACCGTCCATCACGACTATCCCGACTTTTCCATCAGCCTCCATGCCTTTCGCTGTCGTTTGGATAAACCCGATTTTATCCGCAAGGAACACGTCGATGCCAAGTGGATGGCGCCAGCCGATTTGCCGACCTTGGATTGGGCCCCGGCTGACGTGCCGATCATGCAGAAACTGGCCGGAAAGTAGGCGAATGTCATGGCTGAATACGGAGCCCTGGAACAGTGCCTGCGCGAAGGCTTTATCGACTATACCATCGAAGCCGACCAGCGCTATGTACCGAAAATCCTGACCAATAATCAGGAAAAGAAGCGCAAAGTCCTCGATACTATCTTGTCTCAGCTCTACGTCTGCGACTCTTTTCTGTTTTCTGTGGCCTTTCTGACCAAGAGCGGCATTGCCTGCCTAAAGGATGCCCTCATCGAAAATCGACAGGCTGTGGGCAAGATCCTGGCCTCGCAGTACCTGAATTTTACCGAGCCCGATGCCTTGCGGGAGCTCTTGAAATTTCCCAATGTAGAACTGCGGATGGTGACCGAAGAACGGGCCTTTCATGCTAAAGGATACCTTTTTCATCGTGCCCAGGCCGGCCCCGAAAACTATACCATGGTCATCGGCAGCAGCAATATGACGGCCAACGCCTTGACCCACAATCAGGAGTGGAACGTCTTTTTTACGTCCGCTGAAAATGGAGCCCTCATCCGTCAGACCCAGGAAGAGTTCCAAGCCTTGTGGGATGCGGCGGAAGTTGTTGACGAAGCCTGGATCGATGCCTACCAGGCCATCTACAAACGTCAGAATTCGAGGAAGCAGGGGCTCTATCTGCCCTTCCATAAGATTCAGCCCAACGCCATGCAAAAGGCGGCCCTGGCAGGCATTCAAGGCCTGCGCGATCGAGGAGAAGACCGGGGGCTCTTGATTTCGGCGACCGGGACCGGTAAGACCTACTTATCGGCCTTCGATGTCATGAAATTGCGGCCCAGGCGCTTCCTCTTTGTCGTCCACCGCGAGCTCATCGTCAAAAGCGCCCGCGACAGCTACGTCAAAGTCGGCGTCAACCCGGCCGATACGGGTCTTCTGACGGGCCACGCCAAAGACGTCGACAAACCCTATCTGTTTGCGACCATACAGACCTTGGCCCGCGATGAAATCCTCCATTCCTTTGCGCCCGATGCCTTTGACTACATCGTCATGGATGAAGTCCATCATGGAGGCGCGGCGACGTATCAGAAGGTCCTCGATTACTTTACGCCCCAGTTCCTGCTGGGCATGACGGCGACGCCGGAACGGTCCGACGATTTCGATATCTATGCCTTATTTCACCACCAGATTGCCTATGAAATAAGGCTCCACGACGCCTTAGCCGAAAACATGCTGGTGCCTTTTCACTACCACGGCGTCTGTGAAATCACGGTCAATGGAGAAGTCCTCGATGACAACAGTGATTTTTCGGCTTTGACCTGTGAAGAGCGGGTACGGCATATTCTCTATTATGCCGACCTCTATGGGAGCGACACGGACCGCGTCAAGGGCCTCGTCTTTTGCCGCAGTGTCGACGAAGCGAGAACCCTAGCCGCTGCCTTTAGAGCGCACGGCCGCCGGGCTCTGGCCTTGACGGGTGCGTCGAGTGAAGGGGAGCGGCAGGCAGCCATCGATCATTTGGAAGCCGATGCCGATCAGGACCGGGACTATTTGGATTATATCTTTACTTGCGACATCTTTAATGAAGGCGTCGATATTCCGCAGGTCAATCAGGTCATCATGCTGCGCCCGACGACGTCGGCCATCGTCTTTGTCCAGCAGTTGGGGAGGGGCCTTCGCAAATATCCTTATAAGCGCTATTTGGAAGTCCTCGACTTCATTGGCAACTATGAAAATAACTTTCTCCTGCCCATCGCCCTCTTTGGCGACCGGACCTACGATAAGGATTTTGTCCGCACGTTGATGCAGACCAATTTTCTGCCGGGACCGACGTCGGTTCACTTCGACGATATCGCCAAGGAGCGAATCTATGCAGCCATCGATAAAAAGCGGTCTCTTGCCGATTTAGACGACTTAAAGAACGCCTATCGCGATATGGCCTGCCGCCTGGGACGGCAGCCGATGATGATGGATTTCGTCCGTTTTGGCGATAAAGATCCGATGCTGTTCATTGCCAAGAAGGACTCCTTTTATGCCTTTTCCCAGTATATGGAACCGAGTCCGTCGACGCTGAATGACGCTCATCGGGCCGTGCTGAAGATGATGAGTCTTGAACTTGCCAATGGAAAACGCATTGAAGAAATCTTGATTCTTCGCCATTTGCTGGCTGAACCGTCGTGGTCGACGGCGGACCTTGCGGCAGAGACGGAGCGGTTGTACGGCTTTTTGCCCTCGACAGAAACCATGAACCATGCTGCCCGGCTGTTGACCTTGCAATTCTTTGTGAAAACGGCGCAGCAGAAATACGGCGGTATGCCCCTCATTTCTTTTGAACAGCACACCTACGCGACGACGCCGTATTTTGAAGCCCTGAAAGAAAATGCCGAATTTACGGCCTATGTCGACGATATCCTCGATTACGGGACCTATCGCTTTGAAACCCTCTATGTCCAAGACCATCCCGAAATCGTCGGCGGCTTCGTCCGCTACGGACGCTATTCTCGAAAAGACGTATCGCGGATCCTCAATTATGAAACGAACCGCGAAGGGACGCTGAACGGCTATCAAATCGTCGGGGATACTTGTCCCATTTTTGTTACCTATGAAAAGGCTGACGATATTTCGGCGAATACGATGTATGAAGACCAATTCATATCACCTCAGGAATTCAGTTGGATGACCCGGTCCCGCGTGCGCCTGTCGTCACCCCAAATCCCGGCCATTCAGGACCGTCATCGTCGCAAGTTGCTGTTCGTGAAAAAGAGCGATGCTGAAGGGTCTAATTTCTACTATATCGGCGATTTAAAGGTCCTCGGCGATCCTGTCGAGACGACCATCGCCAACGATGCCGGCGTACAGCTTCCCATCGTCAACTTTCGATTTATCATCGATAAGCCTGTCGAAGAAAAACTCTACGCCTATCTTTGTGAATAATTGTCTTGCTGCTGAAAATGTCATGAACCGATCGTCATGGCATTTTTCGCATTACCTTTTAACCTTTTGGGGAGGGGGGAACGACCGAAGCAGGTACGGCCTGCCTTCAGAACCAAAAACTTTATGGGGCAATTGTGGTACATTGTCCGGAAATGTGGTAAACTAGTGTAGTTACAGTTGAGATGTGGAGAGAGAGGTGTCTTTTTACGTATGGAAGATAAAACGGGTTCAGACTATAAAGCACGGAAACCGAAGAAGTTTAACGCCCGCATTGTAGCTGATAATATCATGAAGGGCGTCATTGTCCTGATCATGATGGTTATTTTCGTCATGATTGCCGACCAGCTCATCGGGACGCCTTTTATCAGTGCGGAAATTGAAGGCGAATTTTTCCACGGCAGTATTTTTGGGACGACGATCATGGCTGTCGTCACCTATATTGTCGGCATCATTTTAGGGGCCCTCGTCGGCTACGGCATTTCGCCCTTTGCCCTGCGCCTTATTTGGGCAGCCATTCATCGCCTTGAATTAGGACTCAATGATTTTGAAAGCCAGGATATCATCGTCGGGACGTTAGGTTTGCTTTTTGGACTTATTATTGCAAATTTAATTGGATTGGCCTTCGCCCGACTGCCTATCATTGGCGCTTACGGACCGATTGTATTCAACATCGTCTTTGGCTATGCCGGCATGAGCATTGCCGTTCGTAAGAAGAGTGAAATCATCGCCCTCGTCGGCAACCTGCGTCTGGGGCGGCCGAACAAGGAACACAAGCGGAAGGAACTAGAATTTTCCGGGAAACTCCTCGATACCAGTGCCATCATCGACGGCCGCATCGCCGAGATTTGCAGCACGGGATTTCTCGAAGGACCGCTTTTGGTGCCAGTCTTCGTCTTAGAAGAACTCCAGCTCATTGCCGATTCGTCGGATTTATTGAAGCGCAACAAAGGCCGCCGCGGCCTCGATATCTTAAAGCAGATGCAGGAAGACAATTACGTCGAAGTCCGCATCATCAATGATGATTTTGACGACGTCCAGGGCGTCGACTCCAAACTCGTCCGCCTGGGCCGCAAAATCAATGCCAAAGTCGTCACCAACGACTACAACCTGAATAAGGTTGCTGGTCTCCAAGGCGTAGCCGTCCTCAACATCAACGATTTGGCCAATGCTTTAAAACCGGCCCGCGTTCCTGGGGAACAGATGAATGTCCTCATCGTCAAGGCTGGCAAGGAAGAAAATCAAGGCGTTGCCTACCTCGACGACGGAACGATGATCGTCGTCGAAGACGGCCAGAAATATATCGGCTCCAATATGCCGGTTACGGTGACGTCGGTCCTTCAGACGTCTGCCGGACGCATGATATTCGTAAAAATCGCAAATGAGTAGGTGAAATGTGTGAAAGTATCTGTCATCGTGGTAGCGGCCGGCACAGGGAGCCGCTTCGGTTACGAGCGGAATAAGCTCTTTTATCCGCTGTGCGGCGAACCGGTCCTGACCCATACCCTGCGGAACATCTTTGCAGCCCGCTCGGTCCATGAAGTGGTCATCGTCCATTCCCGCATCGATACCAAGGAGATCCGCCGCATTGTCGACGATCTCCATCCCGTTCAGCCCGTCCGCTATACCCTGGGCGGGGCGGAACGAGAGGATTCGGTGTATAATGGACTCTTGGCCGTCAGCCCCGATATGGACGTCGTCATGGTTCACGACGGGGCCCGTCCCTTTGCCACTCCTGATTGGTATGATCAGGGCGCGGTCATGATGGAGACGGCTCGGGCAGCCATCTACGGCATTCCCTTAAAGGACACCGTGAAAGTTCGCGGTGACGACGGTCGGCTGCATACGCTGAACCGCAGCCGCCTGGTAGCCGCCCAGACGCCGCAGATCTTCCATCGGGACTTATTGATGGAAGCCCATAAACAGGCGCGGCTGAAGGGGTTGAAGGCGACGGACGATGCGTCCCTCGTCGAAGCCATGGGCGTGCCCGTCGTCATCCTCGAAGGCAGCGATAAGAACCGCAAGGTGACGACCCGCGACGACATTCCCATCCTGTCCTTGTATCTGAAGGGGCGGGAAGTCCAGCGCATTGGCACCGGCTACGATGTCCACCGCCTGGTCGAAGGGCGGCCGCTCATTCTCGGCGGCGTTGAGGTTCCCTTTGATCGGGGCCTTGACGGCCACTCCGATGCCGACGTCCTCATTCACGCCGTCATGGATGCCTTATTGGGCGCGGCGGGACTGCGCGATATCGGGACTTATTTTCCTGACAATGATGAGAACTTTAAAGACATCTCCAGCCTGGTGCTGCTCGCTAAGGTTCGCCATCTCTTGCAGGAAAAATGCTGCCGCATCGTCAATTTAGACGTAACGCTGCTGGCACAGCAGCCTAAAATCAAACCCTTTGTGCCGCAGATGATTGAAAATATTGCCGAGGCCCTGCGGATTTCTAAGTCGGCCGTCTCCGTCAAAGCGACGACGACCGAAAAATTAGGATTCGTCGGCCGGGAAGAGGGCATGGCAGCGCAAGCGGCGGCCATGATCCTAAGCTATCAATCGTACCTATAAGTATGTATTTAGGAGGAATTTTTTATGTCACAGGAAGTACGCGTTCGTTTTGCTCCGAGCCCGACGGGACCGTTCCATATCGGCGGCGCCCGCTCGGCACTGTTCAACTACCTTGTCGCCAAACACACGGGCGGCAAGTTCGTCGTCCGCATCGAAGATACGGACCGCAAACGTTCGACGTCCGAATCGGAAGAAAATATTAAAGAAGCTTTGAAATGGCTGGGCATTACCTGGGATGAAGGTATCGATGTCGGCGGATCCGACGGCCCGTATCGCCAGACCGAACGCCTGGACATTTATCAGAAATATACGGATAAACTCTTGGCCGAAGGAAAAGCCTACTACTGTTTCTGCACGCCGGAAGAATTGGAAGCTGAAAAGAATGCCCAACTGGCCAAAGGCGAAACGCCGGTATACTCGGGGAAATGCGCCGACCTTCCGAAAGAAACGGTCGAACAGTATTTAAAAGAAGGCCGTCCTCATGTCATCCGCATCAAGACGCCGAAAAATGAAACGATTGAACTCGACGACCTGGTCCGGGGCCACGTATCCTTCGACTCCAATAACGTCGGCGACTTCGTCATCGTCAAATCCGACGGCATTCCGGTCTACAACTACTGCGTCGTCCTCGACGATGCCTTGATGCACATCACCCACGTCATCCGTGCCGAAGAACATCTGTCCAATACGCCGCGCCAGCTGGTCATCTACAAGGCCCTTGGCTTTGATGCCCCGCAGTTCGCCCACGTATCGTTGATCCTCGGTGCCGACAAGAAGAAGATGAGTAAGCGCCATGGCGCTACTTCTGTTCAGCAGTACCGCGACATGGGCTACCTTCCCGATGCCCTGGTAAACTTCCTGGCCCTTCTGGGCTGGACGCCGGACAGCGATCAGGAAATCTTCAGCCGCGACGAATTGAACGAACAGTTCTCCTTAAGCCGCGTCGCTAAGAACCCGGCCGTCTTCGATATCGAAAAATTGAACTGGATCAACTTCCATTACATGAAAGAACTCGATGAAGATCAGCTCTATACCCTGTGCCTGCCGCACCTCCAACAGGCCGGCTATGCCAGTGAAAATCCGGATCAAGCCGAAGCAGCTTGGCTGAAAGCCGTCTGCGCCGCCATGCGTGAACACGTCCAGTACGGCGCCCAGATCGTCGATGCCGCCAAAGTCTTCTTTACCGAAGACTATGCGCCGGAAAATGAAGAAACGGCAGCTGTCCTGGCTGAAGAAACGGCACCGGCTGTCCTGGCTATGTTCCGCGATGAACTGACGGCCCTCGACGAAGTCACGCCCGACACGGTACAGCCCTTGTTCAAAAAGATTCAAAAGGGCTTGAAGGTAAAGGGAAAATTCGTCTACATGCCGATCCGTGTAGCCATTACCGGCGTCATGCACGGTCCCGATTTGAACGTCATCGTCGCCCTCATGGGCCGCGAAAAAGTTTTGGATCGCCTGAACGCCAGCCTTAATAAATAATAATGATTATATCTTGACAGATAAGTGATTATTGGGTACTATATACGTACATATTAATTAATAACATGTATCAAATAGTATGTTTGAATACGCATCTGCGATGAGCAAAATGAGTTGCAGTGGCATCCGCCAGAGAGAAAAAGCCGTGGCTGAGAGCTTTTTCAGGTCATAAGACTGCAATGCTGCCTTTGTGAGCAGGCCGGGTGAATGGAGTAATCCGGTCCGGGTGCGCCCGTTACTGCGCAGTAAAGATTACGGCTGTGCCGTAAAAACAGAGTGGAACCGCGGGCCACCGTCTCTGTCATAAGGGATGGTGGCTTTTTTGGTTTAATTTTCAGGGGGGTAACAGTATGAGAGAACTGAAAGTATACAATACGCTGACTCGTAAAAAGGAGACCTTCGTTCCCGTCACGCCGGGCCAGGTCAAAATGTATGTCTGTGGCATTACGCCGTATAACCATTCCCACATGGGGAATGCCCGTCCTTTCGTAACCTGGGACGTCATCCAGCGCTATCTGGAACACCTCGGCTATGAAGTCACGCATATCCAGAACTTCACCGACGTCGACGACAAGATCATCAATGCCGCCAATGGGGAAGGCGTCAGCTGGGATACGATTTCCAACCGCTACATTGCGGCTTACTTCGACGTCATGGATAAGCTCCATATCCGTCGGGCTGACCGTTATCCCCGCGTCTCGGAACACATGGATGACATCATCGAAATGGTACAGGGCCTCGTCGATAAGGGCGATGCCTACGTCATCGACAACGACGTCTATTACAGCGTTGAAAAATTTGACGACTACGGTGAACTGAGCGGCCGCAGCCTCGACGACATGGAAGCCGGCGCCCGCATCGAAGTTGACGACCGTAAACACAATCCCATGGACTTTGCCCTCTGGAAGGGTGCTAAACCGGGCGAACCGGCATGGGACAGCCCCTGGGGCAAAGGCCGTCCGGGCTGGCACATCGAATGCTCGGCCATGAGCCATAAGTACCTCGGCGATACCTTTGACTTCCACGGCGGCGGCAGTGACCTCATTTTCCCGCATCATGAAAATGAAATCGCCCAGTCCGAAGCCTTTACGGGCAAAAAGCCGATGGTTAAATACTGGCTGCACAACGGGTTCATTACGATCAACTCCGAAAAGATGAGTAAGTCCTTGAACAACTTCTTCCTGGTCAAAGACGTCCTGGCTCATTACAGCCCTGACGCCCTGCGCTTCTTCCTCATTTCCAACCACTATCGCAGCCCCTTGGACTTCAGCGATGAACGTTTGGACGAAATGACGCGCAGCCTGGAACGCTTGGGAACGGCTATCGATAACGTCCTGGAACTGATGGAAATGCCGGCTGGCAGCAAGTCTCCCGAAGCCGAACAGCTCCTGGCTGCGGCTAAGAAAGACGAAGACGATTTTGAAACGGCTATGTGCGACGATTTCAACACGGCCTTGGCCAGTGCCGCCATGTTCGATCTTGCGAAAAACGTCAATATCTATAAAAATGCCGTCGTCACCAACGACGTTCCCGTCGACTCGGCCATCATGTCGGAAGTAAAACGAATCTTCAAGACCTTTACGGACATCCTCGGCATCCTGGAAGAACGCTGGGAAGGCCAGAAGGCCAATGCCAGCAGCAAGGACTACGACGATTTGATGCAGGTCATCCTCGACATCCGTCAGGAATGCCGCGTCCAGAAACAGTTTGCCCTGGCTGACGCCATCCGCAATAAACTGGCAGCTCTCGGCATCACCATCGAAGATTCTCCTCAGGGAGCACGTTGGAAAAAGTGAAATTCAAACAACTCCAAGCCTTAAAAAAACGGGCCTATCAGGCCTTTGCCGAAGGCAAGCGCCTCGATGTCCCTGAAAGCGATGCCGCCCGTCTCGATTCCATCAACCTGGCCTTTGTCGGCGATGCCTATTATGCCCTGACCCTTCGCAAACGCCTGGTGGAAACGGGCATTCCCCAGGTACAGGTCCTCCACGGCCTGGCAGCGGAGTTCGTGTCGGCCAAGGCCCAGGCCTGGGTCTACCGACGCCTTCGCGATAGCCTTACGGAAGAAGAAAAAAGGGTCTGTCAAAGGGCGCGCAATGCCCATTCCATGGCCCCTAAAAGTGCGACCGTTGCCGAATACCACGACAGTACGGCGCTTGAAGCCTTGGTCGGCTTTTTGGTCATGGCCGGACAGGGGGACCGGCTGGCCGAGATCATGGAACAGATTTATGAAGAAACAAAGGCTTACTGCAGCCAAACCAGAGGAGGTACGGAATGAGCGCGGATACACTTATCATCGGCCGCAACAGCGTCACCGAAGCCTTGAAGGCCGGTCGGTCCATCACCAAGATATACGTCGCCTCGGGCAATGAAACGAAGCCTCTGCAGCGGATTCGTGACTTGGCAGCGAAGGAGGACATCCTCGTCGAAGAGACGCCCTTAAAGGTCCTCAACCGCCTGGCACCGGACAACCGGCACCAAGGCGTCGTGGCCTTTGCCAAAGCCGTCGAATATGCCGACCTCACGGACGTCCTCATCGCCGCCGATGAAAAGGGCAAGGTTCCCTTTTTGGTTCTCCTCGACGGCCTGGAAGACGTCCACAACGTAGGGGCCATTATCCGGACGGCGGAATGTGCCGGTGCCGATGCCGTGCTCCTGCCGAAGCGCCGGTCAGCACCGATCAATGAAACGGTCGGTAAGACGTCGGCTGGTGCCATTGAATACCTGCCTTTGGTGCAGATCGGGAATATTTCCCAGACGCTGAAGCAACTCAAAAAACGGGGGTTTTGGGTGATCGGCGCCGATATGGAGGGGGAAACAGATTACTTCCACAGCTCTTTGACCGATCCCGTCGTTCTCGTCATCGGAAGCGAAGGACGAGGGATTTCCCATTTGGTCAAGGAGACTTGCGACGTCTTGGTCCAGATTCCCATGTTTGGCCACGTCAATTCTCTCAACGCCTCCGTAGCAGCGGCACTGCTCATGTATGAAGTCGTGCGCCAGCGCCAGGCGAATACCATTAAGTAAGCGAGGTGACGATAATGCAGGCAGCGTCTCATGTACCGGAAAAAAATGACCGCTTTGCAGGCATGACCGATGAAGAAATCGTCAGTATTGCCCAGTCCGAAAAGGACGGGCAGGCTACCGATTATATCGTTCACAAGTACCGTAACTTTGTAAAATCAAAGGCTCGCGCCTATTTTCTCGTCGGTGCCGATCGGGATGACATCATCCAGGAAGGCATGATCGGCCTGTATAAGGCGACGCGGGATTTTCGCGGTGATAAATTGTCGTCCTTCCGGGCCTTTGCCGAACTGTGCATCACCCGGCAGATCATTACGGCCATCAAGACGGCTACACGGCAGAAACACATACCCCTCAACTCGTACGTATCCCTCAATAAACCGATTTATGAAGAAGATTCCGACCGGACCCTGCAGGATATCTTGTCGGGCATCCGCGTCAGCGATCCGGAAGAACTCATCATCGGGCGGGAAGAATTCAACGATATCGAACTGAAGATGAATGAAATCCTCAGTGATTTGGAATGGAACGTCTTGACGGCTTATTTAGACGGCAAGTCCTATAATGAAATGTCACGGGAGCTCCATCGTCACGTAAAGTCCATCGATAATGCCCTCCAGCGGGTCAAACGAAAACTGGAACACTATCTGGAAACACGCAATGAAGAGGAAGGAACAGAAAAGATTGAGAAAGAGCCGAAATCAACTATTGATAGAAAGGCTAAATAAGTGTACAATAATACTGTTAGCGTCATTGTGTGAGGAGGATTAACGTGATCACAGCATTAGAAATCATCGTTGTCATTTTGGCACTGCTCATCATCGGTGTTGTCGTAGCACAGAAGAGCAAGACCCAGGGGATGGGTGCGGGCTTTGGCGGCGGTGCCGACGACCTGTTTGGCAGTCGTGCCCGCGGCATGGATGCCTTGCTTTCCAAAATGACTATCATCTTATCGGTATTGTTTGCCGTCTGTACCTTCGTGTTGGGCAGATTGATGCATACCTTTTAATGAAACTAATGAGGGCTGTCGCATATGCGGCGGCTCTTTTTTATCATCTGTTCTGTCGGGAGGAGCACTATGGATTTACAGCTGGCTCATGATATAATAAATATATGCAGTGCCATGGCCCCGGAAGGGGCGACCGTCGAAGACTGTGCCGAAAAGCTCGGCATTGCCGGTGCCAGACTGGCTGACGTATTTGAGACATTTGATGAATTGGTGAGGAGTGAAAAGCTCATGAGAATTACAGGAGATCGATATATTGCTGCCAAAACGCCGCAGGAAATTACCGGTATCTATAAAGGATATACGCCGACCTTTGGGTTCGTCATCAGCGAAGATCTGACGGAGGACGTCTACATTTCCGAGCAGAACCGCAATACAGCCATGAATAACGATAAGGTCACGGTCCGTATCATCCATGCCGGAAACGGCCGCCATAAGCAGGAAGGGGAAATCGTTTCCATCGTCGAACGAGCGAACCAGACCTTAGTCGGGACCTTTCAACTTGAAAAACACAGCGCTTTTGTAAAGCCCGATGATGAACGAATCCGTGAAGATATCTACATTCCTCTCGATAAAACAGGCAATGCCCGCAGCAGTGCCCGCGTCTTGGTGACCATTACCAAATGGCCGACACGGAACCGCAAGGCCGAAGGGGAAGTGACGGAAGTCCTCGGCTATAACGGCGACCGCGACCTCGATATCAAGGTCATCATGGCCCGCCACGGCCTGCCCTTTGCCTTCCCGGAAGAGGTAACGGCCGAAGCCGAAGCCATCGACCAGACCGTCGTCATGGAAGACGGCCGCCGCGATTACCGCGACCGCCAGCTCATCACCATCGACAGTGAAGATGCCAAGGACCTCGATGATGCCATCGACGTCGAAAAACTCCCCAACGGTCATTTTCGACTGGGCGTCTATATTGCCGACGTCAGTTACTACGTCCGGCCTCGCTCAGCCATCGATGAAGAAGCCTATAACCGGGGCACCAGTGTCTACCTCGTCGACCGGGTCATCCCCATGCTGCCGGAAGTATTGTCCAACGGCATCTGCAGCCTCAATGCCGGAGAAGACCGCTATTCCATGACCTGTGTCATGGAAATCGATACCCATGGGAAGGTCGTTAAATCCGACATCGGCCCGGCCGTCATCCGCGTCAAACGCCGCTGCAACTACGTCGAAGTCCGAAAAGCCCTCGTCGACGGCATCATCCCCGACGATTTGCAGCCCTTCATGCCCATGCTCCGGGATTTGCAGGAACTGTCGACGATTTTGAAGAACATGCGCCTTCGCCGCGGGGCCATCGACTTTGACTTCCCCGAATACAAGGTCATCCTCGACCCCGAAGGAGTTCCCTTGCGCTTAGAAAAACGGGAACGGACCCTGGCCGAGCAGATCGTTGAAGAAAGCATGCTTATCGCCAACGAAACCGTGTCCTGTTATCTCCGCGACAGCGACAACCCGTCGGTGTACCGTATCCATGAAATTCCCGAACCGGAACGACTGGACATGATGCGCACCGTCCTGTCCAGCTTCAACCTGCCCGTGCCCGATTCGGAACACGTCAAACCGGCTGATTTCCAAAAACTTCTGGAAACTACCAAGGGTACCGATGAAGCGGCCGTCGTTCAGACCATCGCCCTGCGCTCTATGCAGCAGGCCCGGTATGCAACGGCCAACGCCGGTCATTTCGGCCTGGCTTCGGAATGCTATACACACTTTACGTCGCCGATCCGCCGCTACCCGGACCTCTTGGTCCACCGCCTGATCCGCCAGTATCAGCGTCGGGGCAAACTGCGGGAAGAAGAAGCCCAGCAGTCCTTGTCGTTCCATACCATGGCCGCCAATCAGGCAAGCTCGCGGGAACGCATTGCCGTCGAAGCCGAACGGGAAACGGACGACCTCAAGAAATGCCAGTACATGCTGCCCTTCATTGGCCAGCCTTTCGAAGCTCACGTCACGGGAATCACCTCCTTTGGTCTCTTTGTCGGCCTCGAAAACGGCATCGAAGGCTTGATCCATATTTCCCTGTTGACCGACGATACCTACGAATTTGACGAAACGTCTTATACCCTGCGGGGCCAGTTCGGCGGAAAGGTTTACCGCCTCGGCGACGCCATGGAAGTCACCTTGGCTCAGGTCAACGTGGAAAAAGGTGAAATCGACTTCGTTCCCGGCCGCTATGAATCTCTGGAAGACGTCCAAAAGTTGATGGCCGCTAGCAGTGAACGGCGCCATAAACGAAAGGGCAGCGACAACAAGGAAGAAAAGAACAAGCGCAATTGGTTTTCTGGCGCAGGCGGCGCGAAGAAGGATAAAAAGAAAGACAAGAAAATCCGCAAGGATAAGAAGAACAGCCGCAAAAACGACCGCAAAGGTAAGAATACCAAAGTGCGCCGCAATAAAAAGAGTAAGAAGTAGGAGGTTTTAGAGTGGCAACATCACCGACTAAAGGTGTGAAATATATTTCGGATAACCGCAAGGCCCGTCACGATTATTTTATTCATGAAACGTATGAAGCCGGCATCGCCCTGACCGGTACAGAAGTCAAATCCCTGCGTCAGGGCAAGGTCAATTTGAAAGACAGCTTCTGCCGCATTGAAAACGGCGAAGTCCTGCTCTTAGGGATGCATATCAGCCCTTACGAACAGGGAAACCGCTTTAATCACGACCCGCTGCGGACGCGCAAGCTCTTGCTCCATAAGTATGAAATCATCAAACTGTTGGGCAAGATTCAGGAAAAAGGCTATACCCTCATTCCCCTCAACCTGTATTTCAAGAAGGGCAAAGTCAAGGTGACCGTCGCCCTGGCAACAGGGAAGAAACTGTATGATAAACGGCAGGCCTTGGCTGAAAAAGAAGCGAAGCGCGATATTGAACGCCGTATGAAAAATAGAAATTACTAAAGATAGGAGTAACCTTATGAATTCAGAAGATCCCAAAATTCTCTCGGATCGCGAGCGAGATAACTTCAGCGGACCGACCATCGACGAAGACGGTACGGTCCATGACCAGCAGTCCCTCTATGAAGAGCGGATGCGGGAACAGCAGGACGCCCGGCAGCAGCAAATCCATATCGTGACCAGTGGCCTGTCGTGGCGCGTCAAATTAGCTATCGGCGTCATCGTCTTCTGCGTCGTCGCCGTCATCATCGGTGCCCTGGGGCTCATCGTCATGGCCATGCCGTATTTGCTGGGCATCTTTGTCATCTACTGCCTGTACAGCATCCTGAGCTCCATCTTGCATCGCTAGACTATATATTAAAGAAAGGGCCAATTAGAGTATGAAAGAGAACATCGTCATCATCGACGGCAGCAGCCTGCTCTATCGGGCTTTTTTTGCCATTCCTCATCTGAGTGATCCCCAGGGACGGCCGACCAATGCCGTCTATGGTTTTTTGAATATGTTATTGAAGCTCTACAGCGAGCTCAACCCGCAGTACGTTGCCGTCGCCTTCGACAAGGGAAAGTATACCTTCCGCAACGACTTGTACGACGGCTATAAGGCCACCCGTAAGGAGGCCCCCGACGATCTGCGGCCTCAATTCGCCTTGATTCGCGAAGTCCTCGACTGCCTGGGCATCTCGGTCCTCGAACAGGAAGGCTATGAAGGGGACGATATCATCGGTACCCTGGCGAAAAACATGGCTGCCGAAGGCTATGCCGTCGACGTCGTCACCGGTGACCGCGATGCCCTGCAGCTCGTAACGAACGACGTTACGGTCTATCTGACTAAAAAGGGCATCACCCAGATGCTGGCTGTCACACCGGCCGTCATGGAAGAAGAATACGGCTATACGCCGGCCCAGGTCATCGAAATGAAAGCTCTCATGGGCGATACGGCCGACAACATTCCCGGCGTTCCCGGCGTCGGTGAAAAGACGGCCTTGAAACTCATTTCCCAATTCGGCAGCGTCACCGGCGTCTATGAACACCTGGCGGACGTGAAAGGGAAAAAGCTTCAGGAAAAATTGGCCGACAACAAGGATAAGGCCCTCTTATCCAAGGATTTGGCGACCATTCGCTGCGACCTGGACCTGACTTATACCATCGACCAGTTCCAGCCCCAGCCGCGCCAGGCTGACGTAGCGGAACTCTTTAAGAGCCTGGGCTTCCGTAATCTCTTGGAACGCTTTGCCGCCTTCGACCGCTTTGCTCATCTCGAAAGCGGTGCTGATGCAGCCGCAGCCCCGGTGGTGGAAGCCATCGAAGCGCCGCTGGCGGACAGCCTGAAAGACCAAATCGTCGCCGTGGCTGCCGAATTTGACGATCACCAGCCCATTCCGGCTCTTACGGGACTTTCTATGGCTACGGAAAAAGGCGCTTTTACAGTACCTCCGGAAGGCTATGGGGACTACCTGTCGGTGCTGCCGCAGGCAAAAGCCGTTATTACGGCTGACGGCAAGAATCTCACTAAGGCCGTTTCCGCCGTCGCTTCCGGCCGCCTGCCTTTAAAGGATATCATCCTGGCGGCCTATCTCTTAGACCCGACGCGGACGTCGTACGGCCTGACGTATATCTCGGAAACCTTCGACGTCAACCTTCAGGAACCGGCCGATGACGAAGCTAAAAGACTGGTCAGTGATGCCGCCTTTGCCCTTTCCGTTTGGCCTAAGGTCGAAGAAAAGATGGGAGAAGCGTCTTTGACCGACCTCTATGCGTCCATCGAAGAACCCTTGGTCCGGACCTTAGCTGTCATGGAAATGAACGGCTTTACCGTCGATACGGAGCGGCTCATGGCCATGAAGAGTGAATTGTCGACCCAGGCCGACGCCTTGGAAGAAGCCATTTACGACGACGCTGGCGAAACCTTCAACATCAGTTCGCCGAAACAGCTGGGCGTCATCCTCTTTGAAAAATTGAAACTGCCGGTCATTAAAAAGACCAAGACCGGCTATTCGACGGACAGCTCCGTCCTCGATGCCCTCATGGATCAGCACCCGATGATCGACAAGATCCTGCGCTTCCGGGCCTTGAAGAAACTCATTTCGACCTATCTCGACGGCTTGGAACCCCTCATTTCACCGGAAACGGGCCGCATCCATACCCATTTCAACCAAATGGTTACCTCGACGGGCCGCCTCAGCAGCTCCGACCCCAACTTGCAGAATATTCCGATCCGGACCGAACAGGGCCGCAAAATACGGTCCATCTTCATTCCCGGTGATGGCTACGACTACATCGTATCCGGCGACTATTCGCAGATCGAACTGCGCCTCTTGGCCCATCTGTCCCAGGACCCGACCATGATCGATGGCTTCCAAAAAGGTCAGGATATCCATCGCCGGACGGCGTCGGAAGTCTTCGGCATCCCTTGGGACGAAGTTACGCCGGAAGCACGGTCTCACGCGAAAGCCGTCAACTTCGGCATCATCTACGGCATCAGTGATTTTGGCCTGGCCCGCAACATCTCCATTTCTCGTCAAAAGGCCAAGGAATATATCGAGTCCTATTTTGCCCGTTACAGCACGATCCACGACTATATGAACGGCCTCATCGAATCGGCCAAACAGAGCGGCATGGCTGTCACCATGTTCGGCCGTCGTCGGACCTTGCCGGACATCAACAGTAAAAACTTTACGCGCCGCTCCTTTGCTGAACGGACGGCTATGAATACGCCCATTCAAGGCAGCGCGGCCGACATCATTAAGTTGGCCATGAATGCCGTTCAGGAAGAAATCGAAAAGCGTCAGCTGAAAAGCCGCCTCTTAGTCCAAGTACATGACGAACTGGTCTTAGAAGTGCCGGCTGGCGAAAAAGAAGAAATCGAAAAACTGTTGAAAGATACGATGGAACATATCGTCGATCTTTCCGTTCCCCTCGTCGTAGACATCCACAGCGGCGCCAACTGGGAAGAAGCAAAGTAGGTGAGACCATGCCTGAATTGCCGGAAGTAGAAACGATACGGTCTTTCATCGAAAAAAGGGTGCAGCATAAGGTCATCACCGCCATCGACGTATCCCTGCCGCGGCTCATCCGCAATACGACGGCGGAAAATTTCGTATCGGTCCTGACCGGAACGACCATAGAAGGTGTCAGCCGCCGCGGTAAATACCTCTTTCTCCACTGCAGCGGTCCGTCGTCGGTCTTGGTGCACCTGCGCATGACGGGAAGCCTCCTCTATGAGGATCAGCCCGGAGCCTTTTCCGGTCGGGCCGTCCACGTCGTCTTTTCCCTGACTGAAGGGCGCCTCTTGTACCGCGATATCCGCACCCTGGGCTGCTTATGGTTGGTGCCGTCGGAAGGGCCGACGGGCATCAAGGGCTATGACAACCTCGGCCCCGACGCTATCAGTCCGGCCTTTACGGCAGAAGGATTATACCGTCTTTTAAAAGAAACGAGCCGGCCGGTCAAGACGGTCCTTCTCGACCAAACGAAGGTGGCCGGTATCGGCAACATCTACGTCGACGAAGCCCTGTTCCGCGCCGGTATCCGGCCCCTGCGCCGGGCCCATAGGGTCACCAAGAAAGAAGCGGCGAAGCTCCACGAAGCCATTACGGACGTCCTCCACGAAGGCCTCGAACACGGCGGGACGACGATACGGAACTTCATTAGCGGCAACGGGAAAGAAGGGCAAAACCAGGAAAACCTCCGCGTCTATGGGAGGGAAGGGACGCCGTGCACGGTCTGCGGCACGACCATTGAATACGTGAAACTCAACGGCCGCGGCACCCATTACTGCCCGAAATGCCAAAAGTAGACGTATTGTAAAAAAATATAGCGACAACCCCCAGTCTGTTCTAGGCTTAGCGCAGACTGGGGGTTATGTATTACAAGAATTGAGTTTTATTGAGTGTTAATACCTTTAGTGGTCTCGTTCATCTCCAATATTACAGGTGAAAATAAAATCTTAATAGTTTATGTTATAATAAACATAAGTGTTTCTCTAATTTAATAAGTATTTTTGGAGTAATTTACTTCTTAAAATATGCATTACTATAAAGAAAGACTGGGAAAAAAATGGTCACGAGCAGCATCAATTAGGCGTTCCAATTCTTGCAAACATTCTTCATCCGACAGCTTATTTACCTCCCACATTAAAACGGTAAAGTGAGCCATTTTAGTTGCCTTATCACGGTATAATCGCGGGCGATATTTGAATTTATTGGGAATAGGCTCCATCTCAAGATAACCGGTTAGTCCTTTCCTTTCAATTATTTCTTTTGCTTTTTGGATAATCCATTTATTTCTTTTCTCTAATGGTCCCATAGAAATCAACTCCTTTAATTAAAACCTTCCTTGATAGCAATATTATAACGGCCTTTAAGATACTTGTCAGAGGGGGAGCTTGCATTTATAGCTTACCCGTTGTTAATAGATGACATTGTACTGACAGGCTCGTGTTTTTAGAATATAATGAAAGGTTGTGAATTTAATGAAAGTACTTGATAAAAAAAAGATGGAAGTTCAAATACAGCATGAGCATCTATATTTACTCACAAAAGAAGAATTAAAGAGAAAAATATGTGCTCCATGGGGAGATTTTTATTATTTTACTCGTTTTACAGACGGTAGAGAAACTAGAAAAAAAGTTTTCGCTAAAATTCAAAAAAAACGTGCCGAATATTTTCGGAAGTTATTTCCTGATTATAAATGTGAGACTGTTCAAACTCTGATACCTTTTAAAAAAATTAAGTCTGCTGGTAAATTCACTAAGAAATATATCGATAAAGCTGATGAACGCTCTAATAAGGATGAATTTAAATATGAGGATCCATTGGCGACTCATGGAGGCACGGTATATGATTCCATGAAGATTTTAGAATATATTTTACAGTACTACTTTGATATAAAAAGTGGGAAAGAGAAGAGAACGAATCATAAAGAAAAATCGCTTTTAAATCAACCTAAAGACCTCAACTTTCTTGAAGATAATACTCTAAATGGAAGATATGAAACACTTCATCTGTTGGCACTGCAATGTTATAGCCGCGAAGAAGTTCAAGAAGCGCTTGCTTTTGATTCATTGGAATTAGTGGATAAATGGGTAGAAGAAAACAATATTCCTAAATTGCTCAATAGAAATATGGATGATTATTATATTTGGGAAGAAGACCTTTTAGACCGAAATTCCCTGCCGCCCAATGCGACTATAAGATTAAAATATAAAGTACCCAAATATTGCTATAGTCGCGAAGAGCTAAAAAAGATTCTTAACCTAGCGACATTAGAAGAGGTTGACAAGTGGGTAGAAGACCATAACTGTTCCAAAATGTTCGCTAGGGGGACCGGAGAATACTATGTTTTAAGAGGAGATTTATTGAATTACATCGATAAAGAAAAATTGATGATGGATAACGTCTTCCAGAATAGACCATGTACAGGGTGGTTGAAATTTCAAAAATATGGCTATGCAGAATTAACTCTTTTAATTTTGGAATATAAAATTAAAAATTTGGAGTACCTTACTAGTCATGATTTTCGGCGAAAATATGTAGATTATCAGCCTGAAATGGAGGATAAGATTGCAAGAGATGTAAAACTATTCGATGATATAATGACAGACCTTAATCCAAGAATGTATATATCCAGGTTATACGGTCTTGAAGATACCGAGAGTATTCTTTTGCTTTTATACAAGGAGAGGCGTCTTGAAAAACGAATTCGAAAAGAGATAGGTCATATGAAAGAAAGTCTTTTTTTAAAATTACGTAAGGAATATAAGGCGAATCTTTCTAGCGAGAATGTTTTTATAAAAGATGAATATGGAGTGAAGGGAAAATATCCTGATGATTTTGCACATTTGGATATGCTTTTTAAAGGTTTTTTATGGGATGCAGACCCCTTACCTCAAGGTACAGTTAGTATCGATTTCCTTTCGCGCTTTTTTTATGATGAAATTACTGATGAGAATGAGGTTCCTTTTAAAGAGGCTCTCGAGTTAAGTATATTGAGGCAAAAGATATTATTCTGTAAGTTAAAATATAATAGATGGGTACATCTTCGAAAAAAGGGAAACCCTTGACCTTTCGTGAGCAATGATTCTATAAAATATTTTGAGAATTATTAAAGGACAGAGCCAGTTTATGAAGATGGTGACTACAGATGATGCCTTTTTACTGTGTTTGAAAGGGGATATTTCTTGTTTTACCTTACATAATAGAATGAATAAGTCGAGTAGACCATTTTTTATATTCTTTCATCCTATAGATCAGACAATCCAGATACCACAGCTATAATTAAAATAGTTGAATATGTAAATATTGACATGATTGACAAGGGGCGTTACAATGGAAATACAGCATCAGACTGTATTTCTCGCCTTTGGAGGTTTTGCTATGAGAACATTTAAACGAATCTTGGGCCTTTCTTTACTGACCTTGGGGCTCTTCACCATGGGAGCCGGCATGGGGGCGGCTCAGTCGCAGGAAGTCGCCATTGACGGGGACCACGGCAAACTGTCGGCCGTCATCCAGCGTCCAGCAGGGAAGACGGAATATCCCTTGGTCATCATCATGCATGGTTTTATGGCCAATAAGGAACGGCCGCTTTTGACGAAACTGGCCGATGATTTAGAAAAAGACGGCATTGCGTCTATTCGCTTTGATTTTAACGGACAAGGACAGAGCGAAGGGCGGTTCCAAGACATGACCGTCGTCAATGAAATTGAAGATGCCAAGGCCGTCTATGCTTATGCACGGAAGCTTCCCGGCGTGACCAGCATCGCCCTGGCCGGTCATTCGCAAGGTGGTGTCGTAGCCAGTATGACAGCCGGTGAATTGGGCACACAGAAGGTCAAGGCCTTGGTTCTCATGGCACCGGCCGCCGTCCTTCGGGAAGACGCCATCCGCGGTCAAATTTTTGGCGTTCACTATGATCCCCTCAATCCGCCGGAAATCATTGACGTCCGCGACCACAAAGTCGGTGCGGCCTACGTAAAGACGGCACAGACCCTGCCGATTTACGAAACGGCGTCCCAATACCAGGGGCCGGCCTACATGATTCACGGTACGGGCGATGTCATTGCCCCTTATACGTACAGCCTTCGGTATCAGCGCATCTACTTTAACGGTAAGGTCCATCTCATCGACGGCGAAGATCACACCTTCAGTCATGATACCGATGGAGCAGCCAAAGATGCCGCCGATTTTTTCAAAGAAATCTTAAAATAACTCCTTCCTCATGAAGGGCGTAGAAGTTGTGGAGACATCGAACTTTCCCAACAGAGAGCATGTAAAAAAAGCCAGCAGCTTTTGACGATGGATATTGCCAAAGGCTGCTGGCTTTTTCTATGCTTTTTTAGAGAATCATCTAGATTGTCGATGCCGTCATAATGACGGGCTGTCGATGTTATTGAGCTGCATCGCGGGCGGCAGGACCGTTTAAGAGGACTGTATAGTCTTCGTCCGTAATTCGCCGCGCCGGAGCCGTTCCGATGACGCGCAGGGCTTCTTCTAAATATTTCTTTTCGACGACGATGACGGCCGGTTTATCGCTGTGCCAGAGGTCGTACAATTCCTGGTCGCTGTAGTACATCCCCGTCCGATCGGTATGTTGGAGACCGAATTCCAATTCGCCGGTGAAGTTGCCGGCGGCGATGGGACGGTCTAAATAATAGACCAGGCCCGGAATGAAGTAGTCGTACATGATGATGGGCGTACTGTCCGGGATGTTCAGCTTTTTAATATCTTGACTGACCGTGTAGGCCGTCTGGTGATCGTGAATCTGGCCTTGAATTTGATGAGCGCCGAGGCCAAAGCCGTAAGCCATGACGGTGAGGATGATGAACACCGTAAGGAAGCTGCGCCGCTTATGCCAGCACCAGGCAGCAGCCGCCGTTCCGATGAGGAGGGAGGCGATGAGCAGGCCGCCGTGGCTGAAAAAGTCGGCAATCGTCAGAAAATCGGTGTTCATGAGGTAGACGACGCCGGCTGCCGTAAACAGGAGGCAGAGCAGGGAGTTGATGAGAAAACTGTGGCCCAGCCAGGATTTTTCGCGGCGGCACCGTTCCAAAGAGGCGGCGATCAGGACCGATAAGGGCAGCCAGCAGGGCAGGATATACGTCGGTAGTTTTGAATCGGAGATGCTGTAAAAGACGTAGATCAGGCCGGCCCACAAGGAGAGGAGGATGATATCTTGCTTGTGGCGCAGCGTGCCCGGCGCACGGAAGATCCCCTTCTTACTGAAAAAGGTGGCCAGAAAACCCGTCCAGGGCATGAGACCGGCAATGAGGACCGGGACGAAGTAGTACCAGGGATGGAAGCGCTCGTGCATCTTGGTGGCAAAGCGCAGGAAGTGTTCGCGGATAAAGAAGAAATAAAAGAAGTCCGGGTTGGCTTGAGACACGAGGTAATACCAGGGGACGGAAATAGCCAGAAACAGCAAGATCCCGGGCACGTAGAAGAGTTTCAGGAAGAGTTTTGGCCGCCGGGTAAGCATGGCGTACCAAAAGAGGATGCCTACGGGAAAGGCGATGGCGATGAGCCCTTTGGTCAGCATGCCAAGGCCCATGGCGGTATAAAAGAGGAGAAGATACTTCTTCTCTTCCGTCCGCTCAAAGAGGTAAAAGGTGACCAGGCAGGCGTCGACAAAGAAGGTCAGGGCCATATCGAGGACGCCAATGGAAGCGACGATCAGCTGCAGGGCCGACGTAGCCAGGATGATGGCTGCCATGAGGCCCGTTCGACCGTTGTACATCGACCGGCCCAGGACGTAGGCTAAGAGGACGTTGCCAAAACCGGTCAGAGCCGGCAGGACGCGGCCCGTAAATTCCTTGAAGCCAAAGATCTTCATGGCCAGGGCCGTGACCCAGTATTGTAAAATGGGTTTTTCAAAGTAAGGCATGTAGTCGAAATGGGGCGTCAGGTAATCGCCGGACAGGACCATTTCCATGGGAATGCGATGGTAGCGGCCTTCATCGAGTTCGATGAGATGGTATGAGCCGATGTGGGCCAAGTAGAGAAAGGCGGCGGCCAGTAAGAAAAAGGCGAGTACCAGACGCCGGTGGTGCCGTAAGGCAGAAAGCATAAGATCCCTCCTATTTGTAATGATACTTTATCGTACACGGACGGCCTAAATAAAGGTTAAATAGAACGACAACTTTCTGTATATCTTGGTGATTTACCCGTTTTTGTATTCATTGATCCGGTCGTGGAGCAGGCGGGAAAATTCTTCGACGTAGTACGTACTGTTGTCCTTGTGCCAAAAGAGGCAGTAGTGACGCATCATGGGCTGACTGCCTTGATAGAGGGGCAGACAGCAGGTGGCCGTGCCTGACGGTGGTGTCGGTGACAGATTTTCCAAGGGCAGATAGCCGCGGTTGCTGGCGACGAGGAGACGGGCTTCTTCAATTGTCCGGGCAAAGATGAAGTTGTCGGCAAACCCTAAGGTATCGGTGTAATACGCCGCTTCGGATTGCTCGTGACTTTCTGCCGTGACCAGGATGCAGGGGAAGCGTTTCAAATCTTCCAAGGCGAGAAATTCCTGCTGACTCCGAGGATTTTGACGTGAGATTTCGGCATAGACCGTGCCCGTCGTGAGGATGTCGTTTTCGTATAAGTCAGAAAAGGCGCGGCGCTGGTCGCTGAGAATCAAGTCGGCCTTCCGCGTACGCAGTTCCTGGTAGAGGGATTCGTGGGTCCCGTTAAAGATCTGAATCGTGACTTCCGGGTAATAAGCGGAAAAGGAGGCAATCGTTTCATAGAGTTCACTGCCGACGTAGTTGTTCAGATAGCCGATGGAAAGCTGCAGCTCTTTATCTTCGCCTTGGCGCTGTGTTTCTCGCTTAAAGTCTTCGAGTTCCTGAATCAGTTCCTTGCCGTGGCGGTAAAAATACTCGCCGGCCGGGGTCAGGGCGAATCTCCGGTTGTGCCGGATCAATAAGGGTACGCCCAGATCTTCTTCCAGGACCTTGATTTGCTGTGATACGGCAGACTGCGAAATTTCTAAAGCATACGAGGCTTCGGTAAAGCTCTTGGCTTCGACGACGGCGATAAAATACTTCATTTGGCGAAACAGCATGGAATCACTCCTTCCGTTAGGGCGATGTATACCGTTATTATACCGTGAGTTTTGACATAAGTAAAACTAATGAGAAGCCTTTGAAATTCGAATTGTTATAAATGGATGATTTCGGTACAATATGGTTGTCAACAGGAACAAGAAGCCTGACAGAATCCATTGTATATCACCGGTACGGTTCATATATAGGAGGTAATTCCCATGAATGCAAATGAAAAGGACGTCGTCGTATTAATCGGTTCCGGCCAGATCGGCCAGGCCATTGCCCGCCGCGTCGGAAGCGGCCGTCACATCGTCTTGGCCGATTTGAAACAGGAACATGCCGACCAGGCAGCCCGGGTCCTGGAAAATACGGGATTTACAACGAGCACCCTGGCCGTCGATATTTCCTCGCGTTCGTCCATTTTGGGCCTCATCGATCACGCCCAACAGTTCGGCGCTATTAAATACCTCATCAACGCTGCCGGCGTGTCGCCGTCTCAGGCCTCGGTCGAAACGATCTTGAACGTCGACCTTTACGGTACGGCCGTCTTATTGGAAGAATTTGGCAAAGTCATTGAAGCTGACGGTTCGGGCATCATCATTTCGTCCCAGTCCGGTCATCGCTTGGGAGCCCTGCCGCAGGAAGAAACGGATCAGCTGGCCATGACGCCGACGGAAGAGCTGCTGGACCTTCCCTTTCTCAAAGCCATCAACGATACTTTGAAGGCCTATCAGTATTCAAAACGCTGCAACGTCCTGCGGGTCATGGCCGAAGCCAATAACTGGGGAAAGCGGGGCGCGACGGTCAATTCCATCAGCCCGGGCATCGTCATTACGCCCCTGGCCAATGACGAACTCAATGGTCCCCGGAAGGAAGGATACCGTAAGATGTTGTCCCTCTGTCCGGCCGGTCGTGCCGGTACACCCGATGAAATCGGCGACCTGGCTGAATTTCTCATGAGCCATAAAGGTCGTTTCATCTCCGGCAGTGACATCCTCATCGACGGCGGTACGACGGCATCGTATTGGTTCGGTGATCTCCAGTATTTAAAACAGACCCACTAATTAAGAGAAAAACGGTGTCGACTTTCCTGTCGCGCCTTATCCATAAATTCCTCAACTCAGAAAGGAGTTTTATCATGAACGATTTCGTATTTCAGAACACTACAAAAATTTATTTTGGTAAAGATCAATTAGCTCACCTCGGAGAAGAAGCGGCGGCTTTGGGTAAAAAAGTCCTCCTCGTCTATGGCGGCGGCTCGATTAAACGAAGCGGCCTCTATGACAAGGTCGTCGACATCCTGAAAAACGCCGGCATGACCATTTCCGAACTGGGCGGTGTCGAACCGAATCCGCACCACACGACGGTCAATAAGGGTGTCCAAATTTGCCGGGAAGAAGGCATTGACGTCATCCTGGCTGTCGGCGGCGGCTCGACTATCGACGCTTCCAAGGTCATGGCTGCCACGGTCGTATCCGATACGGACGATTGCTGGGACCTCATCATGAATAAGACGACCAGCCCCGGAGCTCTTCCGATCATGACCGTCCTGACCATTGCCGCTACGGGCTCTGAAATGGATGCCGGCGCCGTCATCAGCAACGTCGATACCCAGGAAAAACTGCCTTATGTGTCGCCGGCCGTACTGCCGACGGTATCCTTCCTGGATCCGACCAATACCTTTACCGTACCGGCTTATCAGACGGCAGCCGGCAGTGCCGATATGATCGCTCATATCTTTGACGTCGTCTATTTCTCGAAACAGCCGCGGATGGATATGCTTTACCGCATTCAGGACGAACTCTTGAAGACCGTCGTTACCTTTGCGCCCATTGCCCTTAAGGAACCGGATAACTATGAAGCCCGGGCTAACCTCATGTGGACTTCGACGTGGGCCCTCAACGGCTTCATCTTCGGCGGCGTAGAACAGATGACGCCGTGCCATATGATGGAACACGAATTGTCCGCCGTCTATAACATTACCCACGGTCACGGCCTAGCTATCCTCATGCCGCGTTGGCTCAAATATACCTTGAACGACGACAATGCTTGGCAGATCAAACGCCTGGGGACGAATGTCTTCGGCATCGACGCCAGCCTGTCCGATCGGGAAGGG
>NZ_KQ958203.1:0-50441 GCF_001546855.1 Megasphaera sp. MJR8396C | reverse complement strand
CGACGCCAGCCTGTCCGATCGGGAAGGGGCTGAAAAGGCCATCGAAGCCTTGTCGGACTTCTTATTCAACACCTTAGGTCTCGACAGCCAACTGTCTGATCTTGGCATCGACGAATCGCACTTTGAAGAAATGGCGAAAAAAGCCTGCGGTCCTACGGGGGTCATCGAAGGTTTTGCCGATCTCACGCCGGAAGACGTCGTAAACATCTATAAAATGTGCCTCTAAGAAATCTTAAAAGGCAACAAATCTCTAAAATCCCATATTACAAGCACGGCTGCTTTAGCGGCCGTGCTTTTTTACGGTCTGTTTTGACCTTGCAGTAGGGAAAAGGGATTCATTAAGATTTCGAAAAAGGGATTCTGCTAACGATGGCGAATTACATATAATATAACAATTCTTATTGATTAAGAAGGGAGATTTATGATGAACGATTTCGTATTTCAAAATAGAACCAAGATTTACTTTGGCAAAG
This sequence comes from Megasphaera sp. MJR8396C, assembly GCF_001546855.1. Classification (GTDB taxonomy): domain Bacteria; phylum Bacillota; class Negativicutes; order Veillonellales; family Megasphaeraceae; genus Megasphaera. The sequence continues at coordinate 49,968 of NZ_KQ958203.1, read as the reverse complement.
ATCAATTAACTCACCTCGGTGAAGAAGCGGCAGCTTTTGGGAAAAAAGTCCTCCTCGTCTATGGCGGCGGTTCGATTAAACGGATCGGCCTCTATGACAAGGTCGTCGATGTCCTGACCAAGGCCGGCCTGACCGTATCGGAATTGGGCGGTGTCGAACCGAATCCGCGCCATACGACGGTCAATAAGGGCGTTAAAATTTGCCGGGAAGAAGGCATCGACGTCATCTTAGCCGTCGGCGGCGGCTCAACCATCGACGCTTCAAAGGTCATGGCAGCCACGGTCGCAGCTCCGACGGACGACTGCTGGGATTTAGTCATAAAGAAGGTCGAAAGCCCGCGGGCACTGCCCCTCATGACGGTCCTGACCATCGCGGCTACGGGCTCGGAAATGAATGCCGGCGCCGTCATCAGCAACGTCGATACAAAGGACAAGCTTCCGTACTTTTCGCCGGCCGTTCAGCCTGCCGTATCCTTCCTCGACCCGACCAATACCTTCTCCGTACCGGCTTATCAGACGGCATCAGGCAGCGTCGACATCATGGCTCATGTCTTTGACATGGTGTATTTTTCACGGCAGCCGCGGATGGATATGCTCTACCGCGTCCAGGACGAAGTCCTGAAGACCATCGTAACCTTCGCCCCTATTGCCCTCAAAGAACCGGATAACTACGAAGCCCGGGCCAACCTTATGTGGGCCTCGACGTGGGCCCTCAACGGCTTTCTGGCTGGCGGCGTGTCTCAGATGACGTCGTGCCACCGCATGGAACACGAACTGTCTGCCGTCTATGACATTACCCATGGCCACGGTCTGGCTATCCTCATCCCGCGCTGGCTCAAGTACGTCATGAACGATGACAACGCTTGGCAGATCAAACGCCTGGGGACCAACGTCTTCGGTATCGACGCCAGCCTGTCCGATCGGGAAGGGGCCGAAAAAGCTATCGAAGCCCTGTCTGACTTCTTCTTTAAGACCTTGGGCCTCGACAGCCGCCTGTCTGATCTCGGAATCGATGACAAACATTTCCGTGACATGGCTGAAAACGCCTGCAAACAGCTCGGCGGAACCCTCCACGGCTTCATCGACCTCACGCCGGATGATATCGTGAAGATTTACGAAATGTGCCTCTAAGATTTATTTATAAGGATTGAAGCCCCATATCCGATGTTTGATAAAGCACAGTTCTTTCGAGAGCTGTGCTTTTTTTGTATAGAAACGAGGCAGTGTTGGACAGAAAATCATTCTGCCAGTATAATAGAAGTATATTGCACGGAGAGGGAGAGAATGATTATGCTTCATATCGGATTGACCGGCGGAATTGCGTCGGGGAAGAGTACGGTAGTGACCATGCTCAGAGAATTTGGCGCCGGCATCGTCGACTGTGACGTCATCGCCCATGACGTCGTCTTGCCGGGAACGAAGGGCCTTGAAGCCGTTGCTGCTGCTTTTGGCCCGAAAGCTCTTTGCGAGGATGGCTCCATGGACCGGGCTTACATCGGCAGCCTTGTCTTTCAGGATAAGGCGAAAAAGGCCCAGCTCGAAGGCCTGCTGTTTCCCCTCATCCATGACGGCATCGAAGAAGAAATCCGAAAAATCGAAGAAGATAAAAAAAATCCGGTCATCTTTCTTGACATGCCTTTACTTTATGAGATAAAATACAATTCGTACGTTGACGAAACATGGCTCGTATACGTCGATGCCAAGACCCAACTTCAGCGGTTGATGCAGCGGAATGGCTATTCCGAACCGGAGGCGCTGGCGCGGATTCATGCCCAGCTTCCCATCGACGAGAAACGGTCTTTGGCACAGATTGTCATCGATAATAACGGGTCGCCTGAAGCGACGCGGGCACAAGTGAAAGCCGCATGGCAGGACTTGATGGACCGCATTGGAATGTAGGGAAAAGTCGTGAGAAAAAAGGGAAGTACAAAAGGGAAAATCATCATAGCAGCACTGGTACTTTGCTTTTCGGCATCGTATTTCTATTCATGGAAAGATGATGTCATGCGAAAATTCGTCTACCCCCTTCAGTACGATTACCTCGTTCGGCAGTATTCTTACGAATCGAAGATCGATCCGGCCCTGGTGGCGTCGGTCATCTTAGTCGAAAGCAAATTTGACGAACGGGCGGCTTCTCAACCCGGTGCCCACGGCCTGATGCAGGTCATGCCGGATACGGCGCAGTGGATTGCCGATGAGATGGGAATGACTGACTACACGCCGGATAAGCTCAGTGACGTCCGTACCAACATAAGGCTGGGAACATGGTATCTCGCCTATCTGTTAAAAGAGTATGATGGGAATCAAATACTGGCTCTGGCTGCGTATAATGCCGGTCGGGGACACGTCGATTCTTGGGTCCGGGAATATGGCTGGACAAAAGATTTTCAAGAAATTGAAAAAATACCCTTTTCAGAAACGCGGGAATATGTTAGAATAGTTTTGTTGAACGAAAAGCACTACAAGCAGCTTTATGATTTTTAAGTTATGCGGTTGTGGCGGAATGGCAGACGCGCTGTCTTCAGGCGGCAGTGATCTTCGATCGTGCGGGTTCAACTCCCGCCAACCGCACCATTCATTACTATGGATAACACATTGATTGAAACACTCAAACAATGGAATATCATGACTGTTCTCCCACTTACGGTGGGAGATTTTCAGTTATTGGAAGAATATCGCATGGTCGAGAAAGACGGCAACCCCGTCGAATATCGCCTGTTCACTTATGAAAATAAGGAGAACGGCTGGACTGTGAGAGCTATCTTCAACCCCGAATCGGAGGAATACGCCGTTCGGGTCGATATCGGCATGTTGGAATTTGCCCTTATCGAATTTATTACCGGATCCTTTGACGCCTTCCGCAAGATGGTGGAAGAGCGACTGGCCCGGATCATTCATAATTCCTATGTGGATCGAAAGGAAAACTTCGGCGTCATCTTGAAACACAAGGGACTGCCCGACCTTTCCTGGGATGATTTTCTGCCTGAATCGTACGGCGGGTTCCGACGGCTCATCAAGCCGAACGACGCAGTACGCATCATCAACGGCTCCTACATGATCTTGTCGTATTACGATAAGGCATCGCGAAGCGGGCTGTCCCTGATGTACAATGTCCTGCGAGACGATTTCTTCGCCGAACGGCGGGTGCAGAATTTCCCCAATCTGGTTCATGACTTCGATACGTCGACCCTGCGGGAGCTGGAAGCGGCCCTTCGCAAGCGGTTACTGCCGGTCCTCGATGAGATCGGTGCCGACCGGGACAAGTCGTTGTCAGAATGACCAGACAGTGGTATACTAAAAGTAATTTAGATGTTTCGATGCGAAGAGTGGGTGAGAGCCCACTCTTAACTTTTACCTAACAGAAAATTTTTTGAGGACAGGCTGGTGAATACGATGAGACGTGAACACATTGAAGATTTGATTGCTAAAGAAGTAGAAACGATTATTGCGGGATCTGATATCGAGTTAGTCGATGTCGAATACGTGCGTGAGCGGGACTGGTACTTGCGCGTGTTTATCGATAAAGAAGGCGGCGTCGACCTGGAAGACTGCCAGGCTGTCAGTGAAAAACTGAGCCAGGTCCTCGATGAAAAGGATCCGATTCGCGAAAATTATCTCCTCGAAGTATCGTCGCCCGGATTGGACCGCATCCTGCGGAAGGATAAAGACTTTATCCGCTATGCCGGCCGGAAAGTCGATATCCATTTTTTCAAAGCCTGGAACGGCGTCAAGGATGTGACGGCTGAACTGGTCAAAAAGACGGCAGACGATAAACTCGTCGTTCTGATAGACGGGGAGGAACACGAGATAGACAGGAAAGAAATATCGCAAGTCCGTTTGCATATTGATTTTTAGTGGAGGTTATTACCGTGAATAAAGAATTGCTCAATGCTATTGCTTACTTATCCAAAGAGAAAGGCGTATCTTCGGATGTCATCTGCGATTCTCTGGAAGCCGTCCTGATTACGGCCTACAAAAAAGAGCCCGATGCCAATCCGACGGCAGAAGTTACCCTGAACCGTACGACTGGGGACTATCAGATCCAGGCTGCCAAGACCGTCGTCGATGACGTCGAAGATGAAAACATCGAAATTTCTCTTGATAAGGCACGGCTCATCGATCCCGGCTATGAAGTCGGCGACATCGTCAACGTCGATGTCACACCGGCCAACTTCGGCCGCATCGCCGCTCAGGCCGCCAAACAGGTCATGATTCAGCGCCTGCGTGAAGCCGAACGCAATATCGTCTATGATGAATTTTCCGACCGCATGGATGACATCATTACAGGAATCATCCAGCGTATCGAAAATAAGAGCGTCTATGTCGATCTCGGGAAAGCCGAAGCGATCCTGCCGGCGTCGGAACAGATTCCGACCGAAACCTACACCGTAGGCCAGCGCATCAAATGCTACGTCGTCGAAGTACGTAAGACGACGAAAGGCGCCCAGATCCTCGTATCCCGGACCCATCCGGGCCTGCTCAAACGCCTCTTTGAATTGGAAGTACCGGAAATCTATGAAGGTGTCGTCGAACTGAAATCCGTGGCCCGCGAACCGGGTCGCCGTTCGAAGGTCGCCGTCTATTCCCGCGATGAAAACGTCGATTCCGTCGGCGCCTGCGTCGGCCCGAAAGGCGTTCGCGTCCAGAACATCGTTTCTGAACTGCAGAACGAAAAGATCGACATCGTCAAGTGGGATGAAGATCCGGCCGTGTACATCGCCAATGCCCTCAGCCCGGCCCAGGTCATTTCGGTCACCGTCGACGAAGCTGAAAAATCTTCAGGCGTCGTCGTTCCCGATTACCAATTGTCCCTGGCCATCGGCAAAGCCGGTCAAAATGCACGCTTAGCTGCAAAACTGACCAACTGGAAAATCGACATCAAGAGCGAAAGCCAGGCGGCCGAATCCTTCGACGATGACGCTCCGGAAGCGGCGGAAGCCGATGACATGGACGTCCTCAGCGAAATGGCCCTGCCTTCAGATGACGATACGACCGTCCCGACGGAAGGAGAATAAACGATGAAGACCCGAAAAACTCCGATGCGCGTCTGTGCCGGCTGTCAGGAACTCAAGAGCAAGAAAGAGATGATCCGCGTCGTCCGCACGCCGGAAGGTACGGTTGAAATCGACAAGACCGGCAAGAAGTCCGGCCGCGGCGTCTACCTTTGCCCGGACAGCGAATGCCTTGAAAAAGCTTATAAAGAGCATCGCTTGGAACGGTCGTTAAAGACCAAGGTATCGAACGATATTTATGAAGCTTTGAGAAAGGACCTGTTGTGAGCGACAAAATCCTGAATCTCTTAGGCCTTGCCTGCCGGGCCGGCAAGACCGTCTGCGGTGATGGAGCCGCACAGAAAACATTGAAAAAAAAGAGCGTCCCTTTGCTGTTTCTCGCAGCCGACGGCGGCAATGACAACGTCACCAAATACCGCCGCCTGGCCGAAAGAAAGGGAATCGTCATCATTGATACATATACAAAAGATGAATTAGGAAGCGCTGTCGGCAAAGCCCAGAACGTCATCGTTCTGGTCGACGATAAAGGATTTGCGGCAGCCATAGAGAAAGCGAAGCGTGATATATAGAAGGGGGTAACTAGATGACGAAACGAGTATACGAAGCCGCGAAAGAATACGGCGTTCCTACGAAAACCGTTATAAAGACGTTGGAAGATCATCAGATTAAAGCCGGTAACTTTACCAGCATCGATGCCAACATGAAGGGTATCCTTGACGCAGCCTTTAAAAAGGGCCCCAAAGAAGATGCCAAGGCAGACCGCAAACCGGAAAGGAAGCAGGAAAGCAGACCTGAAAAGAAACAGGAAAATAAACCGACAGGGGAAGGAAATAGCCGAACAGTGAACGAAACGAGCCGACAGAATAAAAACAGAAAACAGAGCAACCCGCGCAGACAGAATAGTCAGAACAATCAGGGAACGCAGAATACCCAGAACCAGAACGCCAAACGCCAGCAGGGACAGCAGGGCCAACAGAGCCATAACGCCAAAAATGCCCAGGCCGGTCAGAAACAGGGTGCGTCCCGTCAGCAGCAGGGCGGCAATAAAGGCGGTCAGAACCGTCAGGGCGGCGATACGAAACGTACCCGCTACTTCGGCAATTCCCAGCAGGGCGGAAACGAAGGCGCTAACCGCAGCGGCGGCAACAATAAGAACAACAATCGCCGCGGCGGCCAGCAGAACCGCAACAACAAGAATAACGGCGGCAGCCGTCCGCATACGCTCTTGTCCAATGTATTGAACAAAGGCAAGCATAAGAATAAGCGCAATCAGAAAAATCAGGCTCCTGTCGCTGCTGAAATGCCGAAGAAGAACTATCCGACGTCGGTCGAACTGCCGGAAACGATTATCGTTAAAGATTTTGCCGAACGGATGGGCCGCGATGTCGGCGAAGTCATGAAGAAGCTCCTCATGGGCGGCATCATGGCTACCATCAACCAGGAACTCGACTTCGATACCGCTTCTTTGATTGCCGACGAATTCGGCGTCACCGTTACCATGGAAGCCCCGCCGGAAGATCCGACGGAAATCGAAGAAATCATCGATGCACCGGAAACCCTGAAAACTCGTCCGCCTGTCGTCACCATCATGGGTCACGTCGACCACGGCAAGACGAGTCTCCTCGACGCCATCCGTCAGACCAATGTCACCAGCCACGAAGCCGGCGGCATTACGCAGCACATCGGTGCTTACCAGGTCCGTTACGAAGGCAAGAAGATCACCTTCATGGATACGCCGGGCCACGAAGCCTTTACAGCCATGCGTGCCCGCGGCGCCCAGGTTACGGATATTGCCGTCTTGGTCGTTGCCGCTGACGACGGCGTCATGCCGCAGACGATTGAATCCATCAACCATGCCAAATCGGCAGGCGTACCGGTCATCGTCGCCATCAATAAGATCGATAAAGAAAGTGCCAACCCGGAACACGTCATGCAGCAGCTGACCGAATACGGCCTCATCAGTGAAGACTGGGGCGGCGATACCATCATGGTTCCCGTTTCGGCACATAAGAAAATCGGCCTCGACGAACTCCTCGAAAACATCCTCGTCTTGGCAGAAGTACAGGATCTCAAAGCCAATCCGAACCGCCCGGCTCAGGGTGTCGTCATCGAAGCCAAGCTCGATAAAGGCCGCGGTCCTGTCGCATCCGTCCTCATTCAGAAGGGCACCCTGCGCGTCGGCGATACGATCATCGTCGGCACGGCCTTCGGGAAAGTTCGTGCCATGAACAACGAACGAGGCGAACGGGTCAAGAAAGCGGAACCGTCCCTGCCCGTCGAAATCCTCGGCCTCAACGACGTACCGGAAGCCGGCGACATCCTGAACGTCACCGACGAAAAGACGGCTCGTTCCGTTGCCGAAAAACGAATGGAAAAGAAACGTTCGTCCGAACTCCACGTCAATGCCAAGGTTACCCTCGACGACTTGTTCAACCAGATCCAGCAGGGCGAACTGAAGGAACTGCCGCTCATCATCAAAGGCGACGTCCAGGGTTCCGTCGAAGCCCTCAGCCAGTCCTTAATGGGCATCAAGAGCGACGAAGTCCGCATTGCCATCGTCCATTCCGGCGTCGGCGCCATCAACGAATCGGATATCATGCTGGCTTCGGCTTCGAACGCCCTCATCATCGGCTTTAACGTCCGTCCTGATGCCGCTGCCCGTAAGATGGCGGAACACGAAAAAGTCGACATGCGGATGTACCGCGTCATTTACGACGCCATCAACGACGTCGAAGCGGCTATCAAAGGCATGCTCGAAAAGAAATATGAAGAAAAGATCATCGGCCGTGCCGAAGTCCGTAAAGTCATTACGACGCCGAAGGTTATCGTCGGCGGTTCCTATGTCAAAGAAGGGAAGATCACCAGCACGTCTAAGATCCGCCTCATCCGTAACGGCATCGTCGTTCACGAAGGTGAAATCGACGGCCTGCGCCGCTTCAAAGACGACGTCAAGGAAGTCGCTTCGGGCTACGAATGCGGCGTCACCCTTGAAAAGTACCGCGACATCAAGGAAGGCGACGAAATCGAAGCCTACGAAATGGTCGAAGTCGAACCCGAATAAAGGAGGGGACATTCGATGGGAGAATTACGAGTACGAAAAATCCAGGAATTTATTAAACAGGAAGTATCGAAGATGCTCCTGAATGAATTAAAAGATCCGCGCATCGGTTTCGTCACCGTTACCGATGCCCGCATCACCGGCGATTTGCGCGACGCGACGATTTACGTCAGCCTCTTTGGCGACGACGAAGCGAAAAAACAGACCTTAGAGGCCTTGAAACGCGCCACCGGCTACATCCGGACGGAAGTAGGCAAACGCCTGGGCATCCGTTATTCGCCGTCCATTGTATTTAAAGAAGATACGTCTCTTGATTATGGGATGAAGATCGATAAGATTCTGCACGACATTGAAAAGAAGGATTGATGATATGAATTGCTCCGCTCAGGAAATCTATACCCTGCTTCACCATTATGAACACATCTTGGTGACGGCGCATGTCAGTCCTGACGGCGATGCCTTAGGGAGTGTCCTGGCTTTATGGCACTGGCTGAAAGCGGAGGGGAAGGATGCCGTCATGGTCATCGACGATGACATTGACGACCGCTATAACTTCCTCGACGGCTTGTCGGCGATTTGCCGGCCCGACCAGGTCAAGACCGACGCCTCGTGGCTTACGGTCGTCCTCGATGCGACCGGCCTGGGGAGAATCGGCAAGACGGCCGACCTCGTCTGCGGCAAGGTCCTGAACCTCGACCACCACATCTCAAACGAGCATTTTGCCCAGTGGGAATACTTTAAGCCCGACTATGCGGCGACGGGAGAAATCCTGACCTACCTCTTTGACCAATGGCATATCACCTGGTCTCCGGCCATAGCCGACGCCCTCTATACGGCTATCGCTACGGACTGTGGTTTCTTCAAGTTCAACAACACGACGGGCCATACCCTGCGCATGGCCGCCGTCTTGGTCGACAACGGCGCTCAGCCCGACGTCATCTCCGACCACCTCGACGCCCGGTCCCTCAATAAGCTCCGGGCCCTGTCGAAGGTCTTGGATCAATTGGAACTCTTTGCCGACGGCCGCATCTCCTGCCTGTCCTACACGCCGGAACTTTTGGCCGTCATCGGCGAGCACACGGGCATCTATATCGACTATGCCCGCCGCATCAAGGGGGCCGAAGTGGCCTTTACGGTAAAATACATCGGCCCGACCGAAACACGGGTCAGCCTGCGTTCCAAAGGCGTCGACGTCAATGCCATCGCCGCATCTTTCGGCGGCGGCGGCCACGTTCGGGCTGCGGGCTGCACCTTGGATAAACCTTTGGATGAGGCTAAAGCCCTCATCGTAAAGGAAATTGAAAAGCGCCTATGATACACGGAATCATTAACGTACTCAAGCCGACAGGCATGTCGAGTCACGACGTCATCGGCTGCCTGCGGCGTATTTACGGCATGAAAAAAATGGGCCATGCCGGTACCCTGGATCCCTTGGCAGCGGGCGTCCTTCCGGTCTATGCCGGTCAGGCGACGCGCCTCATCGAATACGGCGACAGCGACGTCAAGTCCTACCACGCTGAGTTCGTCCTGGGACTGGCTACCGATACCGAAGACAGTACGGGGACCGTCGTCGAAACGGCACCGGTTCCGGACCTTACTGCCGACGACGTGCGCCGCACCTTAGCTTCTTTCTGCGGCGATATCGACCAGGCGCCGTCGAAGTATTCGGCGATTAACGTCAACGGCGTCAAGGCCTATAAATTGGCCCGCCAGGACCGGGATTTCACTCTGCCCGTGCGGCAGGTGACGATCCACAGTTTGGAACTCTTGTCCTTCGACGGCCGGCGCGGCACCTTCGCTGTGACCTGCTCGAAAGGGACGTATGTCCGCTCCCTTATCCGCGACTTGGGGACGGCCCTTGGAACCTGCGCCTGCATGACCTATCTGGTCCGGACCCGGGCCGGGCTGTTTACCATTGAAGAAGCGGCGACCCTGGAGATGCTGGAACGAGATCCGGCGGCCTACGTCCTTCCGGCTGACATGGCCATTCATGATATACGGCGGGCGAAATGCTCGGCGAAACAGTGTGATTTTCTCCTTCAGGGGCGGCCTGTGCCCTTTGCTGGGCCCAACCTTACCGATGGAGACGTACTGCGTGTCTATGGGCCTGACGGGCGGCTGATGGGCATCGTACGCTACGATGAAGCGCACCATATCCTGCGTCCCCATAAGATGTTTGCAGACGGATTGTGAGGTAACTAACGATGGAAATATTCCACTCCTTTCAGGAAATAACCGGCTTTACCGGAGCCGTCGTGGCCCTCGGGACCTTTGACGGCATCCACAAAGGCCATCAAATGGTCATGAAGACGGCTATCAAGCGGGCTGCTGCCGGCGGTGTGAAAACCATGGTTGTCACCTTCACGGCCCATCCCATGTCGGTCTTGTGCCCGGAAAAAGAACCGCTGCGCCTGGCCACCATCGGCCAAAAAGCAGAATATATCGAAGCTGTCGGCATCGACGGGCTGGTCCTCCTGCCCATGAGCGAAACCTTACTTCGCGAATCACCGGAGGAATTCTGTCAAAATCTCGTGACCCATATTCATCCGTCGGTCATCGTCGTCGGCTCTAACTTTACCTATGGGGCCAAGGCGGCCGGCAATACAGACACCATGAAAGAATATATGGCGCAGTACGACATTCCCGTCGAAGCCCTGACCCTGCTCGAACGGCCGGGTGGGACGACGCCCATCAGCAGTACGGTTATTCGCCGGCTCATCCAAATGGGCCATATGGAAACGGCAGAAAACCTGTTGGGCCGCCCCTTTGCCCTGACGGGTGTCGTCGTGCCCGGTGACCACCGCGGCCGGACCATCGGCTTTGCCACGGCCAACATGATGATTCCCGTCAACATGGCCATTCCGCCGGACGGCGTCTATGTGACCGAATTGTGGTGGGATGGGGAAGGGCACCCAGCCATGACCAATATCGGCGATAACCCGACCTTCGAGAACCAGTACCGCCGCATCGAGACCCACGTCCTCGACTGGGACAAGGATCTCTACGGCAAGCATGTCAGCCTGCGCTTTCGGAAGCGCCTGCGCGGCGAAGAAGTCTTTGCCGGCGCCGACGACCTCATTGCCCAGATGAAGGAAGACGAAAAGGCGACGCGGCAGTTCTTTGCAGTGGATGAAATTGAATAAAAACCGTTAACAGGAAAAGGTTTTGCTCATGATTTTCTTAATTAGAGCAACTTTTCCTGTTTTTTTCATAAAAAATGTAGAATAACACACTCTGAAGTGGTATAATAAGTACCATTACGACGGATAGTTATACGTCGTATCCAAAGCAAGTCAATAGATAGGAGTGAAGTTTTATGGTAATGTTTTCTGAAGAAGCAAAAAGTTTGCACGCATCTGACATCCGTGAAATCCTGAAAGTCACAGAAAATCCGGAAATTATTTCCTTTGCCGGCGGTCTTCCGGCACCGGAACTGTTCCCGATTGACGAAATGATGAAGGTGGACGTGGAAATTTTGAAGAAAGAAGGGCGTCAGGCCGTACAGTACAGCACGACCGAAGGGTACATTCCGCTGCGCAAACAGATTGCTGCCCGCATGAAATCGTCCTTCCACACGGACTGCACCTATGAAGACATTATCATTACCGCCGGCTCTCAGCAGGGCCTGTCTCTCCTGGGCCAACTCTTTTTGAATGAAGGCGACGTCGTCCTCGTCGAAAGCCCGACTTATATGGGCGCTACGACGGCTTTTGCTGTCAATTTCCCGCAGTTCGTCGAAGTCGAAACGGATGATAAAGGCATGGTGCCGGAAGCCTTGGAAAAGGCCATTGAAAAGTACGGTGACCGCGTCCGCCTGATGTACGTCATCCCTGAATTCCAGAACCCGACGGGCATCACCTGGCCGTTGGAACGGCGCAAGGCCGTCATGGATATCATGAACAAACATGACATCCCGGTCATCGAAGACGATCCCTACGGCGAACTCCGTTATGAAGGCCAGACCATGCCGACCTTGAAGTCCATGGATACCAAGGGCAACGTCATCTTCCTCGGTTCCTTCTCGAAGATCTTCATGCCTGGCCTTCGCATCGGCTGGATGGTCGCTCACCACGACATCCTCGAAAAGGCCGTCATGCTGAAACAGACCGTCGACCTCCAGTCCTCGTCCTTTGCCCAGCGCCAGGCTTCGTATTATATCGACATGTACGACCTCGACGCTCACGTCGCCAAGATTCGTGAACTCTACGGCAAACGCCGCACCCTGATGTATGATTCGATGAAAAAATACTTCCCCCAGGGCCTTTCCTTTACCTATCCGGAAGGCGGCCTGTTCACCTGGGTCACCTTGCCTGAAAACATCGATGCCAAGGCCATCATGCCGGAAGTCATCGAAAAGAAAGTCGCTTACGTACCGGGCGGAGCCTTCTATCCCAACGGCGGCAACGGCAACCACTTCCGTTTGAATTATTCCAATATGCCGGAAGACCGCATCGTCGAAGGCATCAAACGCTTAGCTGAAGTTTTGAAAGAAAAGATGGGTAAATAATTAAACTTTGCAGGAAATGAGACGCTCTCTCCCGAGGGCGTCTTTTCTTTTTTTATTTTTTTTAAAAATTTTTTACATGAATTACTTAATATTTTCTTGAATTGACTTTTGGTATTATCGGTAATTGACTCTAATACCCACGATTTTATAGGTTTGCATAATTGAGAATGTAGCTATGACATAAACGTTTAATTGCATAAAAGTAATTTAAATGATACTATATAAACATAGATATGCGCTATGCACAATAATGAAGGAGTGAGTGAATATGCAATTTTCCAACTTAGCTATGAATTTGAAAGCCTCTGAAATCCGTGAACTCTTGAAACTGACGACCATGCCGGAAATTATTTCCTTCGCTGGCGGCCTGCCGGCTCCGGAACTGTTCCCGACAGAAGATCTCAAAAAAGTTGACGAAGCTGTATTGACCAAAGAAGGCCAGGCTGCCCTGCAGTACGGCACGACCGAAGGGTACACGCCCCTTCGCGAACAAATCGCAGGCCGCATGAAAAAATCCTTCATGGTCGACTGCACCCCTGAAAACATCGTCATCACGTCCGGCTCGCAGCAGGGTCTGTCCCTCTTGGCTCAGATTTTCCTCAACCCCGGTGACGTCGTTCTCGTAGAAAGCCCGACCTACCTCGGCGCTATCAACGCTTTTAAACTCTGTGGTCCTGAATTCGTCGAAGTTCCGACCGACGACAAAGGCATCATTCCGGAAGAACTTGAAAAAATCTTGGCAAAATACGGCGATCGCGTCCGCATGATGTATGTTATTCCTGAATTCCAGAACCCGACGGGCATTACCTGGCCGATGGAACGCCGCAAAGCTTTCATGGACATCATCAACCGTTATGACTTCCCGGTTCTCGAAGACGATCCGTACGGCGAACTCCGTTTCGACGGCGATAAAGTTCCGTCCCTTAAATCCATGGATACCAAAGGCAACATCATCTTCCTCGGCTCCTTCTCCAAGATCCTCATGCCGGGCCTGCGTATTGCCTGGATGGTTGCTGATCCGACCATCATCGATAAAGTCGTTAAGCTGAAACAGGCCGTCGACCTCCAGTCCTCGTCCTTCGGTCAGCGCCAGACTTCCTTCTTCATCGATATGTACGATCTCGATGCTCACGTCGCAAAGATCAAAGAATTGTACAAAAAACGCCGCAACCTCATGTGCGATTCGATGAAAGAATACTTCCCTGAAGGCATCACCTTTACATACCCCGAAGGCGGCCTGTTCACGTGGGTAACGTTGCCCGAAGGCATGGATGCGAAAGAACTCATGCCTAAAGTCCTAGCGAAAAACGTTGCCTACGTGCCGGGCGGTCCGTTCTACCCTCATGGCGGCAATGCCAACCACTTCCGCCTCAACTACTCCAACATGCCGGAAGAACGCATCGTAGAAGGTATCAAACGCTTAGCTGAAGTACTGAAAGAAGAATTGGCAAAATAAGCTTAAAAATGATATGATATAAGGGAGCTGTCGCTTTGCGGCAGCTCCCTTTGTCCGTTTATGAAGGAAGGATGACCTTTTTCATGCTTGAAATTGAATCGTTGTTAAAACAATATTTTGGCTATTCATCATTCCGGCCGGGCCAGCACGAAGTCATTCAGACCCTGCTCGACGGCCGCGACTGCCTGGCAATCATGCCGACAGGGGCGGGGAAGTCGATCTGCTTTCAGCTTCCGGCTCTGATGATGCCCGGCGTGACCTTGGTCATTTCACCCCTTATTTCGCTTATGAAAGATCAGGTAGACAGTCTGGTCAACCAGGAAATCCCGGCGACGTATATCAACAGCCAGTGCACCTTTGAAGAGGTAAAGGCCCGCTTTGCCGCCATCCGTGCCGGCCGTATCAAATTGGTCTATATCTCGCCGGAACGCTTGGAAAACCAGTTCTTTACGGCTTTCATGCAGACCCTGCCTATTTCCATGTTCATCATTGACGAAGCCCACTGTGTCTCTCAGTGGGGGCACGACTTTAGGCCCAGCTACTGTGCCGTCCGCGACTGGATTGCAGCCCTTCCCCAAAGGCCTGTCGTCGGGGCCTTTACGGCGACGGCGACGGAAAAGGTCAAGCTCGATATGATGAATCTCTTAGGCCTTCAAAAGGAGCGGATTTTCATCGGCGGTTTCGACCGGCCCAATCTCTATTTCCGCGTCGTCCACGTCAAGGGCAAGATGGAGTTCACCTTGTCCTATATCGCCAAACACCGGGAAGACAGCGGCATCATCTATGCGGCGACGCGCAAGGAAGTCGATCGTATCTGCGATGAACTGAACCGGCGGGGCATCAAGGCCGGCCGCTATCATGCCGGCCTCAGCGATGAAATGCGCCGGTCTATGCAGGAAGCTTTTACCTACGATAAAATACAGGTCATCGTAGCCACCAATGCCTTCGGCATGGGCATCGACAAGAGCAACGTCCGCTACGTCATCCATTACCAGATGCCGAAGAACATCGAAAGCTACTACCAGGAAGCGGGCCGCGCCGGCCGCGACGGGGCGCCGGGAGACTGTATCCTCCTCTTTAACCGGCAGGATATCATGATCCAGAAATTCCTCATTGAACAGTCCGTCCGCGACGTAAAACAGCAGGAGGTCGAATTCCGCCTGCTCCATGCCATGGTCCGCTACTGTGAAGGCAATCACTGCCTGCGCCATTATATCCTGTCGTATTTTGGCGAACATCCGTCGTGGGAACACTGCGATAAATGCGGCAACTGCGACCAGGAAACGGTTGAAGAGGATATGACCGAACAGGTCCGCAGCATCTGCCTCTGCGTCGATGAATTGAAAGGGCGCTTCGGCCTGACTATGGTGGCCGATATCCTGAAAGGGAGTCAGAACGCTAAAATTCGCCGCTACGGCTTTGAGCATAATGCCGCCTTTAGCATGCTCGGGAATTTTACCCTGTCCGAAGTTCGCGATATGATCCGTCAGTGCATCGACGACGGCTATCTCGAACAGTCCGACGGTAAGTATCCTGTCGTCTCCCTGACGGCCGACGGCCGACAGGCCATGGGCGGCCATAAGCGCATCGTCCAACAGAAACGAGTCGTCGAAGCGATTCCGGCAGCCATTCCCAAACGACGGCAAAAACGAAGTGCCGGTGCCGTTGACGAAGAAGCCTTGCGGCCCTTATTCGATGCTTTGCGGGCTGTCCGCCGCGACTTGGCCAAAGATGAAAACATTCCGCCCTTCGTCATTTTTTCCGATGCTACCTTATGGGATATGGCGGCCCTCAAGCCGTCCAGTCTCGACGCCATGGGCGACATCAAGGGCGTCGGCAGTTTTAAGCTGCATAAATATGGCCGCAGCTTCGTCAGTGCTATTCAGTCCTATATGAATAATCAGTAATTTTGAGGTGATATACATGAGCATGGCCGATACACAATACTTGAACATCGTCGAAAATATCCTCGACCACGGCTACTTCGACAACAACCGCACGGGCGTGCGGACCTACAAACTGCCGCATCAGATCATGCAGTTCGATTTAGAAAAGGAATTTCCCATCCTGACGACGAAGTTCGTCGCCTTTAAGACGGCCGTCAAAGAAATCCTCTGGATTTGGCAGCTCCAAAGTAACGACGTGCGGGAACTGCAGAAGATGAACTGCCACGTCTGGGACGAATGGATGCGGCCTGATGGGACCATCGGCAAGGCCTACGGCTATCAGATCCGCAAATATAAGCAGGTCGATAAGCTCTTGGATATGTTGAAAAATGATCCCCAGAGCCGGCGCATGATCGTCTCCTTGTGGAACATCGAAGACTTGGATGACATGGCCCTCCAACCCTGCGCGTACCAGACCTTGTGGGACGTCACCGACGGCCGCTTGAACTGCATGCTCATCCAGCGCAGCGGCGACATGGGCTTAGGCGTACCCTTCAATATGACCCAGTATGCCGTCCTCATCCACCTCATCGCCCAGTCTGCCGGCCTTCGCCCAGGCCTCTTTACGCACGTCATCAACAACGCCCATATCTACGAAAACCACGTCGAAGCCATGAAGACCCAGCTGGCACGGCGGGACCAGGCGATGGACGCTCCCAAACTGATACTCAACAGCGACATCCACGATTTCTATGGCTTTACGCCGGATGATATCCGCCTCGACGATTATCAGCATCTGGGCAAACTTTCCATGGAGGTAGCCGTCTGATGATCCACCTCATTGCTGCCGTCGACCGACAGCTCGGTATCGGCAAAGACAACGACCTTTTGTGCCATATTTCAGCCGACTTGAAGCGCTTTAAAGCCCTCACCATGAATCACACGATGCTCATGGGCCGCAAGACCTTTGAAAGCCTGCCCGGTGTCCTGCCCGGCCGTCCCCATTGGGTCCTGACCCATAATGAAGGCTATCACACCGACAGTCCGGCCGTGACCTTGTTTCACAGCCCGGAAGCCATGTGTCAGGCCATGAACGATGGGGAAGACTACTTCGTCATCGGCGGGGTCGCCATGTACCGTGCTTTTTTGCCTTTGGCCGACAGCCTTTATTTGACGGAAATCGACGAAGTCTTTCCCGATGCCGATACGTTCTTCCCTGAGTGGAAGGGTGATGACTGGACGGAAATAGAACGAGAAGTCCATGATAGGGAGAATAATAATAAATATAAGTTTGCCTTCGTTCATTATGTAAAAAAATAAGGGAATAACGGGAAATTTACTTATATAAATTCGATTGACATTAGCAATCTGTTATGTTACACTAACAAAAGAGCTATAAGGTAGCACTTGCTATGGATAGCTGTAATTGTTTTGATTTTTAGGAGGATTTATCATGCACGGTAAAGTAAAATGGTTTAGCGCAGAAAAAGGTTATGGCTTCATCGAAAGAGAAGACGGCGGCGACGTTTTCGTTCATTTCTCTGCCATTCAGGAAGATGGTTTCAAATCCTTGGCCGAAGGTCAGGAAGTTGAATTCGATATTGTTGAAGGTGCGCGCGGACCGCAGGCAGCTAACGTAGTAAAAGCTTAATCGGAAAGTATAACACATAGACCTTTTGGACCGGTAATCATCGTGATTACCGGTTTTTTGCGTCTTCAAGACCGTCGGTTGCGCTGTACGAAATTGGCTTATATGTATAAATTAAAGAAAATTTCGTATAAATACTTGATAAAGAAAATCTCTTGTGCTATGATATAGCCATCAATAAGTTATAGTTTTACTGGATGAGAGGATGGATATACATGAAACACGCCAACAGCTTTGTCGATTATACAGCCGAAGAATTGAAGGGAATCTTATTATTAGCCGATAAAATCAAGAAGAATCAAGACGCTTACAGCCATATTCTCGATGGTAAAAAATTATACACCTTGTTTGAAAAGACGTCTAACCGGACTTACTTGTCCTTTTCCATCGGCATGGAAGAACTGGGCGGCAAGGCCTATAATCAGCTCTGGAAGGACAGCAACTTTACCATTGGCGACCTCATGAGCGAAGTCAAATACGTCTGCCGCAACGTCGACTGCATCATGGGCCGGTTCAAGAAGGCTGAAACGACGGAAGGTTTCATGAAATATGCTACGGTCCCGGTCATCAACGGCTGTGACAATACTTTCCATCCGTCCCAGGCCTTGGCCGACATGCTGACCCTTTATGAAAAGACAGGCCGTTTTGAAACGAAGGTCCTCTATATCGGGGCCAAGAACAATACCTATAACTCGCTCAGTGAAATCGTCGTCAAATTGGGCGGCACCATGTACGGGCTGACGCCGTTCAGCCAGGTGACCAACGTGCCGGCTGACTTCTACGATACCTTAACGGCGACGGGCCACTATAAAGAACTGCCGACGGATATCTCCAAAGAAGACCTCAAAAAAGTCGTCGCTGACGTCGACTGCGTCTACACCGATACCTGGGTCGACATGGAATTTTTCACCAATCCCGACTACGCCGAAAAGAAAAATCAGATCATCAACATGATGATGCCCTATCAAATCGACGCCGACCTCATGACAGGGACGGATACCATGGTCTTCCACGACATGCCCATCCATCCGGGCTATGAAATCACCAAAGACGTCATGGAAACCCATTTGGAAACGATCCTCGACGAAGCCGAAAACAGACGGCACGCCGAAAAAGGCCTCTTGGTCTACCTCATGACAGGTAAACTGGACTGGTAATCGCGAAACAAGGGACGGAGATACAAAGGAGGCGTTTCCAACAATCACTTCCTACGACTTATCCATCCATTGAAACATAGACCCAGCCGTCAAGGACTGAATGCTGTCCCTGGCGGCTGTTTTTTCGCTGGAAGCGGAGTTGACAAATCGATGAATTTTATTTACAATTACTTAGGATACTAAGAAAGGAGACGGCCATGATATCTCAGCATCGCCATACGGGCAGCTATGTCAGCAAGCTGTCCAACAAGCTGCGCCGCAAACTGGATATGCTTTCATCGCGCGGCGAGTTCAGCGGCTCCCAGGGACGGGCCCTGCACTTTTTACTGGCCCAAAAGGAAGACGTCTTTCAAAAAGACGTGGAGGAAGAATTCAGCATTCGGCCGTCGACGGCAACGGAGCTCTTAAAGCAAATGGAAAAGAGCGGCCTCATCGTCCGCGAGGCGGCAGCCCATGACAACCGCTTAAAAAAGATTGTCTTGACGGAAAAAGCACTCCAGTATAAAAAACAAGTAATCGACGATTTGACCGCCTTAGATGAAACACTAGTCAAGGGCATTTCCCAAAAGGACTTGCAGACCTTCATCAAGGTCGTCGAGAAGATGATGGATAATCTGGCTGAATGAGATGACGGCCTGTTATCCATTCTTTTTCAGTAAATACTTAGGAAACTAAGATATAAGAGAAAGGTGAGGAGTCTTCATATGAAGGAAAGAAATGATTTTTCGACAGGGAAGTTATTTCCCATGATTTTGAAATATTCCGTTCCGGCGGCGATTTCCCTATTGATTACGGCTATTTATAACATCGTCGACCGGGTTTTTGTTGGAAACTTCAACGGTACGTCGGCCTTGGCCGGCCTTTCGATTTGTTTTCCGCTTTTCTACATGATGATGGCCTTCGGCCTTACCTGCAGTGCCGGCGGTTCGTCGTTGTTCAGCTTGTTTGCCGGAAAAGGGGAGCAGCAAAACATGAATCGCGCCTTTGGCAATTCCCTAATCTTAGTCGTCGTTTTTGAACTGCTGTTGACGGCTTTTTTGCTTCTCTTTGCCGATCCCATCTTACAAGTCTTCGGCGTCACCGAAACGGCTTATGAATATGCCCTGGCTTATTACCGTATCGTCGCCTTGGGCTGCCTATTTCAAGGGCTGAGTCAGGTCTTTTGCGACTTTGTCCGCGTTTCCGGAAAGCCCATCATGGGGATGTGCGTTACGGCCATCGGGGCTGTGACCAACATCATCCTCGACGCCGTTTTTGTGGCCGGTCTCGATTGGGGTGTCACCGGCGCCGCTTGGGCGACGGTTATCGGCCAGCTTCTTTCGACCCTCTTCGGAGCCTACCTCGTTTGGAAGGGTCATACGAAAGTCGAGATCAGCCGCGATACCTTTGCCCTCGATGCCTGGCTGTCGAGAACGATCATCTCCTGCGGCTTTGCCTTTTGGATTGCCCAGATGGCCATGGGCCTCATCAGCCTGGTCTATAACAGCCAGTTGGGGCAGTACGGCGGCGATACGGCCATCAGTGTCTACGCCGTCGTGTCCAGTATGATGACCTTTGTCATCATGCCGGCTAGCGGTATCAGTCAGGGCATTCAGCCCATTGTCGGCAACAACTTTGGCGCCGGGAATTACAAGCGCGTCATGGCCACCTTGTATCAGGCTTCGGCCTTTTCCGTGGCCATTACCTGCGTCATCTGGGTCATCGTCATGGTCTTTCCCGAAGCCATTCGGGCGGCCTTCGGGGCCTCGGAAGATATGATGGCTATCGGCGTTCCCGGACTGCGGGCTAACTTCTGCATCACTCCCATTTTAGGCTTTGTCATGCTGGTGACGACCTTCTTCCAGTCCATTGCCAAACCGGCGCCGTCCATCGTCATCACCTTCTTACGGCAGATCCTGTTCCTGATCCCCCTCATCTATATCCTGCCCCTAGTCTGGGATATCAACGGCATCTTCATGGCTCAGCCGGTCAGCGATGCCCTGGCCCTAATCATTTCCATTTTCTTCGTCGTCCGAGAAAAAAGGCATCTCTACGGCCTCCTCAATCATAAGGGCGAGGCTAGTCTGATGCCTTCGTGACGTAGATTATCGCATACAAAAAAGCTGTCCATCCAGGACAGCTTTTTAGGATGAAGGCAAGAGGTCAGCTAAAATAGAGGCAGACCAGGGGCAGGGTGATGATGGAGCAGATGGTCGTCACCAAGGTCATGCCGGCAGCATAATCTCCGGCGGACCGCTGGTTTTGCGCCAACATGACGATGGCGGCCATGCTGGGGAGGGCCGATAAGAGGCTCAAGGTGATGGTGATGTCGGTTCGAATGCCCAGCAGGGCTGCCAATTCGTAGAAGAAGAGGGGAAAGAGGCACATCTTGACCAGGACGGCACCGTAAAATTCTTTTTTGCCAATGTATTTTTTGACTTCGATAAAACAGAATAGACCGCCCATATAAATCATGGCCAAAGGCGTCGTTATCGAGCCGGCTTTGGTCAGGGCCGTATTGACCGGAAGCGGCAGATGGACGTCCAGGAAGATGCCGATGACGGCCAGGGTGACGGCGATCGTTGCCGGATTGACCATCTTTAACAGCCGGCTGGCGATGGACATAGCATTTTCTTTGTCCGTCGGCGCCGTGAGATTGACGCCTACCGTCCACAGCAGGAGTTGGTCGACGACGGTGAACAAGGCGATATACAGCATGCCATGTTCGGGAAAGACAGCAGCTACGATGGGGATGCCCATGAAGCCGATGTTGCCGAACATAGAACAGGCGCGATAGACATGATTTTCATTGCCCGTAAGCCCGAAAATGCGTGCCAACAGTCGGCAGAGCGGGTATAATAAAATGTACATCAGGGCCGTCGCCGCCACGACGGGCAGGTCGCCGATAAACTGCTCTCGCGTTGCTCCATTGAGGGTATTGGTAAATAAGAGCAGCGGCAGAGATATCTTGGTGATGAATTGTGATAAGACACCGAGCGATCGAGGGGTTAAGACGCCCATGCGCACGCCTATAATGCCGATGAGGATGTAGATGACGAAACCGATGATCTGTCCTAAGACGATAGAAAAGTAATCCATGGGCCAGTCTCCTTTCTTAAAACGTCCTTATTTTATCATGCCTGACCGGCCCTGACTAATGAAACCTTGGGCCTTTGCCATGAAAAAAAGTAATGAATAAGGAGAGCAATCATGGATCTTTCGAAGATACGCTATTTTTTAGAAGCGGCACGGTTATGCAATTTTACGCAGGCTGCGCACAACTGTCATATCGCCCAGACGACGATGACCAAATATATTACCAACTTGGAGCGCGATTTAGGCTGTCCGCTGTTTTACCGCGAACATCGAGGTGTGTCATTGACAGCCGAAGGACGCCGTTTTTACGACGGCATGCGGGACATTTGCCGGTCCTATGAAAATCTGCGTCAGTCTTTGCGGCGGAAAGAACATAGGGAAATCCGCTTGGGGATGGCCATACAGGAATACGTCGAAGTCCGGTGGCTGCGCCGTTTTGAAGAAACCTTCCCGGAATATAAATTGTATTTTAGTTTTGACGAAACGGTTGATTTGGAAAATAATTTAGCTGACGGAATCCTCGACGGCTTCGTCTTTTCCGATGCCCAGTCGGTAAAGCGATCCTTTGCGTACCAGCGATTATTTGCCATTGACCAGTCCCTCGTCTGTGCCAATTCCTTATGGGACCGCTATGGGGCCATCGACGCCGTCATCGGTCATTCGCCCTTTGTAACGAAGTCGGACCGACGCGATTATGTGGACAAGGTTCGTCGGAACTGCTGCCACGTTTTCAATCGCGGCTTTGAGGAAGTCCGGCGATGTAAAAATTTGTCAGAGCAGCTCTTGACGGTCAGTATGGCTCAAGGTTTTGCCGTACTGCCCATCCATCAAGGCGAGGCCTATCCGGGACTCAAGGTCATCCCCTTAGGCGATGAATTTACAGAACATGCCGTCCTGGCGTATCGACAGGACGGCATGACGGAAGCGCTGCAGCATTTCTTAACTTTTTTTGCGGGGATGCCATAGTTCGCTCAAGGCGACGCCGCCGAGGATGAGAACGGCGCCGACCCACTGCATGGGTGTCAGGACTTCCCCAAGGATGAGAGCTGACAAGAGGAGGGCCGTGAAGGGCTCGAAGTAGCCGCAGATGGAGACGCTCTGGGCCGACAGGCGCTGGACGCCGGTAAAATAGAGGGCGTAGCCAAGGCCGGTATTGATGAAGCCTAATAAGGCCATGTAGGACATGTCTTGGATAGTCAGATTGACGTCCGGTGTCGGTAGATTGTAGGTGACGGCGCCGACGAGAATGGAGGCGATGATGAGCTGACAGGCTGGAGCAAAGAAGCCCGTCAGGGGCTTTGCCTTTTTCATGACGACAATCAAGAGGGCAAAACAGACGGCGCCGAGAAAACCGCAGGCCACGCCCCAGGAGAGGCCGTGGGCCTGAAAGTCAGCCCCGTTGATGGCGATGATGCCCAAGGTGACCAGTACCATGGCCGTGACTTTGGGGACGGTGAAGGGCTCTTTAAAGACGAAGCGCGATAAAATCATGATCAGGATGGGTCCAATATAGCATAAGAGCGTGGCCAGGCTGACGCCAATCTGTTGGTAGGCCTCATAGAGGAAAATCCAGTTTCCGCCTAAAAAGACGCCGGCTAAGACGAGGAGCAGCCACTCCCTGGGCGGCATCTGATAGAGGGTTTTCCATTCATGGCGAAATCCCGTCAGGACCAGTAAAAACAGGCTGCCCAGAACCGTTCGGGTCAGGACGATTTCATAGCTCGACAGGGGAATGTGGCTGGCGACGATACCGTTGGTCCCGTAAATCACCGTGGCCAGCATGAATTTTAAATAGGCGTCTTTCATAAAGATACCTCCCTTCACGTTTCTTTTTTAAATATAACATATTTATAACGGCCTGTCTGTAAGGAAAATGCTGTAAAACGTTTATCTTTACGGTTTTTTATTTTGGACAGTATTTTTTTCAGTGAAGGACGAAGGTGTTGACAAAGAAATTTTTCTGTGCTAGAATCCTTCTCATAGCAAGACTTAATTACATATTCAGATTACCGCCGGGTACGTTCAGACTATTCCAGTAGGCCTTAGCAGGAATAGTGTGGACGTGCCCTTTTTTTGTAAAGGAGGAATTTCTATGGCATGGATTTATTTACTTATCGCCGGAATTTTGGAAATGGGCTGGGCCGTTGGCCTGAAATATACCCATGGATTTTCAAATCTCGTTCCCAGTATCCTTACGTTGATTAGCATGGCAGCCAGCTTCCTGTTTTTGAGTTTGGCCCTGCGCGACCTTCCTATCAGCATGGCCTACGCCATCTGGACAGGCATCGGCATCGTCGGTACGGTGATTGCCGGCCTCATCCTGTTCCAAGAAACACTGACCCCTTGGCAGTCTCTGTCCGTGGTCCTGATCGTAGCCGGCCTGATCGGTCTGCGCCTAACCAGCGGGGCCTGAGTCCTTGGAGGAGCTTGTCTGCAGCCGTATTCCCAGCCTTGTGATTGTGGTATAATAAAAAAAACGCCGACTATCGCGGCAGAGAAGAGAGGGAATCATCATGAGTATGCAGCATCAAGAAGAAATTACGTGTCCTGCTTGCCAAACGAAGGGAAATTTCACCGTCTGGGACCGTCTCGACATTCAAGACAACCCGGAAATGAAGGACAGCATTGCTTCTTTGGAAGTCTTCCAATATCATTGCCCCCATTGCGGTGCGACGGTAAATGTCGACTACGGATTCTTATATCACGACAAGGATCGTCACTTCATCGTCTTCTTTGCACCGACAGCTGATTTTGAACAGCGTGCTGACCTTGACATGAGCGAAGGACAGGAAGCTTTTCGCGCCATGCAGCAAAACGAAGGCTACATCTTCCGCTTAGTCCGGACGAAAGAAGATTTGTTAGAAAAAATAACCGTCTTTGAAGCCGGCCTCGATGACCGCTTGGCAGAATTGACGAAAACGGCAGCCCTGGCCCAATTTAAAGCACAAAATCAGTCCTTTGATGTTACCAGCTGTCACTTTGTCGTTCAGGACGACGGTTCCCTCCGCCTGGTATTCTTCAACAACGCATCGGGAGAAGGCGCTTACATCGGCTTTAATGACAGTCTCGCTCCTTTGTACCACCAGTTTGAACAATCCTTGGCCGACAAGTTGCCCCAGGAAGAAGCGGCACTGGCCCGCATCGATTCGGCTTGGACGCAGGATTTCTTACATGCCAACGTATATAATTAAAAAGGAGGGATTCCTATGTCCCAATTAGTCGTCGTCATTCAATGTGATATCGTCACCAAGCGCTGCAGCGGCTATGCCTGCATGAATACCTTCGTCAACCGTGTTGATACTATGGCTGATTATCCGCCCGATACGCGGTTTCTCATGATGACCTGCGGCGGCTGCTGCGGTGCCGGTATCTCGGCAAAACTCGAAAATTTGGCGCGGAAGATGAAGCGCTACGGCGATGAAAAAGAAAACGTCACCATCCATTTTGCTTCGTGCGTCGTCTCCGACTCGTATCACCGACCGCCCTGTCCCTTCCGCAATTACATGGCTCAGATCATCGAGCGCAAGGGCTATCCCTTAGTCCTCGGGACCTATCTTTCAAAGTCTACGGAAGCCAAACGGAAGAAGGGCGTCTATCGTGAATGGTAAGATAAACAGATGGCTTGCGGCAGGCCTTATGGGGGCAGTGCTCCTAGGCCTGCCTCTTTTTACGCAGCCAGCCGTTCAGGCTGAAGCCGGCCCAGATCTTGGGACCATCGAAAAAGCCTCGTGGCAGGTAAAACCGGCTTACGAACAACCCCTTCTCGACGTGCCGGCCGGCGCTGATACGATCATGGGGCCGGCGACAATATCTCCGGAACAGATGGTTCATTTTATCCGCAAGCGCAATGAAAAGCCTAAATTGAATGCTCCTTTGGAAGACGTCGTACAGGCCTATTATGAAGAAGCGGGCCGCGAAGGCATTCGTCCCGATATCGCCCTTTGTCAGGCGTTGAAAGAGACGGGCTACTTTGCCTACGGCGGCGACGTATCGCCGGAACAGAATAATTTCTGCGGTCTCGGCGCCACGGGAAACGGCGCTCCCGGAGCCAGTTTTGCCACACCTCAGCTCGGCGTCCGGGCTCATATCCAGCACCTTTTGGCCTACGCCAGTACGGAGCGGCCTAAGACAGAGATCGTCGATCCCCGGTATGAACTCCTCGTTCATAATCATCCCGAACTTTTCGGCAAGGTGACGAAATGGACCGGACTTAACGGTCGCTGGGCCGTTCCCGGCAAGCACTACGGCCAGGAAATCCTTTGGATGTGGACCGAAGCCCAGACGCCCGACGGGAGCGACGACGATTTGCTGACGGGCTTTGAAAGAGTCATCCTCCATCGCGACGACCCGTCTTCCTATCTCTATCGGGGCATTTTATTCTTCCATCAGGGATACTACTGGCTGGCCGAAGAGGACTTCCGAAAGGCCCTGAAGAAAAACGGCAAGTCGCCGGCAGCCTGGTACGACTTGGCTTTGGTACAGCAAAAAAGAGGGAACCTCGACGCAGCCCTTGACAGTTACGATAAGGCTATTGCCGTACGGCCTGAGTTTTTAGAAGCCTGGTATAATCGAGGAATTTTGGCGATGGGCCTGGGAAAGAATCAAGAAGCCCTGCGTTCGTTTCAAGAAATCCTTCGCTTTTCGCCCCAATCAGCTGACGCCGCCAACGCCATGGCGGTCGTCTACTTCAAGCAGGGAAAATACGATGCCGGCCGTCAAACCTTAACGAAAGCCGGACAGATCAATACAACTAATGAACGCGTGAAAGCCAATCAAAAACAGCTGCAAGCCTACGATAAAAAGTAGGTCTGCAGCTGTTTTGCTGTATTTAGGATTTCATGGAAATTTCGGTATCGATAATTTTTTCGATGATGTCGGCGTGGTGGGTAGCGATGATGAGGGTCTTGCCGGCTTTTTTCAGGCTCGGCAGAAAGTCTTCCAACCAGGCAAGGCCGTCGGCGTCGAGATAGCTTTCGGGCTCATCCATAGTCCAAATCTGGGGGTTCATGGCCAGAATGGAGGCGATGGCCGTCCGCTTCTTTTCCCCGCCGGACAGGGAATACGGCGCCCGTTCAGAAAGTTTCGTCAGGCCCAGGAGGTCCATGGCGTCGTCGACCCGTTTTTTGATCTCGTCGGCAGGAAGGCCCATTTGAACGGGACCGAAGGCCAGTTCTTCACGGACACTGCTGCAAAAGAGCTGGGAATCGGGATGCTGCCAAATATAGCCGATGCGTTGGTGAAACCATTTGGAATACTTGTGGTCGCGCATCTTGGCTGCCGTAATGACCGTACCGTCAAAGGTATAGGTCCCTTGTTGGGGGAAAATCAGGCCGTTCAAGAGCCGCAGGAGGGTCGACTTTCCGGCACCGTTGGGACCGGTGAGGAGGACGGCCTGTCCGGGCTCAATGGTTTTTGTCAGGTGACTGAGTATGGGTCTGTCGTCGTAGGCAAAACAGACGTCGTCGAGAATAATCATGAAAGAACTCCTTCCAAGCGGACGAAGAGGTAGACGTAAGATAAGAGCATTAAAAGCAGCACGCCCGTCGCCGGGGACAAGGGGCGTTTTTTTCCGTCATCATAGACTTGGTATTCACCGGTAAAGCCGCGGCAGCGCATGGCTTCATAGAGATCCTGGGACAGGCGCTGGGATTTTTGCAGCATAATGCCGGCGACGCCGCTGAGGGCTGCTTTTTTATCGGGATTTTTGCCGACGGAGCGTAGCTTCAAGGCCGTCAGGAGTTCGGCCGATTCCTGGCCGAGAATGGCGATGTAGCGCAGGGTCGTATCCAAAATGAAGATGATCAGGGACGGAACGTGAAAGGCCCGCAGGGCCGCCGTCAGTTTGTGCCACGATACATTTTGCTGGAGGAGCATCAGACCGAGGACGGTGAGACAGGTCTTACAGGGCAGGAGATAGACGTGTTGGCCGTTGCCGAGAAAGAAGGCCGGTGCCACGATGACGGCGCAGACGGCGGAAGCGGCCAGGGCTGCGGCTAAGGTCGTGCGCAATTGACGGCCGGGATGGAAGGCCAGGAGTACCAATTCACCGGCCAGAACAGCCCACAGAAAGGCCATGGTCCGACAGAGGACTACGAGCAGAATCATCATCAGCGTCGTGACCAGGGCCGGGCCGGCGCCGACGGCCCAACGGGACGGACCGTGCTGCTGACGCAGGGCCTTTAAGATGGAAACTAAACGCAGGAGGGAGCGGGAAATGAAATAATCCCGGTCACGGCCGGGATTATAGTTTTCTTCACGCTGCGCCCATTCAGGGAGCTTCATGGGTCAGGCCTCCTAATGCTGGGACGGCGTGTCGAAGGACGGCTTCGCCGGCAGGAAGGATGCGATGACTTTAAAGATGATGATTAAAAGCGCCGTGCCGATGAGGGCTGAAAGGACATAGCCCAAGGCGTCGGGGAGTCCGGCAATGGCGTAATCCGGCATGAGAACGTCAAAGGAGAAGCCATTTTCCATGCCCGACGGCGTATAGCCTAAGGCCGAGCCGAAGAAATCCGTTTCTGCCAGTTCTTCGACATCCCATTCACCCCAAGCCGTACCGGCGGCCAAGAGGCCTAAGGGCGTGGCTAAGATGAGGGCGCCTAAGAGTCCGAACAGGGATTTGCTCGATGAAGCCGGTGCAGTCATTTGGAATAAATCAGGCGACGTCTTTTTGAGGTAAGCCAGGACACCTGTCGTAAAGATGACTTCGGCCAAGCCAAAAATCGTGATATGGCCGATCATCATGGCCGGAATCGAAATCGACAGCGGATAGGGACAGTACAGTGCTTGACCGGCTGCATCGGTGAAGAGCAGAGGCTGGATGCCGAATTCAACGGCAGCACAGAAGGCGGCGACGTTGATGCCGACGTAAGAGCCGATGCCGGCGGCAATAATATCCGAAGAGATGAGTTTCTTTACGCCGTGATAGACGAAATATCCCGTAAAAGGCAGGGCAAAGGCCATGTTGAAACTGTTGGCGCCAAAGGCTAAGATGCCGCCGTCGCCAAAGAAGAGTGCTTGGATGAGCAGGGCCACACTGACGGCCAGACAGGCTGCGTACGGTCCGAGGAGGATGGCGATGAGCGTGCCGCCGACGGCATGACCCGTCGTACCGCCCGGAAGGGGAACGTTGAACATCATGGCCAAAAAGGAGAAGGCCGCGGCTACACCGAGGAGGGGCAGCTTTTCACGAGGCACCGTTTCCTTGACCTTACGGATCGATAACAGCCAAATGGGAACCATGACGGCTCCGAGGATGCCGCACGTCGAAGGGCTCAGATAATTCTCAGGGATATGCATTGATAATAACCTCTTTTCCACGAATAATTTAATATAGTATTATTTTACTGAAAAAAAGGAAGAAATATAAGCCCATAGGGGGGATACAAAATTATTCTTCTTTCATGATAGCCTTAGAATCTTGAGATAAGACTTTGCTTAGAAGTGTTTTAGTCGGATGAAGCCGAGTCAAACATTTCCGACTAAAAATAATGTAAGCGCCGTTGTTTTCTCTCGATTAGAAAATCTGTTTGCATAATATAGTCCTGAGTTGGGGCGGGGGCAATTTTTTTCTTGTACCG
This sequence comes from Megasphaera sp. MJR8396C, assembly GCF_001546855.1. Lineage (GTDB taxonomy): Bacteria > Bacillota > Negativicutes > Veillonellales > Megasphaeraceae > Megasphaera. The sequence continues at coordinate 20,590 of NZ_KQ958203.1, read as the reverse complement.
CGAGGAATTTTGCGTTACAATAAGGAAGTATTGGGGCATTAGCTCAGCAGGGAGAGCGCAAGGTTCGCAATCTTGAGGTCAGGGGTTCGATCCCCCTATGCTCCACCAATTTGACATAGGAACCCACGCAGCTCGTGCCGCGCGGGTGTTTTTTTACGAATTCGACGATGTGCTTTTCGCGCCTTTTCGGCGACAGAAAGTGAGTATAGACGATGATTGACTATCATGAAATTTTATCCCGTATGAATCCCAATCAGCGGATCAACTACGATACGGTCTACCAGCTAATGGCCAAGCGCTGGCAGCAGGACGGCGTCAAGCCCCGCATCCTGCTCCATTCCTGCTGCGGCCCCTGCAGTACGGCCGTTTTGGACCGCCTGGTTGAGGTTGCCGACGTGACGGTGTATTTCTTCAATCCCAATATCCATCCCGAAGCCGAATACAAGCGGCGGGAATGGGTACAGCAGCAGTTCATTGCCGAGTATAACGAGAAGACCGGCCACGATGTCCACTTTTTGGCCGCCCCTTATGAGCCGAAGGATTACTTTGAAGCCGTAAAAGGCCTGGAAGACGAGCCGGAAGGCGGCGCTCGCTGCCGCGTCTGTTTTGAGATGCGCATGAAGGCCGCGGCTGAAAAGATGAAGGAACTCGACTACGATTACTTCACGACGACCTTGACCGTTAGCCCTCATAAAAATTCACAGGTCATCAATGACGTCGGCCGGGAGATTGAAGAAGCATACGGCATTGCTTACTTGCCTACAGATTTCAAAAAAGGCAACGGATTCCTGACGTCGACCAAGATGGCCGAAGCCTATGATCTCTATCGCCAACCCTACTGTGGCTGTATCTTTGGCGCTCGCAGCCAAGGCCTCGATTTAGAAGCAATCGGCAAAGAAGCAGAAGCCTTTTTAGCCGATAAAGAGAAAAATAAATAAGTGATATTTTGCTAAAGTCCTTTCGAAAGAAAGGGCTTATTTTTATGGATCATGTTCCAATATTACAATTAAAATACGATTAAAATAAATAATAATAATATATTTGTGTGGATTTACACTTAGATTTGATTTACAATATAAGTAAATAAAACAAATTATGTTGATTGGAAGTGGAGTCTATGAGTAAAGAGAGACAGAATATATTGCGGGCCTGTATCTTGACCGTACTGATGGCTATGCCTGTTGCCGGTATCTGTTCGGCGTCTTATTATCCTTGGACCGATGAGAATGATATCGGTGGTACATATGAAATTAAAGGTAGAGAACATGCCATTTACTTTGATGAGAGTGAAAAAGCTGTTCAAGCTAAAAATGACGTAACTATCACCAATGGGCCAGAAGCTGATTTGGAGAACAATAATGATACAATGTCTATCATTTCAACTAACCGGGCAGATGGGAATTCCTTTACCTTCGACATGAATGGAAAGAATCTTACTGCTGGCGACTACGGCTCATTTATCAATTTGACAGGTGGGAGCAATAATAAGGCGGAGATTGTGAATGCTTGGAATATCACCGGCACCACACATAAGGCTAATCTCATATATGCCGTTGGATCAGGGCATAAGATTTCCTTAGATGCCAGGAATGATATTCAGTTGAATAAAAAGAGGTCTGATTCACCGGCAACTCTTATTTCTATTGTTGGGGATAATCTCTTTCATCTATCGGCTGGTCGCGATGTGACTATGACAAATGAGAATCCTACGAATATACTTAATCTTAAGGATGGAGGAAAGGCGAAGGTGCAGGCCGGTCGTGACTTATTGTTTAACCAGGCTAACGTAGGAGGCTATCCAATAATTGCCATGAGCAATGACTCCTCATTGGAGATGATTTCCGGCAATGATATTGTCTTTGACAATGAAGGTAACGGTAATATCATTTATGGTAAGCAGAGTCAACTCAATATTGAAGCGGGGCGTGACATTGTCTATAATCATAAACATAAGAAAGGGAGTCCTGTCAATTCTTTTGCCTCTGAGATGAAGGCGAGAATCAACGCTGGTCACAACATCGTAATAAACAGCATTCGCTCAGCCAATTTGTTTAAAATTGTGGGTAATTCTTCTGTTGAAGTAGTGGCTGATAACGACGTCTTATTTCATATTACGAATTTGTCATCACCGCCTGCTATAGGAGTTACAAATAATTCATCTTTTTCTTTAAAGGGTAGGGATTTTTTCAGTAATGCACAAAGAACTTTGTGGGCAGGTGATAAATCTACGATAAATATCGATGTTAGCCATGATATCCAATTTATCACGCCTGGAATCGACGTCGGTACCAGCATGATTTTAGCTAACATTAACGGTACGGTTGATGTTACAGCTGATCGCGATATTATTTTAGACGCTAGTGTAGCAGCTCCTAACGTCCGAGCCGATACAAAAGGTCAGGTCAATTTGGTGGCTGGGCGTGATATGATTCTTTCGACGGCGGGTAAAGACGCAACGAATCCTCGCGAGTCTAATCTCTATGCCAACGACGGCACGATTACGGCCAAGGTCATTGACGGTACCATGTCTATCGCCAACGAAGGTGCTGTCGGAGCTTATGCGAATAACAGCGGCAGCATTACCCTCGAAGGACCTGTCGTCATGGAAGTCGGGAATGGTGCCGTGGCCACAAAGGATGGAGCAATCCTTTTTAAAGGACCTTTAACGCTTCATGGTACGGCAACGGGACTTAACGCCGATGGTGGCAGTGTTACCCTTGAAGGGGAAGCTGTCATGGATACGGTGGATGGAGCTATTGCTGGAAACAGTGGAACTATCCTCTTTAAAGGGCCCTTGACGTTACGCAGTACATCAACCGGTCTTACTGCCGATGGCGGCAATATTACGCTTGATGGAGAAGCCGTTATGGATACGGCTGACGGAGCTGTGGCCACTAATGGCGGGACGATTCTTTTCAATGGACCGTTGACGTTATATAGCAGCGACACGGCTTTGCGGACTGCTGACGGTGGTGTCATCGATGCGGCGGCAGCCGATACGGATAAATACATTGAAGGCAATGTTGTTTCTAACGGCGGTATCGTTTCTCTCGACTTGAATACGGTCGGATCCTATTTGACGGGGACGACAACCGTGTCGGACGGTACGGACAGTACCGGAATGCTGAACATGACCCTTGGGAATGGCACTGTCTGGAACGTGGCCGGTGACAGTTCTTTGACCAACCTCACTAATAACGGCACCGTCAATATGGCCGACAGCAATCGGACGGGTCAGCAAGTTACGGCCAAGACCCTCTCCGGTACGGGCACTTTGGTCATGGATTTGGACTGGTTGTCTAATCAGGGGACGAAAGGCGTCACGGCCAACAGCGATTATCTGACCGTTACCGACAGCGCCACCGGGACGCAGGCTTTAGTGAGTGATCCGACCGTCATGAACCTCGATAAAATGGGGGTTAACGACCGCCTCTATGTTGCCGAACTCAATAACAGCGACGCTGTACTTACCAGCTCCATTCAGCAGCGCAACGTCAATAAGGGCCATCTCTATGATTACATTATCGGTCTGACCCATGAAACGACGGGCGACACGACGGATTGGTACTTCGGCTCTGTCGGCAGCGTCGAAAGTCCCATCGTCCCGGCAGCGGACGTGCAGAACCGGACCCTTTTCGACATGGCGACCAACATGGATACCCTCAATAAACGTCTCGGTGAAGCTCGCTATGCCGATGGCCAAGATGCTGGCATGTGGACCCGTTTGACCTATTGCCACTTGGGACGCGACAGCTACGACGGCCACAGCAATCGCTTTGAACTCGGCTACGATAGGGTAAAACCGGGCGCTAACGACAGTACCCTTCGTCAGGGCCTATCTTTCAGCTATCTCCGGGATCGGACGTCCTTTACGGAAGGGCAGGGAAAATATAAGGGCTACTCGGGCAGCTTCTATCAGACCTGGCTCGGTCAGAAGGGCCATTACCTTGACGTCGTCGGCCGCATTGGCCGATTGAACGGCGAAGGGACGACGAGGCTTATAAACGGCGAAGCATCGAAGAGTTCCTTCGGGACCTGGTACCAACAGGCCAGCGTCGAATGGGGCCGCAAGAAAGCTCTGCGCGACTCGTGGTACATTGAACCCCAGAGCCAACTTCAGTATACTCACCTCAATGGGACGAACTACCGGGCCAGTGACGGCATCGGTCAAAACTTTGACAGCGTCCACAGCCTCATCGGCCGCTTAGGTTTCCGCCTCGGGAAAGACATCGATGCACAGAAATCCTGGTACATCAAAGCCGACATCCTCCACGAATTTGCCGGTAACCGCACCTTTGACCTGACCTCTATCGATGGCTTGGAACGGATCCATTATGACAAGACCAATCACGACACATGGTACGATGTAGGTGCCGGCATCACAGCCGAACTCAGTCACGATCGGAGCCTGTGGTTTGAATTTGAACGGACCTTCAACGGTTCTTACGGTAAAGATTGGGAACTCAATGCCGGCATGACCTGGCGCTTCCATTAAGGGAAATCAGGCAAACAATTGAATAAATAAACTATAATCCCCGATATCAAGTGGAATACCTTGGTATCGGGGATTTTTTGGGGTTTAAAAACTCATTCATATGGCGGAGCTTATTTCCGTTTAGAGTCCTTTGAATAAGGTTGTCGTTTGTTGGAACTCATCGACATATTTTTGGAACGTTGTGAGTAGTGGAATGTGATTCGAAAGGGGTTCCTTATGGGTAATTTGATAGATCGTTCTTTCCGGCGGCGGTGACGTCAAGGTGTAGATGGACAGATCCATTTCTTTTCGAAGGGCGTGGGCCATGGAAATGGGAAGGATAGACCAGTAGTGGCGTTCCAGAAAATAATGAAATAGGGACGGGTTATTGAATTTGATGCGCGGACTGGTGACGGTATTGAACCAGAAATCATGCCAGGCCTGGAATTCAGGGCTCCAGTCAATGAACATTTCTTCTTTTACATCCAAATCATGGGGATGGATAGCGCCAGAAGGATGCGGCGTGTCTTTTTTGCATAATAACACCATCGGTTCCGTGAACAAAGGCCGCGTAACGACATTCTTATAGGCGAAAGGCGTAATGACGAAGCCCGTATCGATTTCGTGATTCAGGAGCAGCGTATAGATTTCCTGTGAATGCTGGGTCCGAATGGCTAAGTCAAGGGTTTCTTCGTGAGCGAGTAAGTTTTGGTACAACTCCGGCAATACATAGGTATTGAGGCTGTCCGTGCAGCCCAGGGATAAGATGCTGTGCGGTTGGGACGTTTGAAGGGCCTGTGTATCTTTGAATAGTGAGAGCCAACGTTCGGCCAGAGGAAGAAAGCTTTCTCCTTTTGGGGTCAGATGGATTGTTCGTTGTCCCTGGTGGCGGACGATGAGTTGACTGTGGAGCTCGGCTTCCATGGCTTTCAGGTGGTGACTGACTGTTGACTGCGATAAGTATAGGTTTTCGGCTGCTTTAGAGAGACTGTGGGTATTGACGATTTCTAAGAAAATCCGTATGGCCGTGATGTTCATGATTTTCCTTTCTTACAGCAAATCCATTTTATAAAATATCTAAGTTATCTATATTATAATATCAAATCATTCATTATTCAAATGAATGATTTGGAAATATAATAAGGATAAGAAATACGAATGTTTGAAAGGAGTTGGTTTTATGTATCCAGGCATGGATATGATTCGTTGTACGATCATGCGGGGCGGTACGAGCAAAGGAATCTTTCTCATGGCCCACGACTTACCGACGAATCCGTCTCAGCAGGATGACGTGATTTTGCAGATTTTCGGGACACCGGATATCCGTCAGATTGACGGACTGGGAGGCGGAGACTTATTGACCAGCAAATGTGCTATCATCGGTCCGTCGTCACGACCGGATGCAGATGTAGATTATACGTTTGCTCAGGTGGCACTCGATAAAGCGTTGGTTAACCGCAAAGGAAATTGTGGGAATATCGCAGCCGCTGTCGGTCCCTTTGCCATTCACCAGGGTCTTGTGCCGGTAACCGAACCGGTAACAACCGTGCGTATCCACTTGACGAATTCTCATAATATCGTCACTGCCGAGATTCCTGTCGCCAACGGCGAAGCTGTCGTTGACGGAGAGCTTCATATCGATGGTGTCCCGGGCACGGGGGCTAAGATCATCTTGGACTGGAAAGACGGACAAGGCGCCTTTACGGGAAAGATGCTGCCGACTGGACATGTTTCAGACGTCATTGAAGCGGGAGGGCGGAATTATCATGTCTCCATCTTTGATGTCGGCAACCCCTTGGTCTTTGTCCCGGCCGGCGAACTTAATTTGACGGGCCTTGAAACGCCGAAAATGATTGAGTCAAATCCGGAAGTCATGGCCTTATTAGAAGAAATACGAGGAAAAGCGGCTGAAAAAATCGGAATGGTACAGCATTGGCAGTCTTCCGTGCAAGAGTCGGGGTACGTCCCCTTCATTGCCTTAGTAAGTCCGCCGGCTGCGTATGAGACTTTTGATGGAAAACAGGTAGAAGCAAAAGATGTCGATGTCGTCAGCCGATTACTATTCATGCAGCAGGTCCATAAGAGTTACCCCGTGACATCGACGGTTACCTTGGCCATTGCTGCCAAGATTCCCGGAACCGTCGTCAGTCAGGTGGTTCGTCCGGAGTCCAAACAACAGCAGGATATTCGCATCGGCCATCCGGCCGGTGTCATTCCGGCAGAATCAATGGTCGATATTGAAAAGGATACTATCGTGGTGCGTAAGGCTGCGATGTACAGAACGGCTCGGCTTATCATGGATGGGTACGTGTATGTTCGTCAGTCTCAGCTCGGTCGGACATAAGAGGGGGAAAATACTATGGTTGAAAAAACGAAAGAAGGTTTGCAGCGTGGTTTGAAAGAACGGCATATACAGTTGATGTCCATTGGCACGGCTATTGGCGTCGGCCTTTTCCTGGGTTCTTCACCAGCGATTCAGTTGTCAGGTCCGTCGATTATCCTTGAATATATCGTCTGTGGGGTCATCGTCTTTATCGTCATGAGAGCTTTGGGGGAATTGTCCGTACATAATCCCGTTTCCGGGTCCTTTGCCCGTCATGCCAGGGATTATATCAGCCCTTGGGCCGGCTTCATGGCTTCGTAGAATTACTTGTACATGATTTGGGCAGTCTGCACGGCGGAAATCATTGCAGCTCCTATCTTTATGCAGTTTTGGCTGCCCGATACGCCGCGATTGTTATGGTCCTTTTTAGCCTTTCTCCTGATCGTCGGGCTGAATTTTATGGCAGTCCATAACTTTGGAGAATTTGAATTTTGGTTTGCCATGATTAAGATCGTCGCTATTGTCGGGATGATTTTCTTCGGCGGACTCATGATTTTTGTGGGTATCGGTCAATTTTCAGAACCTGTCGGCATTTCAAATTTATGGAATAATGGAGGCTTTTTCCCGAAAGGGGCCTTTGGGTTCTTGATGGCATTGCCGTTTTGTATCTATGCGTACGGCGGTTCGGAAATGATCGGCAATACGGCCGGCGAAGTACAGAATCCTGAAAAAACCTTAGCCAAGGCCATCAACAATATTTTCCTGCGAATTCTTATTTTCTATGTCGGCTCCTTATTCGTCGTCATGTGTATTTTCCCATGGGATCAGGTCGGCGGGACTTTCGGCAGCCCTTTCGTGCAGGTTTTCCACTATGCCGGCATTCAAGAAGCGGCAGGCATCATGAACTTTGTCGTACTGACGTCAGCCTTGTCTTCGTTTAACAGTAATCTCTTTGCCGGAACGCGAATGGTATTTAACTTAGCAGAACAACATCAGGCGCCGCAGTGGCTGCGGAAGACAAATTCCAACAGCATCCCTTATCGCTGTGTCCTCGCTATCGCGGCCTCCCTCTGTGTCGGCGTCGTCTTAAGCCTCTTCGTGCCGCAGGATGTCTTTAGTGCCATGGTCGGCGCCGGTTCGACGTCGATTATGCTGACGTATATCATCATCCTGGTGTCGCACCATCGTTACCGCCGTATGCTGGCAGCCGGCAAAGTAACCAGAAGCAGTTTTCGTTTGCCTCTGTACCCCTTTACGACGTGGATCGCAGGAGCTTTCATTGTCGTTTCCCTTGCCGTCATCGCCTATGGTGAGACGACTCGTATCGGCTTTGGCGTAGCCCTTGTGCTATACGGCGTTCTTACAGCCATTTATTTTTTATCAGGCATGAATAAACATAGTATTATTCTTGAACCACAGAAAGGATGCAGTCAACATGAACTATAACGAATTGGATACATCAATCTTAGAAGCTTTTAAAGAATTGGATACGTCTTCCTTGACGGATGCCTTGGACAAACAGGGGATTGCCGGAGGACTGTTGGGCATTAAAGCCGTTGTTCCGGGAACCCGTCTTTGCGGTCAGGCTTTTACGGTGCAATATATTCCCTGCGGTCAGACCAAGGGCAATGTCGGTGATTTTCTCGACGATGTCCCGCAAGGCCATGTCGTAGTCATTGATAATGGCGGCAGACAGTACTGCACGGTCTGGGGCGATATCATGTCGCAGGTGGCGGAATGGAAGGGTGTTGCCGGTACGGTCATCGACGGGGTATGCCGGGATGTTAAGACCATTCAGGACCTCAAGTATCCTATCTTTACAAAAGGAAACTATATGATGACCGGTAAGGACCGCGTCGAAGTGGCTTCCATTAACGAACCGGTTTCGATTTCATCGGTCAAGGTCTGCCCCGGTGATTTGATTGTCGCCGATGAAAACGGTGCCGTCTGCATTCCTTTGCAGGTCGTAGAAACGACGCTGCAGATTGCCCAGTCCATTGAAGCGAAGGAACAGCAGATCGTAGCCTTGGTCAAGAGCGGTAAGACCTTGAAAGAAGCTCGGGCCCAGATGGGGTACCATCATTTACAGACGCACGAAGAAAATTGACAGGGGGAATCGAGATGGATATTGCCAGTGCTTTTAAGGGAATCCCAACCGGGAATATTTGTGATATGAATGGCCGGGAAGGAAGTATGGATGCGGCTATTAAACCGTTAGATTATCATTTTGAGATGGCCGGCTATGCCATGACCGTAACCTGCGTGCCAGGAGACAACTTGACGATTCACCGCGCCATTGCTGAAGCCAAACCGGGCGTCGTCTTGGTCATTCAGTGCCAGGGGTACCTTCAGGCCGGCGTCTTCGGAGAACTCTTTGCGACGTCTTGCCGGGCCAGAGGCATTGCCGGAGTCGTCATCGATGGCGCTTGCCGGGATAAGCGGGATATTATTGAAATGAATTATCCGGTTTTTGCCCGCGGCGTCTGCCCCAATGGGACGCTGAAAGAAACTTGCGGCACTATCGATGAAGTCATCGAATGCGGCGGTCGTATCGTCCACCCCGGGGATATCATTGTCGGTGATGCCGACGGTGTCGTCGTCATTCCCAAAGAACGGGCCGAAGAGGTCCTTGAAAAGTCACAAGGGAAGAAGAAAAAAGAAGATGAATTGAAAGTCCTTTTACAACAAGGCCAGACGACGGCAGAGTTGATGGGCTTTGCCAAAAAATGGCAATCATGAAACAGGGGGATCAGTGATGCGTGATTTTATTAGTCAACGGGTAAAAGACCTGCAGCCGTCGGCAACGGTACGGCTTATGAGTTTAGCAAAACAGATGAAAGAAGAAGGTCAAGATATTATTAACCTGGCTGGTGGCGAACCGGATTTCAAGACGCCGTCACCTATTATCGAACGAGCCTATGCCGATATGAAGGCCGGGTTCACGTCGTATGTCCAAAGTCAGGGGCTGCCGGAACTGCGCCGAAAATTGGCTCAGAAACTACAGATGGAAAATGGGATTGATGCCGTCCAGGAAGGTATTTTGGTCACAGCCAGCACGAAATTAGCTCTTTTCATCGGCCTATTTACATGCCTCCAGGCCGGCGATGAAGCCCTGTATTTTGAGCCGGCCTATGTGTCCTATAAGCCCATCATCGAATTGACCGGAGCCAAGGCCGTCGGCATTCCCTTGGCCTACGAAGATAATTATCTTATCCGCAAAAATGAAATTGAAAAATTCGTTACTCCGCAGACGAAGGCCATTGTCTTATGCTCTCCCAATAACCCGACAGGACGAGTTTGCCAGGCTGAGGAACTGCAGGCGATTGCGGAAGTGGCTTGTGAACGGGACTTGCTCATTTTCTCCGATGAGATTTATGAACGAATTATTTTTGATGACTTCAAACATATAAGCCCGGCCAGTTTGCCGGACTTGAAGGACCGCGTTGTTACGCTCAACGGTTTTTCAAAGGCCCATGCCATGGCCGGTTGGCGGCTGGGATACGTCGCGGCCGCTCCGGATTTGATGCGTCAAATGGCCAAAGTCCAACAGCATATTCTCAATTGTGCGACGTCTTTTGTACAGAGTGCGGCTCTTACGGCCCTGGACTGCGAAGCCGACGTCAGTCGGATGTGTCAGGAATATGCTGAACGGCGTCAGTATTTCGTGCAAGCCTTGAATGAAATTCCCTGCATTACATGCCGGGCTCCGCAAGGTGCGTTCTATGTTTTGCCGCAGATCGATTATCGCGGTATGGATTCCCTGGCTCTGAGCGAATACCTCCTGAAAGAAGGTCATGTAGCGGCAGCACCGGGCGATGCCTTCGGCAGGGGCGCTGAAAATTGTATCCGCATGCCTTTTGCAACGTCCATGGAAGTCTTGCAGGAAACGGTCCGCCGTTTGCAGCGCATTTTACAGTAAAGAATAGAAGGAGTATTACGATGGTACGCATAGCTTGTGCTCAACTCCGTTTGGGCAAAGATCAAGAAGAAAATTATCAGAAAGCCCTGGACTACCTGCATCGGGCGAAAGTGGCCGGAGCGCAGTTGGTTTGCTTCCCTGAAGGGCAGCTGATGGAATATATACCGCAGTATGCCGGGCTTTCCAAGGATAATATTGCCATTCCTTTAACGGACCGGCATATCGAAGGATTTCGTCAGGCCTGCCGGGAAGAAGGCATCATCGGTGTCTTTTCCCTGGTCTTGACCTGGGAAGGAAAGATTTATCCGACCATGATGATTGTCGATGAAACGGGGGAAATTAAAGCCATTGTTCGCAAGAACCATATCGTCCGGGCACCGCATTTCTATGAACAGGATTACTTTACCCCCGGCGATGACGGCTTTGTCGTCGTACCGACGTCGGCCGGAAACATCGGACTCATCGTCTGCTTCGACCGCCATTATCCGGAAAGTTTTCGGACGCTGGCTCTGAAAGGAGCAGATCTAGTCATTACGGCCGTCGCTAATGAAACGGCAGAACCCCTGGATGTATTCCAATGGGAAATCCGTATTCCTGCTTTCCAGAACAGTTTTTATGCGGTTATGGTCAACCGTACCGGACAGGAAGGGGTCATGGAATTCTGCGGTCAGAGCATCGTCGCAGGCCCCGATGGTTCCGTAGTGGCCCTGGCGGGAGCGGATGAAGAACTTCTATTGGCCGATTTGGATTATGAAACGTCTCGCAGATTGAGGGATGAAAAACAATATCTCCCGCTACGGCGCAAAGAAGCTTTTGAATTATAAGTAAAATAGGCTGTGCAGAAGGGAACCTTTCTCGATGTGACAGCCTATTTTTCTGCAAAGGGCTGTGAGCAGTCCGTTAGAACCGTGTTTGTGATAGTTGGAAAAGGATAGTTATGACAAGATAAATACCCACATTGGGTACGAGGCAGGTCCGGCATGACCTGGCGCTTCCATTAAGCGAAATGAAGAAAACAATTGAATAAATAAACTACAATCCCCGATATCAAGTGGAATACCTTGGTATCGGGGATTTTTTCGGTTAAAAAAATAGATATATCACAGAAAAATATCGATAAAATCATTATACAGACATAAAACTTACACATATTATACAAATAAATGACCGTTATATTACAAAAGTATATAGATAAATGACCAAAAGTAATTTATACTTGAATAAAATGAATGATTTTCGGATTTTTTATGTTTGGAGAGGATACCATGAAAACGGAGAAACGGAATGTATTACGAGCTTGTATTTTGACCATGCTGCTGGCCATGCCCGTGGCCGCTTCCTATGCCAGCTCCCCCCTTTGGACGGAGGGAGAGGAGATATCCGGTGAATATACCCTTCCTCCTTGGCGCTATGGGGTTACGGTGGATAAGAATGAAGAAATAGTCAAGGCTACAGGGGATGTAAAAATCAATAACAACGATACTAGCAACAGTTGGCCGATTATTGGTGCGAGTGGTCAAGAACATAAGTCCTTTACCCTTGATATGGATGGGCATACGCTTACTGCCGGAGAATATGGCTTTTTTGTTAATTTTTCAGGCGGAAATAATAATAAAGTTACGATTACCAATGCCGACAATATAGTTAGCAATTTCCATAAGGTTTCTTCTATCTTTTCTTGGGGAACAGGACAGAAAATTTCTCTCGATGCGAAAAACAATATTGAATTTAATAAGGTTGAAAATAATAATGATTATTCCCCGCTTTTTATTCGAGATAAGGATAGCGTTCTTTCTTTATCGGCAGGGAAGGATGTCGTTGTGACCAATGGCAGTATGAGTTTTATATTAGAGCTTAAAGCAGAGGGAACGGCGAATATACATGCCAATCACGATGTGATATTGAATCAGGAGTATGGTCAGGCTTCAAAGTATGGTAAGAATCAGATGATTCACTTGGAGAATCAGAGTCAATTGAACATATCCGCCAATCATGATATCCGCTTCAATAATAAAGGTGTGAATCGTGTTGTATTCGGGACGAATAAGGCCGGAATCAATTTTAAGGCCGGGAACGATATTATCTATGATAATCAGAAGGAAGAGGCTAACCCTGTTCATATCTTGGAAGCTGAAAGCAAGGCGTCTATCGAGGCCGGACACGATATTATCCTAAAGGATGCCCAGTCGGTAAAAATGTTTGATCTTAAGGGAGCGTCGTCTGTCAATGTAGTGGCTGGTAACGATATCTCCGTCAGTACTAAGGATGGTCAAGTAGTCAGCCTGATCGATGCTGATGAGAGCAGTACGGCAAATATCACGTCCAATCGCAACATGACCTTGGATATCGGTGTAGCCGCACCTGTCGTTCATGCAAAGGGCCAGGTCAATTTGAAAGCCGGCAACAATATGACCCTTTCGACGACTGGCGCGGATGGGCGCGACTTGAAAATCGCCAATCTGTATGCCGACGGCGATAAGGCTGTGATTACGGCTGAGGCTACCGAAGGGACGCTGACTATCTCCAATAACGGAGCTGCTGGGATATATGCTGATAACGGCGGTAAAATTACCCTTGGAGGAAAGGTGGTCATGGATACGGGTGATGGAGCCGTAGTTATCGATGGAGGAGCGATTTCCTTTACCGGCCCATCTCTGACGCTTACGAGTAGTGACGTAGGACTTGATGCCGATGCGGGTACGATTACGCTTGACGGGGCTGCTGATGTGGAGGCCGTCGACGGAGCTATTGCTCAAAACGGCGGAACCATTCTCGTTAAAGGGCCTTTGACCGTACGCACTACGGATACCAGCCTTGTAGCTTACAGAGATAAGAGTAGTATTACTGTCGAAGGTGAAGCTGTCCTGAATGGGTTAGACGGAGTCATTGCTGAAAATGGCGGAACGGTTCTCTTTAACGGACCCTTGACCCTCAATAGCACGGCGACGGGACTTACGGCTGACGAGGGTAGTATTACGGTCGGTGGCGACGCTGTCTTAGATACGGCAGACGGAGTTATTGCTGAATATGGCGGAACGGTTGTCTTTAACGGACCCTTGACGTTACACAGTACGGCGACAGGTCTTACGGCAGACGGGAGCAACATTACTGTCGGTGGGGACGCCGTTTTGGATACAGCCGACGGAGTTGTCGCTTTCAATGAGGGGACGATTCTCTTTGAAGGGCCATTGACACTTAAGAGCAGTGCAGTTGGCCTTACCGCTGATGGCAGTACTATTACCGTCGATGGAGCCGCTGCTCTGAATGGGGCAGACGGAGCGGTAGCTGACAATGAAGGGACCATCCTTTTTAGTGGACCTTTGACGATTCGCAGCACCGGCATGGCTTTACAGGCTGTCGACGGCGGTGTCATCGATGCTTCGACAGCTGATACGGCTAAATATATTGAGGGCAATATCGTGGCCGAAGATGGTACTATTTCTCTCGACTTGAATAAGGCCGGTTCGTACCTGACCGGGACGACGAACGTGTTTGATACGGCCCTTTCTCGTGCTGCCTATGGTTATCAATCAGCAGGGGACGGCAGCGATGACAGCACGGGGCTGAACTTGACCCTTGGGACGGGAACCGTTTGGAACGTGACCGGTGACAGCTCCCTGACCAACTTAACCAATAACGGCACCGTCAATATGAGTGACAGCAGTCGGACGGGTCAGCAGTTGACGGTTAAGAACCTCGCTGGAGAGGGCACGCTGGCCATGGATTTGGACTGGCTGTCCAATCAGGGGGCCAAGAGTGCTACGGCCAACAGCGATTATCTGACTGTTACGGATAGTGCGACGGGAACGCAGGCCTTAGTAAGCAATTCATCTGCCATGAACCTCGATAAGATGGGGGCTGACGATCGTTTATATGTAGCCACACTCAATAACAGCGACGCCGTCCTTACCAGCTCGATTACACAGCAGAATGTCATCTCCGGCCATCTCTATGATTACGTCATTGGCCTTAGTCATGAAACGACGGGCGATACGACGGATTGGTTCTTCAGCGCCACTGACAAAGTCGAAAGCAATGTCGTTCCGGCAGCTAAGGTACAGAATCGTGCCCTTTTCGACATGGCGACCACCATGGATACTCTCAATAAACGCCTCGGCGAAGCTCGCTATGCTGAAGGCGAAGATGCAGGCATATGGGCTCGTTTAACCTATCGTCACCTCGGCCGCGACAGTTATGACGGTCATGGCAACCGCTTTGAACTCGGCTGGGATACGGTCAAACCGGGCGATGACGACAGCACCCTTCGTCAGGGCCTGTCCTTCAACTACCTCAATAACCGGACCTCTTTTGATACGGGAAATGGGAAATACAAAGGCTACACGGGTAGCTTTTACCGGACCTGGCTCGGCCAGACCGGTCACTATCTCGACGTCGTCGCCCGCATTGGCCGGTTGAACGGTGAAGGAACGACGAGGCTCATAAACGGCGACGAATCGAAGAGTTCTTTCGGGTCTTGGTACCAACAGGCCAGCGTCGAATGGGGCCGCAAGAAAGCCTTGCGTGACTCGTGGTATATCGAATCTCAGAGCCAGCTCCAGTATACGCATCTCAATGGGACCGACTACCGGACCAATGACGGCATCAAACAAAACTTCGACAGCGTCCACAGCCTCATCGGCCGCTTGGGCTTCCGCCTGGGCAAAGACCTCGATGCCAACAAATCCTGGTACTTCAAAGCTGATATCTTCCATGAATTTGCCGGCAACCGGACCTTTGACCTGACTTCTTTGGATGGCTCGGAACGCCTGCGCTATGACAAAACGAATCACGATACCTGGTACGATATTGGGGCCGGACTTGCAGCCGATCTCAGTCACGATAGAAGCCTTTGGCTCGAATTTGAACGGACCTTCAACGGGTCTTACGGCAAAGATTGGGAACTCAACGGCGGCATGACCTGGCGCTTCCATTAATCGCAAGACAGATGAAAATTGAACGAATAGAGATGTATCCCCGGTATCCAGAGACGCAGTGGATATCGGGGATTTCTTTGAAATGTCTGTTTTAGGGGGAGCGCGTTATTTCACCGAAATGTCTCATGATTAGAAAACAATTACAATTCAATTAAAAGTATAAATAATAACAAAAATGTGTAGATTTATAATTAGATATGATTTACAATGTAATTAGATGAAAACGTTCCGATATTTTAGTGATTAAAGTGGAGACAAAACTATGAGGCAAGAGAGACGGAAAATATTACGCGCTTGTATTCTGAGCATGATGATGGCGATGCCTGTCGCCGGTGTCTGTGCGGCCGAAGAGTATCCTTTGTCCGGTGATAAAATCGGCGGTGAATATAAAATAGAAGGCCGAAATTATGCCATTTTTTTTAGAGAATCGAGAGATATCGAGGCCGTGGATGACGTGACCATCACCAATACGGTGGAAGCCGATGGAGATGCCAACGACACGACGATGAGTATCGTTGGCACTACCGATGGAGAGGGTAAGTCCTTTACGCTCGACATGAAGGGACATAGTCTGACTAGCGGCGATTACGGCTCATTTTTAAATTTAACGAATGGGAAGAATAATAAAATCATCATTAAAAATGCTAAAGATATTGTCAGCACTTCTCATAGATCGAATGATATCCATGCTACGGGAACAGGGCATGTGATTTCCTTAGAGGCTGCAGGAGATATTCAATTCAATAGAGAAGATACGATTGAAAATAAGTATCCTATCATTTATTGGGGTGGTGATAACGAGCTTTCCTTATCGGCGGGAAACAATATCGTCATGAACAATAAAGATGACGTCGTTATGGTTTATGTTGAGAAGGAAGGCAAAGCGTCCCTCGTTGCCGGTAATGATATCATCTTTAATAATGATGGGAAGAGCAATGAAGTCAATGTTCATCAGGGCGTGATAAATATCGAAGCCGGTCATGATATTATCAACAACCATAATCGTCAAGAGAGTCTTCCAGTTTATTACTTTGGTGATGAGGCGGAAGCTCACGTTAAAGCCGGTCACGATTTGATGATAGACAGCCTTTACTCGACCAATCTGTTTAACGTCCAGAATGGATCTTCGGCAGACGTCGTGGCCGGCAATGATATCGTATTTAAGGTGAAAACGTTGGCTTTAACTCCCAGTGCTTACAGCATGTATAATTCATCGCTTTCGCTCCAAAGCCGAAACTTTTTCAGTAATGCCCAGCGAACCCTGCGAACCCGTGATGATTCTCAATTGACGGTTCGGGCCGATAATGACATCATCTTTGATACGCCAGGGGCTTTTGATGAGCTCAGTATGATTGCCGTGAATGCCAGGAGTACGGCCGACGTCTCAGCCGGTCATGATCTGGTCTTAAAGGTTGGCGTCGCAGCGCCTAACGTCCATGTCGATACGAAGGGTGTCGCCAACTTGACGGCCGGTCACGATATGATTCTCACGACGGCAGGTAAAGACGCAACGAATCCTCTGGAATCTAATCTCTATGCCGATAACGGCACGATTACGGCAAAAGTCATTGACGGTACTATGTCTATCTCTAATGACGGCGCCGTCGGAGCCTATGCGAATGATGGCGGCAGCATTACCCTCGAAGGACCTGTCGTCATGGAAGTAGGGAATGGCGCTGTGGCTACAAAGGATGGAACGATCCTCTTTAACGGCCCCTTGACGTTACGCAGCACATCAACCGGCCTTACTGCCGATGGCGGCAATATTACGCTTGATGGAGAAGCCGTTATGGATACGGCTGACGGAGCTGTCGCCACTAATGGAGGGACGATTCTTTTCAATGGCCCCTTGACACTTCATAGCACTGATACGGCTTTGCGGGCTGCTGACGGCGGTGTCATCGATGCGGCGGCAGCCGATACGAATAAATATATTACAGGTAATGTCGTCGCAGCCGGAGGTATCGTTTCTCTCGATTTGAATACGGCAGGGTCCTATTTGACGGGGACGACCTCGGTATCAGACGGCACGGTTTCTCTGGACTCTTCTTTGGATAGGGCGGCTGCAGCGGACAGCACTGGGACACTGGACCTAACCCTTGGAAACGGTACTGTTTGGAACGTGACTGACGACAGCTCCTTGACGAATCTTACTAATAACGACACCGTCAATATGGCGGACAGCAGTCGGACGGGACAACAGGTTACGGCCAAGACACTCTCCGGTACGGGGACGCTGGCCATGGATTTGGACTGGTTGTCCAATCAGGGCACGAAAGGTGTCACGGCCAACAGCGATTATTTGACCGTTACCGATAGTGCGACGGGAACGCAGAATTTAGTGAGCGATCCGACCGTCATGAACCTCGATAAGATGGGGGTTAACGACAGACTGTATGTAGCTGAACTCAATAACAGCGATGCCACGCTTACCAGCTCCATTCAGCAGCGCAACGTCAACAAAGGCCATCTCTATGATTACATTATTGGTCTTACCCATGAAACGACGGGCGATACGACGGATTGGTATTTCGGCTCTGTTGATAAGGTCGAAAGCAATGTCGTTCCGGCAGCCAATGTGCAGAACCGCACTCTTTTTGACATGGCAACCAACATGGATACCCTGAATAAACGCCTCGGCGAAGCTCGCTATGCCGACGGTGAAGATGCTGGCATGTGGGCCCGCTGGACCTATCGCCACCTTGGACGCGATAGCTACAACGGCCACAGCAATCGCTTTGAACTCGGCTGGGATACGGTCAAACAAGGCGCCGATGACAGTAGCCTTCGTCAGGGGCTTTCTTTCAGCTACCTCCGTAGCCAGACGTCCTTTGATACGGGAAATGGGAAATACAAGGGCTACACGGGCAGCTTCTATCAGACCTGGCTCGGTCAGAAGGGACACTATCTCGACGTCGTCGGCCGCATTGGCCGGTTGAACGGCGAAGGGACGACGAGGCTCATAAATGGCGACGAATCGAAGAGCTCCTTCGGGACCTGGTACCAACAGGCCAGCGTCGAATGGGGACGCAAGAAAGACTTACGTGATTCGTGGTACGTCGAGCCTCAGGGACAGCTCCAGTATACGCACATCAATGGTCGAGACTATCGGACCAACGACGGCGTTGGAATGGACTTTGACAGCGTCCACAGCCTCATTGGCCGTCTTGGATTCCGCTTCGGGAAAGACATCGATGCACAGAAGTCTTGGTATATCAAAGCCGACATCCTCCACGAATTTGCCGGCAACCGCACCTTTGATCTGACCTCTTTGGATGGATTGGAACGAATCCATTATGATAAGACGAATCACGACACCTGGTACGATGTTGGTGCTGGCCTCACGGCTGAACTCAGTCACGATCGGAGCTTGTGGTTTGAATTTGAACGGACCTTCAATGGCTCTTACGGCAGAGACTGGGAACTCAACGCCGGCATGACTTGGCGCTTCCATTAAGCAAAATAAGGGAAACAATTGAATAAATAAAATAGGATACCCGATATCGTGGACGCCACCCGATATCGGGTATTTTTATAAAAAGAAGGTGTTCTTTTCGGAGTCGGCTCTCTCTTGACGGTTTGGAAAGCCTGGGGTATGATAAAACAAACCACGCTAGATGGTATTACGCAGACGCTGACATTTCGGCCGGACTAAAATATGACAGGAATTGTCAAATTTAAAAGAGACTTCAGCGACGTCCCGACAGGGATTGAGTCCTCAAGGCCGGCATGATCTGGCGCTGCGATTAAATTTATATGAAAACAATCTTTCAAAAGAGGTGAAGACAGTGACCCACTTAACGGATACTCTTACATTTAAACGCGGCCTTACGGTAAAAAATCGCTTGGCCATTCCGCCCATGACGACTCGCATGAGTTATTATGACGGCACGGTTACGGGGGATGAAATTGCCTATTACGGCATGCGCACCGGTGCTGTCGGCATGTTTATCACCGGCGTAGCCTATATTCAGCCGAACGGCAAGTGCTGGACCGGGGAATTGAGCGTCGATGACGATGCCTTCTTGCCTAATCTCAGCAAATTGGCGTCGGCCATCAAACGGGACGGAACCCGGGCCATTTTGCAGATCTTCCATGCCGGCCGCATGACCGACAGCAAGACTATCGAAGGCGAACAGCCCGTAGCTCCCAGTGCCGTCGCCGCGGCTAAAGACGGGGCTGAAACGCCTCGCGAACTGCGCGATGACGAAATTGAAGAAATCATCGAAAACTTCAAAAAGGCGGCCGTTCGAGCTGTCAAAGCCGGGTTCGACGGTGTAGAACTCCACGGTGCCAACCATTACCTGCTGCACCAGTTCTTCTCGCCGCACTCCAACCGCCGTACCGATAAATGGGGCGGGAGCCTCGAAAAGCGCTATACCTTCATTGAACGCGTCGTTGACGGTGTCATTGAAGCCGTCGATGCTATGAACGTTCCCAACTTCATCATCGGCTACCGCTTTTCTCCTCGGGAAGAAACGGATCCGGGCTTTAATTTGAAGGAAACGCTGTGGCTTGTCGACAAACTGGCCGATAAGAAATTGGATTATCTCCACATTTCCCTGACCCGTTATGATCGCAAGACCAATATTCCGGAATATCAGGATAAGTCGATGCTGGCTTATGTTCACGACGCCATTGGCGGCCGCATGCCCCTCATTTCGGTCGGCGACGTCCGCACGCGGGCTGACGTAGAAGCTGCTCTGGCCGACTCGGAAATCGTCGCTGCCGGCTGCTCGTCCCTCATCGACCCCAATTGGAGCGCTAAGATCTTGGCTCATCGGGACGATGAAATCCGTTCGATGCTCAATTTGCAGGATCGGGATCTGCTGATGATTGCCAACGGTACCTATGCATTTATGAAAATGAAAGTGCCTGATCGTTTAATCGAATAAAAGCGCTCTTCAGCGAGTCGCCTCCACCCGTAAAACGGGTGGCTC